>DASYRZ010000076.1:0-64285 GCA_036003865.1 Gemmatimonadales bacterium | reverse complement strand
CAGATGACGATCCTCGACAAGGTTACCGCATTGCTCGGCGAGGGCGCCGTGCTCGAAGCCGGCACCGACCGCGTCCCCCGCGTCGCTCCGGGCTCGCCCGATGCCGTCGCCCTGCTGCTCGGCACCGCGCACCAGGAGGGTTGGCGGGTTCGGATCGAAGGCGCCGGCACCTGGCTGCAGAGCGACGCCCCCGCCGACCTCGCGCTCACGACGCGCCGGCTCGACCGCATCCCGGCCATCGAGACTTCCGATCTCACCGCGACGGCCGAGGCCGGCATCGGTCTCGACCAACTGCGCCAGCAGCTCGCCGATCGCGGTGCCTGGCTGGCGATCGATCCGCCCGGCCTCGCCGGACGCACACTCGGCTCCGTCGTGTCCAGCGCGACGGCCGGACCGCTGCGTCACGGATTCGGACCGATCAAGGATCATCTCCTCGGTGTCACGTTCGTGACCGGCGACGGCCGCATGGTGCAGAGCGGCGGGCGGGTCATGAAGAACGTCGCCGGCTACGACCTCACGCGGCTGCAGGCCGGCGGCTTTGGCGCGTTTGGCGTGATCGTCCTCGTGCATCTGCGACTGCGCACGTTGCCGCGCGCCGACGTCACGTACGTGCTCGAGGGCGCGCGCGAGGATCTCACGCAGCTTGGGGAGGACATCGCGGCCGCGGGACTCACGCCGGCGGCGCTGGAGCTTGTCTCGCCGGCGCTCGCGCGGCGGGAGCGCTGGGTGCTGGCCGTGCGGCTCGCGGGATCGCCCGCACTCGTCGCCGCGGACGAAGCCGGCCTCGGGGCCGCCAGCGGCGGCGGCCGGTTCAGTCCGCTCCGCGCGGAGGAGGCGCACGCATTCTGGATGCGGCTCGCCGAGGGGTTCGCGGTTCGGCCCGTGACATTCCGGATCGGCGGCGTGCCGACGGCGAGCGACGAGCTGCTCGATCTGCTGCAGCACCAGCTGGGCGACGAATGGATCTCGGCCTCGCCGGCGGCGGGCGCGATCCGCTGGACCGGAGAAGCCAGCATCGACCGCCTGCAGCGGCTGCGCCGCACGCTCGCCGGCCTCGAGGTGCCGCTGACGCTCGAGCGCGCCCCCTGGCCCCTGCGCGGGGCCGTCGGGCACTTCGGGGCGTACCGCGAGGGCGTGGGCCCGCTCGTGGCCGGGCTGCGGCGCACGTTCGATCCCGGAGGTGCGTTCGTCGTCGCCACAGAAGGCTCATGACGGGAGCAACCCGAGGGGGATTCGAAGGGCTGGACGCGTGCGTGCACTGCGGGTTTTGCCTTCAAGCTTGTCCGACGTTTCTAGCCACCGGCGATGAATCCGACTCACCCCGAGGCCGCATCGAGTTGATGCGGGGGCTCGAGCGCGGCGATATCGCCGCCACCGACCCCGCCCTCGTCTATCATCTCGACCGCTGCCTGGGCTGCCGTGGTTGTGAGCCGGTCTGTCCGTCCGGCGTGCAATACGGCCACGGGCTCGAGGCCGCGCGATCGCGGATCACGGCAGTGCGCGGGGTCTCGCGGCTCGCCCGGCTCGCGCTGTGGGCGCTCACGACGGCAGGGGTCAGCGAAGTCGTCTACTGGTTTGCTCGCCGGCTGAGATCTGTGCTCCCGCGTGGAATTGCTGGGTGGGGGCGACTACGGTTCGCGATGGGGATGCTGGTGGCGACGAAAGCCGGCGGTAGGAGGCGCGCGACCCCTACCGCCCCCTACCGCCCTGTACCGCCCCTTACCGCCCAGATCTTTCGCGGGTGCGTGATGCAGGGTCTGTTCTCCCATGTTCACGACGCGACAATCCGCACTCTCGGTGTGAACGGCTACCAAGTCAGCGAGGTCAGCGGCCAGGTCTGCTGCGGCGCGCTCCACGCCCACGGCGGACTGCTCGACGAGGCGCGCGCCTTGGCCAGCGCCAATGTCGCGGCGTTCGGTGACGGCGATGAACCCATCGTGGTGAACAGCGCCGGCTGCGGGGCCCTCATGAAAGAATACGGGCGGCTGCTGGGCAATGAACGCGCGGAGCGATTCGGCGCGCGGGTCCGTGACGTCACCGAGCTGCTTGCGGGCGACGGCATGAAAGGACCAATTGCGGGCGCGCCACTCGACCTGCACGTCGCCTACGATCCGCCCTGTCATTTGCTGCACGCCCAGCGCATCGCCGTCCAACCGCTGAAGCTGTTCGCGGCGATCCCGCTCCTCGAGCTGGTATCCGTCGAGGGCGCGGCGGAATGCTGCGGCAGCGCCGGGCTGTTCACGCTGCTCGAGCCCGAGATGTCCCGCGCCGTGCTGCAGCCGAAGCTCGAGCGCCTGCGTGCAGCCGCACCGCAGGTCGTCGCGACGGGCAATCCCGGCTGTCTCATGCAGCTCGGTGCCGGCCTCGCGGCGGCCCGCATCCCCGCGCGGGTGCGCCATCCGGTCGAATTGCTCGACGACGCCTACCGCGCCGCCGGCCGCTACGAATGACGGGGGGCGCTCGTCGTGTCACTACACCCGATGGCGTGGAGCTGGCATTGCATCGCCTGCGCGCCTTTCGCGATGGGCGGCCGGCCGTCCTGCTCGTGCATGGCGCATTCACCAACCATCGGTTCTGGCTGCACTCCGTGGATGGCGCGCCGACGGGCAGCCTGGCGCATTTTCTCGGCGCCGCCGGCCTGGATGTCTGGCTGGCCGATATGCGCCACCACGGCGAAAGCGCGCGCGAACCGCGGCGTGGCGCATGGACGTTCGAAGACTGGGTGCTCCACGACACCCCGACGCTCGTCGCGCGCGTGCGCGAGGAGACAGACGGCGCGCCGCTCGCGTGGCTCGGTCACTCGGCCGGCGGCGCGGCGGGGCTCTGCTGGCTGGCCCGCGTTGCGGCCGCCGCACCGATATGCGCTATCGTGACGCTCGGCACACCCGGCCCGCGACGGCTGGGACCCGTGCGGCGCACGCTCGCCGCCGCCACCATGGCGGTCTCGCGGGCGCTGGGCCGCTTTCCGGCTCGCGCCCTGCGCTTCGGCAACGAGGACGAAGCGGCCGAGATCATCGCGGAATGGATGGAGTGGAACGTGCGCGGGAGATGGCTCGGGAACGATGGCTTCGACTACTTTGCGGGACTCGCCGCGCTGAGCACACCGTATCTCGGCGTCGCGGGAGGGTCGGACTGGATCTTCGCCCCGCCCCAGGCGTGCCGGCAGGTCGTCGATCGCGTCGGCGCCGCGCGCAAGGCGCTCGCGATTGCGCCCGGCTTGTCGCATCGCGGTCTGGTGGTGAGCGAGCACGCCCGCACCTCCTGCTGGCCCGAGATCGTCGCCTGGCTCAAGGAGACGCTGTGACCGAAGCCGTGCTGTTCGACTTCAACGGCGTATTGGTGGACGACGAAGCGCAGCATTGCTGGGCGTTGCAGCGCGTGCTCGCCGACGAAGGAATTCCGCTGTCGCGGGACGACTACTACGCGCACTATCTGGGCCTGGACGACCGCACCGGTTTACTCGAAGCCTTCCGCCGCGCACAACGGACGCCGACGACCGAGCTGCTCGATCACCTGGTGAAGAAGAAGTCGAAGCTCTATCTGGGACTCGTGTCGACGACGCTGCGTATCGTGCCGGGCGCGCCCGAGTTCGTGCGGGAGGCCGCCCAGCGATTCCGGCTCGGCGTCGTGTCCGGAGCGCAGCGGCACGAGATCGACCACGTGCTCGGCAAAACGGGGCTCGCCGATACGTTCGAGGTCATCATCGCGGCGGACGACGTGCCGCGGTGCAAACCCGATCCCGCGTCCTATCTCGCCGCGCACACCGCGTTGAACCAGCACCGCCCTATCGACAAAGAGTCCTGCGTCGTAATCGAGGACTCGGTCCCCGGGCTCGAGGCGGCGCGCGGCGCCGGCATGTCGTGTGTCGTACTGACGACCAATCACCCAGCGCGCGCGCTGCAGGGTCGCGGGGCGGCGCTCGTCTGGGACTCGTTCGCCGGCCACCGGCCAAGCGAGCTGGCGGATTTGTGAGCGACCTCTTCCCCAGCGCACCGGCTCCGACAGTCACTCGCCTCGAGCGGGACGCCGTCCCCGCCGAGATCGTCGACCAGCTCCGCGCCGGTGCCATTGTCGCCCCCGCGGACGTCGGCGTCATCGACCTCACGGGTTCGGGAGAGGGCGCCATTACCTGCTTTCAGGGCCTGCTCACGAATGACATCGAGAAGCCGGGCGATGGCGCCTTCGTGTACGGTGCATTGCTGACGCCAAAGGGAATGATCGTGGTGGATGGCTGGGCGGCGCGCGCCGGATCGCGCGTGCGCTTCACCGTTCCCGCCGAAGGTCGCGAGCGGGCGATGCTGGTGTTGCAGCGCTCGGTCCCGCCACGTCTCGCCCGCTCAACCGATCGCACGGACGAAATCGCTGTACTGCGCGTGACGGGCGCACACGCCGTTGCGGTGATGGGCGCGGCCGGCCTGCCGATCCCGCAGGTGCCGAATCGGGTCGTGGAGGGATCCGTCGGCCGGGCAGCCGTGGAAGTGGCGCGGACGAGCGACCTCGCATTCCCTCCGTTTGTCTTCCAGGTCACCACGGCGGGGGACCAGGCCGCGGTGATCCAGCAGCGCCTCGTCGAAGCCGGAACGCACGTCGCGACGCCGGAGGCGCTGGACCTCGCTCGCATTCTCGCGGGTTGGCCGCGGCTGACATCGGAAGTGGACGAGAAG
Organism: Gemmatimonadales bacterium; assembly: GCA_036003865.1. Taxonomy (GTDB): domain Bacteria; phylum Gemmatimonadota; class Gemmatimonadetes; order Gemmatimonadales; family GWC2-71-9; genus 20CM-2-65-7. The sequence continues at coordinate 59,621 of DASYRZ010000076.1, read as the reverse complement.
ACGATTCCTCAGGAAGTGCGCTTCGATGAAATCGGTGGGGTGTCGTACACGAAGGGATGCTATACGGGCCAGGAAACCGTCAGCCGGCTGCACTTCCGGGGTCATGCCAATCGGCAGCTGCGGGGTCTCATGTTCGAGACCGATCCACCCGCGACCCCGGCGAGCGGCTGGAGCGCGGTCACGCACGAAGAGCGCGAGGTCGGCCGTGTGACCAGCATCGCCTGGCTCCCCGACGGCGGCGGGTCGGTGCTCGGCCGCTGGATCGGTCTGGCGATCGTGCGCCGCGAGGTACCTCCCGGGGCCACGGTGCGGGCGGCGGGGCGTGAGGCGCGCGTGGTCGCCCTGCCCTTTGACGCTCCTCGCGTCGCCCCGGCGTGACGGTTCTCGTCACCGGCGCAGCCGGACTCGTCGGCACCCATGTACTCGACGCGCTGCGCGCCCGCGGCGAGCGGCCGCGCGCGCTCGTGCGAGAGCACGCACGGGCGGTCGTCGAGAGCTTCGGCGCCGAGGCGGTCGTTGGCGATGTCACCGACGCGATCACCTGGCAGCGTGCGACGCAGGGCGTGCGGGCGATCGTCCATGCCGCGGCGCTCGTCGCCTCCCACGATTCGTTCGCTGAATTCACGCGCGTCAACGTCGGCGGCACGCGACTCGCCATCGAGGCGGCCCGGCGCAGCGGCGCGCGTCTGATTCATGTCTCGACGGTGGCGGTGTACGGGCGCGCGGCGGTGTATCAGGCGGGCGCGCAGGGCGTCAGCGAGGACTATCCGTTTCAGCCGCTTCCGCCCTCGGACTTCTATGCCCGCAGCAAGCGCGCGGCGGAGCAGCTGGTGCAGCAGGAGGCCGCGCGCGGCGGACTCTCCGCGATCGCGATCCGCCCCAACGTGATCTATGGCGAGCGCGACCTGTTGTTCACGCGACGTCTCATCGCCAATCTCGGACGCGGATTCCTGCCGCAGATCGGCCCGGGGACGAATCACCTCTCGTGTGTGTACGCGGGTAACGTCGCGTCCGCAATTGTGGCCGCGCTGGACGCGCCGGCGAAGCCCGGGTTTCGGGCCTACAACGTGACCCGCGACGCGCCGCCGCTGCTCACGCAGCGCGAGTTCTTCATGACGTTCGCCGCCGCGTTGGGGCGGCGGCCGATCCGCGTGTCGATCCCCATCCCTCTGATTCGGATCGGTGTGGCGGTCTGGAGTGTGTTGATGCGTTTGGTGATGCCGGGCCGTTACACGGCGCTGGGAAATGCCGCGATGTCGTTCATTCTGGGCGAGAACCCATACTCGATCGAGCGGATTCGGAGCGAGCTGGAGTGGAAACCGCCGTTCGACACGGGTGCGGCGATCGTCCGGTCGGTGCAGCAAAACAAAAGCCCGGGCGGCGCCCGGGCTTGATTCCCACCTGCAACGGCGCGTCGCTACGGGCGACGCGTCGGCTTCCGCGCCGGCGCCGGGGGGGGCGTGGTGGTAGTGGTCGTGGTAGTGGTGGTGGTGGTGGTGGGGTGCGTCGTGTCAGCGGGCGCCATCATCTTCATCGAGTCCGCCATTTTCATCGAGTCAGCAGGCGGAGTGGCGGTATTGCTTTGCTCCGCCTTCCTGCACGCCCCTGCAGCCATGACAACAACCGCCACGGCCAATGCGATGCGCTTCATGCTAGCTCCTGTTTAGGTATGGGTCGGGGAGACGGCGAAACGTACATAGGGGACCTGCACAGTCAAGCAGCGGTAACTTATAGGAATCATGGTGCATTCTGACCGTCGAACTTTTCTAGGCTTCCTCTCTTCGCTCGCGGGGTGGATGACCGTCGGGCGGCGCGGCGCACAGCAGCCGGTCATCGAGGCGCGCCCCACTGCGCTGTTCCAGCAGCCGGAAGGCCGGAAGAATCTCGTGCGTGTTACCGTCTCGGGGCTCGCCGCGCCCGCCGCGCGCGCGCGGGTGACCGATCGGCGCGGCGCGCTCGTCGGCACCGCGGGCCTGCTGCCGCTGGGTCAGGGCGCGGCGTTGAGCGGTGAAGTCTGGGTTCCGCTGTCTGAGCCGTCCGATTTCCAAATCGACGTCGAGGTTGGGCGCGATCGCGTCGCGCGCCGGCGCCTGCGCCTCACGCCGGCCAAACGCTGGACTCTGTACTGGCTGCCCTCGATCCACACGGACGTCGGATACACCGATCTCCAGGAACGGGCGCTCGAGATCCACCGCAAGAACCTCGACGCCGCGCTCGCCTGGACCGCTGGTAGCCATCGCGACTTTCGTTTCACTGCCGAGTGCGCGCTGCAGGTGCTGTCGTATCTGGAGAACCGCCCACCCGAAGCAGGCGACGCGCTGGTGCAGGCGATCCGTGACGGCAAGGTCGGGTGGCAGGCGCTGTTCGCCAACATGCTCACCGGCATCCTCGATCACGAGACGTTCGCGCGGCTCGTGTGGCCCGCGGGGAAGCTCGCGCGCGAGCGCGGTCTGACGTTTCTCTCCGCGCAGATCACCGACGTTCCCGGACAGACGCTGACCTTCCCGATGCTGCTCGCCGCCAGCGGCGTGAAGTACCTCGCCTCGGGGCCCAATCCCGAGCGCGCGGTCCCGCTCCTGCCCGCTGCCGGCGCCGAAGGAACGGCCTATCCGCAGCTCTACTACTGGGAGGGACCGGACGGCAGCCGCGTCCTCCACTGGCGCGCGCATCATTATGGCGACGGGACGCGCTTCGGATTCGATGTCGGGCCGGATGAAATGGGCCACCGGCTGTCGGACTGGCTGCTCAATCAGCCCGCATTCCTGGCGCAGAACTGGCCGTATGACACGGCGCTGCTGTACGGTGCCGACTGGCAGGACAATGCCCTCATGAAGGAAGCGATCGTCGCCAACGTCCAGGAGTTCGGGCGGCGCTTCACCTTCCCACGGATCGTGATGGGGCGTCCCGAGGAGTTCTTCCGCGATGTCGAACGACGGTTCGGGACCAGGATTCCGGTGCGGCGCGGCGATACGGGCCTCTATTGGGAAGACGGCGCGGCATCGACCGCGGCCGAGTTGGCGAGGTTTCGCGCGGCACAGCTGGCGGCCCGCGCGGCGGAGATCGTGGCGTTGTGGGACGACCGCATCGAGCCGCGCGACACGGACGCGACGCAGCGCCGCCGCAGCCGGGCCGAGGCGCGGGCCGCGATGTGGCGCGACTTGCTGCTGTTCGGCGAGCACACCTGGGGCGCGGACGAGAGCATTGCCGCCCCCATGTCGCGTCAAACCGTGGCACAGTGGGAGTACAAGAAACGCTTCCTCGACGCGGGCGCCGCAGCGGCCCGCGATCATCTGAGCGACGGATTACTGCGCCTCGGCCGCTCGTCCCGCTCCGGCCGCGGCCGCCTCGTCTTCAATGCGGGCACATGGGAGCGGACCGATGTCGCCCGCGTTCCGGGCGGCGCCGGCAAGTCGCTGAGCTACGAGGGGCGCGAGCTCCCCTCGGTCGATATCGAGGATGGCGACGCGCTCGTCGTGTTCCGCGAAGTGCCTCCACTCGGCTACCTGGTGCTGTCCGAGGGTGACCGTGACGCGCGCCCACCCGCCTCTGACGGCGAGGCGCTCGACGCCAAGGCCGGCGGCTTCGCCGTTCAGCTCGATCCCGCGAGCGGCGCGATTCGCTCGCTCACTGGCCCTGACGGGAAAGAGCGCGTGAAACCGTCGGACTGGTCGGGCTTGAATCAGCTCGTCTACGCGCGCGGCGGCGAGCACAGCGCGCTCTGGACCTCGGGCAACCGCGACGATCTCAAGAACCCGCCGCAGCTCCAGCTCACCCAGGCCAAGCTCGTGCGCGGCCGGCGCGAACGGCTCCCCGGCATCGGCACGCGACTCGTCGCAGAGCGCGCCCTGGAGGGTTTCCCCTCTATCACGTCGATCGTCACGCTCTACGACGAGCTGCCCTGGATCGACATCGAGAATCGTCTCGTGAAGACGGCAACGCTCTCGAAAGAAGCGCTGTACGTCGCATTTCCGTTTGCGTTCACGAAGCCCGCCGTCGACGTCGAAGTGCCGCTCGGCCGCATGGCGGTCGACCGCGATCAGCAGCCCGGCAGCTGTCGCGATTGGTACTGCCACGCGCATTGGGTTTGGCTACACGAGGGCAGCGACGGCGTTCTGTGGAGCGGACCGGACACGCCGCTCCTCACGCTCAACGATCTGTTTCGCGGCGCCTGGCGGCGCGCCATCGTGCCCGATGGGACGTTGTTCGCGTACGCGATGAACAACTACTGGCATACGAACTACGCGGCGTCGCAGGGCGGTGCGGTGACTTTCCGTTTCCGGATCTCGCTGCTCGCGCCGGGCGATCTCGCCGAGCCGGTACGTCGCGGTTGGGCGGCATGCGAGCCCTTATCCGTCAGTCCCTCATGGGTCAATGAGACGCCCGGCCCGCTGATCTCGAAGGACCGCGCGCTGTTCTATGCCGACAAGGGCGTGATGATCGTCGGCGCGAAACCGGCAGATGATGGCCAGGGTGTCATCGTCAAACTGCTCGATATTGCGGGCCAGGCGCGCAGCGTGGGTGTGTGGCCGGCGGCGTACGCGTTCAAGCTCGCGCGCCGGACCACACTCGTCGAGCAAGACGGCGATGCGATTCCCATCAGCGGCGACGGCCGCGCATCCATCGATCTTCCCGCGTGGGGCGTCGGTGCCGCTCGGGTCTTCACACCTGCCGAGGGGTCCTGAGTCGCGAAGTCGAGTTTGCCCCGAAGGACGCGCCGCTGCGGGACGACGTCCGCATCCTCGGCGCGCTCGTGGGAGATGTGCTGCGCGAGCAGTGTGGCGAGCCGTTCTTTCAGCTCGTGGAGCGCGCGCGTCGAGCCTCGATCGCCTCCGCGGATACCGAGCTGCACTCGCTGGTGCGCGACTTGCCGCCGCGCGATGCCGAAACGTTGATCCGCGCGTTCTCCACGTATTTCGAAGTCGTGAATCTCGCCGAGCGCATTCACCGCATCAGGCGCCGGCGCGACTATCTGCGCAGCGCGAGCGATGCGCAGGAGGGCAGTCTCGAGGCGAGCGCCGCCCGGCTGGCTGCGGCTGGCGTCACGCCGTCGCAGATCGCCGCCCTGCTCGAGCGGCTGCGCATCGAGCCGGTATTCACGGCGCACCCGACTGAAGCCACCCGGCGCACGTTGCTCGAGAAGGAGCAAGTGATCGGCCGGCTGCTCGTGGAGCGGCTCGATCCCTCGCACACGCCGGACGAAGAGCGCGCCGCGCTCGCGCGGATCCGCGAAGAAGTCACCACCACGTGGCAGACCGATCCGCAGCCGTCGGCACGGCCGTCGGTCATGGACGAGCTCGAGAACGTGCTCTTCTACTTGACGGACGTCGTCTACCGGATTGTCCCGCCGTTCTCCGAAGAGTTGGAGCAGGCCGTGCGTAAGGCGTTCACGACCGAGGTGCCTGTTCCCACTCGGCCGGTCCTGCGGTTCGGTTCGTGGGTCGGCGGCGACATGGACGGCAATCCCAACGTGGGCGCGGAAACGCTGCGCGCGGCGCTGGCGCGCCAACGCGAGTTGGTGCTCGAGCGCTATCGCCGCGAGGCGGGCGAGCTGGCGCGCCGGCTGTCCCAATCGGGGGCGCGCACCGGCGTCAGCGACGCGGTGCGAGAGCGCGTCGCAGCATATAGCACGCAGTTCCCCCAGGCGCTGGCCACGATCCCCACCCGCTATCACGACATGCCGTACCGCGTGCTGTTTCGTCTGATCGCGGCGCGGCTCGACGCAACGCGGCGCGACGCCCCCGAAGGGTACGCCGCCGCCGTCGAGCTGGAGCGGGACCTCGGGCTGGTGATCGCGAGCCTGCGCACGCACCGCGGCGAGCACGCGGGAGTGTTCGGTGTGCAGCGCCTGCTGCGGCGCGTCGAGACGTTCGGCTTCCATCTCGCCACGATCGACCTCCGCCAACACTCGCATGTGCATCGCGCGGTGCTCGCGAGGCTGCTTGCAGACCCGAACTGGAGCGACCGCCCCGCCACCGACCGGGTCGCTCGGCTGCGCCGGGTTCTCGATCACGGAGAACGGCCGGCGGGCGCACCGGACGCGCAGGCTGCCCGCACGCTCGACGTTTTCAAGGCAATCGCCGAGACCCGCGCGCGCTTCGGGCCGGACGCCGTCGGTCCGTACATCATCAGCATGACAGAGGGCGCGGACGATGTGCTGGCGGTCCTGGTGCTCGCCCGGTGGGGCGGGCTCGTGGGGTCTCAGCACGTGCCCCTCGACGTCGCGCCCCTCTTCGAAACCGTCGCCGATCTCGAGGACGCAGCCTACATCATGCATTCACTGTACGACGAGCCCTACTACCGAGCGCATCTCGGCGAGCGAGGCATGCACCAGATCGTCATGATCGGATACTCCGATAGCAACAAGGACGCGGGGATCGGCGCGTCGCGCTGGGCGCTGCAGCGCGCGCAGGCGGGGCTCGTCGAGACGACGGAAAAATCGGGAGTCGATCTCACCTTCTTTCACGGCCGCGGCGGCACGGTCAGCCGTGGGGGCGGGAGGATCACGAGCGCCATTCTGAGCGCGCCGCCGGGCGCGATCCGGGGACGCTACCGGATGACGGAGCAGGGCGAGGCCATCAATGCGAAGTACGGGCTGCGCGGCATCGCCATGCGCACGCTCGAGCAGACGGTCAGCGCCGTGGCGCTCGCGACCGCCCTGCCCCGCGCGCCCGAGCCCCGAGAGTCCGCGTGGACCACCATCATGGACGCGATCGCGCAGGACAGTCGGACGGCCTACCGCGCGCTCGTATACGACGACTTGCAGTTCGTCGAGTACTTCCGGCACGCGACGCCCATCGACGTAATCCAACGCATGGAAATCGGCAGCCGGCCCGCGTCACGTGTGGAGGGTGCCGCGGGCCCGGTGGGCGCCGAGGGCGGCAATGGCCAGCGCTATATCATCGAGCGGCTGCGCGCGATTCCGTGGGTGTTCGCGTGGACGCAGAGCCGCCATCTGCTCCCCGGCTGGTACGGCCTGGGCACGGCACTGAATCGTGCGACCGAGTGGTATGGCGCCGCGACGTTGGGTGAGCTAGCGCGCGAGTGGCCGTTCCTCCGGGCACTGCTCGATGACGTGGAGATGGTGCTCGCCACGGCCGATATGGCCATCGCCGCGCGCTACGCCTCGCTCGCCGGCGATGCGGGCAAGCACTACTTCCCGCTCATTCGCGCCGAGTTCGATCGCACCGTGGCCAACGTGCTGGCCCTGAAGCAGGAGCGCGAGCTGCTCGACTCCGATCCCGCGCTGCAACGCTCGATTCTGTTACGCAACCCGTATGTCGACCCCATGAGTTTACTGCAGATCGATTTGCTGGAGCGGTGGCGCGCCGCGGGACGGCCCGACGACGACGTGTTCCGGGCGCTGCTCGCGAGCGTGCGCGGGATCGCGCAAGGGTTGCAAAGTACGGGTTGAATGCCTGCCCTTGGTCAGTTAACGTCGAGCCATGACACAAGCGACGACACTCGGTGAGCTGAAGCGAACGGAGTGGGCGAGTCCCGCCCGCCGCGAACGCACCGTCAAAGACGAAATGCGGGAAAACCTCATCTGTCTGCTCGAGAACGGCTCGCCGCTGTTCCAGGGCATCGTCGGATACGAGGAGACAGTCCTGCCGCAGCTCGTCAATGCGATCCTCTCACGCCACAACTTCATCCTGCTCGGCCTGCGCGGGCAGGCGAAGAGCCGCATCCTGCGCCAGCTGGTCACGCTGCTCGACGAAGAGATCCCGATCCTCGCGGGCAGCGAGGTCAACGACGATCCCTTCGAGCCGATCTCCAAGTACGGGCGCGAGCTGATCGCCGAGCATGCCGACGCGACGCCGATCGCCTGGCTGCCACGCGAGCTGCGCTTCGTCGAAAAGCTGGCGACCCCGGATGTCACCATCGCCGACATCATCGGCGACGTCGATCCGATCAAGGCCGCGCGCGGCGGGCATCTTTTGTCCGACGAGCTGACGATGCATTTCGGCCTCTTGCCCCGCGCCAATCGCGGCATCTTCGCGATCAACGAGCTACCCGATCTCGCGGGCAAGATTCAGGTGGGGCTGTTCAACATCATGCAGGAAGGTGACGTCCAGATCAAAGGCTATCCCGTACGATTGAACCTCGACGTCGCGCTGGTCTTCACGGCGAACCCGGAAGACTACACGGCCCGCGGCAAGATCATCACACCGCTGAAGGACCGCATCGGCTCGGAGATCACGACGCACTATCCCCTCAGCGTCGAGCTGGGCGCGGCGATTACGCAGCAAGAGGCCTGGGTCGACCGGAACGGCGGCGGGAACCGTGCGATCCGGATACCCGACTTCATGGCCGAGCTGATCGAGCGCATCGCCTTCGAGGCACGGGAAGACAAGCGCGTGGATCGCCGCAGCGGCGTGTCGCAACGGCTACCGATCAGCGTGCTCGACAACGTCGTGTCGAACGCCGAACGGCGCACGATCGTCACCAAGGAAAAGACGGTTGTCCCCCGCATTTCGGATGTCTACGCGGCGCTCCCGGCCATCACCGGCAAGCTCGAGCTCGAATACGAGGGTGAGCTGCAGGGCTCGGAGACGATCGCAAAGGACCTGATTCGCCGCGCCGCGGGCCGCACCTTCGAGGGGCGCGTGGGCGGTGCCAATGTCGACGACATCGTGCACTGGTTCGATGAGGGCGGCGCGCTCAAGATCACGCCGGATGAGCGTTCCGAGGCGCTGCTCAAGGGCTTCACCGTCGTCCCCGGGTTGCTCGACCTGATCGATCAGGTCGGTCTTGCGGCCAAGAAGGATCCCGCGACGGTGGTCTCCGCGTGTGAGCTCGTGCTCGAGGGCCTGGTGGCGGAGAAGCGGATCGCGCGCAGCGAGGAGCTCGGCTACGTGCGGGCGCGGTCGGAGCAGAAACCTCCTTTCGGGAAAGGGCCGGCCGGGGGTCCCGGAACAGGACCCAACCTCTTCACGTAGTCCTCCGAGTCCCTTTCACAATCAGGAGTCGCCATGGGCAGGCTCGTCTTTGGTTTCGTACTCCTCGCGATCGCCTTCTTCCTTCGCCTCGGCGCCGCCACGGTCCGCGGTGAGAGCGCGGGCGGCCGCTCGATCAGCGGCATCCTGCGCATCTTCAGCTATGTCGCGCTCGTGATCGGCGTGCTCACGGTGCTCGGCTCGACGACGGTCGTGATCAACGCCGGTGAAGTCGGCGTGCGGCATGCGTTCGGCACCGTGGATCCAAAGCCGCTGCTGCCCGGGATCCGGGTCGTCACCCCTTGGTCGTCGGTCGAACGCTTCACCACACGCGAGGAGCAGTATCCCTTTTCCGGAGAACAGGTCGAGGAGATCGCCGCGCTTTCCAGCGAGCAGATGGGGATGACGGTGGACGTGGGCTTGCGCTGGCAGATCGATCCCCAACAGGCGTCCCGCATCTATACGGAGATCGGCAACGAGGACCAGATCCACAGCGCCGTCCGCAACGCCATCCGCAAAGGGGTGCGGGACGGCATGGTGCAGTACTCGATCAACGACATCTCCAAGCGCACGCAGATCGCCCGGACGATGGAAGGGCTCGTCGATTCTGCGCTCGTGACGCAGCCGCGCGCGGGTGGGCCGCCGTTCCGGATCGCGACCGTGACGGCGTTCTTCCTGCGGGACCTGCAGCCGCCCGCGCAGGTGGTCCAGGCAATCAACAACAAGATCGCGCAAGAGCAGCAGGTCGAGACCGAGCGGCATCGGGTCGAGGTCGCCCGGCTGCAGGCGGAGCAACAGCGGCTCCTGAATACGACGCTCACGCCGGAGGCGCTGACGCGGCAGTATTTCGACGTACTGCGCGAGCTGAAGTCGTCCAACAACCTCGTGATTCTCGTCCCGACATCCGGCGGTATTCCGATGCTGAACATCGGAGATCTCCGACGCAATCTTCGCCAGCCGTAGCTGTCCGGCCGCTAGTCACGATCACGCGCCAGTACGCGTCGGGCGGGTCGGAGATCGCCCGCCGCGTGGTGGAGCGTCTGCGCGGATGGACGCTCATCGACAACGAGTTCGTCGATCAGGTCGCGCGCCTCGCGGGGCTGTCGCCCGACGAGGTGGCGCGTCATGAGGAGCGGGCGCCCGGCCTGCTCGAGCGGCTCGCCCGGACGCTCGCCGTCGCGTCGCCGGAGATGTTCATCACGACCGCCGAGCAGCCGGTGCCCGTCGAGACCGAGGAAGAGCTGGTTGCCCAGATGACCGAGCGCGTGATCGCCGAAGCGTCAGCGGAGGGCCGCGTGGTGCTCGTCGGGCGCGGCGCGCAGGCCGTCCTCGCCACGCGACCGAACGCGCTGCACGTCTACGTCGTCGCGTCCAAACCGTTCCGCCGGAGAGTCGCGATCGAACGACTCCACGTCGATCCCGCGAACGTGGACAAGGCGATCGACGAGACCGATCAACAGCGCGATCAGTACGTCAAGTCACACTACGGACGCGACCGGCAGGACCTCACGCAGTATGATCTGGTTCTGAATGCCGAGCGGCTCGGATTCGATGGCGCGGCGGATGTGATTGTCGGAGAAATCAAGCGACGGCAGTGGAAATGAAAATGCACGTTGGCACGACGGCACGTCGGCACGAGTGGCACGTCGGCACGAAACGTCCCGTCGTGCCGACATGCCGACGTGTTACATGCCAGTCAGCTCAGGCACCGTGATCCCCGCCGCAACCACCGCAAGCGTGACCACCACACCGCCCCCTGCTAGGGTGAGCGGCACGCCGATGTGCTCCGCGACGACGCCGAACAGAAACGCACCGAACGGCGCCATGCCCACGAAGACGAACGAATAGAACCCCATGATGCGTCCCCGCAGGTGATCCGGTGCGCTCGTCTGCAGCAGCGTGTTGGTGATCGAGTTGTTCACGATCATCGCGCATCCCGTGAGCGCCAGCAGCACCATCGAGAGCGGCAGCACGCGAGACGCCGAGAAGAGAATCAGCAGCAGACCAAAGACGGTACCGCCCAGGAGCATCAGACGGCCGCGCCGTCGGATGCGCGCCGAGGTGAGCGCGATGGCGAGGGCCCCGATGACCGCACCGATCCCGATCGATGACGTCAGGGCCCCGTACCCGCCGGCGCCGCGGTGCAGGACATCACGCGCGAATACCGGCATCATCGCGATATAAGGAAACCCAAACACGCTGATGATGGCCGTCAGCGTCATGAGCACCCGCGAACGCCGGTCGCCGCGCAGATACGCCAACACCTCGCGGAAACCGCTCCACGCCGACGTGGTCTCGGCGGGGGGCGGTTTGCGCGGGAGCCGCATCAGCAGCAGGCCTGCAATCACGGCGATGTAGCTCACGCCGTTCAGGAAATAGCACCACGCGATACTTAGCGCGCTGATGAGGATGCCGGCGATGGCCGGGCCGATCACGCGCGCCGCGTTGAACAGCGAGGAGTTCAGCGCGATCGCGTTCATCAAGTCATCTTTGCCGACCATCTCGACGATGAACGCCTGGCGCATCGGAATGTCGAACGCGCTGGCGATGCCGAGGATGGTGGCGAGCACGAGGACCTGCCAGACTGCCACCACGCCGGTCCACACCAGGATCGAGACGGTGAACGCCTCCAGCATGAAGGCGACCTGCATGAAAATGATCACGCGCCGCTTGTCGACGCGGTCGGCGATGACGCCGGCGTACAGGCTGAACAAGAGAACGCCAAGCGAGCTCAGGGCAGCGGTCAGGCCGACGTAGAACGGCGAGTTGGTCAGCGTGAGGATCAGCCACCCCTCGCCGACGTTTTGCAGCCACGTGCCAACGAGGGAAATGCCCTGACCGATGAAGAAGAGGCGGAAGTTGCGGTGGGCGAGGGCCCCCAATCCGTAGCGTCGCGCGGCCTCCGTCATGGGACCAAAAGGTAATTGCCCTCCCTGTTGCAGGGGCACAACACCGACCGTGCGAAACCCGGCCGGAAACTCGGCGGTAGAAACCGGTTCCATGATTCCCAGGGATGTCGCCATGAACCGTATCTCAACACTTGCGAGCGCGGCGCTCTTGCTTCTCGCGTCGGGCGCGTGCTCCGATCTGCCCGTCACGCCCCAATCGCGCGAGCCGAAATCGATCCTCCAGGCAGCCCTGGTCCCGGGGCCCGACGGACTCTCCTGCACCGAGCCCGACGCCAAACTGAGCTCCGGGGCGCTGTTTCTCGTATGCGTGAACCCCGAGCGGTGGAACGGCGACCTCGTGGTCTTCATTCCGGGCTACCGCAATCCCGCCAGGGATCCGAGCCTGCCCGACGACCTCACCGATTCGCCGATCTCGTCCCTGTTCACCGAACTCGGCTACGCGTTCGCGAGCACCAGCTTCCGCGGCACCGGCCTGGTCGAGCCCGACACGTGGATCGGGGGAGACCTCCTCGAGCTGGTGGGGTCGGCGAAGACCCTGCTTCGCAACACCACGGGCCGGAGTACCCGCTTCGTCTACCAGACCGGGGGATCGCAGGGTGGACTCGGCACCGTGCTGGCTGTGGAACGCTATCCCGGCACGTTCAGCGGCGGGCTGGCGGCGTGCGGCCCGATCGGCGACTACCGCAAGCAGATCGCCTACGTCGCCGACTTCCGCGTGGTCTTCGATTACGCCTTTGCCCCTGTGATCGCCGGATGGCCTGTGTGGGAGCAGGACCTGCCGGCGGACCCCGGATTCATCGATCCGAGCACCTGGCCGATGGCCGAGCAAAGCGCCGGCGCGGCGGTCGACGACCCCGGCAACGCCGCTCGGATCCAGCAGGTCCTGAACGTGACCCACGCTCCCACCGATCCGAACGATCCGGCCACAATCAAAGCAACCACGCTCGACGTGCTCTGGTACAGCTTTGTCGGCACGAACGACGCGATTCTGAAACTGGGCGGCATGGCGTTCGGCAATGTCGATCGCCTGTACGGCGGATCGACCGACGATGCCGCCCTGAACGCGGGCGTCGAGCGCTTTGAGGCGACGGCCGATCCGGCGTTGGTGGCGAAGCTGCAGACCTCGGGCAACCTGCGGCGACCGCTCGTGAGGATTCATACCACGGGCGACCCGATCGTGCCGATCTGGCATGAGTCGTTGTATCGCAACAAACTCTCGTTCTTCGGCAAGTTGCTGGACAACCGGATCACCATCGACCGGTACGGGCACTGCAACTTTACCGACGCCGAAATCCTGGCCGCCTTTGCCGTGCTGGTCCTCAAGGTCACGGGCGTCAACTTGGTGGCCACCAGCAAGGTGTTGCCGCGGCCCGAGGCTCAGGCGGAGTTCCTGCGCCTCGCTCGGCAGCACGGCGCCAATCCCGTCGTGATGCGCTGACCGCTCTCGAGGGGGTACGTGATCACAGTCCCATAACGGTTCGATGCTAGATTAGAGTCGATGCGGTACACGACCTACAGCCGCTACGTCGCCGGCCTGCTCGAGACGCTCAATCTCCAGGCGTTGCTCGATCAGCTCGCCGACTTCCTGCTGCAATCTGGATTTGCGGGTGGTCCCTACTCACATCCGTTCTGGGGCGAATTCGGCGAGGAAGATCCCGACCGCTCACTCGACGCGCTGCGCCAGGCAATTCTCCAGGCGTTGATGGATTCGGGCCAGCTCACGCCCGATATGCTCAACGTGCTGCGCGGCGAATCAACCGGGGACGCGCAGAAGGATCAAGAGCTCCAGAAACAGCTCGCCGATCTGCTCGATCAGATCGTGCAGAAGCTGATCGACGAGGGGTATCTCAACCTGCAGCAGGCGCCCAAGATGCCCGGCGCCCAGCAGCCGGTCCTCGGTCCCGGCGGGATGGCGAAAGAAGCAGCCCAGCAGGTGCAGTTCAATCTGACCGACAAAGGCATCGACTTTCTCGGCTATCGCACCCTCAAGTATCTGCTGGGGAGCATTGGGAAGTCGAGCTTCGGCGCGCACGAGACGGAGCACCTGGCGACCGGTGTCGAGGCCGAGGCGGCGAGCAAGCGCTACGAATACGGCGACACACTGAATCTCGACGTGAATGCCACGCTGTCGCACGCGCTGAAGCGCGAAGGCCTCGGCGTGCCGATCAATCTCGAGTACGACGACCTGATGGTGCACCAGGCCGAGTACCGCTCGTCGTCGGCGACGGTGCTGATGCTCGACTGTTCGCACTCGATGATTCTGTACGGCGAAGATCGCTTCACGCCCGCGAAGAAAGTCGCGCTGGCGCTCACGCATCTGATTCGTACGCAGTTCCCGGGCGACACGCTGCGCGTGGTGCTGTTCCACGACACGGCGGAAGAGATTCCGCTGGCGCAGCTCGCGCACGCGCAGGTGGGACCCTATCACACGAACACGACGGAAGGCTTGAAGCTCGCGCGCCGTATCCTGATGGGGCAGCGCAAGGACATGCGGCAGATCATCATGATCACCGACGGGAAGCCGTCGGCGCTGACGCAGCCCGACGGCCGGATCTACGTGAACTCGATGGGCCTGGACCCGCACATCCTGCAGGCGACGTATCGCGAAGTCGCACTGTGCCGGCGCTCGGGCATCCTGATCAACACCTTCATGCTGGCGCGCGATCGCAGCCTGGTCGAGTTCGTGAAGAAGGTCTCCGCCATCTGCCGCGGCAAGGCCTACTTCACGAACACGATGACGCTCGGCCAGTTCATCCTCATGGACTTCATGAGGAGAAAGACTCGGCGCGTCAGCTAGCGCTGTTTCGTAGTCTCGCGCCGCTCTTCTTCGATCGGATGCGTGGAGACAATCACGCTCTGTGCCAACGCGCTGCCGCCGAGCGCCGCTTCGCCTCCGAAGTATGCTTCTTCCCCATGTTCGCTTAGATCGAGGCCGATCATCTCGTCCGCGATCCGCGCCCGCGTGGCGAACACGGCGCGCACGATCGCGAGAATCACGACTGTCCCCACGGCGGCGATGATCACGGCCGCGAGGACGGCATAGAGCTGGACGAGCATTTGCCCCGGATTGCCGGCGAATAGTCCATTATTGCCGGCGGGGTTGGCGAGCTTCGTCGCAAACACGCCGGTGAGCAACGCCCCCGCCACGCCGGCGAGCCCGTGGCACGAGAACACGTCGAGCGAGTCGTCGAGCCGGCTGCGCGAGCGCCGCTGAATCGCGAAATAGCTCACGAACGCGCACACCACGCCGATGGCGATCGCGGCCGGGGGCGTCACATACCCGGCGGCCGGCGTGATCCCGACCAGCCCGACCACCGCGCCCGTCGCGGCGCCCACCGCCGTCATCTTCCCGGTCCGCGCGGAATCGAGCAGCGCCCAAGTGAGCACGGCGGCAGCGGCCGCGGTGTTCGTGTTCACGAACGCCAGGGCGGCGAGCGCGTTCGCGGCGAGCGCCGACCCGGCGTTGAATCCGAACCAGCCGAACCACAAGAGGCCCGCGCCGATCAATACCAGCGGCACGTTGTGCGGCGACAGCGGCATCCGCTGAAAGTCGCGGCGTGGTCCGAGAACCCGGGCGGCGACCAGCGCCGACACGCCGGCGCTGATGTGCACCACCGTCCCGCCGGCGAAATCGAGCGCGCCCATCTTCTGCAACCACCCGCCCGCTCCCCAGACCCAGTGGGCCAGTGGCGCGTAAACGAGCGTCGACCACAGGACCAGGAAGACGAGATACGCGCGGAACCGCATCCGCTCGACGATCGCGCCCGAGATGAGCGCGGGGGTGATGATCGCGAACATCACCTGGTAGATGGCGTGCGCCTGCTGCGGGATCGTCGCGGCGTACGTCGGGTTGGGCTCGCCGCCGACGTGCCGCAACAGCACCCAGTCGAGCCCGCCGAGCCAGCCCGAGCCGGGGGCGAACGCGAGCGAGTAGCCGACCAGCACCCACTGCACGCTGATCGCGCCCATCGCCACGATGCTCATCATCATCGTGTTGAGGGAGTTCTTGGAGCGCACCAGCCCGCCGTAGAAACACGCGAGCCCGACGGTCATCAACAGTACCAGCGCGCTCGAGCCCAGCACCCACGCGGTATCGCCGGCGGAGATCGCCGGTGCTTGACTCATTCGGAGTCGGCGGCCCGCAAGGCCGCCTGCTGGACCTCGTCGGCGTTCACCGCCGTCAGCGCGTCGTTGTTCTGTTCGCCCGTGCGAATACGAATCACCCGCTCGATCGGTTGCACGAAGATCTTGCCGTCTCCCACCTCGCCGGTGCGGGCCGATGAGAGAATCGCGTCGATGCAGGGCTGCACGAACGGCTCGGAACAGACCATTTCGATCTTCACCTTTTCATGGAATTCCATGACGAGGGTGGTCCCGCGGTACTGGCTGACGATCTCGTGCTCGCCCCCGTGGCCGCTCACGCGGCTCAATGTGATGCCCGTGATGCCGGCCCGAAACAACGCCGCCTTGACCTCGGGAAGCCGCTCCGGCCGCACGATCGTCGTGATCAGTTTCATGTCACCTCCGAGCGTCGAAGACGAGCCGCGATACGTCGCGCACCAGCGCGTAGGAGTCTTCGTCCTTCTGAATCCCGCCCGTCAACACCACCAGCACATACCGCCCCCCCCGCCCCCCCCGCCCACCCTCCCCACCCTGCTGCGGCTCGACCAACGCTGCATCATGGTAGACGACCTGCCCGATCCATCCCGTCTTGTGAAAAACCCGCGTTCCCGGCGGCAGGCCCGCCGGAATGCCTTCCTTGAAATGCTGCCGTCCGAGAATCGCGAGCATCTCTTGGCACGACGCTGGGGACGCCGCCTTCCCGGTCGCGATGGCGGCGAGCAGCATGCCGAGATCGCGCGCCGTCGTCGTGTTGTTGAGACCCGCCCGATACGCCTTGCCGTCCTCGACGCCGCGCAGCACCAGAATCGAGTCGGCGCCGAGGGCGTGCGCCGTCGCGTTGGCCCGCTTGGCGTCCACCTTCGCGATCAGGAGGTTCGTCGCCAGGTTGCTCGACACCGTTTCCATCAGCTCGATCAACTCGCGAATCGACGCCCGCTGCCCCAGGCGCTTGTAGAGCGATGAATCGGAATCGTCCGTCACGTCGAGCAGGTATGGTGAGCTGTCGACAATCGACCGGAACGTGTTCGAGATCACCACCGAATCATCGAGCGACAACAGCCCTGCGTCCCGGTCGCGGAACAGCTGGATCATCACCGGGATCTTCATCGTGCTCGCCGCATGGAACCGCGTGACGTCGCCGACAGTTAGGGAGTCGCCGGTCGTGAGGTCTCGGTAGTACACGCCCACGGCCCGCGCCGGCGCCTGAGCGATCCGCGCCTCGATCCGGGCTTTGAGAGCGGTAGTTGGGGCGGCGGTGGGAGCTTGGGTTTGAAACAGGATCAGCGCGAGGTAGGTCAATGGCATTCTGTCACATAAGATACCTTATAGATTGCAGCCCGTGAGCGAATTCGTTTTCGGTACCTACGACGCCGCTTTCGTACAGGTCATGTACGAGGAGTACCTCCGCGACCCCTCGTCTGTGGGCCCAGAGTGGCGGGAGCTGTTTGATAACGGGAAGCTGGCTGAGCTCCCCGTAATTCCAGGGGAAGTGGGACGCGGGACGGGGGAAGGGTACACCACAGCGCCTGCAGCGCCGAGCAGTACCCCTCCCGCTTCCCCCGTCCCCCTTCCCCCGGGTGCGAGTCCGATAACCGGCCCCGCCGCCCGGCTCGTCGCCAACATGACGGACTCGTTGTCCGTCCCGACGGCGACCTCGTTCCGCGACATCCCGGCCACCACGCTCGACGCGCGTCGCAAGGCGCTCAACGCGCAGCTGGCCGCGACCGGGAAAAAGATCTCGTTCACCCACCTGATCGGGTACGCGATCGTCCAGGCCGCCAAGCGCTTCCCGGTGATGACGCACCACTTCCAGGAGATCGACGGCAAGCCGCATCGCGTGGACCCGGGCGCGATTGGCCTTGGGCTCGCGGTGGACGTCGAGAAGAAGGACGGCAGCCGGGCGTTGGTCGTGCCCGTGATCAAGCACGCCGAGACGATGGATTTCGCCGCCTTCCATGCCGCCTACGAGGCGCTGGTCGAGAAGGCGCGCACCAACCGGGTGATGCGCGACGACTTCGCCGGCGGCACGATCCAGCTCACCAATCCCGGGACGCTCGGCACCGTCGCCTCGGTGCCGCGCCTCATGAAGGGCCAGGGCTCGATCATCGCGACCGGGACGATTCGCGACATCGCCGGCGCGAAGATCATCACGATCACGAGCACATACGATCACCGCATTATCCAGGGAGCCGAATCCGGAATGTTTCTCCGGATGCTCGACTCCTTCTTGCAGGGAGAAGAACGGTTTTACGAGGGAGTGACGGAGAGCCTTGTTAAAGCGGGAAACGAGAAACGGGAAACGGGAAACGCTGCGACGGCACCTGAGCCTGCGGTCGCACCCGAGCCGCCTGTTGCACCCACGTTTCCCGTTTCCCGTGTCCCGCTTCCCGACGACCTCAAGTATGTGGCGGCAGCGTACGCTCTCGTTCGAGCACACAGGAACTTTGGACATCTTGCCGCGCATTTGGATCCGCTCGGCAGCGAGCCGCCCGGTGATCCATCGCTCGACATCGGACGGTTGGGGCTCACGCCGGAAATCATGACGCGCATCCCGGCGGAGGTGCTGCGGATCTATGTGCCGGGACGGACGCTCGCCGAGGCCCTCCCCGCGCTGCGCGCGACCTACTGCGGCACGATCGCCTATGAAGTTGAGCACATCGGCAGCCATGAGGAGCGCATCTGGCTGCGGCAGGTGATCGAATCGGGTCAGCACCGGCGGCCGCTGTCAGCCGAAGGGAAGAAGCAGCTGCTGGCGCGTCTGACGGCGGTGGACACGCTCGAGCGCTTCCTCCACAAGGCCTATCTCGGCCAGAAGCGCTTCTCGATTGAAGGGCTCGACATGACGGTGCCGATGCTCGATTTCACGATCGAGCTCGCCGCCGCGCACGGGACGCGAAAAACGGTCATCGGGATGGCGCACCGCGGGCGGCTCAACGTGCTGGCGCACGTCGTCAACGTGCCGTACGAAACGATTCTCGCGGAATTCGAGGGCGGCCGCAAAGAGGAGACGCCCGAGAACGAAGGCGCGACCGCGGGGACCGGCGACGTGAAGTACCACCACGGCGCCGAAGGCGTGTACCATACCGCGAGCGGCGCGGACATGGCCGTCACTCTCTCGCCCAATCCGAGCCATCTCGAATCGGTGAACCCGGTGGTCGAGGGCCGCGCGCGGGCGAACCAGACGAATCGCGGCGGCCCGGCGGCGGAACACGACATCAAGATCGCGCTGCCGGTGTTGTTGCACGGCGACGCCGCGTTTGCGGGCCAGGGCGTCGTCGCCGAGACGTTCAACCTCGCGCGGCTGCGCGGGTACACGACCGGCGGCACCATTCACCTGATTCTCAACAACCAGGTCGGCTTCACGACCGACCCGCGCGAGGGCCGCTCCACCGATTACTCCAGCGATCTCGCCAAAGGCTTTGACGTGCCGATCATTCACGTCAATGCGGACGATCCCGAGGCGTGCCTGGCGGCGGTGCGGCTCGCGATGATGTATCGCGAGAAATTCCACGGCGACGTCGTCATCGACCTGGTGGGGTACCGCCGCTACGGCCACAACGAGGCCGACGAGCCCGCCTACACGCAGCCCACGATGTACGAGCGGATCAAGCAGACGCCGCCCGTGCGGCAGAAATACGCCGCGCAGCTCGCGAGCGAAGGCGTAGTGGACTCGAGCGCCGCCGAGGCCGATGCGGAGGCCGCCTATCAGCGCCTCGCCGCCGTCCAGCAGGCCGTCAAGTCGGGCCAGCGGGCCGATGAACCGCAGCGCATCAAGCGCGAGAGCGCACCCGAGCCGGCAACCGCCGTCGCCGCCGATCTCTTGAAGAAGCTCAACAACGAGCTGCTGGCCGTTCCGGAGGGCTTCGCCGTGCATCCCAAGCTGCTGAAGCAGCTCGAGCGGCGGCGCGACGCGCTCACGTCGACCGAGGGGATCGAATGGGCGCACGCCGAAGCGCTGGCGTTCGCGTCGCTGCTGGTGAGCGGCACACCGATTCGCTTGACGGGCCAGGATACGGAGCGCGGCACATTCAGCCAGCGGCATCTCGTGCTGCACGACATCCACACCGGGAACCGCTACGCGCCGATCCAGCATCTGCGTGACGCGAAGAGTCCGTTCGAGCTCCATAACAGCCCGCTCTCCGAATACGCCTGTCTCGGATTCGAGTACGGCTATGCCGTCGAGGCGCAGAACGCGCTGGTGCTGTGGGAGGCGCAGTTTGGCGATTTCGCGAACGGCGCCGAAGTGATCATCGATCAGTTCCTGATCGCCGGGCTGGCGAAATGGGGCGAGACGTCGCGGCTCACGCTGCTGCTGCCCCACGGCTACGAAGGTCAAGGACCGGAGCATTCCAGCGCCCGCCTCGAGCGCTTCCTCGCGCTCGGCGCCGAAGGCAACATCCGCGTGGCCAACTGCACGACGCCGGCACAGTACTTCCATTTGCTGCGGCGTCAGGCGCTCCACACTGAGATCCGGCCGCTGGTCGTGATGACGCCGAAGAGCCTGCTCCGCCTCCCCGCGGCGAACTCCCAGCTCGACGACCTCGTGCTCGGCAAGTTCCGGACGGTGGTGTGGGACCGGGATCGGACCTGGCCCGAGAAGGTGACGCGCCTGCTGCTGTGCAGCGGCAAGATCTATTACGACATCATCGCGTCGCCGCGCCGGGCCCAGACGCCGCACGTCAAAATCGGCCGGGTCGAGCTGCTGTATCCGTTCCCCGGGGCCGAGATCGGCGAATACGCGCGCCGCTATCCGAATCTCAAGGAAGTGGTGTGGGTGCAGGAAGAGCCGCGGAACATGGGCGCGCGGAAGTTCGTGCTGCCCAAGATTCGCGACGTGCTGCCGCCGGGCGTGACGCTGCTGGACGTGTCGCGTCCCGAGCGGTCGAGTCCGGCGGAGGGGTATCCCGCCGCGCACAAGCTCGAGCAGGAGCGAATCGTCGCCGCGGCGTACGGCTCGTAATCGAGAGGTATTGCTACGCCTCCGTTTCTCGTAGCTGTCCGCTACACGGTCTTCGGCCTCGTCGTCCTCGCGGCGCTCGTTGCCATCGGCTCATGGCTGGTCCGCACCCGCCGTGTCTCGCCGTTCGGCGTGCTCGGCCGTTCGCTGCGGACGCTGACGGATCCGATCGTGCGCCCCGTCGAGCGCCGCCTGGTGCGCATGGGCGGCAATCCCATTCACGCCGGTGGATGGCTCGTCGTGATTACCGCGGTCGCCGGGATCGTGCTGGTATCGCTCGCCGGCTGGCTGTTCTCGACGTTCGAGGTAGCGCAGGCCGCCGCCAGCGGCGGTCCGCGTGCCACGCTCATCCTCATCGTCAACGTGGTGTATCGGATTCTCTTTGCGGCATTGATCATCCGCGTGATCGCCGCGTGGCTCGGGATGTTCCGCTATTCGCGCTGGATTCGACCGGCCTACATCCTCACCGATTGGCTCGTCGAGCCCATGCGCCGCATCGTTCCGCCCGTCGGCGGCTGGGACCTGAGCCCGATCGTCGCGGTGCTCGTGCTCAGTCTCCTGCGGCAGCTCCTGATCTCGGGACTGCAGTCCTGACGGCGCGGCTCGTGCTGCACATCGTCCCGCGCGCGGCCAGGAGCGCCGTCGCCGGGCGCCATGGCGATGCCGTCAAAATCCGAATCGCCGCTCCCCCGTCGGACGGCGCGGCGAACGACGAGCTCATTCGCTTTCTTGCCGAGCAGTTGCGGATTCCACGCTCGGCGATCGCCATCACGAGCGGTACATCGAGCCGGCGCAAGACGGTTGCGATCGCAGGGATGGAAACAGCGACGGTACTGCAAATCCTGGAGAGCGGATGAGACTCCTCAAAGGGCTCGTCAGCTTCATCGTCGGCACACTCACCGGCGCCGTCGGCAGCAAGCTGTTCGGTCCGTTTGGCGCAATACTTGGCTTCATCGCGGGGGCACTCGCGGCGTGGTGGGTGGCGCAGCGGATGGCGTTCTTCGAATGATCAATGATGATTGATCATTGATCATTGATTACTGATCATTCGCATCCGCTCGCGGATGCGCACCTGCATATCGGGGAACGCGTTCCCCAATCGCTCGAGCACCGCGCGCGCGGAATCCGGCTTGCCGGCGGCGACATACGCATCGGCCTTCAGGAAGCCCACGCGCACCCGCAGCCGGCGATCGTCTGCTGACACTGGGAATCGCGCCAGAGCGGCCAACGCGGTACGTCCATCGCCCTTGTCGCGCACCAGCGATTCGATCGCGAGCAGCCGCACGTTGGTATCGGTCGGGAATTCTCGCTCGAGCTTCCCAAACAACTCGGCGGCCCGCGCGCTGTCGTGCTGCGCGCGCGCCTGCTGCGCCGCCTGGTATAAACCGGCGAGGTACAGCCGGGTCACATCAGCGGTGTCGCCCAAGCGCGTGCCCACGCCGCCGGCGTAGCGGTACACCAGATCGCCGCCGCGGTCGGCGGTTTTCACCATCGCGGCCACGCCAAAGATGCCCACGACCGCCGAGCCCCAGAGCGCCACGCGCGCGATGTTGATGCTGCGTCGCCGCGCCACCAGAGCGACGATCTCGAGCAGCGCGACGATCAGAAAGACGTTGCGAGCCCAAACGCCCGCGTCCTGGTGGTCCATCACCGCCTGCCTGGCTCCCGGGATGCGCTCCACCGGTCCATGCGCGTCGAGTCCCGAATGCACCGCAAGCGCTGCGGCGACCGCGCCCAGGATCAGCACCGTCGCCGCCGCCGGCCCGGTGAAAGGCGCGCGTCCGGTGAGGGAGACCCAGCGGAAGATCACGCCGAGAACGAGCAGCGCGATCGCGAAGTGGACGATGATCGGGTGGTACGCAGCGAGATTTGGCATGCGCCAAATCTCGAATGTTCAATGTAGAATGTCCAATGATCATTGAACGTTGATCATTGGACACTGATCATTCGGGACGCATCGCGTCCCGCACGATGTCATCGACCGCAAACTTGATGAACTCGGCGCGCTTGTCCCGCCGGCGCTGGCTCTCGGCACGCACGTCCGCGAGCCGACGCTCGATGTCCGCGATCTCCAGTGCGCGCAGCTGGTCTTCGACATCGAAATGCTGCGAGATCAGCATTTCGATCTGCTTGCGAATCGGGGGCCGCCTGGATTCTGACGCGATGCGATACGCCCGCTGCTGCGCCCGCGCGTTGGCTTCCAAGCCGAACACCTTGGCGACGAGTTGGGCGCGGACGCTGTCGCGCTGGTTGAGCTTTTGAACCATGTCGAACTGGACCGTGAGTTGTGCGACCTCCATCCAGTATTGGTCTTGTGATGGCGGACCCGAAACCGGCATGTCGGGGCGCAGCACGCCGTCCACGATGATGATCGGCTGATTGTTGGCGGCGTTCGCCTGTTCACGGAGGGAGTCGAGCCCGCCGACCCGCTCCGGAGCAACCAGCATGAGAAACGCGCGGGCCGCAGCTTCCGCCTCGCGCGGCCGCTGTTGTACGATCTGCTGCACCTGCATTTGCATCGCTTGCGGGTTTGGCATGTCCTGAGCCGCGCTCGACGAGGCAGCCAGGAGAGCAAAGACACCAACCAGAGAACTAATTCGGCAGGCCATAGTAGCGCTCCCGTTCCAGTCGAGTGAGTTGGGCATCGATATCGAGCATCGCTTTTCCGCCGGTCACATATCCCGCCGTCGCTGACCAGGTCGTTGTCGGCGTCCAGCGCTCCGTCGCGGCACGCGACGTTCCCGCCTTCGGGATCACGACCGCCGCGAGCACCGCCGCGGCCGCGACCGCCACCGTGGCCCAGACGATCGGGCTGCGGCGTCGGGCCTGCGTCGCAAGGTCCAGGGCCACGCGAGCGCGTTCGAGCTGCGCGAGCTTGTCCTGGCACGCGTCGCAAGTGTCGATGTGGAACTCGACGTGCGCGGCCTGGTCTTCGGGCAGCTCGTCGTACGCGAGCAGCAGTAGCTCGTCTTCGGTCGGATGATTCATCGATAGTTCTCCAATGCCGCGCTGATACGAACGAGCGCAGTGCGCATTTGCGTAAGCACCGTGCCGAGCGGTCTGCCGAGCCGGTCGGCGATCTCCTGAAACGTGAGGCCGCGCTGCTGACGGAGCTCCACCACTTCACGCTGTGCGGGTGGGAGCGCGTGTACCACGTTACGGACCGCGGCGCGCAGCTCTCGCTCCAGCAGTCGCGCGTCGGCCGCAGGAGCCAGTGCGGGCTCGGCGGATTCCAGCGCCACGGCCCCACGGCGCCGGACGAGCTTACGTCTCAGGTGATCGCGCCAGACGTTTGCGGCGATCCGAAACAGGTAGGCGCGCGCGTTGCCGTTCAACGAGAGCCGCGGGGCTGCGATGACCAGGCGTGCGGCCACTTCTTGCAGCAATTCCGCGGCCAAATCCTCGTCGCGGCAGCGCGCCCCGAGGTAGTTCCGCAGCGCCGGCGCGTACTCCGCCAGCAGTTGTTCGGCTGCGATTTGGCTCATGGTCACTTAAGAGTACGCAGCACCCTGGTTATTATTTTCCCGAGCCGCTACGTTCAGGAAAGACAACGGGTTCGTGGCGATTTGCGGCGTATTGCGGCCACGTAAAACAAACCGCTAAAAAGCCGAGGTTCTCCCTGCCGACATTCCGCGATCTCCTTGCCGACGGCCGTGTCCACGTCTTCGACGGGGCCATGGGTACCATGCTCTACGGCAAGGGCTTCTTCCTCAACGTCTGTTACGACGAGCTGAACCTGAAGCAGCCGCGGCTCGTGCAGGAGGTGCACGCGGAATACGTGCGCGCGGGCGCGGAGATCCTCGAGACCAACACCTTCGGCGCGAATCCACTGAAGCTGGGCAGCTACGGGCTCGCCGACGAGACCGAGAAGATCAATCGCACCGCAGCCGAGCTGGCGCGCGGCGCGGGAGGTGAACGCGTCAGCGTCGTCGGCGCGATCGGCCCCCTCGGCATCCGTATCGAGCCGTTCGGACCGACGTCACAGGCCGAAGCCGAGGCGCTGTTCGCGCGCCAGGTCCTGGGACTGCTCGCCGGCGGCGTCGACGGATTCATTCTCGAGACGTTCAGTGACATGGACGAGATGCACGCCGCGCTGCGCGCGGTGCGCGCCGCAACGAATCTGCCCGTGGTCTGTCAGATGACAATCGGCACCGACGGTCTCACCTACTACGGCACCGACCCCGAGACCTACACCAAGCAGCTCGCGGCGTGGGGCGCAGACGTGATCGGCGTGAACTGCTCGGTTGGACCGGCGGGCGTGCTCGAAGCGGTCGAGAAGATGGTGAAGGTGACGGACAAGCCGATTTCGGGGCAGCCGAACGCCGGTCTGCCCAAAGACGTCGGGGATCGCAAGATCTATCTCGCCTCACCCGAGTACATGGCGAGCTACGCGCGGCGCATGATCGAAGCGGGCGCGCGCTTCGTCGGCGGCTGCTGCGGCTCGACGCCCGAACACATCAAGAAGATCCGCGACTACGTCGCGAGCGTCGTGCCACGCCAGCCGAGTGTCGTGGTATCACGCGCGCAGGTGCAGGCGCCCGCCGGCGTCACGCCGGCACCACTGGCCGAGAAATCGCGCTGGGGCGCGAAGCTCGCGCGCGGAGAGCTCGTCACCAGCGTCGAGATCGTGCCCCCAAAAGGGGTCGATCCCAAACCGATGCTCGAGCAGTGCCGCGCGCTCAAAGCGGCCGGCGTGGATGCGGTCAACGTGCCCGACGGCCCGCGCGCCCAGAGCCGCATGGGGGTATTGCCGTCCGCGCTCTTGATCGAGCGCGAGGTCGGCATCGAGACCGTCATTCATTACTGTTGTCGCGATCGCAACCTTCTCGGCATGCTCTCCGACATCATCGGGGCGCATGCGGCGGGGCTGCGCAACATCCTCATCATCACCGGCGACCCGCCGAAGATGGGACCGTATCCGGAAGCGACGGCGGTGTTCGACATCGACTCCATCGGCCTCACGAATCTCGTCTACCGCTTGAATCAGGGGCTCGATCCCGGCAACAATCCGCTGGGCGGCGCGACGAAGTGGGCGATCGGTGTGGGCGTGAATCCCGGTGCCGGAGACCAGGATCGCGAGCTGTCGCGCTTCGCCTGGAAGGTGGATGCCGGAGCGGAATTTGCCGTCACCCAGCCGGTGTTCGACGCGCGCCAGCTCGAGGCGTTCTTGAAGCGGGTCGAGCAATTCAAGACGCCGATCGTCGCCGGGATTTGGCCGCTGATCTCGCTGCGCAATGCCGAGTTCCTGGCCAACGAGGTGCCGGGGGTTTCGGTCCCGGAGGAAGTGTTGCAGCGTATGCGGCGAGCGCAGGAAAAAGGAAAAGAAGCGGCGCTCGCCGAGGGAGTGTCGATTGCGCGGGAGATGTTCACGCGAGTGAAGCAGCTGGTCCAGGGTGTCCAGGTGAGCGCGCCGTTCGGGCGCGTCGAAGTCGCGCTCCAGGTGTTCGCGTAAGGGCTATGCCTCGTTGCCTGCTCCTCTTCGTCTTTGGTGCGGTGACCGTCGGCTGGCCGGCCCCCGCGCCGGCGCTGCAGTCGCCGCTCGGCCGCGTGATGCACCGGACGACGTTGGACAACGGTCTCCAGGTGATCGTGGTCGAGAATTCCGCGGTCCCGCTGGCGACCGCGCTCATCGCCGTTCACAACGGCGCCTTTACACAAGACTCCGACGAGGCGGGACTCGCGCACCTGTACGAGCACCTCTTGTTCCACTCGTTCCGTCACAACCCCTCGACCTTCGGCATCGAGACCACAAAGCTCAAGGGCGTATACAACGGCACGACCTCCGAGGAGGTCGTCAACTACTTCGTGATGGTACCGTCGGACAACATCGAGCCTGCCATAGGATTGCTGGCGGACTTGCTGCTCAAGGCGGGATTCTCCAACGGTGACCTGAAAGCCGAGCGCTCGGTCGTGCTGAACGAGCTGCAACGCAGCGAGTCCGACCCGGAAGGGGAGCTGCAGCGCCGGCTCGAACGCGCCCTCTGGGGCGACGCGTGGCATCGCAAAGACGTCGGCGGAGACTCGAGCTCGCTGCAGCGGATCTCGCTCGACCGCCTCAAGGCGACCTACGCCCGCTACTACGTGCCGAACAACGCGGCGCTGATCGTGACGGGCGACGTCGATCCCGAGCGCATCTTCGCGGTGGCGCAGCGCAAATTTGGCGACTGGAAAGCCGCGCCGAACCCGTTTGCCGACCGCCCGATTCCGCCCATCCCGCCGCTCACCAAGACGACCGCGGTGATGGTGGCGCGCGACATGCTCGACGTCACCATCGTGGTCGCGCTGTACGGGCCGAGCGTGAGCGCAGATCCCGGCGCGACGTACGCGGCCGACGTGCTGTTCGACATCTTCAACGATCCGAGCTCCGCCTTTCAGCACCGGCTTGTGGAGTCCGGGCCATTTGAATCGATCGCCGGTTCATACCTGACGCTCGATCACACCGGGCCGATCCAGATCCGCGGCAAGGCGAAACCCGAGCACGCGCAGCAAGCCATCCTCACGATTTTGGCCGAGCTGCAGGGCCTCGATTTGCTCGTGGGTATCACCGACGACGACCTCGCCATCGCGCGGAAGCGCCGTCAGGTCGGCGGCGCGTTGACGCTCGAGCGTACCGCATCGCTGGCACCGAGTCTCGCGTTCTGGTGGAGCGCGGCCGGGATGGATTATTACCTGACATATAATGACCACATGGCAATGCAGACGGCCGATTCCCTGCGCCGGTTCGCCCGCAGCTACGTCGTGGGGGCGCCGCGTGTGATCGGCGTGCTGGGTGCGCCCGATATCGTGGATAGAATTGGCGACTGGTTGCGACAAGGAGCGTCGCGCCGACCATGAAGTGGCTGATGCTGGGGTTCCTGGCGCTGGTCAGCGGTGCGAGCGGCGGCGAACGCGAGCGGCCCGCGCGTCGACCCGGACCCGACACGCTCACCATGACGTACGACGTGGCGGGCCTGCACGTCATCCAGCGCGTCAACCGTGCCACCGACATCGTGGCCGCTCGACTCTATCTGCTGGGCGGAACGCGTCAGCTCACGGAGGCAACCGCCGGCATTGAAGCGCTGCTGCTGCACGCGTCCGGGTATGGCACCGAGCGCTATCCCGGCGATGAGGCGCGTCGCGCCCTGGCACGGACCGGGGGGGTGCTGCAGATCGAAGTCGGAGCTGACTGGTCGGTATTTGGATTCACGGGGCTGGCGCAGGACTTCGACGCGGCGTGGGACGTGCTCGCCGAGCGCATGATGCGGCCGACGCTCACGCCGCAGGCGGTCAGCCAAGCGCGCGGGAAGCTGGTGACACGCGCGCACGACCGCTACACCGATCCCGACGAGCGCATCCGCATTATCGCCACTCAGGCCCTGTTTCCCAATCACCCATACTCTCTCGATCCCGAGGGGACCGAAGCGTCGCTGGTGAAGATCACGGCGGACGAGGTGCGGGCCTACGCGCGCGAGCAGCTCGTCACGTCGCGCATGTTGCTCGTGATCGTGGGCAACGTCGAGCGAGCCCATGCGGAATCGCTGGTCGCGGCGACGCTGGGTCGCCTGCCGCACGGCGAGTACCAGTGGACCCTGCCCCCGCCCGCACCGAAGATCTCGTCGCGCTGGCTCGTGGAGCATCGCGTGATCCCCACGAACTACATCCTGTGCTACTTCACCGGCCCGCCGCCGACCGAGCGGGGCTACTGGTCGTTCCGGGTCGCCACGGCGCTGCTCTCGTCCCAGATCCATTACATGGTGCGCGTGCAACGCAGCCTGTCGTACGCGGCATACGCCCCGTTCATCGATCGCGCCGTCCCGATCGGCGGCGCCTACGCGAGCACCGCGAAGCCGGACCAGGTCCTGACGCTCATGCAGGATGCGGTCCGAACGCTGCAGGGATCCGAGATCGATTACTTCGTCCTGAGCCGCTTCCTCGACAGCTACACATTTGACTACCTCGAGGAGAACGCCACGGCCGCCGACCAGGCGGATTTCCTGGCCCGGGCCGAGCTGTATCTGGGCGGCTTCCGTCGCGGGGACGAGTTCGTGAAGCGCATGCGCGGCGTCTCGCCGAGCGAGGTGATGACCGCCGCGAACCTGTATATGTCGAAGCTGCAGTACGCGTATTTGGGGGACACGATGCGGATGCGGGGACACTGGTAGCGAAGCAATGCCGGAGCTCCCCGACATCACGATTTACCTCGAGGCGCTGGCGCCCCGCATCGTCGGCCAGCCGCTCGAGCGCGCCCGCATCGTCAGCCCCTCGCTGTTGCGCACGGTCGAGCCACCGCTCAGCGCCGCCGAACGCCGCAAAGTCGTCGGATTGCGACGGCTGGGAAAGCGCATCGTCTGGGAAATGGAGGGGGACATCTTCCTCGTCTTCCACCTGATGATCGCCGGACGCTTCAAGTGGCGTCCCGAAGGCACAAAGCCGCCGGCCAAGGTCGGCCTCGCGTCGTTCGACTTTCCAACCGGAACGTTGCTACTCACCGAAGCGAGCTCGAAAAAGCGGGCGTCGCTGTACGTCGTCGAGGGAGAGACGAACCTCACGGGGCACGATCCCGGCGGGCTCGACGTGCTCGCCGCCGATCTGCCGGCATTCAAGGCGCGGCTGCAATCCGAATCGCACACGCTGAAGCGCGCCCTCACCGATCCACACCTGTTCGACGGCATCGGCAACTGGCTCTCGGATGAGATTCTGCACGCAGCGAAGCTGTCGCTCTTTCAGCTGACTACCAAGCTGAACGATGAGGAGATCGAACGGCTCTACGACGCCACGCGCGCCACGACGCGCTTCTGGATCGACAGGCTCCGCGCCGAAACCGGCACGAAGTTCCCGGAGAAAGTGAGTGCGTTCAAAGAAGGCATGGCAGTTCACGGGCGCTACAAGCAGCCCTGCCCCGTCTGTGGCTCTCCAGTGCAACGCATTCGCTATGCCGACAACGAGGCCAATTACTGTGCGACCTGTCAGACGGGCGGCCGCGTGCTCGCCGACCGGTCGCTGTCGCGGCTGCTGAAAGCCGATTGGCCGCGCTCGCTCGAGGAATGGGAAGCGAAGCTGGGTCGGTGACGCTCCGCCGCGCGGTGGACGCTGATGCGGCAACAGTCGGCCGGATTCACGTGGAGTCGTGGAATGTCGCCTACCGCGGCATCATGCCGGACGACGTCATCGCCCGCACCGATCTCGCCTATCGGACGGCGTTCTGGGCGGAACGCATCGCCGATTCCGAGTGGCCAGTGTTTCTGGTTGAAGAGAACGGAGACGCCGTTGCGTTCTGTCAAATGATCTCCACACGCGACCCTGACGATGATCCGACGCGCGTCGGACACATCACCTCGCTCCACGTCCTGCCGCACCTGCGCGGCCGTGGCTACGGCCGCATCCTGATCGACCATGTATTCGCGGAATTCCAGCGCCGCGGATTCGTGGAGGTGACGCTTTGGGTGCTGAAAGAAAACCGCGACGCGCGGCGGTTCTACGAGCACTACGGCTTCCGTCTGGACGGAGGCTCGCGTCGGTATCCTCGTACGAGTGTCCCCGAAGTTCGGTATCGAATCCGTTTGACCGTGCCCTGAAGGGCAGCGCACGGTTAACTTTCATTCCTCACGAATCTTTTCGGAGTTGCACCGTGCGACGCATTCTGTCGGCTACGCTCTTCCTCGCCGCATTCACCGCCACCACCGCCGCTACACAGGGATTCCCGCAGCCGTCCGGATTCGCCGTCGACGACCCGGTCCTGCGCCGCATCTGGGCCATCGAGACCGATAGCTCGCAGCTGCCACGCCTCGCCCAAGCGCTGTTCGACTCGCTCGGCCCACGGTTGACCGCATCACCCGGCATGACGGCCGCGCAGAACTGGCTGCTCGCGACGTACACGTCTTGGGGCATCACCGCGCGCACGGAACAGTACGGCACGTGGCGCGGCTGGCGGCGCGGCAGGACGCACATCGACCTGGTCGCGCCGCGCCAGCGGACGCTCGAGGGCATGATGCTGGCGTGGAGTCCACCGACGCCGCGTGCCCGGCCGCTGCGCGCGCCCGTCGTCATCCTGCCGGACGTCGCCGACAGCGCCGCCTTCGTCGCCTGGCTGCCGCAAGCGAAAGGCAAGTTCGTCCTCATCTCATTCGCCCAACCGACCTGCCGGCCCGACGACAGCTGGGAGAAATGGGCCACCCAGGCGACCGCCGATTCGCTAAAGGCGCGGCGGACCGCCGCGCAGCAGGCCTGGCAACAGCGGCTGCAGCGTACCGGCTACGTCGTCGCGGGAGGAGGCGTCGCGGGGGCAGCCGGGCTCTCGCGCCGGCTGGAAGCGGCCGGCGTCGCGGGAATCATCGGCAGCTTCTGGTCGCAGGGCTGGGGTGTGCAGAAAGTCTTCGCCGCATTTACCGACCGCGCGCCCGTGTTGGACGTCGCGTGTGAAGATTACGGGCTCCTCTACCGGCTCGCGGAAAACAAACAGGGACCCGTGGTCGAAGTCACCGCCGAGTCGCAGGCGCTCGGCGAGGTGCCGGTGTTCAACGTGGTCGGCGAAATCAAGGGCAGCCAGCTGCCCAACGAATACGTGATGTTCTCCGCGCACTTCGATTCGTGGGACGGTGGATCGGGCGCGACCGACAACGGCACCGGCACCATCACGATGATGGAGGCAATGCGAATCCTGAAGCTCGTCTATCCCAATCCGCGCCGCACGATTCTCGTGGGGCACTGGAGCGGCGAAGAGCAGGGGCTGAACGG
The DNA here is from genome assembly GCA_036003865.1 of Gemmatimonadales bacterium. Classification (GTDB taxonomy): domain Bacteria; phylum Gemmatimonadota; class Gemmatimonadetes; order Gemmatimonadales; family GWC2-71-9; genus 20CM-2-65-7. The sequence continues at coordinate 27,987 of DASYRZ010000076.1, read as the reverse complement.
CTCCCGCGCGTTCGTCAAAGACCACCCGGAAATCGTGAGCGGTCTGCAGGCGCTATTCAATCAGGACAACGGGACGGGGCGCATCGAGGGCATGAGTGCATCCGGATTCCCCGATGCATCAGCCAGTCTCGCGCGCTACCTGGCGCGCGTGCCGGCCGACATCACGCGCAACATCAAGTTCAATTTCCCGGGCGCGCCCAGCGGCGGCGGGACCGATCACGCCTCGTTCGTTTCGTGCGGCGCGCCGGGATTCGGCCTCGGCTCGGGCGATTGGGACTACGGCCGCTACACGTGGCACACCAATCGCGACACGTACGATAAGATCAGTTTCGATGACGTGAAGAACAACGCGGCACTCGCGGCGATGCTCGTCTATCTCGCATCAGAAGACACGGTGCGGGTGTCGCGCGAGAAGCGGACCGTGTTCGCGCCAACCCAGAGCGGCCAGCCGGGGAGTTGGCCGGAGTGTCGGGATGGGCAACGGAGCACACCTCCACTGACGCCTCCAGCACCTCCACCACCTCCACCATCGGCAGTTCCCAGGCCGTGAGCTTCGCGGACCATTTCTCCGGAGTCTCCGCCGCCTACGCGGCGTTCCGGCCGCGCTATCCGGACACCCTATTCGATTTTCTCGCCGGCGTCGTGCCGGCGCACACGGTCGCGTGGGATGCCGGGACCGGGACAGGTCAGGCGGCCATCGGGTTGGCGCGCCACTTTGCTCACGTCATCGCGACGGACGCGAGTGCGAGCCAGATCGAGCACGCCATTCCTCATGCGCGTGTCGAGTATCGCGTGGCTCCGGCCGAGGCGTCCGGCCTCGACGATCGGTCCGTTGATCTGGTCACCGCCGCGCAGGCCCTGCACTGGTTCGATCGGCCGCGGTTCTGGTCGGAAGGGCGGCGCGTGCTGCGTCCGGGCGGGGTGCTCGCGGTGTGGACCTACGTCCTGTTCGAGATCGCGCCGCGGATCGACGCCATCGTGCGGCGTTTCTACAGCGGGGTCGTGGGGCCGTTCTGGCCGCCGGAACGGCGGATCACCGAAGAGCGTTACCAGACCATCGAGTTTCCGTTCGCTGAATTTGCAGCGCCCAATTTCGTGATCGAGCAAGCGATGACGCTGGACGATGTCGCCGGCTACATTCGCACCTGGTCGGCGACACGCGCGTTCATCAAGCAGCATCGCGTCGATCCGGTCGATGATCTCGTGCGCGAGCTGGGGCAGGCCTGGGGCGCTCCACAACAGTCGCGGCTGGCTCGCTGGCCGGTGGCCATGCGGGTCGGGAGGGTTGAATGAAAGAGTGGATCACCAACGTCATCACGCGCGAGCTGAAGGCGCTGCGCCGCGAGATCGAATCGTACCCGAGCGAAGCCAACCTGTGGGAGATTCCTCCCGGGATCGCCAACCCGGGCGGCAATCTCGCACTCCACCTCGCGGGCAATCTGCAGTACTTCGTCGGCAACGTGCTCGGCAAAAACGGATACGCGCGCAATCGCGACGCGGAGTTCGGCGATCGCGACGTCCCGCGAGCGGAGCTGCTGCGCGAGATCGACAATGCGATCGCGGCCGTGGAGCTGGGCATGAGCAAGCTCGCCGAGGCCGATCTCGCCAAGCCCTACCCCGAGAAGGTGGGCGGCGTCAGCTCGTCCACGGGCGCGTTTCTCGCGCATTTCGCCACGCATCTCGCCTACCACCTCGGCCAGGTGGACTACCATCGCCGCATCCTCACCGGCGAAGGCAAGACGGTCAAAGCGATGGCGCTCACGGAGCTGGGGGGAAAGCCGTGAATTCGGCCCAGCGAACCGTCGGGCGGCCGGAGCCCGACGAGATCCCCTCGCACTACGTCGGCTACATCAAGCGGGTCCCCGAGGCCGATCCCGTAATGGTGTGCGCCGCGCAGATCGAGGAGACGGCGGCGCTGGTGCGCGGACTCTCCGACGCCGAGGCGCTGTACCGTTACGGCCACGGCAAGTGGAGCATCAAGGAAGTCGTGGGCCATCTCGCCGACGTCGAGCGCATCATGGCGTATCGCGCGCTCCGGATCGCGCGGGGCGACACCACGCCCTTGCCCGGGTTCGACGAGAACGCCTATGTGCCGGTCGCCAAATTCGATGCGCGCTCCCTCGCCGACGTCGTCGGCGAGCTGCGCACCGCGCGCGCCGCGACGCTGGCGCTGTTCCGCACGTTCGACGCGGACGCCTGGCGCCGGCGCGGCACGGCGAGCGGCAAACCGGTCAGCGTGCGCGCCATCGCGTTCATGATTCCGGGCCACGAACGTCATCACGTCGATATTCTGCGAACGCGCTATGGCGTCGGGGGAGGAGGCGTCGCCTAGAATGAGGATTGCAATCCTGGGCGCCGGCCAGGTCGGACAGACGCTCGCCAAGGCTTCAAGCTGAACCGCTGGGAGCAGGCGTGGAAACTGTTACACAGGTAGATTATTGACCGACTCGATCAAGGACATCGTAGTGCTCACAACACTCGTTCTCGCCGCGCTCATGCAGCAGCCGACGGCGGCCCCTGCCCCGCCCCCGCCCCCGCCCCCTGCTCCGCCCGCGCCGCCAGCGCTCGAGGTCGGCGCCGTGGCGCCGAACTTCTCGCTGCCCGGCGCGACGCGCTTTGGAACCCTCAAGAATCCCGTACGGCTGAGTGACTACAAGGGGAAGACGGTCGTCCTCGCGTTCTTCTTCAAAGCACGAACGCGTGGCTGAACGATTCAAATGAATGCGTACCGTGATCAGTACGCACAGCTCTTCAAAGACGGCCGCAACATCGTGCTCATCGCCATCAGCGCCGACCCCGACACGGCACTCGCGTCGTGGGCGCGCGACGCCGAGTATCCGTTCCTGTTCGCGCAAGATACCGGGCTCGCCGTGGGCAAAATGTACGGCGCCATCGCGAAGTATCCGGGAATGACGAACCGGAACCTGTTCGTGGTGGGACCGGACGGAAAGATCGCCTACCGGGCGACGCCGTTCCGGGAGATCGATCCTACCGCGTACACGGAGCTTGGTGCTGCGATGGCGAAGCTAGTTCCGGCGGATACGACGGCGCGTTAAGGGCGGCGAAGAGGCGGCGAAGGGGCGGCGATGGGGCGGCGAAGGGCTGCCTCAATCGCCGCCTCGACGTTTTGGTCTGCACCAACGCCCGTGTAGACGACTTTCCCCTGAGTATCCAGAACCGCGATGTATGAAGTGGAGGGAGCGTCGAACGCTCTTACCGCCGCGCCATTACCATCCCACAAGAACGTGAACGGCATCGGATGCTTCTCGAGATGCCGCCGCACGCTGTTCTTGCTTTGATTCACCGCGACCGCGACGACGACAAACTCCGCGCGATCCCCGAACTTCTTCTGCGCCGCTTCCATCCGCGGCAGCAGCTCGGCGCAGATCGGGCACCATGTCGCCCAGAATTCGATGATGACCGGCTTCTTGCCGATCCACTGCGACAGCGCTACGGAATCGCCGTTCAGATTCTCGAGCGTGACCGGCGGTGGAGTCTCACCGACGGGAATGCCGATGACATCCTGCCCCCGAAGCCATGCCGGCATGAGCAGTAGCGCGAGCGTCACCGCCGTTGCACGCAGTTTCACGCCGTCACACGCCTTTCGATTACCAGACCTGGCCAGCCTTCACGAAATAGTATTCCGCCATCAGCAGTAGAACCACGCCGGCCGCCCGTTTGATCCATGACATCCAGGCGCCGGCCCGGGGCAGCGCCGCAAGCGCACCCGAGAAGAATCCGACCACCACGAGCAGCGCTGACATCCCGAGCGAAAACACGAACAGGTACAGGAACCCGAGCACGGCGCTGCGCGTCGTCGCGACCCAGGTGAGGACCGCGGCGAAGGCCGGCGCACCGCACGGCGCCGCGACGAGCCCCGACGTCGCACCCAGAAGGAATACGGCCGGATAGGAGCCGCCGCCGAGGCTGGCGGCCCACGTAGAGAGGCGTGCGGGGAGGTTGACGGGAATCACCTCGAGCATCGCGAGAGCAAAGACGAGCAGCAGGTTGCCGATGATGAGTCGGGCCCAGAAGCTCGCCCCGATCGCGCCGAACAATGAACCCGTCATCCCCGCGATCATGCCGAGCAGCGCGTAGAACAGCGCGAGCCCGCTCACGTAGGTGAGCGTCAGGCCGAGGGTGCGGCGGCGCGTGCGGCCGGCGGCGTTGACGCCTGCGAGCGTCCCCGCGGTGATGGGGATCATCGGGTAGATGCAGGGATTGAGACTCGTCACGATGCCGGCGGCGAACAGCAATCCCACGGCGAGGAGCGGTTGATTTTGCAACGCGTCGGAGATTCCCACCGGCGGGATAATAACTACTTTAGCTCAGTTGAGCCGCACCGCGCTCGTCGCCGGCGCCACCGGCCTGATCGGCAACTTCGTGCTCCAGTTCCTGCTCGCGGACGATGAATGGTCGCGAGTGGTCACTGTCGGCCGCCGCATCACACCGCAGCAGCACGACAAGCTCGAGCAACGCGTCTTGGATCTCGGCGAGCTCGAGACGGTGAGCGACCTCCCGCACGTCGACGACGTGTTCTGCTGCCTTGGCACGACGATCAAGCAGGCGGGGTCGCAGCCGGCATTTCGCCGCGTGGATCACGCCTTCGTGGTGGGTCTGGCACGCGCCTGCCTGCGTACCGGCGCGACGCAATTCCTGCTCGTGAGCGCCATCGGCGCCGATCCCAAGTCGCGCGTGTTCTACAGCCGCGTCAAAGGCGAAACCGAGCTGGCCGTCGGCCGGCTGCACTATCGCAGCACGCAAATCTTTCGGCCCTCGCTGCTCCTTGGGGAACGTCGCGAATTCCGCCTCGGGGAGCGGATCGCGATGGTGGCGGCACCCGTCTTGGCCGCGACGCTCATCGGCCGGCTGCGACGCTATCGTCCGATCAAGGCGGAGACCGTGGCGCGCGCGATGGTCACGCTGGCGCGCGAAGCACCGCTCGGCCCCAATATGTTCGAGTACGACGCGATGATCGCGAGCGCAGGAGAATGAGCGACGATCCGTTCCTGGCCGCCGCGATCGCGGAGGCCGAGCAGGGTTTGCGCGAGGGCGGAATTCCGATCGGCTCCGTGATCGTATCGCGCGGTACCATCATCGGCCGGGGCCACAACCGCCGCGTGCAGCAGGGGAGCGCGGTGCTGCACGGCGAGATGGATGCGTTGGAAAACGCCGGCCGGCAGCCGGCTTCGGTATATCGCGAGGCGACGCTCTATACGACGCTGTCGCCCTGCGCGATGTGCAGCGGCGCGATTTTGCTCTATGGAATCCGGCGAGTCATCATCGGCGAGAACAAATCATTCGTAGGCGAGGAAGCGCTGCTCGCGAGCCGCGGCATCTCACTCGAGGTGCATCAGGATCCGCGGTGCATTGCGATGATGACGGACTTTATTCAAGATCATCCCGAGTTGTGGGATGAGGATACGGGGAAATGATGTGGAGGTTGGTGGAGGGTAGTGGAGGTTCTGAAATACCTCCACCAACCTTCACCAACCTCCACCCACCTCCACTACCTGCTTTTCCTCACCGTCATCGGCCCATTCGTCGTGACGACGCGAATCGGCGGTCCACCGCTGCCGAGTGTCGTCGAGATCCGGTCGCGGATCCGGCCGCTGAGTGTCACGGTCATCGGGAAACCGACATCCATCGGCCCGTTCACGGTGCCGAATTCGATCTTCGCATTGTAATCGTCGGGAATCCGCAGATCCGCGGGCCCATTCTGCGTCTCGGCGTCGAGCCCGGTCCCGTCCCAGCGGCTGCCGAGCAGCTCGATCATGAGCGGCCCGTTCTGCGCGCTGGCATGCACGTCGCCGCCGACGCCGGAGAGGGAAAGCGGCCCGTTCTGCGTTTGGAGATCCATGCGACCGGTGACGTCCTGCACCGACAGCGGACCGTTCTGAGTCGAGAGCGTCAGATCAGTGCGGTGCGGCACCATCACGACGAAAGTGACCGACCAGTTTTGCCGGCGCCCGAACGGACCGGTGCCCCCGGTTGCGCGGACTGTGCCGCCGGACGCCTCGATCTTGATGTCTTTGGCAATCGCGTCGGCGTCGGCCATGGTACGGGCGTTCACCTGAATCCGCGCGGTCACCGCGATGCTGTCCTTGTTCCAGCCGATAATCTCGACGCCACCGTTTATGCCGGGCTCGACGCTGAGCGGACGCCCGGTGGGCTTCATCCCCGTCTCGCGAATCTCGCAGTGGCGCGCCCGCGAGCCCCAGTCGCCCCACCCCTCACGACAGTTATCCAGCCATTCATCATCACTCTCTTGCGCGCGGAGCGTGGCGGGGAAGATGAGGACGGCGACAGCGAGAGCGGCGAGGTAGCGCGTCATGACGGACTCCGGAGGTAGCAGGGTTATACGGGTTCGACACTCTCTACGGTAGAAGGGTTGCCCGGATTCACGTATGGCGGGCTACCTTTCTGGCCATGCGCCCAATCCTCCTGCTCCTCGTTGCCCTTGGACTACCTACCCGCCTCGACGCCCAGTCCAGCAGGCTCGACGCGGAAATCGACCGCCGCGCCGCGCAGATCGCCGGCAAAGTCCTCGCCTGGCGTCGCGACATCCATCAGCATCCCGAGCTCTCCAACCGCGAGACGCGCACCGCCGAGCTCGTCGCGCAACATCTGCGCTCGCTCGGGATCGAGGTGCACACCGGCGTGGCCCATACAGGAGTCATCGGCGTGCTGCGCGGCGGCCGCCCGGGCCCCGTGGTCGCGCTGCGCGCCGACATGGACGCGTTGCCGGTCACGGAAGAAGTGGATGTGCCGTTCGCCTCCAAGGTGCGGACCACGTACAACGGCCAGGAAGTCGGCGTCATGCACGCCTGTGGTCATGATACGCACGTCGCGATGCTGATGGGCGTCGCCGAAGTGCTGGCGGGAATGCGCAATGAGCTGCCGGGAACCGTCAAGTTCATCTTCCAACCCGCCGAAGAGGGCGCGCCCGCGGGTGAGCGCGGCGGCGCGGCGTTGATGATCGAGGAAGGCGCGCTCGACGATCCCAAGCCGAGCGCGATCTTCGGCCTGCACGTGTTCCCGTATCCCGCCGGCGAGATTCGCTACCGCCCCGGCGGCATCATGGCGGCGGCCGATGCGTTCCGGATCGTCGTCAGGGGTCGCCAGACCCACGGCGCCCTGCCCTGGGCGGGCATCGACCCGGTCGTCGTCGCGGCACAGATCGTCCTGGGCCTGCAGACGATAACGAGCCGCCAGATCGATCTGACGGCGGCACCGGCCGTCGTTACCGTCGGCACGATCAACGGCGGGGTGCGGTTCAACATCATTCCGGACAGCGTCGTGATGCTCGGCACCATTCGCACGTTCGACAATGCGATGCGCAGTGACATTCACCAGCGCGTACGCCGGACCGCGGAATCGATCGCGCAAAGCGCCGGCGCGACGGCGCAGGTCACGATCGACACGACGAGTGCCGTGACCTTCAACGATTCTGCCTTGACCCAGACGATTCTACCGACGCTGCGCGAGGTTGCGGGAGCGAGCCACGTCGCACTCGCGACACCGACCACGACCGCGGAAGACTTCTCCCGCTATCAGCAGCGGATTCCCGGCGTGTTCTTCTTTTTGGGGATCACGCCCCCGGGGACAGACCCAGCGAAGGTCGCCCCGAATCATTCGCCGAGGTTTTACGTCGACGAGGCCGCGCTGCCCGTAGGCGTACGCGCGCTGGCGCATCTGGCCGTCGACTACCTGTCGAGGGGGCGCTAGCGGTGCGTGGGTAGGACCGTTTCGCCGAAGCGCGCGCCGAGCGCTTTCAGATACTTGTCCAGGGATCCGTAGTAGCCGAACAGGAAGCGGGACATGAACCGGAAGATGGGATTGCTGATCCAGCCGGTCTCGGTCACGCTGATGCGCGTGCCGCTCGAATCGGGCGCCAGCTCGTAGGTCCACGTTCCGCCGAACGCGCCGCCCGCCGTGGGGTCGATCTGCGTCACGAGCCTGCGCGGCGGTGACGACTCCAGCACGATGATCGGGACGTCGAACCCGCTCAGCTTCTGACGCCAGACCTCGTGGCCGTCCCGATCCGGGAGCCGCTCCGATTTCTCCATCGCGCTGAACCAGGCGGGCGCGCCCCCGATGTCGCGCACCACCTTCCAAACGCTGTCGACAGGCTGGCGCAGCGCAATCGTGCTCGTGGCGCGGTGATCGCGGGAGACGAACGCTCCGATGAGCGCCATCAACGCAACCAGACCCACGAGCGCACCAATGACGATCAGGGCCCACTTCATGGCGGTTGATAATACCTTTGGGCATGACCGCCGACAGGGTGCGACTCGATCGCTGGCTCTGGGCCGCGCGATTTTTCAAGACGCGCGCGCTCGCAGCCGCCGCGGTCGCTGGTGGAAAGGTCCAGGTCAATGGAAGCCGGGCGAAACCGGCGAAGCTGGTGCAGGTGGGTGACAATCTCCGCGTGCGCGTCGGGCCGTACGACTGGATCCTCACGGTGAGTGCCGTAACGGAGCGGCGCGGTTCGGCGCGCGACGCGCAACTGCTGTATGATGAGTCTCCGGAAGGTCGCGACGCCCGGCAACGGCTCGCCGAAGCCCACAAAATCGCGCCGGCCCCCGCCTATCAAGGCAAGGGCCGGCCGACCAAGAAAGAGCGCCGCGAGCTACAGCGGCTGGAAGACGGAGAAGTCTAGAGCTTCTGCAGGTGCACGTTCCCCGATCCCGTTTCGACCGACAGCCGGCCTTTTCCGTCTCCCAACGTTCCGGTGACATGATCGTGCTCGATGCGCCGCACCTGGAGCGTGAGCCCGCCCAGATCGATGTCGCCACTTCCCGTGTCGATATCCACTTCGGCGCCGAGCGTCGGCGGCACCTTGAGCGTCACGTCGCCCGAGCCGGTCTCGATGCTCAAGGAGCGGAACGTCGTCACGAGCGCAACATCCACATCGCCGCTGCCGGTCTCGAACGAGAGCTCATCGCCCGACGTCGACGTCGCGTCGATGTTCCCGGACCCGGTTTCGACGTGCACGGTCGCCGCTTTGCCGTCGGTCAAGGTGACGCTGCCCGATCCCGTCTCGAGCGTGAGCTTCGAGCCGTCCACACCCGAGGCCGTTATGTCGCCCGAACCGGTGGAGAGCGTCACGTCGCCCGCCGCGGTGCGCAGATCCACGTTTCCCGAGCCGGTCTCGATGCGCAGTAAGCCCTTGGTGCGATCGGCGGCGACATCCGCCGCTGCGACGTAGACGCGAATGTCGCCATTCACGTTGCTGACGAACGCTTTCCCGACGCCGAGATTGAGGTTGACGGCTTTCCCCGCCGGGACAGTGACTCGGAGATTGGCGTAGGCCTCGAGTCCGTCGCGGCTCCGCCCGGTGATGCGAACCTGGCGTCCCTCGCGATACCATCCGCCGCGCTCGTGCCGGCCATGTTCTTCGCCGAACGTGCCGTCATCCCGCACGCGCAGCGTCGTGTTCCAGCCGCGTCCCCAATCGGGCATCACGATGACATCGTCGGGGTAGATGATGCGCAGCGTCTCACGGCCGCGCAGCGGACCCGACTGCACTTCGAGCTTGGCGGCGTCCGCACCGCCGCGCTGGATCTCTACGACGACGTCGCTGCCGGTCCCTGCTTCGACGCGCAGCTCGCCGACGAGGTTGTAAATGGCGACCGAGTCGCCCTTGAGAACGTGTCGTGAGGTCTGTGCTGCGGCAGGAATGGTCAACAATGCAACGCCTGAAACGAGCAACAGCGCGCGAGCGATCATAGCGGCTCCATAAGGAGTTGGCTCAAGTTGGATAGCGAAACGAGTCCAAGGGTTGCAGCTTTTAACCCTATGGAAGATTGGCTGCTTTGGTTTCTGCTGGCCATTGGACTCTTCGTTGGAGAGATGTTTACTGCGGGCTTCTGGCTGGCCTGCCTGGCGGTGGGAGCCGCGGTCGCCGGTGTCGTAGGGCTGATCCCCGGCCTCGGCTTCGTCTCCGAGGGCATCGCGTTCGCAGCGGCCAGCATCGTCAGCATGGCAGGGTTGCGCCCCCGGCTGATGCACTACTTCCAGCTGGGTCCCGGGTCCGAACTCCGCACCGGCGTCGACGCCCTGCTCGGAAAGACCGGCATCGTAACGGAGCGCATCGGGCCGGGGCTGCCCGGACGGGTCAAAGTGGAAGGCGAAGACTGGCGCGGCGCATCGAGTGATGCGACGGTGCTCGAGCCCGGCACCCAAGTCACGATCATTCAGGTGGATGGCACGACTCTCATGGTCGAGAAGGAGCTCTAAGCGATGGGTCCCGGCACAATTCTCGTGGCCGCGGTGGCCTTCGGCGTCATCGTCTTGATCTCGAAGAGCATCCGCGTAGTGCAGCAGGCACAGACGATGATCATCGAACGGCTCGGCAAGTATCACAAGACGCTCGCGTCGGGGATCAACTTCGTCCTGCCCGTGATCGACCGTCCCCGCTCCGTGGACTGGCATCAGACGATCATTACGCCCGCGGGCGACAGCTATTCGCGCCGTTTCCGCACCGAGCGCATCGACCTGCGCGAGACAGTGTACGTGTTCCCGCGCCAGAACGTGATCACCAAGGATAACGTCGTCGTCGAAATCGACGCGCTGATCTATTCGCAGATCACCGATCCCGTGCGCGCGACGTACGAAATCGCCAATCTCCCCGATGCGATCGAGAAGCTCACGCAAACGACGCTGCGCAACGTGATTGGCGAGATGGAGCTCGACCATATCCTGTCGTCGCGCGACACGATCAACGCGAAGCTGCGGGCTATCCTGGACGAGGCGACGCACAAGTGGGGCTCTAAGGTCAGCCGTGTGGAGCTCAAGGACATCAACCCGCCGCGCGACATCCGCGACGCCATGGAAAAGCAGATGCGCGCCGAGCGCGAGCGGCGCGCGACCATCATCACCGCCGATGCCGAGCGTCAATCACGCATCCTCTCGGCGGAAGGCATCCGGCAATCGGAGATCAACACCGCGGAAGGCGACAAGCAGGCCAAGATCCTGCACGCTGAGGCGGAAGCGGCGGCGCGGCTCAAAGTGGCGGAAGCCGAAGCGCAGGCGATCGAGCGCATCACCGCCGCGATCAAAGGCACGGGCGGCGACCCCGCGCAGTATCTGATCGCGATCCGCTATATCGAGACGCTCAAGGAAATGGTCTCCGGCCAGAACAACAAAGTCGTCTACATGCCCTACGAAGCCACGGGCGTGCTCGGATCGCTGGGCGGAATTCGGGAGATGCTGGCGCCCGGCCCGTCCGATAAAAAGCCCTGATGCACGGGCTCATCCTCACGGAGTTGAAACGATTCTCCGAAGCTGGCAATAGCAATGGGACGTGGACACAGCTCCTCCACGAGGCAGGGCTGGCCGGCCGCACGTACGTGACAGGTGAGACGTACCCGGACGTGGAAGTGGCGGCACTCGTCGGTGCCACAGCGCGGCATCGTGGGACCGACGTTCAGACGGTGCTCGACCAATTCGGCGAGTTCATCGCGCCCACGCTCATGAGTGTCTACAGACCCTTCATCAAGCCCGAGTGGAAGACGCTCGACATGATCGAGCACACCGAGAACAACATCCATCGCGCCGTCCGGCTGCGCGATCCGCTGGCGGTGCCGCCCCGGCTGCAGGTCCGGCGAGTGAGCCCAACCGAGGTCGTGGTTATCTACGACTCGGAGCGCAGGATGTGCGCGCTGGCCAAGGGCATCGCCCGCGGCGTCGCGACGCATTATGGAGAACGAATCGAGACCAGCGACCTGACCTGCATGCTCAAGGGCCAGGCGAGCTGTACGATCGCGATCAAGCTGATCCCGACATGACCAGCACCCGGGCCGCGGGGGCGGGCGGGGCCGCGCCCCTCACCCAGCTCTCCGAAGAAGAACGAATGTTTCAGGGCGCGGTGCGCGACTTCGCCGAGAGCGAAGTGCGCCCGCGCGTACACGCGATGGAGCAGGCCGCGCAGCTCGATCCCGCGCTGATCCCCAAGTTCTTCGAGCTGGGTCTCATGGGGATCGAGATCCCCGAAGAGCACGGCGGCGCCGGCGGCAGCTTGTTCATGACGGTGCTGGCGGTGGAGGAACTGTCCGCCGTCGATGCCTCGGTGGCGATCTTCGTGGACGTCCAGAACACGCTCGTCAACGCGTTGCTGCTCAAGTGGGCGAGCGACGACCTCAAGCGCCGCTACCTCCCCCGCCTCGCCACCGACCTCGTGGGCGCCTACGCCCTGTCCGAGCCGGGCTCGGGGTCGGACGCCTTCGGGCTCGCGACCAAGGCGACGAAACGGGGCGACAGGTGGATTCTCGAGGGCCGCAAGCTGTGGATCACCAACGGCGCCGAGGCGGGGTTCTACCTCGTCTTCGCCAACAGTGACTTCGCGCGGGGCTACAAGGGGATCACGGCGTTCGCGGTCGAGCGCAGCTTCCAAGGCTTCAGCGTCGGCAAGAAAGAAGACAAGCTCGGCATCCGTGCGTCATCTACGGCGGAGTTGATTCTCGATCACTGCGAGGTCCCTGCGGTGAACCTGATCGGGGAGGTCGGCAACGGCTACAAGGTCGCGATCGAGACCTTGAACACGGGTCGAATCGGCATCGGCGCGCAGATGATCGGTGTGGCGCGTGGCGCGCTCGATGCGTCGCTCAAGTACGTCAAGGAGCGGCAGCAGTTCGGCAAGCCGATCGCCGATTTCCAGGGCGTGCAATTCCAGCTCGCGCAGGCGGCCACGGAGCTGGAGGCGGCCCGGCTCATGGTCTACAACGCGGCCCGGCTCGAGGACGCGGGCGAACCCTACACGAAGGAAGCCGCGATGGCGAAGCTGCTCTCGTCGCAGGTCGCCGAGCGCGTGACGTCGCTCGCCGTCGAACTGTTCGGGGGGTACGGCTACACGAAGGAGTATCCGGTCGAGAAGTTCTACCGCGACGCAAAGATTGGGACGATCTACGAAGGCACCAGCAACATGCAGCTCAACACGATCGCGAAATTGCTGCTGAAGTGACCTGAATCACCCAACCCGACTCTTCTATGGGGTAGGATTTGGTCCCTCCATAGGAGGCTCAGGAATGAAACCGTCGCTGCTTTGTCTCGCTGGTCTTCTCATGCTGGCCGCGGCACCGCTCGCTGCGCAGGGACATGGTCACAAGAAGGAGTTCACTGTCGCGCCCGATCGCGCCGTGTCGGTCACGCGCGAGGTGTTGGTGCATCAGGGCTATGAAGTGGTCAGTATCGACACGCATGGTGACGATCAGATCGTCTATTACCGCCGTGGCAACATGGGGCGTGGGAAGGGGAAGGGGCCGAAGATGAAGATGATCATTCGGCGCGTGGAGAATCGGATCGTGTTTGTCGACACGCCGGATGCGGTGTTGGTGGATATCAATGTGAGATTGAAGTTGTAAACCGTCAGAGAGGCCATCGGACCGGCCGCCGGGGGACAACTCGGCGGCCGGTCTTGTTTCTACGGCTGCACCACGCGCACTTGATCGTCCGTGAACGTCGGCACGTAGACCTGCCCCGTCAGCGGATTCACCGCAGCCGCTTTCGGCGCCGGCCCCACTACCAGTGTCGCGGCTACTGCCAACTTGCCAACATCAATGAAGGACACCGTTGCGTCACCGCTGTTGCCGACATAGACCATGCCGCGATCGGAATCGACCCCCAGACCCTCGGGCGCCAAGCCGACCGGCAGCCGCCGCAACTCCTTCGCCGTGGACATCTCGATAACGGACACCGTATTCTCGGCGCGGTTCGTCGCATAGAGCAGGTTGCTCCGCACGTCCACCGCAACTCCGTACGTCCCCGCCGCCCCCTTTTCGCCGCTGATGGAGATCATCCCCACGAACTTCACGGCCTCGGGATCGAACACCGCCACGCCCAACGTCGGGATCGCGATGTAGACAAGCCGGTCGTTCGGGTTGAACGCGACGCCCATCCCCGCGGGCATGCCCTCCGGGAACGGAATGCTGGCGATGATTCCATTGTCCTTGCCATCAATCACGGCCAGTGTGGGCGGCGTGAGCCTCTGAGCGTCTCCCCCGACCGCAACGAAGATGCGATTCGTCGCTTCGTCCACGGCGATCCCCTTCGCCTCGCCCGCCAGAGGAACCAGGACCGGGATCGCGGAGGGATCGCGATCGTCGAGCACGACGACAGCGCCGACCAGCGTCGCGAACGTCGTGACGTATACGCGATTGGCGGGAGCATTGACCGCCACGCCAAACGGCTGGTTCTGAAGGATCGGGAACGGCGTGATCTGTCCCTTGCTGGGATCGAACACACTGATCGTGTTGTTGATGCCAGGGATGTACACGAGGCCAGTCGCGGTGCTGAACGCAGCTGAGACGGGTTGGAGGCGGTCGTCCTTCACAGCCGCGATTACCCCGCCCACGTCGAACGGCTTGCTCTCCGCGCTCGCAAGGTTGCCTGACGTCGCGACCAGCGTATAGCCAACGCCCGCTGAGTCGATCGCCAAATCAGGGAACGTGGCCACGCCGTCGACTGCGCTCACGTTTAGCGTGCCGGACAGGTTGGCGAACGGGGGTCTCGCGCCGAGCCCCAGAGTCACGGCGTCCCGCGCCGAGGGGACGTGGTTCCCGAATTGGTCCTCGATCGCCACTGTCACGCGCGCCATCGTGTCGCCGGCCAGCCCACGGGTAGGCTCGAATGCGAACGCGAGGCGTGCCGGTGCACCAGCGACCCCGGTGGCGCTGAAGGTCTGGGCCGGCAACGCGCCCGCGGTCGCCGTGACGCTGTTGGTCCCAACGATGGAACCGAGCGTCCAACTGCCCGTCGTCGCGAGCCCAAGGGCGTCGGTCGTGTCCTTCACGGCACCGAGCACCCCGCCGCCCGTCACCACGAAGTCAACGATCACACCGGCAACACCGTTGCCGAACTGATCGGCGACCTTGACGACCGGCGCCGCAACGCCGGTCGCCACGGTGCCGGTCTGTGGGTCGACCGATTGCTTGAGGATCTGCGCCGGGAAGTCCACCAACGCCGTCGCGCTGAACGTGACCGGCGAACCCGACAAGCCGCTCACCGACGCACTGGCGGTCTGCGTGCCAGGAGACGTGCCCAGGGTCCGCGTAGCCCTGGCGATCCCATTCAAGTCCGTTGCAGACGTGGCTGGTGTGATGAGCCCGCCGCCTGCTCCCACCGCCCAACGCACCGGCACGCCGGACACGGGGAGGCCCACTAGGTCCTTCACGACGACCGAGTACGGCGCGAGCGTGCTTCCGACGATTGCCGATTGGAGGTCTCCGGCATCGAGCGCGATGGTGCTGGCAGTCGTCGTGATCCCATTGGCGCTGAACGGCACTGGGCTACCCGTGAGTCCTGGCACAGCAGCGTCGAGCGTGTTCAGCCCGGGCAGCGCCGCGAGCGTCCAGGTCCCGGCTCTCGCGATTCCGCTCGAATCGGTCACCGCGGTACCGGGCAGCAGGCTGCCGAGCAACGTGCCGGTGAGCGTGAACGTCACCGAGACGCCCGGCACCGGGTTGAAGTACTGGTCGACGACCTCAACCGCGGGCGGAACGCCGACAGGGCTGCCAACGAGCGCCGTCTGCGTATCGCTGCTCACGCGCAGCAGCTGAGCCGCCACGTCATGGGTTCCCACCGCGGTGAATTGAACCGGCACGACGGTGGGGGCGCCCTGCACCTCCGCCCGCAGGACGTTCTGCGCCAGGAAGTTTGCCAGAGTCCACGCGCCGGCGCTCGCGACCCCATTCGCGTTCGTGACCGAGATCGGCGTGGCAACGAAACCACCGTCGGTGAGAATAAAGAAGTTGATCGTGTCCCCAGCGATCGGGTTCTTATAGCGATCGGTGAGGCGGACGGTGGGCGCGGTGGGAAGCGGCGCGTTGACCACGCCGATCTGGCTGTCGCCCAGCGTCTTGACGAGGAGACTCGGCACGTCCGGAAGCCCGGTTGCGTTGAACGTTCTCGACAGCGCGCCGCTTGTCGCATGCAGAACATTTGTACCGGCGAGCGTATCCAGCGTCCAGCTGCCGACCGCGGCAACGCCCCCGGCATTCGTCAATTGAGTCGGGCCCGTGATACTGCCGGTCCCCGGGTTCACCGCGAATGTCACCGCAGCGCCGCCGATCGGGTTCCCGTATTGATCCTGGAGACGCACGGCCGGCTTGATCGGGAGGAGGCCACCCACCACGCCCGACTGCAGATCCCCCGCGGTGGCGACCAGCTGGACCGGTGCGCCGGCGATACCTGTCGCGGTAAATGTGCGCGAGAGTCCCGCCGCGCTTGCGAGCAGCGTGTTCGTTCCCGCCAGTGTGCCGAGCGTCCATGAGGTGACCGTCGCGATACCGCTCGCGTCGGTTGTCTGGTTGCCGCCGCTTAGGCTGCCGCCGCCACCCGTGACCGTGAACGTCACCGGCACACCGGCCACCGGATTACCGGCGGCGTCCTTGAGAAGCACTCTCGGCGCCACGGCGACGACGGTGTTCACGACCGCGAGCTGCGCGTCACCAACCGCCGCGAGCAGTTGCGTCGGGGCACTCGCAAGCGCCGTCATGTCAAATGTTACCGGACTCCCGCTGAGACCGGTCGCCGTTGCCTGAAATGATTGCGCGCCGAGGAGCGAGCCGAGGGTCGCGACCGTGCGTGCCCGCCCCAGGCTGTCGGTGAGGACGAGCGTATCCGCTACCGCGCCGCCGCCGAGCAGTGCGCGGAAGCGCACCGCCACACCGCGCACGCCCAAGCCGTCCGCCGCGCGGGCCTCGACCTCGAGGGGCAGCACCAGCGGGCGCCCCACGGTGTCGGACTGGCCGTTGCCGGCGATCCGAACGAGCTGAGTCGCGACGGGCTGAAACGATGCGAGCACGGAGTCACGCACGCCCGCCGGTGTACGTGCCACGACGCGCACACTGGAGCGGTTGAGCGGCGCGCGCAGCAGGCCGGCGCCGTTGACGTGCGCGAGGGCGGTGTCGCTCGTGCTCCAGGACACGTAGAACTGCGTCACCGGCGTCCGGCCCTGGAACGCCTGCACCTGGAACCGCAGCGAATCACCGAAATAGATGAACGGGGTGCGCGGCGAAATCGCGATGCTGTCCACGCCGGCGCCGGGGCCCACGTACGTGACGACGGGGATTTCGGTCGGCTCAGAGTCAACGCCCGCTGAGACTGCGACGGGCGCCGTGCCCTCGAACAACGCGATCGTGCCCGACAAGGCGATGATCGAAACACGCACCGTTTCTGGCGAAGTAACGATCGGCACGCGGAGGTTGAGGTCGAGCACCTCCGCATCGGGCGGTAAGTCGACGGTCGTGTCGGCCAACGTGTCGGGGGGCGTGCTGGGGCGCGCGACCACGATCCGGACGTGATCGATCGACAACCCGAAGGCCGCGACCGCGGCATCGGACGGGAAGATCGGGGCCACCGCCACGCGGGCGTAGCGCACCCGGGGGCCAGTACCGTCCCGGCAGGTGGCAAGCGTCAGAAGCAGACCCAGCGCGAGCAGCGCGCGGAGCCCAACCGGCCGGACGAACGACGGCTTACGGCGGGACTTCACAGCCAGCGAATTGGCCTCCGTCCGGAATCCTGGTCAAGACGGTATCTTTCGCGGTCATGCGCACCCGCACCGCACGTCGCACGCACGGCTTCACGGAATCGGTGATTCGTGGGATGACCCGGCTCGCGAATGAGCACGGGGCCATCAACCTGGCTCAGGGCTTCCCGAACTTCCCCTGCCCCGACGTCCTAAAAGACGCCGCGGCCCGCGCGATCCGCGATGACATGAACCAATACGCCATCACCTGGGGTGCTGCCCGCCTCCGGAACGCGTTGGCCGCGAAGTACCAAGATTGGTACGGGATGGCCGTCGATCCAATGACGCAGGTCACAGTGACCTGCGGAGCGACCGAAGCGATGGTGTCAGCGCTACTTGGGATCGTGAATCCCGGCGATGAAGTCGTCGTGTTCGAGCCGTTCTACGAGAACTACGGACCCGACGCCATCCTGTGCGATGCCAAACCGGTCTTCGTTCCCATGCCCGCCGACGGGCCGATCGACCTGGACCGACTCGCCAAGGCGTTCACGGCGAAGACGCGCGCCATCATCGTCTGCACGCCGAACAATCCGACCGGCCGCGTGCTGTCGCGCGCGGAGCTCACCGCCATAGCGGAGCTGTGCCAGCGCCATGACGCGTTCGCCGTCACCGATGAGATCTACGAGCACATCTACTACGAGGGGGAGCACATCCCCATCGCGACGCTGCCGGGAATGGCCGATCTGACGATTACGACCAGCGGTGCATCGAAGACATTCAGTGTGACGGGCTGGCGAGTAGGGACGATCATCTCGCCTCCGGATGTGACCGGCGCGATCCGCAAGGTGCACGACTTCCTCACCGTGGGCGCCGCCGCTCCCTTGCAGGAGGCCGTCGCGGTCGGCATGGAAACACTCGGCGACGATTACTACGAAGGGCTGGCGCGGGATTACCGCCGGCGGCGGGACATCCTCTGCGCTGGGCTGCTGCAGGCGGGTTTCAAGTGCCGGCCGCCCCAGGGCGCGTACTACGTCATGGCCGATTTCTCGGGGCTGTCGAATCTGCCGGACGACAAGTTCGCCGAATGGCTCGCCGCCGAGCACGGCGTCGCGCCGGTGCCGGGCTCGAGCTTCTACTCGCGTCCGGAGCTGGGCCGGAAGTACGTGCGGTTTGCGTTCTGTAAGACGGACGACATGCTGCACCAAGCGGTCGAGCGGCTGCAGCGGCTGCGCGACTAGCCCAGCGCGTCGTCGACGTCTCGGCGCCCCTCGAGCAGCGCATCCACCCTTTCGCCCAGCTCGCGGGCAGCGCCCAAATCGGCGGTCAATCCTTCCACCGTCCCCACACCACCCTGTAACCGCAACAGATCGAACCGAATCACCTCGAGGGCGCCGAGCGCATCTCCGAGCCGCGCCTCTTGCCCGTTGCCCCGTAGCCGCCGCACCCGTTCCTCGAGCCCGCGCACCACCGAGGGGAGATCACCGAGCTGTTGCCGCGTTTCCTTGGGGAGCGCCTCGAACAAATCGAGCGCGGCGAGGCCGAGCGCGACTTCGGTCGGGCGGTCGGCGCCAGGGAGCGCCCCAGGCGAACGCTTGAGACCAATCCCGGCAAGCTTGAAGAGCCAGCGGCCGAAGAGCCCGTCCCAGAACTTGTGGCGGCGCTCGTCAGGACCCTCGAGACGGTTGCGGCTCGCCGCGACCGCCGCGATCCCCGTGGCGAGGGAGGCGGCGCCCGCCAGGATGAAAGTCCCAAACGCCACCAGCACACCCGGGTAGGGAACGAAGAAAGCCGCTGCGCCCGCGACCGCGGCGACGCCGAGCGACGCATACATCTTCCAGCGCATGAGGCGCTCCCAGCGGCTGGGATTCTGCCCGCCGGCAAACTCCTGCTCTTCCCGTCGCCGCTCGACTTCGTGCGCCAGCCCGCGCAGCAGATCGTCGTGTCGATAGCCCGCCTCTCGCAACCGGCGCAGGCTCAAGACGCCGAGGATGATCGGTGACGAGACCCCGATCGCGACCAGAAGCGTCGCGACCGCCGCGACGCCCCAGAGGAACGCTTCGGGTGGGTTCCCGGCGAACACCACATCGAGCACCATCATCAGGCCGACCGGGATGACGACGGCCGCGCCCAAGAACGGCCCCAGGTATCGCATCGCAACCGGCCCTCGGCCTTCACTGAGGAACGCGCGTACGGGCACCGGCAAGTCGCGGCGTGCGTCGACGGCCATCCCAAGCGCCGTCGCCAGCTCCTCGCCACTCTGCGGGCGCTCACCCGGATCTTTCGCCAGACAACGCTCGACCGCTGCCACGAGCAAGCGTGGGGCGCCCGGCGCCTCGAGAGGAGGACTCGGCTTCGTGACATGCTGCGCAAGCAGCGCGGCGACGTTCGACGCCGTGAATGGCAAGCGCCCTGACAGCGCGTAGTACCCAACCACGCCGAGCGCGTAGAGGTCGCTGCGGCCATCGATGCTGGAGCCGCTCGCCTGCTCGGGGCTCATGTACTCGGGGGTCCCGATCAGCTCCCCCTCCCCCGACATCCCCGGCGCTTGCACGAAGCGCGCGATGCCGAAATCAGCGACGAGCGCGCGGCCGCTCCCACTTTCGAGCAGAATGTTATCGGGTTTCACATCGCGGTGCACCACGCCCTGGCCGTGCGCATACGCGAGGGCCCAGGCGACCTCGCGCAGGATCCGCGCCGCGTCGTGGGCCTTCAGAAAACCGTCGCGACGCAGACGTGCGCCGAGCGTCTCCCCGTCCACGAACGCCATCACGAAGAAGACGAAATCGCCGATTTCCTCGACCGAGTGGATCGGAATGACGTTCGGGTGCGAGAGCCGCGCCGCCGTGCGCGCTTCGCGCAGGAATCGTTCGCGCAACGGCGCCGCGCTCCGGTCGGGCGGCAGCAGCTTGATCGCCACGACCCGATCCAGCCGCAGGTCGCGAGCGAGGTACACGATCCCCATCCCGCCGCGTCCGAGCTCCCGCTCCAACGAGTACCGTCCGGCCAGCGCCGCTTGAAAATCGAGGAACAGACTCACCGCTGCAGCTCCCTATTTACTTCCCGGTAGCCTTCCACCTGCGCGTCGATGTCGCCCGCGATCTCGCGCGCGAGCCCCAAGTCGGTCGTCAGACTCTGTACCGTCCCCGTTCCTGCATGCAGCCGCAACAGATTCAACCGAATCGTCTCGAGCGCTGCGACGGCGTCCTTGAGCCGTTGTTGCACGAGATCACGCTCGGCGGTGAGATCGGCGACGATCCGGTCGTGCCGCGCCGCGATCGCCGGATCGGGACTCACGCGCTGGTCCGCATCCGCCAACGCCTCTTGCAGCTCCTCGAGCCGCGCCCGCATCTTCTGCGCATCCTGCTCGAGTCGATGTACCACGTCAGGGAGATCGCGGAGCTGGTTGCGCGTCTCCTTGGGCAGCGACTCATACAGCTGCTCCGCAGCCATGCCCAGCGCCAGTTCGGTGGGTCGATGTGTCAGCGACGCCGGTAGCGCGCGCGACGGCGTTACGGCGCGGGCCAGTTTGAAGAGCCAGCGACCAATGCGACCCGCCCACACCCTTCCCCAAAACTCGGTGTCGACGTCGCGCCGCCGCTGCAACAGGATCAAGGCCCCCGTCATTCCCCACATGCCGACACTGAAGCCGATCAGCACCCCCTCAGGCACGATCACGCCCGCAAGCAGCGGGACAACCGTCAGGTGCAGGCCGGCCGAGATGAAGCCGCCGAGCCCGATCGACTTGAAGATTCTCTCGAGCCACGACGGCCCGAGGTGACTACCGCCTGCGCGTTCCTCGCGATCGCGATCCAGCTCGGCTTTGAACGCAACCTCGAGGTCACCGTAGTCGAACCCTGCCTTCAGCAACCGCCGCGCGCGCTGAACAAGGACAGCGGCAGGCACCAGCGTAATGCCCGCTGCGAACAAACCGTACCCGAGGGCGACCGAAAGGATGGGCGAGGCCGCCACGACCGCCCCGAGCAGGACGAACGGGTACAGCAGCGCCCCGGCATCGTCGAATCGGGCACCTCGCTTCACGAACACGCGCAGCGCGAGCGGGAGCTCGCGGCGCTGCTCCAGTGCGCGACTGAGTTGATCGGCGAGAACCGAAGTTCCCTCAGGCCGGTCGGCACGATCCTTCGCGAGACACCGGTCGATCGCCTGCGCGATCCGGCGCGGCACAGCGGGAGCAACCGACGCGAGCGGCGGTGCGGGTTCCGTCACCTGTTTCGCCAACAGCTCCATCGCCTTCTTCCCCTCGAACGGCAGCGTACCCGACAGCGCGAAGAAGCCCACGAGGCCGAGCGAGTACAAGTCGCTGCGCCCGTCGACCACCTCGCCCAGCGCCTGCTCGGGACTCATGAACTCGGGCGTACCGACCACCTCTTCGCTCGTGAGCCCACCCGCGCTGGCGACCACGCTCGCAATTCCAAAATCTGCCACGAGCACGCGGCCGTTGTTCTCGAGGAGGATGTTGTCAGGCTTCACGTCGCGATGAATGACACCCTGCCCGTGCGCGTACGCGAGTGCCCATGCGACGTCCCTGAGCACGCGCGACGCATCCGAGGGTGCCAAGGGTCCACGCCGCCGCACGCGCTCGGTCAGTGTCTCGCCTTCGATGTAGGCCATCGCGAAGAACACGAACTCGCCGATCTCTTCGACGGCATGAATCGGTATGACGTTGGGGTGGGAGAGCTTGGCGGCGGTGCGCGCCTCGCGCAGAAACCTCTCCCGCAATTTCGGATCGGAGGCTTTTGACGGCGGCAACAGCTTGATCGCAACCGGACGATCCAGCCGCACTTCGCGCGCGAGGTACACGACGCCCATGCCGCCACGCCCCAGCTCGCGCTCGAGCGAGTACCGCCCGGCGATAGCGGCTTGGAAATCCACGAACAACGGATCGGGAGCGGGATGCGTCATCGCATCCCTAAAGTAATGCTCCGTTAGCTCAGGCAGGCGTTTCCAGGCGGCCGAACACCGTGACGATTGGAGGAACCGCGCTGCCGCGCCGATCCGCGAGGTTAAACAACGCTCGGCCCAGCGACCCGCGCCAAAACCGCAGACTCCGCTCGCCAACGGGGTCGGTGCGTTGCTCCGTGCGGGCGCGCGCGAGAATGCCCGCCAGCAGCGCGGTCGCGGCTCCGCCGGCGGCGATGAACGGCAGCAGCGGCACGATCAGCACCGGCGCTCCAAACACGTCGGACGGGCCGGCGACGGCTATAGCCGCCACCGCCAGCGCCACGCGTGCCAGCCACGTCATGCTGCGCTCGAAACTCGTGGGTCCTTGACCATACACGAACGCCAGCTCTTCACGCCGGCGCGCCTGCCGCGCGGCAAGCGCTGCAACCAGGTCTTCGCGGCGGTGGCCGGCCGCGATCAGGCGGCGGACGCGCCCGACCGCGACCAGCACCGGCAGGGCGAGCGCGACCACCAACGCGACGGTCGCGATCGCTCGCACCAAGCCGGTCGCAGGTGAAGACCAGGCGGCCACTGTCGCCGGCAGGAGCACCACCCCCGTGATGGCTGCGTGGATCAGGGCGGGAGCCTCGAGATGCGTACCGCGCACGAGGAAGGCTCGCACCGCGAGCGGGGCGGGAGGCGCGACCACCGCCTCCGAGACGGCACGCACGAGCGCGGCCGCGTCTGGGAAGCGCGCCCACGGCTCCTTGGCGAGGCAGCGATCAACGATCTGTGCGAGGCGCGGTGGCACCCGGGGTGCGACGGTGGCGAGCGGCGGGGCAGGCTCCGCGATGTGCTGCGTCAGGAAACCCCCGTCCGTTGTCGAGTGGAACGGGAGATGCCCCGAGAGCGCATAAAACGCGACAACGCCAAGCGAGTAGATGTCGCTGCGCGCGTCGACGATGTCGCCGCTCGCCTGCTCCGGACTCATGAACGCCGCCGTCCCGACGACATTCCCCCGCGGCGCGGACGGACGCCCTAACACTCCGGGCGGCCGCGGACTCCGGTGCGCGATACCGAAGTCCGACAGCAACGCGCGCCCCGTCACGGCATCGAGCAGGATGTTGTCTGGCTTGACATCGCGGTGCACCACCCCGCGCGCGTGTGCGTAGTCGAGCGCTTCGCCGATATCGCACAGCAACCGGCCCGCCTGCTCGGGGGTGAGCGCTCCCCCGCCCGCCACGCGCTGCGCGAGTGTCTCACCCGGGACATACGCCATCGCGAAGAACACGAAGCCGCCCACTTCGTCGACCGTGAAGATCGGGACGATGTTCGGGTGGGTCAGCCGCGCCACGGTCCGCGCCTCGCGCAGGAAACGCTGGCGCCGGCCGTCGTCGCGGGCGTCGTCGGGCGGCAGCACCTTGATCGCGACGCGCCGGTCCAGCCGGCGCTCGCGCGCGAGGTATACCCAGCCCATGCCTCCCCGAGCGATCGGGGCCTCGATCTGATACGTGTCGGCGAGCGCTGCGCGCAGCTCCAGCAGGGTCGGTTCGGCGGACTCAATCATAGAGGAACCACAAATTACCCGTCGGGCCGCTCCGAGTTCGTGCAGGGGATCGCTGACTCGCTGCTGGACACCGGCGCCGTTTTGGGCACAGATTCTGCGGCCTATGACCAGCCCCGCGACGACGCACCAACCTTATGTTCCCGCCGCGCAGTCGCCCGCGGAGCTCACGGTGCGCGCCATCGTGCTCGGGGTCCTGCTCGGCCTGATCTTCGGCGCGTCGAACGTCTACCTGGCCCTGAAAATCGGGCTCACGGTCAGCGCGTCGATCCCCATCGCCGTCCTGTCGATCACGATTTTCCGCTGGCTCGGCAGGTCCACGATTCTGGAAAACAACATCGTTCAGACGACGGGGTCGGCGGCGGACTCGGTGTCGGCGGGGGTCGTCTTCACCATCCCTGCGATTCTGTTGATGGGCTACGATCTCGACATCTCGCGCGTCACGATCCTGGCGATCGCCGGCGGTCTGATGGGCGTCCTGATGATGATCCCGCTGCGCCGCGCGTTGATCGTGAAAGAGCACGGCAATCTGCCGTACCCGGAAGGCACCGCCTGCGCCGAGGTGCTGATTGCCGGCGAGCGCGGGGGCATCCACGCGAAGACGGTCTTCCAGGCCTTCGGCATCGCTTTCCTCTACAAGTTCCTGATGACGGCGCTGAAGCTGTGGCAGGAGTATCCCGGCAAGGTGATCCGCTCCTATCAGGGCGCCGAGGTGCGAGTCGAGGCGAGCCCCGAGCTGATCGGCGTCGGGTACATCATCGGGCCCCGGATCGCGGGTTATCTGTTCGCCGGGGGGTGTCTCGCGTACGTGGTGCTGATGCCGGCGATCAAGCTGTTCGGCAGCGCCATGACCGAGCCGATGTTCGGCACGACCAAACTTATCCGCGACATGTCGGCAGGCGAGATCCGGGCGGCGTTCGTGTTCTATATCGGTGCCGGGGCCGTGGCGAGCGCCGGCATCATTGCGTTGGCGCGCTCGCTACCGACCATCGTCGGTGCATTCCGCGCAGGATTCGCCGACATGCGCGCCAGCCGCCTGGGTCAGGCCGTTGCGGCGAAACTCCGCACGGACGACGATCTGCCGATCAGTGTCACCGTGTTCGGCTCGATCATCCTCGCCATCGTGATCGCACTCCTGCCGCAGATCGGCGTCAACCTGCTCGGCGGCATCCTCATCATCATCTTCGGGTTCTTCTTCACCACCGTCTCGTCCCGCATCTGCGGGCAGGTCGGCAGCTCGGCAAACCCGATTTCGGGGATGACGATCGCCGCCTTGATTGCGATCTCGTTCATCTTCCTGCTGCTCGGCTGGAATCAAATCGACGATCGCGTGCGGGCGATTTCAATCGCCTGCGTGATCGCGGTGGCCGTCGCAAACGGCGGCAATACGTCGCAGGACCTCAAAACCGGCTTCCTCGTCGGCGCCACCCCGCGGCGGCAACAGATCGCGATTCTGATCGGCGCGATCGGCTCGGCGCTCGCCGTCGGCTGGACGCTCACGTTCCTCAACGGCGCCTACAGCTACCAGGTCCCCGAGACGCGCCCGGGCTTTGTCGCGCCGGCGAGCGGAACCAGCCCCGACGGCAACGTCGTCGTGCACACCGAGACGATGTCGCACTTCGGCGTCGGCGGCACCGACTCGATCGACAACAGCACCTATCAGGTGGTCCGCGTGTACGTGGAGACGCAGGGGGTGCCGCCCGGCAAGTACCTCGTGGATCCCGCGGCGCACGACATCCGCTACGTCGTCGACCCCGGCATCGGGGGCCGCATTCGCGAGTACCGCGGCCACGAGCTGAAGCGCCTCGATTCGCCCAAGGCCACGTTGATGGCCTTGATCACCGATGGCATCCTCACGCACAAGCTCCCCTGGGGACTCGTGCTCATCGGGGTGTTCCTCACGCTTGCGATCGAGCTGATGGGCGTCTCTTCGCTGCCCGTAGCGGTGGGGGTGTACCTGCCGATCACGACATCGGCGGGGATGTTCGCCGGCGGCATCGTGCGCTGGCTCGTCGAGCGTCGCGTGCGCTCCGCCAATCGCTCGCTCGCCGAGATCGAATCGGGCCCCGGCGTCCTGTTCGCGAGCGGGTTGATTGCGGGTGGCGCGATCTGCGGCATCGCCGTCGCGGCGATCGCGGGTTGGGGCAGCGCGCGCGGGATGGCAGCCGATTGGCTCGCCGAAAAAATCCCGCTGTATCACGCCCTGGGGCCGTTCGCGACCTCAGCCATCGTCGGTCTGATCATGTTCGGGATTCTGGGATTCTTGCTCTATCGCACCGGCCTCCGCCGGCAGTAAACACCATAACGACACTATAACGACACAACCAACGACAGCGTGACCATCAAGACCGTCGGATTCCTGAAGCAGCTGCTCGATACGGCGGGGCCGTCGGGCTTTGAGCAGGCACCGGGCCGCGTGTGGCGCGAGGAGGTCGGGAAGTTCGCCGATGACATCCGCGCCGACGTCCACGGCAACTCCGTGGCCGTCCTGAACGCCAAGGGCAAGCCGCGCGTGATGTTCGCGGGCCACATCGATGAAATCGGCATTCAAGTCACGCACATCGATGAGGAGGGTTTCCTCTATTTCAGCGGCATCGGAGGCTGGGACTCGCAGGTCCTCGTGGGACAGCGCGTGCTGATCCTGAGCCGCGAGGGTCCGGTGCACGGCGTCGTCGGCAAGAAGGCGGTCCACCAGCTGAAGAAGGAAGACTTGGACCGTGTCACCAAGGTGATCGATTTATGGATCGACATCGGCGCGGCGAGTCATGACGAGGCGTCGGCACGCGTGCGCATCGGCGATCCCGGTGTGCTGGATAGCCGCGTCGAGGAATACCCCAACGGACGAATCGTCTCGCGCAGTCTCGACAACCGGATCGGCGCCTTCGTGGCCGCCGAGGCCATGCGTCGGTTGGCGGCGCAGCGGCCGCCGCACGCCGCCGTATTCTCCGTCGCTTCGACCCGCGAAGAGATCGCCTGGACGGGGAGCGGCGCGCGCACCAGTGCGGTGGGGATCGAACCCGACGTCGCCATCGTCGTGGACGTCACGCACGCGACCGACTACCCCGGCGCCGACAAGAAGCACTCGGGCGATCACAAGCTCGGCGGCGGCGTGGTCCTGAGCCGGGGATCGTCGATCAGCTCCGTGGTCTTCGACATGCTGGTGGACTGCGCCGAGCAGGCAAAGATCCCGTTCACGATTCAGGCGGCGCCCCGCGACACCGGCACCGATGCCGACGCGATCTACAACGCGCTGCGTGGCATCCCCACCGGCCTGGTGAGCGTACCCAACCGCTACATGCACAGTCCCAACGAAATGGTGGCGCTCGCGGATCTCGATCGCGCCGCCGATCTGCTCGCCGCGTTCGCCCGCCGGCTGGAGCCGAAGATGGACTTCATTCCGAACTGAGTCCCCTCCACCAACCTTCACCAACCTCGACCATCCTCCACATCGGTATCCCCCAAAGACAGAGCCCCGGGGAAAATCACCCGGGGCCCTGAGTTGGTCAGGAGTTTACGACATGGCTACGGCAGCATCTCTCCGAAGTTGCCAGGGAACATCTGCTGGAACACACCGCTGAACGAGAACGTGTAACCGTTCCCACTACAACCCGAGCCCGTGCCAGGGACGGGTAAGGTCTGGTTGTACCCGCCCTTCGGCTGGATACACACGCTGTACGTCGAGTTGCCGAGGTCGGGGAACACGTACTTCCCGTTCACATCCGACGTCGCCGAGGCCAAGAGCTGGCCGTTCCACCACAGCTCGACGGTCCAACCCTCTAGGCCCAACTCACCGGCGAATGGATTGCGCAGGCCGTCGGCATCGAGGTCCTCGAACACGATGCCTGCCACGAAATTGATCCCAGTCGGTGGACTCGGGGGCGGCGGCGGCGGCGGCGGCGGCTCAGCCGGCGGCGGCGGCGGCGGCGGCGGTGGTGGCGGCGGCGGCGGCGGCGGCGAGGTCGACGCCGGCAGTGGCGGTGGTGACGGTGGTGGTGGCGGAACCACCGATGCCGCCCCCGGCGCGCCCGACGCGGCGCCCCTTCCGTTCGTCGGCGAC
>DASYRZ010000075.1:0-3815 GCA_036003865.1 Gemmatimonadales bacterium | reverse complement strand
CCTCCCTCTGCTGCGGTTTTTCGTGCCGGCGGCGGGGCAACGCGATCGACGTGACGGCCTGCCGTCGACCGGCGGGACCTGCCAATCTCTTACATAGACGGGATTTTGCCGCACCGCGCTGACTCTCGCAAGGGGGCGTCTGTTAGAGCCGCGTTCCCTTGAAACACGAGCTGTTCGGCGCCATATGGTACGACCCATGTCAAAACGCTTCGTCACGGTCGCCTGGATTGCCGCCGCGTGTGTGTACCTCCTCATCGTCCTCGGATTCGCCGTCCGCATTACCGGCTCCGGCCTCGGATGCGGCGACCATTGGCCACTCTGCAACGGCCGGCTGTTTCCCCCCCTGAGCGATCCTGGAGCCGTGATCGAATGGAGCCATCGCCTGGTTGCGGGGATCGCCGCGATCCTGATCGTGGCCCTCGCGGTGCTGGACTGGCGTCGAGCCATCGTCCTGGTCGGCCTCCTGGTGCTGCAGATCTCGCTAGGGGCCGTGACCGTGAAGACAGAGCTCCAGCCGGTGATGGTGATCCTGCACCTCGCCACCGCCATGCTGCTGCTGGCCGCACTGATCATGGCGGCTCGCCCCGGGCCGCGCTCGCCGCTCCTGCTGGGACTCACCTTCATTACCGTTCTCTTCGGCGCGCTCACCGCGAACCTCGGCGCGATGGCGTCCTGCGGCGGATTTCCGTTATGCAATGGTCAGCTCATCCCGCACGCGGGTCCGCTCGCGGCGATTCATTGGACGCACCGGCTGCTTGCCTATGCGCTCACGGGCTCGGTGGCCTGGTGGGCGGTGCGCTCGCGTGACCGCGGTGCGATGGCTGCACTCGCCATCGTGCTCGTCCAAATCGCGCTCGCGGTGACGATGCTGCAGCTCGGGTTCGCGAATGGACTCCGAGCGGCGCACGCGGCCGTGGGAGCCGCGCTGTGGGGGGTGATGGTGATCGCGGCAGTTAGACCAGAAGCAGCAGTCTCTCCTGCCTGACCTCTCATCGTCTTGTTTTTTTCTTTCCTCCTTCTTAGTCAAGAGCGCGGCGACCTGTCATCCTGAGCGGAGCGCGCGCCAGCGCGCGTAGCGAAGGACCTGCTTTCGCGTGCCACGCGCCCGGCGCGAAGGATCTGCTTTCGCGGACCTACCACCGAAAAGCAGGTCCTTCGCGCCTGCGGCGCTCAGGATGACATGCTCGCTCGCTTTGGGAGACTAAGAAGAGAAAAGAAAACAGGGAGGAAGGACCTGCCGTTGAGTAGTTAAACCAGCAACAACTCCTGCTGCGGTGTCTTTGGCGTCACCTCGGGGCTCGATTCTCCCATAAACACGTTGATCTCGGTGCGAATCCCAAAACGCCCGGTCAGATAGATGCCGGGCTCCACCGAGAAGCCGACACCCGGGATCAGCGCGCGCTCGTCCGCCGTCTCGAAATTGTCGAGATGGGGACCCGATCCATGCAGCTCGCGGTCGATCGAATGCCCCGTGCGGTGGACGAAATACTCGCCAAACCCCGCGGCGCGAATCACGCCGCGCGCGGCATCGTCGAGCGCCGCGCCGGTAACGGGCTGCTGTTTCTGCCAACGATCCCGCAACAGCGCGACCGCCGCATCCCGCGCCCCGCGCACCGCGTCCCACACCTTGCGAACTTCCGCGCTCGGCTCGCGGCCGGCGAACGCCATCCACGTCTGATCGGCGAACACGCTGCCCAGGGCGACGCCCGCCCAGAGATCGAGCAGCAAGACGTCGCCCGCGACGAGACGGCGATCCGCGCCCGGCTTCGGCTCGTAATGCGGATTCGCGGCGTTCGCCTGGAAGCCGACGATCGGCGGATGGTCGGTGACGAGTCCGGCGCGGCCGAACGCTGCCATGACGCGCGACTGCACGGTCGTCTCCCGAACCTCACCGCCCCGCGCCAGCTCGGCGCCGGCCCAACGCAACGCGTCGTTCGCGATCTCCGCGATCGCCTCAGCCGCACGGCGGTGCCCCGCAAGCTCGCTCGCGGACCAGCGCGCCGCGAAGCGCGAGATGAGCGTGCCCGACGAGACGACGCGGGCGCCAAAGCTTTCGATCAACTCGACGACGCCGTGCGGCACGCGATCGACATAGGGCACGGCGTCGGCCGGTGACACCTCCATCGCGACCGTCTTGCCGCCGACAAGTGCGCGCAGCCGCTCGTGCAGCTCGGGCCAGGCGGCGTAAGGCCGCACCTCGCCGGGGAAGCCGTCGAACGACGCGAGCTCGATGCGATGCGCGACGGCAACCGGCGTTCCGTCACGCGGCAGCAGCACGAAGAAGCGCCGCGTCCCCATGCCGTTGATGCCGAGGACGCGGCTCGCGGCGGGATTGATGCCGCGGAAGTCGTACAACAGCCAGCCGTCGGCGCCGATCTTGCCGAGGAGATCCCGCAGGGCGGGAAAGTCGAACTGCTCGAGCAGGGGGGTCATTGGTGGCGGGGATCGGGGCCAGCGGCGCGCCACTCGCACCCCGAGCCGCCGCGCGCGCGACAGGTGACGTGGAGCATCGCCCCTTCGTACCCCACGAGGAGCCGCAGTAGCTCGACCAGTCCGGCGCCGTAGAAGGCGCACGCGGCGCCATCCGGGGTCGCCTGAATCGCAATCGGATCGCTGACCCGGGCGACCGGCAGGCGGTGCTCGAAGCCCAGCTCGGCGCCCAGGACCGCTCGCGCCGCGCGCCGCGCAGCGACGTGGCCGAACAGGCGGGTCATGCCCGACATCCGCTTGACCGCGCGGCGCGCGGCTCGCCGGCCGGCGTCGGCGAACACCAAATCGGCGTCCGGCCGCCGCCCCACCAGCCGCAGCAGGGCTTCCACGTGCGCAGGCTCCACGCGGGCATCCTTGCGCACGAGCTGCTCGAATTCGTCGAGCTGCATTTGCACCGTGGGTGAAAGGCCGAGCCGCTTGACGAGCAGCTCATCAGCGAACTCCGTGAGCCCGTCTTCGACGGGGGTATCGAGATTCTTGACCGCCTCGAGGACGGCGAGCGGGACGATGCTGTGCACCACGCAGGGCGAAACGTAGCATCCCCCACCCCATTGCGGAACTCACGGCGGGGCACGAGCCTTCACGATCAGTCATGACTCTGCCTCCGCCTTCTACCGACCAGAAACGGGAAAGCTTCGAGCGCGAAGCGCTGGTCCACCTCGACGTGCTCTACCGGGTGGCGCTCCGCCTCACCGGGAACCCTTCCGATGCCGACGACCTGGTGCAGGAGACGATGCTCAAGGCGTTCCGCGCCTGGGATCAGTACGAGAAGGGAACCAATGCGAAGGCTTGGCTGCTCACCATTCTGAGGCACGCGTTCATTAATGAGTACCGCCGCCGCATCCGGCACCCGGAGACGGTGGACGTGGACACAATCGAGCCGTACGCGGTGTTCTCGGACGTGCAGGACGAGGACCCCCAGGGCGCGTTTTTCGACAAGATCGTGGACGATCAGGTGCTGCGCGCGATCGATCAGCTCCCGGTGGCCTTCCGCGAAACGCTGGTGCTGAGCGACGTCGAAGGAATGTCGTATCAAGAGATCGCGGGCATTCTCAAGGTCCCCATCGGGACAGTGAAATCGCGGTTGTTCCGGGCGCGCCAGCTACTGCAGGGCAAGCTTTACGATTACGCCGTCGAGATGGGATATATCAAAGGAAGTCCCGCATGAACTGTCGCGAATGCGTCGAACATCTGTATGAGTTCCTGGACCGCGAGCTGACGCCGGAGCTCGAGCGGGAGATCCGGACGCATCTCGAGGACTGCCCGCCGTGCGAAGAGCAGTACGATTTCGAGGAGCTGTTCCTGAAGTTCCTGCGCGCCCGGTG
>DASYRZ010000074.1:0-4025 GCA_036003865.1 Gemmatimonadales bacterium | reverse complement strand
ACTGTGCCCGCATGACCGGATCGGTGTTGGACGGTGAGGACGTTGCTCAAGAAGTCCTGTTTCGCGCCTATCGAAAGCTCGACACGTTCGACGAATCTCAGCCCTTGAAGCCCTGGCTGTTCCGGATCGCCCACAATGCGTGCATCGATTTCCTGCGTCGCCGTGAGGTTCGTGAAGCAGCGGAAGCCGCCTCTGTAGCGCCGGACAGCGTCGACCCTTTGGAGCCCACTGGCCGCGTTCTCCAGCGGGCCGTCGAGCACATGGTCGTCGCACTGCCGCCCAAGGAGCGCGCCTGTGTGCTCCTCAAAGACGTGTTCGACTACTCGCTCGAAGAGATTGCCGTCCTCGTGGACTCGACGGTGGGTGGCGTGAAAGCCGCGCTCAACCGCGGGAGGTCAAAACTGGCGTCTCTGCCTGAGCCAGCGACGCGTCCTCGCACGGCGACGCCTGACCTGTCTCGCATTCTCCACCTCTACGTCGAGCGGTTCAATCGGCAGGACTGGGAAGGGCTCCGCGAGCTGATCAGCGCCGACGCCCAGCTGCGCGTGGCGGATCGTTTTGCCGGGGCGTTGGCCGATTCTCCCTACTTCTCCACCTACGAGCGCTGGCCGACGCCGGTGCGATTGGCTGTCGGCGAAGTCGATGGCGAACCGGCGGTGATCATCCACGTGGCGGATGGAAACCGGTGGACACCGACTTCCCTCGTTCACCTCGAAGTCGCAAACCAGCGGATCGTGCGCATCGTGGATTACCTTCTCTGTCCTTGGGTCTTGAGCGCCGCTGTGTCCGTGATCCCTGGCGAACTCTTCCTGAACGACAAGCGGAAATAGCGTACTTGCCCGCCTCAGTTAGCATCAGGGCGAATCGTGCGGTCTCGGAGTAGCGCGGCCATGGCGGTTTATTGCCTACACGCGGCCGGGTGCAGGACGGGGCAGGTCGCCCCAGCCGGCGTACTTGCCCTCACGGCTTCGCCAAGTCGCTGACAGCGTGTGGCGTGCGTCGGGACGCGCCGATGGGGCGTCACCGGGAATCAGAAGCGAAGTCCGCCCGTGATGATAAGCTGATCGTTCTTCCCCACGACGACGCGAGCTTCGGCGAAGGGAGTCGCTCGGCTCCCCGTTCGCAACGTCGTCCCACCGAGGACACTCAGGCCGACTCGAGTCTCCGAGCCGCGACTCTCCCCGACCGTGTCGGCCGCCATGCGGCCGATGTTTACGCCACCGCCGAGATACGGCTGCAGCGCGGCAGGGCGCCGCGCGACACGGTACGCGACGCTGCCGTTGATCTCCCAGTAGGTCAGATCAATGCCGGGGGGCTCGTCGGGGAAGAAGTAGTCGAACGCCACGACCCCCTCCAACGGGGCCCTGGGGGCAACGGCCCCCAACCCGAATACGACGCGACCGCCGACGCCGAAATCGGTCTCGCTCCCGTGGCTAACCTGACCCCCGAAGGATAGCGGGTGCTGCGCCGCGGCGGCGCGCCGCTGAGCCTCCGCCTGCACCGGAAGCAGCGCAATAGTCGCGAGGACCAGGACATGCGGAAGGTGCGCCGACACGTGTGGCATGTTCGCTCTCCATCTGGAGGTTCGCCCGTGCCTCAAGCATCGAACGGCGCGATCAGCAGCGCTTGAGCCTTGGTCCGAGAGGCGCCGGTCGGAATCGAACCGACGAATCGAGGTTTTGCAGACCTCTGCCTTACCACTTGGCTACGGCGCCAGGGCTCAAAAGCTCACCAAAAGGGCTTGCTCCATCAAGTCGGCGGCGCGAGCAAGCACCTGTTGATCGTCGTCTGATAGCTGCGTAACACCCCTGGAGAGTCGCTCGACGCGTCGCGCCCGCCCCTTCTGCAACAGCCGCTTCCCCACTGCCGTCGCCGCGACGAGTTGCACCCGGCCATCGGCCGGATCATTCACACGCCGCACCAGGCCCCGACGCTCCAACCCGTCCACCAGCCGAGTGATCGTGGGGCGGCGCACCTGCTCCGCCTCCGCGAGCGCGCTCATGGTGATCGGACCACGGAATACGATGACCGATAGTGCCGACGCCCGCGGGCCTGTCAGGCCCAGTGCCTTGTCCTCCACTCGCAGCCGCCGCAGCAGATGGATGGCCGCCGAATGCAGGCGGTCGGCGATTGCCCGGGCGGGGGCTTGACGGGAACCGGTTTCCATAATTACTTAGCTAAAGCTAACTACTTTCTCCCGGAGGCGCAATGGAGCTCGCGCAGGTCACCAACGTCGTCCACGACATCGAGCGCGCGGTGAAATTCCACCGCGACACACTCGGCCTGCCGCTGTTGTTCCAGGCCCCGCCCTCGCTCGCGTTCTTCCAGATCGGCGCGGTGCGGCTCATGCTGTCGCCGCCCGAGAATGCCGAGCAGGATCACCCCGGCTCGTTTCTCTATTTTCGCGTGAAGGACATCGAGAGCGTGTATCGCACGCTCGTCGGGAAAGGCGTCAAGTTCGAGGGCAAGCCGCATCGGGTGCACGAGGCGGCCGACTACGACCTATGGATGGCGTTCTTTCATGACCCCGACTTGAACCCGCTGGCGCTCATGGAGGAGAAGCCAAAGCGGAAGGCTTCCTGAACGACGAGATCACCGCCACGCTCGCGACAAGGATGTTGGCGACGATCACCGGAAGCGAATGGATCAGCACCCCATACAGCGCCCACAGCCCCGCGGCGATCCCCTGCACCCGCCGCAACCCCTTGGGCCCTTTGGTGAAGTACGACACGAGGAACACCGCGGTTGCCAGCCAGCCGATCCAGTCGACCTCCGTCATCATTGCCGGCCCCTTTTAGAACGAAAATCCTTTTCGCAACGTGAACGCCCAGCGCTTCCCCTGCATGCCCTGCCCGAACCGATACCCGAACGCCAGCTCTGCCGCGTCGCCGCGCACCGCCCGCGTCGGCCCGAGCCGCAGCGACAGCCCGACGTCTCCCCCCTGGCGCGCGGGCTCGTCGCCATACCACGCGCCGCCATAATCGAGAAACGGGGCGAGACCCACCGCCATCAGTCCCAGAATCTCGTCGGCGACCAGGATCCGGTCTTCGAACACGAACCATGTCGTGTGCGTCCCCGTGAAGTCGTGCGCGCCGAACAACCTCGGCCCGCGCTGCACCGTCCAGGGATCGTACTCCGCTCCCGGTTTCGGATGCGTCACGATCCCGCCTTCGGCGTGCGCGATCAAGGTGTGGCGCGGAATGTTCTGGCTCACGACCGTCACCTCCGCCTGCGTCCGCGTGGAGTCCAACCCATTCGCCGCCACCCGTAACACCGCGAATCCCCGCTTCCAGACGGCCGACGTCTGCGCGCTCATCTCGTAGCCTACGCCTGACTGCAACACGAGGCCCAATCGCAGCGTGGGCGACAGGTCCACGTCTTCGCGCCGCGCGTACGTGTTGAAGTGCTCCAGCACGCGGAACCGCACCGACCCGATCTCGATGCCCGCCCGCGCCGTCGAGAACACCGAATACGGAACCCGCGAGGTGTCGGTGGCGCCAAAGTCTTCCCGGCGCCATTCCCACCCGGCCCACAGGCGGGTGTAGCTGTGTGTCGTCGCGGTGGCCGCGATCCCTCCGATGACGCCCACCCGCAGCAAGTGATGGCGCGTGCTGTCCAGGAGCACGTCGTCGCGAAACCGCAGCACGCGCTCCCGCGCGGCCTCGCCGTAGGTCTCGAGCGAGTACGGCGCCGAAGTCTCGTGAAACGGCAGGCCGAAGTGCCATTCGCCGCGGCGGCCGTCGGAGAGATCCCGGTAGCGCAGCGTGAGCAGCGTGCGGCTGCCGAAGAACAGCGGATTGATGAAATCGAAATCGAGGTGGCTACGATCGGGGTTGCGGCCGTACACGAGCGCCACCTGCGTAGCCGTGCCGAGAAAATTGCGCTCGATGAAGCCGATGTCCCACGTGTTGTCGCCACCCGCGCTCGTGAAGCTGGCCTGTGGCTGCGTGCTCCAGCCGTCCGAGGTCACCGCGCGCAGCGCGAGCTTCCCGTCCGGTTGGGAGCGAACGGTATCCACGCGCACC
>DASYRZ010000073.1:0-2818 GCA_036003865.1 Gemmatimonadales bacterium | reverse complement strand
GCCGGCGACGTTCGTCGTGGA
This sequence comes from Gemmatimonadales bacterium, assembly GCA_036003865.1. Lineage (GTDB taxonomy): Bacteria > Gemmatimonadota > Gemmatimonadetes > Gemmatimonadales > GWC2-71-9 > 20CM-2-65-7. Next base: position 2,797 of record DASYRZ010000073.1, on the reverse strand, counting down.
TCTGGAGCAGCGGATCGCGACCTTCGAGGCGATGCTGCAGCAACGCGGCGCGAGCCGCGAGGAGCAGGTGGCGGCCCGGGCGCGAATCGCCGCGTCGCTTGACGCGGCTGTGGCGGCCGTTCGCACGCTCGACGTCATCGTGGCCAATCACCTGGCGTCGGATCCCGTCACGCAGGCAGTCTGGAAGCGCGATCGCCGCGTGGCCTACCCAAATCGATCGCGGAAGGCGGTGGCGGTCGCGACGCCGGCACCCACGCCGACCGGCTCCGAGCGCCGGCGCCAGAGCCCGTGGCGCCCGACTCACCGGACACGGCGCAGTCCGGGCCGGCATCGGCCGACCGGATCGAGCCTGCGGCGTGAAAGCGTGAGGGAGTGCATCATGGCCAACTCACGTGACGTGCACGTCGTGGGCGTGCGGTCGAAGGACAGCTACGGGAACGACGCACGCCGCCCTGACACTGAACACTGACGCACGCCCGGCTCTAGCTTGGCGTAGGTAGGGCGCATCTTCAGATGCGGCCCATTGCCTGTTCATTGCGCCGGGTCTGAAGACCCGGCCTACGTACGATCAGCTCGCGAGGTCAGCACGCTGTGGGCGGGCCGGGAACGGCTCGCCCACGGCAAGTCGCTCCACCCCCGCAAATCTCACCATCCCGCGTGCGGACCTTTATTCCTGCCCTCGTTTTCTGCACGGTCAGCCTGCTGGCCCCGGGCGCTGCTGTCCCCGCCGGCTCCCGCGCGGATACGGCGCTCCGCCCGACGCGCCGATCGTTCGGCGGCGTTCGCTCGTGGTCGCAATACGTGACGATGCGCGACGGTGTGCGTCTGGCAGTGGACGTCCACCTGCCTAAAGGGCTGGCGGCGGACCAGCGGACCGCAACCATCCTCCACATGTCCCGCTACTACCGATCGGCTGACATTCGCGGGCTGTGGAGGCCATTTCTCGGCTTCGGCATTTATTCGATCACCGAGCGCGACATCCGCGAAGATTTCGTCAAGGCTGGCTATTCATGGGTGGATGTCGACGTGCGCGGCGCCGGCGCCTCGTTCGGCCACCGCACGTATCAACTGTCGATGGAAGAAGTTCGCGATGGCGCCGATTTGATCGACTGGATCGTCGATCAACCGTGGTCGGCGGGCCTCGTGGGCGCGATGGGCACGTCGTACGATGGCATGCTCGCCACCATGCTGCTGCGCAACTGGCACCCGGCTCTGAAGGTGGTGGCGCCGCGGTTCAGTGGCTGGGACATGTACGCCGATGTCTTCATGCCCGGCGGTCTGCAGGCCAGGTCGTTGATCGACAACTGGTCGAAGCTCACGTCCGCGCTCGACCGCGGCCGTCTCACGGAAGTGTTCGGGTGGACGGGAGGCGTGGTCGCGCGCGGCGTGCGGCCCGTCGAGCCTGGACTGCTGTCGCAGGCCATCGCTGAGCACGCGCAGAACGTCGACCTCGCGCGCCTGCTGGATGGCGTCGTGTATCGCGACGACACCGGTCGGTTGGGCGCAGCGTTGACAATGGATGATTTCAGCCCTCATACGCTCGGGGCCGCCGCGGCCGACGTGCCTGTGTATGCGTACGCGGGCTGGTTGGACGGTGCCCTGTCCCGCAGTGAGATCCGGCAGTACCTTGCCAATCGCAACCCCGGAAGCCGGCTGCGTCTTGGACCGTGGTTTCACGGGGGCGAGGTCGACGCCAACGGCCGCAACGACAACTTCGATCACTCGAAGGAGCTGATTGGGTTCTTTGACTACCATCTGCGTGGCATTGACGAGGGTTTCAGCGGCGAAGCCCCGGTGCACTACTACACGATGGGCGAGGAGCGTTGGAAGTCGGCGAGCACATGGCCGCCGCCCGGCGGGATCTCGGAGTCGCTGTTCCTGAGCGCCGAGAAATCGTTGACTGCAACGGCACCAGGTGGCGACGAGGCGCAGGATCGGTATGAGGTGGACGCAGGGGTCACGAGTGGGCCGGGGTCGCGATGGGGACTGATCGTCGGCACGGGCGTCCGGCGCGGCTACGGCGACCAGCGCGAGCGGGATCGGCGACTGCTCACCTATACGACCCCGCCTCTGCGGGAGGCGCTCAACGTCACGGGCCACCCGGTTGTGCGACTGTTCCTCAGCGCGAACGCCACCGACGGGGCGGTCTTCGCCTATCTCGAAGATGTTCGTCCGAATGGTGAGGTGCGATACGTCACCGAAGGTCAGCTACGATTGATCCATCGCGAGCTGGGCACGTCGCCGCTTGCGAGCGATCCCGTTCCATTCCGCAGCTATCACCGCGCTGATGGACGTCCGCTCGTGCCCGATGCGGTTGTCGAGATCGTGTTCGACCTGCTGCCGACGTCGTTCGTGTTTCGCGGCGGCGACGCCATCCGCCTGGCGATTGCCGGCGTGGATACGGGTACCTTTGACGCCCCGCTTCCGGCTCTGCCGCTGATCTACGACGTTCACCGCGATCAGCTCCACCCAAGCCGCATCGAACTGCCAACCTATCCGGTGTCCCGACCGAGCGCTCGGCCGACCACTCCGGAAGCGACCTCCCGCTAAGCCAACGCTCGCGTCCTGACTGAACCGCGGGTCTGAAGGCCCGCGGCTATACCTGGGCTCTACGCGGACTTGCGAAGCGAGCCCTGATTCTCGACAGGGACAACTTCGTCGAATGCCGCGCAGTGCTTCATCATGGCGCCCAGGGCGAGCCCCACGACGACCGACACCATCGTCCAACCGGCCAAACCGAGCAGAATGTAGGTCAAGGTCATGTTCGGGATCTCCAGCGCAACGAGCCGTCCCGATA
>DASYRZ010000072.1:0-3080 GCA_036003865.1 Gemmatimonadales bacterium | reverse complement strand
TCGGCCAACGGAGGCCGCCTCCGGTTCGTCCGCGACGTCGCCGGCATCACCATGGACAGCGACGACGTGGAACGGGTCGACTTCAACGCCCTCGGCGGCACCGACGTCGTCACCGTCAACGACCTGACCGGAACCGACGTCACCTCCGTCAACGTCGACCTCGCCGGCGCCGGCGGCTCCGGCGACGGCCAGCCTGACAACGTCATCGTCAACGGCACCAACGGCGACGACGCGATTCAGGTCAACGGAGACGCAAGCGGCGTGCAGGTGAGCGGCCTTCGCGCCGTGTTGCACCTGACCAACGCCGAGGTTCCCACCGACATGCTCACGATCAACGCCCTCGGCGGCAACGACGTCGTCGAGGCATCCGGGCTCGCCGCGAACGCGATCTCGCTCACGCTCGACGGCGGCGCAGGCGACGACGTTCTGATCGGCAGCGCCGGGAGCGACATCCTGTTCGGCCGCGACGGCGATGACGTGCTGCTCGGCGGTCCGGGCCAGGACGTCCTCGACGGCGGCACCGGCGACAACATCGTGATCCAGGACTGAGCGAGCCGGCGGGCGTCAGCTCCCCGAGCTGACGCCCGCCGTGGCATCGGTCACGACGCGGCCGTCAGCGCTCTCGGCCACGACGGGAACGACCCACTCGTTCTTCACCGGGGCAGCACCCCACCGCTCCGTCACGCCGGCGATCCACTCGGCCGAGTAGAACGCGTCCGCTGCATCCTTCGACGTCCACAGCACGCAATACACATGTCGAACGTGATGCTACTGGCGTTACCCCGAACCGGCCGGGCGCCGGGCGGCGCCCACGTTTGCCGCGCGTCCGATGGCCCGTTGGAAAGCTCCGCGTGAGCACCGGCTTCTGGTGACGTCGTTGATCGTCTTTGTGTCACAGGGCGCGCTAAGCATCGAGGGCAACCCGGACGTGCGGTCGCCTTGAGCTGCTCTGTCGCAGCCGCGCGACGCGTGCTTCGACCCGCGGTACTCGTGAAGCCGCTGTGGTCAACAGCCGCACGTTCTTAAGCGTCGTGTCTACCCGCGCAAGTGCAGCACGCGGACATCACGAAGACAGCGATGAGGAGGAGCAGGATCAACAAAATGGCCTACGCTGGCAGTCCGGTTGCCCGCCACATTTCTTGACCTGGACGTGGAGCTTCCATCGCGGCATCTCTCGGCCACTCGTGCCAAAGAGACGCCGCGAATCGTTGCGCCTCCTCTGGCCCGAGTCCCGCATCGGTCAGAAGCCTCGTCAACTCGCGGCGTGATCCCACCCGGCGCTGCAGGCTCTTTCCCCGGAGGTCAACCAGTACCCACTGGTTGATCCCCCAGATCACGGCGAGCGGTCCAGCAGAGGTTGCCACGGTCGTAGCGGGATCGGCTGCGGTCATGTCCCTTCGCCACCGGCGCATCCCACGGGGACACACCGCTGCCACGGCATACTCAGGACGGCGATGCAGTATTTCGTGGCTCTGCTGCTTGTCGTGATGGGTGGCCTCTCGACCGCCGGCAGCCGGGTCTCCGTCACGGTTGTCCCATCTGAGGCGCTCATCGACGTGCCGGTGGACGTACGGGCAAGCGGCCTGCCGCCGCGGACGCGCGTCACCTTACAAGCGACGACGAAGGACCTGCGAGGGCGACTCTGGCGTTCGCGCCTCGCCTTCCGAAGCGACGGGCACGGCGTGGTCGATACGCACTCGAACATGCGGATCTTCTGGTCGATGCAACCAGTCGGCGCAAAGCCAGCGAGCGGCAGCGTTCTCCTGCTGCCCGATCCTTCAACCGCTGAGATCGCCGTCCTGCACAGCGCGAGGACGGTTGCCCGCACGACTCTTACACGACGGAACCTCGCGCCGACCCTCACTACAACACAAGTCGGCTTCTCGCAGGGTGGCTTCGTCGGCACCTACTACGCGCTTCCGGGTGCCGGGCAACATCCAGCCGTCCTTCAACTCGGCGGATCGGGCGGAGGACACGGCGCGTTACCCGCCGCCCTACTGGCCTCGGACGGCTTCCCGTCGCTTTCACTCGCCTACTTCAGGGAGCCGGACCTGCCGCCCAACCTTCAGAACATTCCGCTCGAATACTTCCGAACCGCGCTGCGTTGGCTCGCAGACCAGCCCGGTGTCGATCCCAATCGACTAGTTGTCCTCGGAGTTTCGCGGGGTGGCGAGGCCGCGATCTTGCTGGGCGCGAACTATCCAGACTTGGTTCATGGGGTCGTTGCCTGCACCATCGCGCCAAACATTCTCGGTGGCAGCCCTCCCGGCACACCGGCATGGACGATTAATGGGAAGCCAATCCCCTACGGCCCGCTTCCCGTCGAGCAGATCAACGCACCTGTCCTGATCACAGGCGGTGGTAAGGACGAGATCGTCGATTCGACCGCGGGCACGAAAGAGCTCATCAACCGCGCTCGGTCGCACGGCCGTGCAAACGTCGCAGGCCGCGTCTATCCGAACGCTGGTCACGGCGTTGGGTGTAGAACACCGAACCTGCCCGCCCCCACCGAGCTTCCAGTTGCGCCCAATACCTATCTAGAGATCGGCGGCACGTCCGCCGCGAACGCGCAAGCTGCCGCCGCGTCATGGCCGCGCCTCCTTCGCTTCCTCGCGACACTCCCCAAGTAACGCGGCAGAGGCCGTTCCGCGCGAAGGCGGCGCGGTCGCGACAGACCCCTGATGTACGGGTGGATGACCGCCATCGCCCTCACCCACGGACTGCGCACGACGAGCGTGGGCAACGTTGGTAAGCGTTGAACGCGCGCCTCTCCGGACTTGCGATCGATAATCAACGCGTGCGGACGGCGTCTAGAGTGAGAGCGCCAGAACGGCCGTAGAGCGCCCGTTCGAGCCCCGTTTCGCCCCCGTAGCTCAGTGGATAGAGCAGCGGTTTCCTAAACCGCGTGCGCTGGTTCGATTCCGGCCGGGGGCACTGCTTCGCAAAGTCGTTGGAAATGACCATTGCGCGCGCGGCCGAATTGAACAGTGGTCGAACCGTGCGACTTCAGCCACGATGGAGGCGTGCCTCGGATCAGCGCCTTCTACGGGATCGTGATAACGATGTACTACCGCGATCAC
>DASYRZ010000071.1:0-2118 GCA_036003865.1 Gemmatimonadales bacterium | reverse complement strand
GACGTGGGCGTGCTCGAGTTCCGAGTCTACGCCGCCCTGCATTGGGACGGCGATTCCAGCGAAGCGGCGGCTGCCGTCGGGGCGCTCGAGACGTACCTCGGCGGAGCGCCCGCTCCAACGGGGCACGTGCGAGATCGTCAGACAGCGATCTGTGCGCTGGCCCACTGGCGGTTGGCCGCTGGCGACTTCGCGGGCGCCGAGGCTGCTTTCGCGCAGCTCCGCGCCCCATACCTGATCGAGTCCACGCCGGTGTGCGCTGCGGCCGTGAACGCGCAGCTGGCCGCCGCCCGCGGACGACCGGACGCCGGATCCACGCTGGCGCGGCTGGACATCCTGCTCGCCGCCGGGTCTGATCGGCGGCACCTGCTGATGGGGGTTGGGAATCTGATCGCCGCCCGTTTATATGAAGCCCGTGGAGATCTACGCCACGCGCTCGCCCTCACGCGGAGGAGAAACGCCTGGGGAAACCAGTTGCTGTCCACCCAGCTGCGCGAGGAAGGGCGGCTGGCGGCGTTGGTCGGAGACACCGTGGGCGCGGTGCGCGCCTATCGCCACTACCTAGCGCTGCGGAGCGACCCTGAGCCGACGCTGCGGCCGGACGCCGAGCGAGTGCGCGCCGCGCTGCAAAGTATTAGAGCGAGCTCCAGCAACGACCGGTGACCCGGGCGGGGGCGCCGCCGGCAGCCAGGCGGGGTTCGCCTCGTATTCGTCGGTCGCGGTCAGCTGTCGCAGTCCGCCGCCGTCCCGACCGACGACGTACAGATCCGAGCCCGCATGACGGCACGGAGGATCGGGATACCAACAGGAGTTCTCCAGCGAGCTGACGAACACAATCTCGGTCCCGTCCGGTGACCACGCCGGGTTGCTCTCGAACCCCAGATTCGCCGTCAAGTTCGTGGCGCCCCCCCCTGAGCCATCGGCATTCATCACCCAGATGTCGCCATTGCGCACGAACGCCAGCACGCCGTCGCGCGACCACGCCGGATCGATGTTGAACCCGACATCGTTGGTCAAGTTGACCGCTCCGCTGCCGTCGGCATTCATGACGTAGATGTCGTAGTGATCGGTGTTCCAGTCGTAGCTCTCAAAGGCAATCTTCGTTCCGTCGGGGGACCAAGTCGGGCGTGTATCCCAGCCAGTTCCTGAACCTGTGAGCGGCATGGCATCGGAGCCGTCCGCATTCATGATCCAGATCGTCACCCCGCAATACCAGAAGCAAGCCGGATCACCCCGCCCGAAGGCGATCTTCGTTCCGTCCTGCGACCATGCGGGGCTGTGGTCACACTCGGCGCTCGCGGTGAGGTGTCGGACGTCTGAGCCGTCGGCGCGTACCGTATAGATCGCGCACATATCCCACCAGGACAGCGAGAACCCGGACATCACGGTGAGCGCCAGGGTCGCGCCGTCCGGAGACCACGCTGGCTCGAGGATCCCGGCACGAGTCAGCACGGTCCGTCCCGAACCGTCGGCGGCCATCACCTCGACACCCAGCACGGTTTCGAACGTCATCGGCAGGCTGGCGATTGCCAATGCGGTAACGGGGACCTGTGCGGCCTGCGCGTCGACGCTAGCAGTGATCCCTGCGGTACCCGCGCTCACCCCCGTCACCAAACCCGCGGCAGAAACCGTCGTCACTGCTGGATTGTCGCTCGTCCACGTGACCGCTCGTTCGAACAGCCGCTCCCCGGCCGCATTCCTGAGCAGCGCTTTGAGGGGCAGAGTCCAGCCCACGACAACCGTGCCGTTGGATGGCTCGACGCTGATCGAGGCCACGGGCACGGCGGGATGAGCGCGCCATGTGCCGGCGGGCGCACCGCAAACAAGCGTACCTACAATGGCACTCGGTGGATTGCCCGAGACGTCGCCGGTGTAGTCGCAGCTCGCTCCTGAGGCGCTAACTCGGAACGTGATACGTGTACCGTTGATAAGGCCGTTGGAGACGTCTCCTCTGAAGTCATTTGGAAAGCCAGAGCAATCGTTGCCCGCCTGCCCGAAGCTCCCGCCAAACAGCGAATCGCCCTGCACGAAGCGGTACGAGCCTACGTTATGGCAGCCATTGGTCAGCGTCTCGGTCCAGTCCCACACGCCGCCGATGTTTACCGGGGCTGGAGGCGGCGG
>DASYRZ010000070.1:0-29264 GCA_036003865.1 Gemmatimonadales bacterium | reverse complement strand
GCCAACTGTGCGGACTTTGGACGAGCCACGGGAACGGGCGACGCCCCGGCTAACGAACGGTCTCAAGGACCCTAGGCGGCTCGGACTATCGCCCGTCCCAACTTGCTCACACCGTAGCGAAGAATCGAGATACAAGGCGGCCCCAGCCGACCCCTCCGACCAATGCAAATCCCACGCGGGAGACCTCCATGTTCCTCGTTCGCGAGATCATGTTTTGCAAGCCGGGCAAAGTCCGGCCGATGGTTGAGAAGTTCTTGGCGATGAACAGAATCGGAGCCAAAAGTGGCATGCCGAAGATGCGAGTCATGACGGACTTCTGCGCCGAGCGGTACTGGATGCTTGTGGCGGAAATGGAAGTTGAGAGCATGGATGAGTTCGAGCAGATGATGAAAGGTGGGGGACAGCGCGGCGAGGCGATGAAGGAAATGGAGAACATTATGAAGGACTATCATGACTTGGTCGAATCGGGTCGGCGCGAGGTCTACAAGATTGAAGGCTGATGCGACCGGACTGGCGTTCGCCACCCTCCTTGTGTTTCGACCATCGTCGCTTGAGGGAGCGGTCTGATATCGACGGGGTCCGCGACTGGACGGTGACGGGGAACCGGGACCTTTCGACCCACCCCGGGACGCCCTTGCGCCGTCAGCTCCTGGTCGACCTGTCTGTTCACAGCAAGTGCTGGAGGATCCCATGCGTCTCATCGCCCTTACTCTTGCCGGTTCTGTAGGGATCGCGTGCAGCCATGCGCCGCCCGCGCCCGTCGCCCCCCGTACCGCCGCGCCGGTGAGCGCGCCGGCCCGCCGCACGTGGGACACCGCGGTCGATGTGCTCGTGTCTCGTGGGGTCCCGATTCGCTCGATGGAGCGTGCGACGGGGCACATTGTCACCGACCAAGTGGGGGTCAAGAGGCAGCAAGGCCTGACGTGGGCCGACTGCGGCGGCGTGCTCGGCCGCGTCCACCCGGATGCCGCGAGCTACGAAGTGTTCGTGCTCGGGGACAGCGCGGCGTCCACGGTCAAAGTGACTGTGCGCTGGGGCAGCGCCGTCATCCCCCGGCTCAAGTGCACGTCGCTAAACGTGGTCGAGAACGAGATGGAAGGTGCCATCCGGGTGGCCGCCGAGACGGCGGCCCCAGCCAAGCAGGAGACGCCGGTCAACGCCCCGGCCGGCCGCACGTGGGACGCCGTGGTCGATGAGTTCATCGCGCAAGGAATCGCGATTGGCGCAGTGGAGCGTGCCAGTGGATTCGTCGGCGCCGGCCCGTTGGGCGTGCCGTCCGGAGCCGGGGCGTGGGCGGACTGCCACCGGTCCGCCGCGACCACGTCTAAGCCCGATCGCGTGGTCTACTACGTGTTCGCGCGCGGGGACGGCGGCGCGTCCACGGTCAGTGTGACGGCTCGCTGGATGATGGGCGGCCTCCCCGCCGATCCTTCGGAGTTCGAGTGCACGACGAAGGGCGTGCGGGAACGTGAGTTGGAGGCGGCGATCCGGCTGCGCGCCGAAACCGCGCAGCCGCGTGACGCTACGCCGGTCCGCGCCTCGCTGGGCCGCACGTGGGACGCCGTGGTCGCCGCGTTCGCGTCGCGGCACATCCCGATACGCACGATGAACCGTGCCAGCGGGTTTATCGCCACCGACCACCTGCTCATCAGCCGGCAAGAGTCCGAGCGGTGGGGGAAGGTCTGCGGCACGAGCGGAGTCCTCGGGCTCAAGGACCTGTACGCGGATCACGCGAGCTACGCGGTGTTCGTGCGCGGCGACAGCGCCGCGTCCACGGTCGCGGTGAGCATGCATTTGACCCAGGGCGGCACGTTCGAAGATCCACTGGTGTTCGAGTGCCCCAGCGTCTACGTCCGGGAGCCCGAGTTGGCCGCGGCGATCACGCGAGCTGCAGAACGGACGGCTCCATGAAGGTGCTCGATCACGTGGGCCGCCCGCTGACCTCCGCCGAGCTCGACATTCTCCAGATCGCCCGCGAGCATCTTGGTTCCCAGAACACCGAACGAGATGTTTTCTTCACCGATGATGGGGGCGCGGCGATCTTCGCCAAAAGCCCGAACGGATCGCCCTGCATCATGCTTCATCTCACGAACCTGGCCGAGTTCATTCGCGAAGGACAGATGACGCGAGCTGACGTCGCGCGCGACATTCGGGATGCCTGTGGTGAACGTGCTGTCTGATACACATTCCTCCCTAACACGCACCTGAAGCTGCCCAACGGTTGGCTTGCGAGGCATGACTCCTTAGCTTAGGCCAACCTCGTCAGGCTGCGTCTGGGCACATGTCACCTCTAGCCGTTCGCATCGGTGCGGGCGTCCTCGCTCTCCTCGCTCTTATCGCCCTGCGCGGCAAGCGCTGGGCCTACTTCGCATTCGTCGTGCTCGGGCTCCTCTATTTTCCCGTGCAAACCCACTTCCGCGTGCACGTCCCGAAATGCGAGCTGCTGCTTCCCACGATGCAGGTGCTCGTCCTCGCGTTGCACAACTACGCGTACATCGCGCTGTTCGCCGGCTTCTACTGGATGTCGTGGGTACAGTTCCGGGACGCCAGCGCGCGCAGTGTGTGGGCGCTGGTCGCGACACTGCTCGCGGGCGCCCTCTTCGAGATCACCCAGGGCATCGCGGCACCGGTAGCGCGGGTGGGGGCGCGGGCGGCAGCGCGGGCGGCGGCGCGGGCGGCGGCCGGACCCTGCAGTGTGCGGGACCTCGTGCCGTATGTCGCGGGAGCGGTGGGCGCAGCGCTGCTGCTTGCAATCTGGTCTCGGCTAACGCGGAAACCGGCGTATGTCAGACTCGTCAAACCTCGTTCAGCGGCCGCTCCTCACCCGGCTGCTCCGCCGCCCCGGGCTGTCGTTCCTCCGCGCGGTGTCGTTCCGGCCCCGCCTTCGCGCCCGCCGGTTCCACCGCCGCCTGACTTTTCGCCGGGCCCGAGCCCTGGTGCGCCATCGGCGGACATGGCTCCGACGCAAGAAGTCACGCCGAGGCAGGGGGGGGCGATCGCGGCACGTCGAGCGGTCGTGCAACGCCTTCAGGCGATCCTGGGACGTCTCCGAGCAATGTCACGACGCCTCTGGGCGATCATACGTGGATGGCGCCGTACGCTCGTCGTTGGCGGCATCCTCCTGGCGCTTGGGGGCGCCGGGGCGTTCGTGATTCTGCGCCTGCCGGCGCCAGCGCCTGTAGTGACCGAGCAACCAGCGCCGCCCGCCGAGCCCCCACCGCCCCCGCCTCCGCCCCTCCAGTCGGAAGCCGAGGGGTACTACGAGCCGAGCTACAAGTTCACCGTCTCCGATCGGCGCTTCACCCGCCTGACACTGCGTCCGGAGCCCTTGGTCACGTTCTCGCGGCCCGGGGTACGGGATGAAGTGGGGTGTGCAGATGCACGGATCAGCCCGGCTGCGGTACGCCTGCGCTGCGAGTTCGAGCGCGTCGGCATAGTGGTCACGATCGATGGCCAGTTCCCGTCACGCACGGTCACAAGCCGCCTCGACGCGCCTGTCCTGAACGCGTGGGTCACTGTCACCAATACGCGCGGTGAGACGCTGTTCCGCGCGCGCGAGTCGTTCTATTGGCACGAGCCCGATTGAGGCTGCGGGCACGGACGGCGCGCGTCGGTCTGGCGTACGCCGGGTTCGTGTGGCGGGTGGGCGAGCGCCGTCTGGAGCGCGAGATCTCAGCTCATCCTGAAAGCACACGTGCACCCGGGAGCGCTGCCTAACAGTGCGTTCATACCTATTGCAGGCCGAATACCCGGTACCGTTGCCTGTCGGGAATCGGCCGACTCCAGAGGAAGTCGCCGACTGGCTCGAACGAACCCTACGCTCCGAGGATATCAGCGTTCGCCGGGTCGGGGAGGCCACGCTCGAATTTCGTTCGAAGTTTCGGCTCATCTGGAGATATTCGCGTAACTCTCTCGCGTGTGTCGGCCGCGGCGAAGTGGACGTCGTTGCTGGTGCGGACGGGCCGGTTCTTGCTGTGCGCGCAAACCCGCGCATTTGGTATGGCTTGATCCCCATCGCGCTGTTGTTTGTGCTGGTCGGGTGGACAGATGCAGCAGAGTTGTTGCGATGGGGAGCTGGCCTGGGCGGACTCCTGCTAGGCGGAATCTTACTCTTCTTGAACTGGTCGAGCCTCAATATGTTCTTGATTTCCACGGCGGCGAACCTCCGGATCTGGCGAACTGGTCGCGCCTATTTGCCGCTGCCTCGGGACAACGGGGCCGGCCTACCACGCGTCTGACGCTGACGGTGCCCGCCGACCGTGGTAGAATTGCGTTTGTGATCATTCCAGCTCGGCGCCGCAGCTTAGGCGCACTCCATTAGACCGGACGACACCTCCAATGCACCTCGTGCTTGCCCTGATAGACAAGGCACCCACCCTCCGAGTGATTTGGGGCGGGGCCCTCGCGCTCGGCTTGATCGGCTACGCGGCCGTGCGCTTTCGACGCTGGCTGGTCCTCCCATCCCTGGCCCTCATCGCGATCGTGGTTTGGACTCAACTCGGCGATCTCTTCGACCCCGAGCTCGGGCCGGCGGTCGTGCATCGAGCGGGGTTGTGGTACGTTGGGCAAGCCTGCGCAGCCGCGGCGTTGGCCGTGATCCTGTGCATACTGGGCCTGGCTCCGAAACGTGCGGTCTAACACGCGCCTGAGGCGCCACGCGCGGGTAAAAATGTCATCTAACGACGATCTCGTAACGGTATTTCGCGCCGGCAATGCGGTCCTGATCGCCGTGGCGAAAGCCGCCTTGGACGCCGAGCAGATTCGGTATGTCGTCGAGGGCGAGGGCGTCCAGGATTTGATTGGCATCGGTCGATTTCCTGCGGGCTATAACGCGGCCACTGGCCCCGTCCGCATTCAGGTCAGGGCCGAAGACGCTGAGCGGGCTCGGAAGGCTCTGGTCGGGATTGGTGACGCCTGAAGCTGCTGGCGCCCGGTCTCTGTCGTGTCTAGAAGGAGACCCTTACTCCCAGCGCCAGCCCGCCGCCCGGTGCCGGGCCAGCCACGAGCCGCTCCAGATGCACGGGCGACCACGTGTGGGTCTTCGTCTCCGATCCCACGATCACTCCCGCCAGGGCACCGACTAGGCCGAGCACGGCGATCCGAGTATCGAGATTCGGGGAGACCTTATAAGCGAGGCACACCAGCGGCGTGCAATTCCCGTCTTCGTCTACCGAATCCGGGGAGGCTGCTACGGCGAGGAGCGTACCGGCAAGCAGACCCACGCCCAGGCCTTCCAGCGTCATTCGCCGCTGGCGGCGCACCTCGATCCGAGCGACCGAGTCCGCGAGTATGATGAGTCTGAGCCCTTCGGCTTGCCCGTCCTCACTCACCACGAGCGTATCGGACTCCCACGCCACCAGCGTACCCGTGATTCGGCCCAGGCTTGGGGTTTCGAGCCGGACACGCGCTCCCGGCGCAAGGGGGGGCGGGGGCGGGGGCGGGGGCGGGGGCGCTTGCGCACACAACGCCGGACGCGACACGGCGAGCGCGGCCAGGCAACACGCGAACGCGGGGAGGGAGCGCACGGGGTCGCGCTGCGCACGACGCGTGCCGCACGAAATCGCGGTAGGTTCGGCCGGTGACTGTCTCGGCGGGGAGACATCCGTGTTCTGACGACTCGCGACCGCCGGACCTATCAGCTTCCGCCTCACGAGCGCTTGAAGCTAGCGGCGCGCGGAGGAGTTCATTTAGTTCGATTAGTTCCCCTAATCCTCGAGGAGCTACATGGCAGCGGTTCTTGGTCTCCGGACGGTGATCTACCACGTTCCCGATCTTCAGCGGGCGAAGGATTGGTACAGTCGGGTATTCGGTCTCAAACCCTACTTTGATCAACCCTTCTATGTGGGCTTCAACATCGGTGGATATGAGCTCGGTTTGGATCCAGATACCAAAGGAGCGAAGCCTGGCCCAGGGGGAGCCGTCGCCTACTGGGGAGTTGCCAATGCCGACGCGGCGCTCGCGCATTTCAAGCAGGCTGGCGCGACGCTGCGGTCCGCGGTTCAGGATGTCGGCGAAGGGATACGAGTTGCCACAGTTGCCGATCCGTTCGGCAATGTCGTGGGGCTCATTGAAAATCCACACTTTGTCGCTCCGTAACACGCGTCCAAGCCGCTGGTGTGACTCGAAAAACTGAGCAGCGCGGCAGTCGCGTCGCGGATGCTCGGAAACTCCTGCTCAAGCTCCCGGACGTGACCGAGGGCCGCTCGTACGGCATGCCCTCGTTCCTGCTCAATGGCCGCTTTCTGGCGCGCTTCCGCGACGCCGACACCGTACTCGTGCTGCAATTGGCGACGATCGAGGAGCGCGAAGTGCTGATGGAGCTCGCGCCGAGCGTGTTCTTCTTCACCGAGCATTACCGAAACTATCCGGCCGTGCTCATTCGCTTGGCCGCGGTATCGCCCTCACTATTAGATGACGTCGTGCGCGAGGCGTGGCGCCACGTCTCGAGCCTGCCGCCCAAACGCAAGGGCAAGCGCGTGGCGCGAAGCAGACGCGCGTGACAGCGACGCAGCCGCCGCTCATCTTGCGGACCGCTGCCCGCGGTCCATATTGAAACTCCTCAGATGCGTTGATCCCCGTGGCGCCGCCGCCGTGGTCGCCCAAGCCTCGAGGGGGAGCAACTATGCGATTTCGAGGCGCTTCCTGCCTCAAGCCCTTCCTCGCCCTCGCGGGCCTCGTGTGTTGCCTCCTCTCGCTTCCGTTCACGGCGGTAGCTGGACAGAGGTTGCGCGCCGGTCAAACGGTCCGCGTTTGGCTGGCGGACGGCCAGCGGTTCGAAGCGCGGCTCGTCGGCGTCGACTCGAACCCGATCGTGCTGCGGTTTGCGCAGTCACCGCAAAGCGTTCCCATCTCCTCGATTAATTCCCTGTGGGTGCGCCGCCGTGGAACCGCGCGCGGCGCGTTGATTGGCGGCATCGTTGTCGGGAGCGTGTCGCTGGGGTTGTTGAGCCTGGTGTGCGTCGCCCTCGGTGAGGGCGAGGGGTGCAATTCATGGGGCTACGTCACCGCCGGGACTGTCGTGGGTGCCGCTGGCGGCGCTCTGGTGGGCGCGGGGGTCGGCATTCTGATTCCCAGGTGGCGCCGTGTGGATCCGCAACGACTCACCATATCGTTCGGCGCCGCGGATGGCGGCCTAAGGATAGGAGCGCGGATCGGCTTTTAGGGTAAGCCACCTCCGCCGCGACCGAGCAGGTGCGGGGGGACGAGGACGATGCACAGGATCGGGTTGGCCGTCGTAGTCGCGATCCTGCTGAGTGCGACGACCGGTGTCGCGCAGGGTGTGCGTTTTGGCGGGGGCGCCGGGGTGCTGTTGCCCGTCGGCGATTACCACTCGCTCGACAAACCGGGATGGATAGCCGGGGCCGACATCACGTACTGGTTCTCGTCTGGCACGATCGCTATCCGCGCCGAGGGCAGCTACAGCCGCACCAACGGACGAACGGGCTCCTGCTGTGTCCCCGGCCGGAAGACTGCGTTCGCCGGGGGCATGGTCGACGTTGTTTACGCATTCGGGAGGACGGCAGATCGGATTCGCCCGTACGTGCTTGCAGGAGTCGGGCTGTACAACGTGAGGTTCTCGGCCCCGGGGTTTACGCCTTCATCTGATACGAAGCTTGGGTTCGGGGGCGGCGCCGGCGTGGCCTACAGAGTGGGCACGGGGAGCACGCGCGTCTTCCTAGAGAGCAAAGTCACGGACGTGACCAGCGGCGTCGATCTCGTCTCCGTCCCGATCAGAGTCGGCCTGCGGTTCGGTGCGAAGTAGGATCTCGTGACCAGCCGGTATCTGCGCGTCCTCGTGGTTCTCGTGGGCGCGGCACTCATCGTGTCGGGCATCGCGCCCTACGATCGCACGACGTGGTGGCTCGAGATCTTCCCCGTCTTGATCGGGTTCCCTGTCCTCGTACTCACGGCGCGTCGCTTTCCGCTGACCCGACTCACCTACACGCTGCTCGCTCTCCACGCAATCATCCTCATCGTCGGCGGCCACTATACGTACGCCCGTGTGCCGCTCGGCTTTTGGGTTCAAGACATCCTGGGTTTGGCCCGAAACGACTACGACCGTCTCGGTCATTTCGCCCAAGGCTTCGTCCCCGCCATTCTGATCCGCGAGATCCTGCTACGCACGTCACCGCTCAAGCCTGGCCGGTGGCTGTTCGTCATCGTGACGGCGATGTGCCTGGCGTTCAGCGCGTGCTACGAGTTCTTCGAGTGGTGGTCGGCGCTCGCCGGCGGCCATGCGGCGGACGCGTTCCTCGGCACGCAGGGCGACGTGTGGGATACCCAGTGGGATATGTTCTCTGCGCTTTTGGGCGCGATCTCCGCGCAGCTGCTGCTCGCTCGCATCCACGACCGCAGCCTGGCCAAGCTGCTGCAGCGCCCGGTCTCCTCGCAGACGACTCGGGTCAGCTAAGGGGGTTCACCATGCGGAAGCTACTGATCCTCATAGCACTCTCGGTGTGGACGTCGGTGGCGGCGGGGCAGACGCCCGTTCCGGTGCCGCCGCCGGATACCACGCCGCTGGCAGGGACGGGACCATTTCTCGACCGGGTAGCCGCGATCGCAGATCGCGCCGAAGCGCTCGAGACTGGCCAGCCGGTCGATCAGACCGAGGCGGAGATCACGCGTGACGTTGGCAAAGCCGCGACGCAATTGACCGCATACCTCAACAGCCACCCGAAGGATGTGCGCGCGCTGATTCTTTCCGTCCGGCTGGCGCGGTTCCAAAAGTTCGCGCAGCCGCTCGTCATCCAGGGAGGCGACAAGGTGCCCACCTTCGCGTCGCTCGCCGCCGAGTATGCGCCGTATCACGCGGCCTTGAACCGAGCGCTGAAGCTCGAGCCCAAGAACGCCGAAGCCCATTATTGGCAGGCGCGACTCTATGGCCAGAGTCATGACTGGATGGGAATGCTATATGGCGCTGCCACGCCGACGGCTGAGATCGCCGCAGTGGCGCGAGCTTACGGAGACTCGGCTGTTCGCTACGGCCGGCGCGCGGTCGAGTTGGCCCCCGACCGCATCCAGTATCGCGAGGCATTGGCGATCTACCTCATCCTGACTCAGCAGGAGCAGGAGGCAGCCGCGGTGCTGCGCGATGTCGCCGGTGGACATCATCCCATGTCGATGCTTCTCGCCGATTGGCAGGCGATCCCGGTGCCGGCCGGAGCGACATCGCTCCCAAGGTTTTCGCAGGGCATCGCGCGGATGGAGATGACGGACGAGTCGATGGCGGAGTATCCGTTCCTGCGAGTCCGCATGTACGTCGTCACGACGCCGGCCGACAGCGTCCAAGCGTTTTATCGGAGTTGGTGGCCGAGCTTTCAACTCATCCAGACCGACGACCAGCAGATGGGCGATGCACGGATGCGTATGTACTCACAGTACTTGAGATGGCAGGGCGGACAGCTCGTCCCCGCGCAGGGGAAGAGCGCGATACCAGATGAACCGGTCGAGGGGATTGGCATGATACTGATTGAGATCGTGAACCCGCCGGCCGAGGTACGACAGCAGTTCTCGATGCCGCTGGGGAGCGTGTTCAGCGCGTTGACATTCGTGAATCTGCGGGGCCTCGAGGCGACTGACAGTACCGGTGCCGTTATCCCGGGTCAGCGCGAGGCTATCGCAGCGATGAAGTCCGATTTGAGAAGCCTCGTCACCGCCGAGGAGGTGTTCTGGGCCGACTCGGAAGAGTACACCTCGAGGATCGGACCCGGGGGCGTCGATTTTCGTCCGAGCGAGGGCAACACCCTGCTGAGCCTGGAGCTCACCGAGGATGGTTGGGTGGCGAAGATGAGTCGCGCGAACACAGCAACGATCTGCGCGATCTACGTGGGCTCGACACCCATCCCCCCGGCGACCAAGGAGGGAGTCCCCGCTTGTAGATGAATCCGTTCGCCGGGGACTGGACGCCGACTCGCGTTCCGCTGTTCGGGTTCGGACGACCGAGCCTGCCGTTTCCGCACCTGTGGAACTACCGCGAGCCCCTCCGGATTCTCGATACCTTCTTCTGGGCCACCGAGCGGGAAACAGGATCGGGGAGGCATAACCGCTACCTCGCCGTGCCTGGCCTGCCGTATGTGCTGGTCACTCGCGAGCCGGCGGTGATCCGGGCAGTCCTTTCCGCCACTGGCGACAAGCCCGGGCAGTTCGATCGGGATACAACTCCGACGGCGGGAATTGCTCGAGCGACGGGCGAAGATTCGCTGCTCTACGCGAATGGTCCGCTGTGGCGGAGGCAAAAGCAGCTGGCCGCGCCAGCGTTCAGCCGGTCCAACCTGTTTCAGCCGGAGAAGTTTCACGAGTTCGAGCAGACCTTCCGCAAGACCGTCGCCCAGCGACTCGAGCTGCTTCGTGCCCGCCAACAGGCCACAGGCCAGCGGGTCACGCGCATTGCGCTCGAGCCGGAGATCGTCGTCGTGATGCTCGAGATGCTGGTGAACAACTTCTTCGGGGGGAGCGTCTCCTACGAGGAGCTTCGCGACCGGTTCGCTCCAGCGCTTACGCGCTGCATTGACCACATGGTTCGTGACACCATAGCCCATCGGCTTCGTGCCGCCCTCGACATCATCACGGGACGAAGGCGATCACTCAACCGAGACCAAGCGAGCTTTGAATCGCTGACCGATATCGCCCTCACGGGGCGTTCGAACGGTCTCGGTCTGTGGGGCGAGTTCAAGTCCGATGCACCCAATGAAGCACTCCGCAGCAATATCCGCGTGTTCTTGGCGGGCGCGCTGGAGGCCACGACCTCGTTCGCCAGTTGGGCATTATCGCACCTGTCGCGCGCACCCCACGTTCAGGATCGCGTGCACGAGGAAGTGAAGTCGATCGATGTGTACGATCCTGAGAACCTGGAACAGGCTGTGACGCTCAATCGCGTGCTGGAAGAAACGGTGCGCCTCACACCGTCGCTGTACTTCCTCCCTCGCTGGACGACGGTCGACACGTGGATCGAGACGGCTGACGGTCGGAAGCTGTTCATTCCGCAGCGAACACACGTCGTGCTGGACGTGTGGCATGCAAACCGATGTGAAGACTTCTGGGGGATGGCGCTGACCGGGTATGCGGCGGAGGCCTTTGCTCCAGATCGATGGGATGTTCTCGCCAAACAGGGCCGTTCCGCAAAGGACATTCTGCACTTCGGCTTCGGACACGGCCCGCGCGTCTGCCCGGGAAAGTATCTCGGCCTTCTGGAGGTCGGCCTGGTCGTGGGCGCCTTCGTGAAGATTTTCAGGTTCACGGCGGTGAATGCTGAGACACGGTCGCGGGCGGGCGTGTCTACCAAGCCGGCGGATGGGGCCTTGGTCGACCTCGAACTGAGGCCGGCGGACTGACGTCCGCCGGCCGGTTCGCAGCGTCTCTCTCAGGACCTACGCGCCTTTTGGATAGAAGCGCACTTGTAACAGCTTCAAGCCGTTGTTGTCGTACTGCCAGAAAAATCCTTCAAGGCAAGGGTCAAACAGGCTGACGGTGGTGCCGCCGCACGCGGTCACCGCTGCTGCATTGGCGACCGGATCGAGATTGATCGTCGTGAGGGCGTCGGTCACGTTGCGGAAGTTGCTCTTTCCCCCGTCGCGGATGAAGACCTCATTGAGCGTCGAGCAAATCACGCCGGTGTCGCTGAGCACGATGTCGGTCGCGCAGGTGGTGATCTTCGCCTGCCCGCCCGGCGTCCCGAGCGCGCGCGCCCAGACGGTGTAGGTACCCGGCGCCGGGAGCGAGAAGGATGCTTGGCCATCGGTCCCGTTCGCGTCGAGCACGTCGAACACTCCAGATTCGGTACTCTGGCTGAGGAGAATCTTTGTCGTAACGGTGACATTCTTCGAGCCGAGATTTACGAAGATGACGTGCCCGCTCGACCAATCCGGATTGGCGCTCTTGGCGCGCGGAACACCGATGATGTTGAGATTGTAGTGCGACCCGCTGGGCGCGCCGTTTCCGGTCTGCGCGGCGGCCGCGGCCGTCGCCAACGTCGTTGCAGCCAGGACGGCCGCCAAGCAACCTGTGGTGATGCGCATGAACCCTCCGTGTGATGGTGTGCGACCCACCGTCCTGGGGCGTTGCAGCCTCTCGAGTAGCCGAGCCGAACCGCGTCGGTTGGATTGCAGGGGCGCTACGGGGATGCGGTCACAGAGGACTGCCTCTGGGTCGTGCGCTACGATGGCCCTGCGTCATTGCGCTGGGCGGTGACCACGCTCACGACAGGGGCGGCAACACGACGCAGCCTAGGGACATCCCCTGACTAACCGGCCGCCTTCACCTCATCCCACAACTTGTCGAGCTCCTCGAGCGAAGCGCGGCCCATCTCGAGACCGCGCTGCTCGGCGAGCTTTTCTACTTTTTCAAACCGCTGCATGAATTTCAGATTCGCGCGCTCGAGCGCCTGACCAGCCTCGATCCCGTGCTTGCGCGCGAGATTCACCGCGGCGAACAGCAGATCGCCAATCTCTTCCTCTATCGTTTCTCGTCTCCCGTTTCCCGTTTCCCGCTCGAGCTCCCCGACCTCTTCCTTGACCTTCGCCAGCGGACCAGAAGTATCCGGCCAATCGAACCCGATCCCGGCGGCTCGCTCCTGAAGCCGGTACGCCATCAGCAGCGGCGGGAGCGTCGCCGGCAGACCAGCGAGCGTGCTGCGCTTCCCCCCGGCGCGCGGCTCGCGGCGCTTCACCAGCTCCCAGCCGGCGTGATCGTCCCGACTCACGCGGACGTCTCCGAAGAGATTCGGATGCCGTCGCCACATCTTCTCTTCCAGCGTGTGGGTCACGACTTCCGCATTGAACTGCGATCGCTCTTCGGCGATCACGATCTGAAACGCGAGATGCAGGAGCATGTCGCCCAGCTCGTCGCGCATCGCCTCCGGATCGTCGGTCTGGATCGCGTGATCGAGCTCGAGAGCTTCCTCGACCAGATAGGGGCGGAGTGTTTGGGGAGTCTGCGCGCGGTCCCACGGGCAGCGCTGCCGCAAATCGCGCACGAGTCCGAGAGCACGTCCAAGCGCTGAATCGCCTTGCATTTAGCCTCCGGGCCGGGTATCATACCCGCGCCAGTGACCGTGTCAACGAAGGGCGAGGCCTGGGTGGAAGTGGACGTGGAAGCCCTCGTCGACAACGCCCGAACGGTAGCAAAGATAGCAGGCACTCGGCTCCTCCCTGTCGTCAAGGCCAATGCGTACGGGGTCGGAGCCGTCCTAGTCTCTAAGGCTCTCGAGCAGCTCGATCCCTGGGGCTACGGCGTCGCGACGACCGAAGAAGGTGCCGAGCTGCGCGCGGCCGGCATCACGCGACCCATCCTCGTCTTCATGCCTGCGCGCGCGCAACTGTTCGATACGTATGACCGGCACGAGCTGACTCCGTCGCTCGGTGACGCCGGGGGCATTCTCGAATGGACCACGCGCGGCGAGCGCGCCTTCCATATCGAGATCGACACCGGCATGGGGCGCGCCGGCGTGCGTTGGGATGAAGTGGACGAGCTGGGCGAAGCGGTCGATACGCCGTCGTTCGAGGGGTGCTATACGCACTTTCACTCCGCTGAACGCAGAGATGGGTCCGCGGAACGGCAGCTCGAGCGGTTTCTCGCTGCCGTGGCGCGGCTACCACGCCGGCCGGCGCTGCTGCACGTCGCGAACAGCGCGGCGGCGCTGCGCGGCAAGCAGTTCGCGTTCGACCTGGTACGGCCCGGCATTTTTCTGTACGGCACCTCCCCGGCGGACGACCTGCCGCAGCCCAAGCCCGTGGTGAGTGTGCGGGCACGCGTGTTGAGCGTGCGGCGCATCCGCCGCGGCGAGAGCGTGAGCTACGATGCCAGCTGGACCGCACCGCGCGATACGGTGGTTGCGACGCTGCGCTGCGGATACGCCGATGGGTTGCGCCGCATGGCCGGCACCGCGGGCGGAGCTTCTGTGCTGCTGCGCGGCCAACGCCGCCCGATCGTGGGGTTTGTTCAGATGGACATGGCGCTCGTCGAGACGGGGACGCTGGAAGTCCAGGTGGGCGATATCGCGACGATCGTAGGCGAAGACGCGAAGCAGCGCATCACCGTAAAGGAGATGGCCGAGTGGAGTGGTGAGGTGCCGCACGAGTTCCTCACCGGTCTCGGCCCGCGCCTGCCACGGGTTCCGGTGTGAAGTACGGGACCGGCCGCGCCGCGATCATCGTGCTGGATGGCCTGGGCACCGGCCCCGCGCCCGACACGGCCGCGTACGGCGATGCGGGCTCGGATACGCTGGGCAACGTTGCGCGCGCCGTCGGTGGGTTGAGGTTGCCGAATCTGGAGAAGCTCGGCCTCGGGCGCTGTCGCGACGGGTCGGGTGCCGGGATCTCGGGACTCTCGTCACAGGTCACGCCGACGGCCGCCTACGGTGTCGCGCGTCCAGCATCCGCGGGTAAAGACAGTACGACGGGGCACTGGGAGATCTGCGGGGTGCTGTTGGAAAAGGGGTTTCCAACCTACCCCAACGGATTCCCTGTTCCATTGCTGGACGAGTTCGCGCGGCGCACGGGACGCGGCTGGCTGGGCAACAAGGCCGCGTCCGGCACGGCGATCATCGACGAGCTCGGCGCGGAGCATCAACGCACGGGGAAGTGGATCGTCTATACGTCGGCGGATTCGGTCTTTCAAGTCGCGGCGCACGAGCAGACCGTTCCGCTGGCGGAGCTGTATCAGGCGTGCGGCGTCGCGCGCGAAATCCTGAAGGGCGACAACGCCGTGAGCCGTGTGATCGCGCGGCCGTTCGCCGGCAAGGCGGGGGACTACCGCCGGACGCCCAATCGCAAGGATTTTTCGACTGCGCCGACGGGGACCACGCTGCTCGATCTCATGGCCGACGCCGGGGTCGTCCGGGTCGGGATCGGCAAGGTCGACGATCTGTTCGCAGGTCGCAACATCAGTAGTGAGCACACGCCGACGAACGCCGTTGCGTACCGGCTCATCGAGCAAGCGCTCGACACGCTCGAGACGGGATTCGTTTTCGTGAACGTGATCGAATTCGACCAGACGTGGGGGCACCGCAACGACGTGCCGGGGTTCCACCAGGGTCTCAGAGAGTTGGATGCGTGGATCCCGCGCCTCCGATCGCGGCTGCGGCCGGATGATCTGGTCATGTTGACCGCCGATCACGGCAACGATCCGACGACGCCGTCGACCGATCACTCGCGCGAGGTCGTGCCGCTGCTGGTGCTCGGTCCGGGCGTGCACCCCGTGCCGCTGGGGACGCGCCGCACGTTCGCCGACATGGGCCAGACGGTGGCGGAGTATTTCGGGTTGCCGGCGCTCGGCGCGGGAACGTCGTTCCTGAAGGATCTATCGGCGTGAAGGATCTGGTGAGCCGGGCGCGCGAGGCGATGCGCCATGCGTGGGCACCCTACAGCAACTTTCACGTGGGGGCGGCCATCGAGGCGGCCGACGGGGCCGTGTATGTGGGGTGCAACGTCGAAAGCGCCTCGTACGGTCTCACGATCTGTGCCGAGCGCATGGCGCTGGGCGCCGCGGTCGTGGGGGGCGCGCGCAAGTTGAAGCGCATCGTCGTGACGACGGAGGTGGACCCGCCCGCGGCGCCGTGCGGTGCCTGTCGCCAGCTGCTGGCGGAATTCGGTTTGGATTTGGAAGTGACCGCGGTTGGTCCGGCGACCGAGAAGCGCTGGACGCTGGCCGCCCTGCTGCCCGATGCCTTTACGAAGGAGACGCTGGACCGGTGAAGCGGCGACTTGGCCTGGTGGTTTTACTCGTGGCGGCGGCCTGTACCGAGGAGACGACCTCGCCTGGGGTGTGCCCGGATTTCTGCCCCGGCGGCTCGATCGAGATTCACGATACCATTTTCACCGCCATCATCGAACGGGATTCGTCGTTCCGCGGCTACCTGCAGAACTATCAGGCGGAAGCCATGACGGCCACGGACATTCCGGGGGTGATCGACAGCCGGGCATTCTTCACGACTGACACCGTGCAGTCGCGTGTGGCGCCCAAGGCGGGTGACACGGCCACGGTCGCGAAGGTCATGGACTCGGTCCGGGTACGGTTCGTGATCGTGCGCCGGCCAAAAAACACGACCAATCTGCGGCTGCGGCTGTACCGGCTGCCCGTCGGCGTGGATTCAACGTCCGATTTTGCCTCGCTCGATCCCTATTTCACCGCGACGCCGGTGGACAGTCTCAATGTGAATGACCTGCTGGCGCTGCCGGCCATCGGTGACACGCAGACGATACGCCTCTGGAGCGATTCGATTCGTGTGGATACCGCCGGCCACGTCCTGCAGATAAACCGGATCGACTCG
Organism: Gemmatimonadales bacterium; assembly: GCA_036003865.1. GTDB lineage: Bacteria > Gemmatimonadota > Gemmatimonadetes > Gemmatimonadales > GWC2-71-9 > 20CM-2-65-7. Next base: position 13,000 of record DASYRZ010000070.1, on the reverse strand, counting down.
ACGGTCGCGGTCTACTTCAACCTCGACACGCTCCAGGCACCGTTCGACTCTGCGGACTCTGGTCGCGTCGCCTGGGGGGTGCGGGTGGCCGCCGACTCCTTTGCCAGCGTGACGCTCGGGACGACGGAGTCAGGCACGAACCCACCACTGGTGCGCTGGTTCTATCACTACACCATTCCGGACACGGTCTCGGCAACGCCGGACAGCGTGGTCAACAACGATAAGACGGTGCCCAATCGATTCGACAGTTTTGTCTTCGATCCGCCGACGCCACCACTCGATTCCAACCTGGCTGTCGGCGGCGTCCCCGCGGCGCGGTCACTGCTGCGCGTCTTGATGCCGGCCTACCTGCACGACAGCGTCGATGTCGTGCGGGCGACCCTCATCCTCGTTCCCGTCAACGCGGTGCCGGGGGCGCCCAGCGACTCATTCCGAATCCTCGCCCGACCCGTGTCGGCCGACCTCGGCGCGAAGTCGCCGCTCAGCCCGGACGCGACGCTATTTGGGAGGACCTACATTCATATCGGGTCGCCGGACACCGTGCGACTCGAGCTGACCAGCCTCGTCCGTGCGTGGTCGCTGGACACCACGCGGACGACCGCGTTCATCCTCGGTCAGGTGCCGGAGGCGGCATCGTATACCGAGGCTCGCTTTTACTCGTCCCGCGCGCCGGCGTCGCGTCCGGCGTTGCACGTGACGTACGTGAAGCGCTTCCGGTTTGGTGAGCCATAATGACGGTCGGACGGTCGGCCGGCCGGACGGCCGTTGCGCTCCTGGTTCTGGTCATGCTGGCGGCCGTCTGGCCGTCAGGCCGGCTGGCCGCCCAGGATTCTCAATTCGGCATCCGCGGCCTGGGGACTCCCGGGAAGTGGGAGAGCGTCCGCGCGCGTACCACCGGCGGCGCATTTGCGCCCTTCGACGCGTTCTCGCCGTTCGGCGATGCGGCGCTCGCCGACGTGCGGCGCATGAGCGCGAGCGTGACGAGCGGTACGTCGTGGCGTTCCGTCGATGCCAGCGGCATTGAGGCGACGTTCCGCGGCACGCGCTTCCCGGCGCTGGTGATCGCGGGGCCGGTGTCACGGCGCATCGTGGTGGGCGGCGGCTTCTCCACGTATCTCGATCGCTCCTTCGGAGTGATCATCCAGGACACGATCGACCTGCGGGGCGTGCCGCAGCCAGTTACCGACGAGATCACGAGTGACGGTGCTGTGTCGGATATCCGGTTGGCGGTCGGGGTCCGGCTGCACAGTCGCATCGCGCTGGGCCTCGGTATCCATCGACTCACCGGCTCGACGCGGGTCGTCGCCAAGCGCAGCTTCGCCGATACGGCGAATTATCGCCCGACGACTGCCCGCGACGAGGTCGCGTACGGTGGCATGGGTGGCTCGGCGAGCCTGTTGGTCGATGTGACACCCGACCTGCGCCTGGCGGGCTGGTTCCGCTCCGATTCAAAGCTGCGCGCCGACGTCGGCGGGCGCACCGCGGCCGAGAACGATCTTCCGGTGACGTACGGCGGGGGCGTGCAATGGCGCGCGGGTGCCCAGGCGACTCTCGCCGGCACCGTGACCTGGCGAAACTGGAGTACCACGGCGCTGCCGAACTCGCACGACACGTTCAACTGGGCGCTCGGTCTGGAAGTCGGGCGAGCCTCGTCGCCGTTCCGGTTCGGCGCGCGCGGCGGCGACATGCCGTTCGGCATCGGCAAGACGCCTACCGAAGTAGGGTACTCCGCCGGACTCGGCCAGCAGTTCTCGGGGGGCCGCGGCCGGCTCGATATCGGTATCGAGCGGCTGCAGCGCAGCGGCACCGGGCTGAACGAGCGCGTTTGGACGTTTCTGCTGGGGCTCACCGTGCGGCCGTGAAGGTCTACTTCCACACCTTCGGGTGTAAAGCCAACCAGTACGACACCGACCGCGTTCGCCACGCGTTCGACGAGAGTGGCGCGGTCGTCGTCGATGACCCTGCGCTCGCCGATCTCGCCGTCGTCAATTCCTGCACCGTCACCAACGAAAGTGAAGTCAAGCTGCGCCGCTTCGTGCGCCATATCGCCAGGAGCGGGCACGCGCAAACGATCGTGATGGGCTGCGCGGCCGCGCTGGACGACGGCACGATCGCCGCGTTGCCCTCGGTACGTGCGGTGGTGGCGAATGCGGATCCGGGGACGGTTCTTCGGGCGGCCGGAGTGGGTTCGGTTGAGGTAGGGGCGCAGCATGCTGCGCCCCTGTCCTCACCCCCTGACCCCCTCTCCGCAGTGCGGAGAGGGGGGACACTGGGTCGGACACGAGCCCTCTTGAAAATCCAGGACGGCTGCGATGAGCATTGCACGTTCTGCGCGACGACCCTCGCCCGCGGCAACAATCGCTCGCGGCCCGTGGATGAGCTAATAGATGAAGCCCGGGCCTTGGCTGGGCAGCACGCGGAGATTGTGCTCACGGGCGTGCACATCGGGACCTATGGGATGGACGTGGCTAGGGTGGAGAGCCTGGGGGCCATGCCCCCGGGATCCCGGACCCTGGGTGGCCTTCTTGAAGCCCTCATTACCGCCGTTCCCTCGGTTCGCTTCCGCCTGGGCAGTGTCGAGGCCACCGAGGTCGACGACACGCTCGCGCGGCTCCTTATCGAGGCGCCTCGTCACGTAGCCGCGCACCTCCATGCGCCGTTGCAGTCGGGCTCCAACCGCGTGTTGAAGCGCATGGGTCGTCACTGGTACACGGCCGAGTCGTATCGCGCCCGGATCGAGTGGCTGGCGGAGCGGCTACCGGTCTTCGGTTTGGGCGCGGATGTCATCGCCGGATTTCCAGGCGAGACGGACGACGATCACCACGCCTCGCTCGTGCTCTTACAGGCGTTACCGTTTACGTACCTCCACGTCTTTCCATTCTCGGTTCGGCCTGACGCAGCCGCGGCGCGGTTGTCGGGACAGCTGCCAGCCGAGGTCATTCGCGCGCGCGCCCGCGAGCTGCGGGAGCTCGGCGAGACGAAGGCTGCGGGCTATCGTGCGCACCGGAAAGGGCAGCCGGCGGATGGCGTCGTCACGGGCCGGCTCAAGGGGCAAATCGAGGTAATGACGGAAGATTACCTCAGCGTCTATCTTGATACGCTCACGTGGGACGGGCGTCCCCGCTTCGAGGTGACGGTCAACTAGCGATGCGCCGGATCTACATCGAGACCTACGGCTGCCAGATGAACGTCTCGGACTCCGAGCTGATGTTCGGAGTCCTGGGACGCGAGGGGTATGTGCGCACCGACGACCCCGCCGAGGCCGACGTGCTGCTCGTGAACACCTGCGCCGTCCGCGATCACGCCGAGCAGCGCGTGCTCGGACGCATGGGCGAGCTGAAGCGCTACAAGCGTCCCGGCGATGTGCTGGGCGTCGTGGGATGCATGGCGCAGCGCCTTGGCCCCAAACTGCTGGAGCGCGTGCCGCAGGTGGATTTGGTGATCGGTCCCGACGGCTACCGGGGGCTGCCCGAGCTGATCGCCCGCGCCCGAGACGGCGAGCGCGCGGCCGATGTTGCGTTCAAGGGGTGGGAGCACTACGAGGACGTGCCGCCGGTCCGGGGAAATCCGATCTCCGCGTTCGTGACGGTGCAGCGTGGCTGCGATTATCGGTGCACCTTCTGCGTCGTTCCGATGACGCGCGGCCCGGAGCGCAGCCGCAAATTGGCGGACGTGGTGGGTGAGGTGACGCGCCTCGCCGCCGCGGGGACCACCGAGGTCACGCTCCTTGGCCAGACAGTCAACAGTTATCACGACGGTGAGCACGATTTCGCCGACCTGCTGCATGCGGTCGGCGCGGTCGCCGGGATCCGGCGCCTGCGCTTCACGTCCCCGTATCCGACCGACTTCACGCCGCGCGTCCTCGCCGCCATGGCCGCGACGCCGGCCGTCTGCGAGCACGTCCACCTGCCGGTGCAGAGCGGCAGCTCGCGCACGCTCAAGCGCATGCTGCGGCGCTACGACCGGAATCGCTATCTCGAGGTGGTGGCATCACTCCGCGCCGCCGTGCCCGGGATTTCTCTGTCGACCGACGTCATCGTGGGATTCCCCGGTGAGACGGAGGATGAGTTCCAGGAAACGTTGTCGCTCGTGGAGCAGGTCGAATTCGACGACGCCTACACGTTCAAGTACTCGGTCCGCGAGGGCACGCCCGCCGTGCGGATCAAGGACCACGTCGCCGAGGAGATCAAGACCGAGCGCATCGGCCGGCTCATCGAGCTGGTGCGGCGCGTGGCGAGGCGAAAGAACATCGGCCTCGTCGGCACGACCCACGAGGTCCTGGTCGAGGGACCGGCAAAGCGCGGCGCGTTGTTGCAGGCACGCACACGCACCAACAAGATCGCGCTGCTCGAGGGGCCGGCCGACTGGATCGGCACGTACCGGCGGGTGCGGTTCACCGGGACGACCGGTTCGACATTCACCGCTGTCACCGCCGTTCCCCCTCTCCGCATGGCGGAGAGGGGGGCAGGGGGTGAGGCCGCGTGGCAGTAACCAACGTGACGATGGAAGTCGTGCAGCGGGAGTACAAGAGTCTCCGCGACGCGTTCCCCAAGTTCTGCGGTTGCGATATCTGTCGGAGCGATGTGCTCGTATACGCGCTCAATCGTCTTTCCCCCCACTATGTCTCGACTCGCCAGGGCGAGATCCTCACCGAGCTGACGCTGCAGAGCGATCAGGAGAAAGCGAAGCTCGACGTCGCGCTGCTCGAGGGCTTCCGCAAGGTCGCGCTCGCGCCGCGCTGCGGAGCGAAACCCAGCCAGCTGTAGCCTAGGTCGGCGGTGCGCCCGCCGATTCTGTATCTCACGATCGCGTTCGGGGTCGGTCTGTTGCCGGCGTTGAATGGCGTGGAACTCGGTCTAACGGCATGCTGCGTCCTGCTCGGCGCGTTGCTGCTGCAACGCCGTGCGCCGCTCGGCGCCGCGCTCGGCGTCATGCTGGTCGCGGGTGGGCTGTGGGGCAGCGCGGCGCTGCGAGAACAGCGCGCCTCCTGCGCGGGCCAGTGGGTGAACCAACCCGCCACCCATTCGGCCATGGTTCAACTGACCGATCCTGTCCCCGCCAGCGGTGGCGTCGCCGAAGGTGTCGTGCGGGCCGGCCCGTGCGGTGGCTCGCTCACCATCCGTTGGCCTGAAGGGTATGCAGCGCGCGGCGGCACGACGTGGGTCGTCGCCGGGCGATTTCTCGGCGACGCGGGGCGGGGCATCCTCGTCGCCCGGCGCGTGCGCGAGCTCGACGCGACCCCGCGCGGGCGCGGGGCGCTGCGCGATCGCATTGCCGAGCGCAGCCGGCGGCTGTTTGGGTCCCGGGCGCCGCTCGTCGACGCGCTGGTCATCGCGCGCCGCGCCGAGCTCGATGCCGACCTGCGGGAGCGCTACACGCGCTCGGGGCTGGCCCACCTGCTGTCGATCTCCGGACTTCATGTCGCGTTCTTCGCGGCCTGGATCAACGTCGTGCTGGTGCGGCTCCGGCTCGGAGCCCGCGCGCGCTGTGTCGCCGGCACATCGGTCATGTTCGCCTATGTCTGGCTGCTCGGCTTCCCGGCGCCCGCGACGCGCTCGGCGGCGATGCTGGCACTGCTCGACGTCGCCCGGCTGCGCCAGCGCGTCGTCGCGCCGCGGGGACTCGTCGCGCTCGCGGCGTGCTGCGTGATGCTGGGCGATCCCTGGTCCGTGCAGTCGGTCGGCGCGTGGCTGTCGGTCGCGGCCGTGGCCGCCGTGATTTGGGCCGGCCGCGCGACCGAACGCCTTCCCAAAGCGGTGCGACTGCTCGCGCCCACCGCGGCGGCCACGCTGCTCACGGCGCCGATCACGGCCTTTGTGTTCGGCACCGTCGCCCCGATCGGCGTGGTGGCAAACCTGGCCGCCATCCCGCTGGCCGGACTCGCCGTTCCCGGCCTGATGGTCGCGCTCCTCGTGTCCTCGAGCTGGCTGGCGGCCGGCGCGGGCTTGTGCCTCGCGCTGCTCGACGTCGTGGCGCGGGCGGCGGCGGCGTTGCCGGGCGGCCACGTCATCATGATCGCCGGACCGCGCGCGGCCGCGCTGTGGGCCGGAATCCTCCTGATCGCGTGGTGGCTGTGGAACTCCCCCCGGCGGCGCTGGCTCGTGGCCGCGCGCGTCGCATTCCTCGCGGCGCTCGTTTCCTGGACCACGCTTTATCGCGCCTTTACACGCCTTTCAGATTGTGTCTGCCTGACCGTAAGTTTCCTGGACGTCGGCCAGGGCGACGCGATTGCGTTGCGCAGTCCGGCGGGGCGGTGGCTCTTGATCGACGGCGGGCCGCGCGGTCCGCAGGGGGACGCCGGGCGTCGCGTTGTGGTTCCGTTCCTGCGCCAGGCAGGCGCGACCCAGCTCGCCGCGATCGTCGCGACGCACGCGCATCTCGATCATTTCGGCGGGTTGCCGGCGGTGCTAGACGCGTTCGATCCCGCCTTCGTGCTCGAGCCGGGACAGCCCGTGCCGGATGCCGGCTATCTCGGCTTCCTCGGCGCCGTCGAAAGCGATGGCGCACAGTGGCGGCCGGCGCGACGCGGCGATCGGCTCGAGTTGGACGGCGTGTCGATCGAGGTGTTGAGTCCCGATTCGGCGTGGGCCGTGAGCCAGACCGATATCAATGAGGAGTCGGTCGTGCTCCTGGTGACGTATGGGACGACGCGGCTGCTGCTGGCGGGCGATGCCGGCGTGCCGACGGAAGCGCATCTCGCGGGTCGTGTCGGGCGAGTGACGCTGCTCAAGGTGGGGCACCACGGATCGCGCGGTGCGACGTCGGACCGCTGGCTCGACGAGTTGCAGCCGGTCGAGGCGGTCATCAGCGTGGGAACGAGGAACCGGTACGGGCATCCCGCGCCGGAGACGCTCGGGCGGCTGCGCAAACATGGCGTCACCGTGCTCCGCACCGATGAACAGGGCACGATCACCTTCACGGTCTCGAGTCATGGCACGCTCGCAATCACCGACGTCCGTCATCACGATTGAGCGGTTCATCATGGAGCAGGAGCGGCTCCACCCCGAAGCCACCGGGGAGCTGTCGAACCTGCTCTACGATCTCTGCCTTGCCGCAAAGATCATCTCGCGCCAGGTGCGCCGGGCCGGCCTCACCGACATCCTCGGTGAATTCGGCGCGATCAACGTCCAGGGCGAGGTGCAGCAAAAGCTGGATGTGTTCGCCAACGAGACGGTGCGCCACAGCGTCGAGCACACGGGCCGGGTGTGCGTCGTCGCGTCGGAGGAAGACGAGCACCCCATCCCCGTGCAGGTGCGCGAGGATCGGCGCGGCGGCAAGTACGTGCTCATGTACGATCCGCTCGACGGCTCGACCAACATCGGCGTCAACGTCTCGATCGGCACGATTTTTTCGATTCATCGGCGCAGCGCCACCAAAAAGGGTCCGGGCACGCTCGCCGACTGCCTGCAGAAGGGTCGCGCGCAGGTCGCCGCCGGCTACATCCTGTATGGCTCGAGCACGATGCTCGTGTACACGACGGGCCAGGGCGTGCACGGCTTCACCCTCGATCCCACGATCGGTGAATTCCTGCTGTCGCATCCCGACATCCGCTCGCCCGACGTCGGCACGTACTACAGCGTCAACGAGAGTCACTGGAACAAGTGGGCGCCCGGCATCCAGCGCGTCGTGGGCGCGTTCAAGAACGGCGACAGCGGGCGGGTCGAGGCCAAGAACGCGCGCTACATCGGCTCGCTCGTGGCCGACATCCACCGCAACCTGATGTCCGGGGGCGTCTTTCTCTATCCCGCCGACACGATGTCCCCCCACGGAAAGCTCCGGCTGCTGTACGAGGCCGCACCGCTCGCGTTCGTGGTCGAGCAGGCGGGCGGCGCGGCGATCGATGGAGAGCGCAACATCCTGGACATCAAGCCATCCGAGCTGCACCAGCGCACGCCATTGATCATCGGCTCCAAACAGGACGTCGCCTACGCCCGCTCGGTGCTCGCCGAACCGTGACCAAAGAGAAAGCCTTGTTCGGGCCTGATGACTGGCGCGGCGACCCGGCGCGCGATCTCGGCTCGCCCGGCGAACCGCCCTACACCCGCGGCGTCTATCCGACGATGTACCGCGGCAAGCTGTGGACGATGCGCCAGTACGCCGGGTTCGGCACGGCCGAAGAGACCAACGCGCGCTTTCGTCATCTGCTGGACGCGGGCCAGACGGGCCTCTCCGTGGCGTTCGACCTTCCCACCCAGATGGGCTACGACTCCGATCATCCCATGGCGGAAGGCGAAGTGGGACGGGCCGGCGTCGCGATCGACAGCGTGGATGATTTGGAGCGGCTGTTCCACGGCATCCCGCTCGACCGGGTGTCGACGTCGATGACGATCAACGCGACCGCCGCGATTCTGCTCGCGATGTACATCGCGGTCGGGGAAGAGCAGGGCGTTCCGCTCGCCAAGCTTCAGGGGACGCTGCAGAACGACATTCTGAAAGAGTACATCGCGCGCGGCACGTATATCTATCCGCCCGAGCCGTCGCTGCGACTCATCGCCGACATCTTTCGCTTCACCTCGCGCGCGAACATGAGCTTCAACCCGATTTCGATCTCGGGCTATCACATGCGCGAAGCCGGTGCGACGGCGGTGCAGGAGCTGGCCTTCACCTTTGCCAACGGTCTCGAGTACGTGCGTCGCGCGCGGTCCGCCGGACTGGAGGTCGATGACTTCGCCCCGCGCATCTCGTTCTTTTTCGCCGCCTATACTGATCTGTTCGAAGAGATCGCGAAGTTCCGCGCGGCGCGGCGGCTGTGGGGGCGGCTGATGCGCGAGAAGTTCAACGCCGGTGATGCCGCCGCGCGGCTGCGGTTTCACACCCAGACCGGCGGCGCCACCCTCACCGCGCAGCAGCCGCTCAACAACGTCGTGCGCGTGGCGATTCAGGCGATGGCCGCGGTTCTGGGCGGCACGCAATCGCTGCACACGAACTCGTACGACGAAGCGCTGGCGCTGCCGACCGAGCACAGCGCCACGCTCGCGCTCCGCACCCAGCAGCTACTCGCGCACGAGACCGGCGTGCCGGAGGTTGTCGATCCCCTCGGCGGCAGCTGGTACCTGGAGTCCCTGACGGACAAGCTCGAGGCCGAAGCCAGACAGTTGGTGGAGGAGGTGGAGGTTGGTGGAGGTGCTGTAAAGGCCATCGAGCGCGGGTTCTTCCAGGAAGCGATCGCCCGCAGCGCGTACGAGCAACAGCGCGAGATCGAAGTAGGGAAGCAGGTCATCGTGGGAGTGAACGAATACGCGACCGCCGACCCCATTCCACCGATCCCGGCGCCTGACTATTCCAAGCTCGCCGATCAGCAACGTCGCCGCCTGGCTGAGCTGCGCCAGAAACGGGACACGGGAAACGTGAAACGTTGCCTCGCGGCGCTGGAAGCGGCGGCCCGCGATGCAGGCGCCCCGCTACTGGAGCCGATTCTCGACGCGGTCCGCGCGCGCGCAACGCTGGGTGAGATCAGCGACGCCTTTCGCGACGTCTGGGGTGTGCACGACCCCGCGAACTGGCATGGACGGGCGCGGTGACCATGGGATTCTTGCTGTCTCTATTGCTGGTCGCCCAGGGTGATACCGCGGCGATCAACCGCTACGTCCATGCCGAGATGGAGCGCCAACACATTCCCGGTCTCTCGCTGGCGGTGGTCAGCGGCGACCGGGTGCTGCTCGCACGCGGCTATGGGTTCGCGAACGTCGAGCTGCGCGTGCCGGCCTCCGACAACACCATCTACCAGTCGGGATCGATGGGCAAGCAGTTCACCGCGGCGCTCGTCGAAATGCTGGTCGACAACCGGTTGCTTCGCCTCGACGATTCGATCGTGCGCTGGCTTCCCGAAGGGGCCGCGGTGTGGCGCGGCATCACGGTGCGGCACCTGCTCACGCATACCTCGGGCGTCGCCGAGTACACCGATTCGACCTTCGATTATCGCAGGGACTACACGGAGGACGAGCTGGTAAAGTTCGCCGCGGCGCGGCCGCTCGACTTCCGGCCCGGCGAGCGCTGGAGTTACAGCAACACCGGCTATCTGCTGCTCGGCGCCCTCATCCATCGCGTGAGCGGGCGTTTCTATGGCGACTTGCTGCGCGATTCGGTGTTTCGGCCGCTCGGCATGAACGATTCCCGCGTCATCTCCGAATCCGACATCGTGCCCAATCGCGCCGCCGGCTACCGCCTCGAGCATGGCGAGCTGAAGAATCAGGAATGGGTCGCGCCGACACTCAACACCACCGCGGACGGCGCGCTCTATTTCACCGTGCGCGACCTGACGCGCTGGGCCGTCGCGCTGAACCACCGGCGCGTGCCGAGCCCGGCGGCGCTCGATACCGCGTGGACACCGGTGCGACTCAACGACGGCGCGACGTACCCCTATGGATTTGGTTGGTCTCTCCTGCCACAGCGGGATCAGCAACGCATCTCGCACACGGGGAGTTGGCAGGGCTTCAAGACCGTGATCGCCCGCTATCCCCAATCGGGTCTCACGGTCATCGTACTGGCGAACCTTGCGGAGGCGCAGGTCGGCGCGATTGCCTATGGGATTGCAGGGTTGCTCGATCGTTCCCTCCAGCCGCCCCATCTCGTCACGTCAGCCGGCGGCCCGCAGCCGCCGCTCGCGATTCCGGCATTGCTGCGCGTCCTCGCTCTCAAGCCGGACAGCGCACCCATCACCTCGAGATTCCGCAAGTTCCTTGGCGCCGATCTCACCGCCTGGTATCAAACCCTGACGGCCGAGGGTCGCCAATGGACCTTCGCCGGCTGTGATGCGATCGGAGCATTGGGCTTCACGTACCTTGGCGCGCCCATCGCCTACGCCTGTCATGCCCGCTCGGCGCGTGCGTCCGGCGGCGGCACCGCGGTGTCGGTGTTCTATACCGCCGATTGGCGCGTCGCCGGTGTCGAGGGATACGGCTACTAGGCTCGTCACAGGTAAAACAGCCGGGGCTTTATGAAACTCATCTACGGTCTCATTGCCGTCCTGATCGCCCTCGGCGCGTGCACGGGAAGCATCTGCGCCTGCACGCACCCGGTCATGAACGAGGCGGTGGTCTGGGGTCAGGTGACCGTCGATACCGGTGGTCACGCATCCGGCGCTGCGATGTTCGCGCTGGCAACGCCAACCGGCGTGTCCTGCGTGCAGAATACGCTGACCGCCTGGGGGCACGCCGATTCGCTCGGTCGTTTTCGGCTCGCCGTTTTTGGAGTCGGAGTCGGTGATTCGGGGTGCGTCTTTGTGGGGGCGCTTTTCCCTCCGACGCTGGCCGGCAAGGACACCGTGCTCGGACCGTTCAGGCTGAGGTTCCAGCCGGACCCTCCGTTCGACAGCGTGAACGTGAACATCGTGCTCCACCACTAACTCGGAGTTCACCATGCTTCTCGCGCTGCTCGGGCTCGTCGCTTCTCTGCAGGTGCAGACCGGGTTTCTCGATCGCAACGTCACCGTCGGCGGCAGGTCGTATCACTATCAGGTCTACGTCCCGGCCGATTATGCGTCGAAGCCGAGCTGGCCGGCGATTCTGTTTCTGCACGGCGCCGGTGAACGGGGCGACGATGGTCTGCTCCAAACCAACGTCGGCCTCGGTCCCGCGATCCGCCAGAATGCGGCGCGCTATCCGGCGATTGTCGTCTTCCCGCAGGTGCCACGCGATTCCCAGTGGGTCGGAACGCCTGCGGACATGGCGGTCGCCGCGCTGCAGCAGACGATGCGCGAGTTCCATGTCGATCCGAATCGCGTTTATCTCACCGGACTGTCGATGGGCGGGCACGGGACGTGGTACATCGCCTACCGGCATCCGGACCTGTTTGCGGCGGTCGTGCCGATTTGTGGTTGGGTGCGGGAGTTCCCGCAGTTTCGGGGCTCAATGCCCGTGGTCCCGGGAGACAGCGCATCGGTCATGAGCGCCTTGGCACAGCGCCTGGGGAAGGTTCCAATTTGGATCTTCCACGGCGAGGTCGACCAGGTGGTGAACGTCAACGGTTCACGCGAGCCTGCTGCGGCTTTGAAGGCGGCGGGGGCAGACGTTCACTACACGGAGCTGCTCGGGTTGAATCACAACTCGTGGGACGCCGCATACGCCTCGGAGGAATTCACGCGGTGGCTGTTCTCCCAGCAGCGGCGTTAGTCTAGCGGCGCCTGTGGGGCCGTGCCAACTTAGACGCACTCTCTTCACGAGGAATCGTTTGATGAACCGGCGTGAAGCACTGCTCCTGCTCGCCGGGACGGCTGCGCTCCCCGATCAGCTGCTCGCGATCGGCCGCACCGTCCACAAGCGAGTGCGCGCTGCAACGCTGCGAACGCTGAGCCCCCACCAGAATGAAACCGTCGCTACCATCGCCGAGCTGATCATTCCGAAGACCGACACACCCGGTGCCCGTGACGCGGGAGTGCCGGCGTTCATCGACGTCATGCTGGCCGACTGGGCCGACGACGAGCAGCGCCAAATGTTCACGGCGGGGCTCGCGAACGTGGATGAGCGGAGCCGAGCAGCGTTCGGGAAGGACTTCCTCGGGGGCACGCCGCAGCAGCAGACCGAGATCCTCGAGGATCTGGACTATGAGCTGGCGCGACTGCGCGACACGAAGGCCGATACATCGAAGAATTTCTTCCAAGCCATGAAGTGGCTGACGCTGACTGGTTACTACACGTCCGAGGTCGGCGCGACGAGCGAGCTGCACTACCGCGTGGTGCCCGGCCGCTACGAACCCTGCTACCCCCTCGAGCAATGAAAACCTACGACGCCATTGTGGTCGGGTCCGGCATGTCGGGCGGTTGGGCCGCGAAGGAGCTGACCGAGCGCGGCCTGCAGACCCTCGTGCTCGAGGCGGGGCGACCCATCACTCCCGAAAAAGACTACGTCGAGCACGTCCCGATGTGGGAGATGAAGTTCCGCGGCATGGGTGACCGCAAGCGGCTCTCGAAAGAGCAGCCGATTCAGCAGCAGTGCTACGCCTGCGACGAGATGGCCTACAAGTTCTTCGTGAACGATCTCGAGAATCCCTACACCACGCCCGA
>DASYRZ010000069.1:0-7422 GCA_036003865.1 Gemmatimonadales bacterium | reverse complement strand
GGCGCTGCCGCAGAAGTATCCGGTCGGCACGCGGCTGCGCGGCAAGGTCCGCAACCTCACGTCGTTCGGCGCCTTCGTCGAAATCGAGCCGGGGATCGACGGCCTGATCCACATCTCCGACATGTCGTGGACCAAGCGCGTGCAGCATCCGTCAGAAGTGGTGAAGAAGGGCGACGAGGTCGACGTTCTCATTCTGAACGTGGACGCCGAGAACAAGCGCATCTCGCTCGGTCTGAAGCAGGCGCAGGAAGACCCCTGGCTCCGCATCGGCGAGACGTACCCCGTCGGCACGGAGCTGCGCGGCCGGGTGATGCGGCTGATGGACAAGGGCGTCGTCGTGGACGTCGGTAGCGACATCGAGGGTTTCGTGCCGATGTCGCAGCTCGGGATCCCGGACATTCAACAGCCCGGTGACGCGGTCAAGGAAGGCCAGGCGGTAGAACTGAAGGTCCTGGAAGTTGACCCGATACATCACCGCATCGTCCTCGCCGCCACCGGATTTCCCAAGGATGATATAATTCCGGTCCCCGCACCGGCTCCGGTGAGCGACGAGACGCCGAGGGAAGACGCTTAGCCGCCGAGCCGCTGAGCGGATTGTAGGTGTCAGGGGCGAGGAGAATCTTCCTCGCCCCTTTTCCTTGGCGTCCGCTCAGCGGCTCGGCGGCTCGGCGTCTTCCTAGACGGCTCGGCGTCTCACGTCCAGATTCCGGGACCATGAGCATGCGCGAAAAGCTGGAACTTCTGCAACAGAAGCGCTCCGAGTCCGAGCAGGGTGGCGGTACCGATCGGATCGCCACTCAGCACTCGAAGGGGAAGATGACGGCGCGCGAGCGGCTCGACGTGCTGCTCGATCCGGGCTCCTTCGTCGAGCTCGACCGCTTCGTCACGCATCGCGCCACCGATTTCGGACTCGCCGAGCAGAAGTTCCTTGGCGACGGTGTCGTGACCGGGTGGGGCCGGGTCGAAGGGCGGCTGGTCTACGTATTCTCGCAGGACTTCACGGTGTTCGGCGGTTCGCTATCCGAGGCGCACGCCGAGAAGATCTGCAAGGTGATGGATCTCGCCGTGCAGAACGGCGCGCCCGTCGTCGGCCTCAACGACTCGGGCGGCGCCCGGATTCAGGAAGGGGTCGCGTCGCTTGGCGGCTACGCCGACATTTTCCTGCGCAACACCCTCGCGTCGGGCGTCGTGCCGCAGATCAGCGCGATCCTCGGTCCCTGTGCCGGCGGCGCCGTCTACAGCCCCGCGATCACCGATTTCATCTTCATGGTGCGCGGCATCTCGTACATGTTCGTCACCGGTCCCAACGTCGTGAAGACGGTGACGCACGAGGAAGTGGATTTCGAGAAACTCGGCGGCGCGGATGTGCACGGGGCGACGTCGGGGATCGCGCATTTCGTGCACGATTCGGAGCTCGAGTCGATCACCGCGATCCGCCGGCTCCTCTCGTTCCTGCCGGGCAACAACCTCGACAGCCCGCCGGTCCGCACCCCCGATGATCCCTCGGATCGCCGCGAGGAAGCGTTGCTGGATGTGGTGCCCGATGAGCCGGCGAAGCCGTACGATATGCACGAGGTCCTCAAGCACGTCGTCGACAACGGGGCGTTCCTCGAGGTGCAGCCCGACTACGGGAACAACCTGATCGTCGGCTTCGCGCGACTCGCGGGGAGGCCGGTCGGCATCATTGCCAATCAGCCCGCCGCGCTCGCCGGTGTGCTCGACATCGCCGCGTCGCTCAAGGGCGCGCGGTTCATCCGGTTCTGCGACGCCTTCAACATTCCCCTGGTCACGTTCGAAGACGTCCCCGGGTTTCTTCCCGGGGTGGCGCAGGAGCACGGCGGCATCATCAAGCATGGCGCGAAACTGCTGTTCGCCTACTGCGAGGCGACGGTGCCCAAGCTCACCGTCATCACGCGTAAGGCGTATGGCGGGGCCTACGACGTCATGAGCTCCAAGCACATCCGCGGCGACTACAACGTCGCCTGGCCGACCGCGGAGATCGCGGTCATGGGGCCGAAAGGGGCGGTCGAGATCCTCTACAAGGGCGAGGCGAGCGACGAACGCACCAACGAGTACCGCGAGAAGTTCGCCCATCCGTACCAGGCGGCGGCGCGCGGCTATCTGGACGACATCATCGATCCGCGCGACACGCGCCCGCGCCTGATCGAGGCGCTGCTCACGCTCGAGACCAAGCGCAGCAAGAATCCGCCGAAGAAGCATGGGAATATTCCTCTTTAAGGCGGCCGCCGTTGCGCTGCTGCTGCAGAACCAGCACCCCGATTCGCTGCGGGCGGGACTGTGGGCGCGCGTGGCGGCGGACTCGACCGACGGCCCGGCGTGGCTCGAGCTGGGTCGAGCCTATCTGCAGCGCGGCGCCGACTATCACGCGCACAAAAAGCCGCTGATCGTCGACACGGTGTGGGCGCACGCGACGCTCGACACGGCGCAGCTCGCGTTCGAGCGCGCGGCGCGCTTCAGCGTCGGTACCCGGACGGCCGACTCGGCCCGCGTGTACCGCGTGTACACGTACGGCGAGCGCGCGTACGTCGACTGGGAAGCGGGCGGTACCACGGCCGCAACCCTCGCCTGGCACGCGCTCCCCGAGGAGCTGCGCCTCCCACCGGTCCTGGAGGAGCTGGGCGAGAACCTGCTGCGGGCGTGCCCGCACCAGGGCATGCTGTTCACCGCCGCCGAAACCGACACGCAGGCGGCGTGGTACCTGCGGTTTTCGCGTGGGCTCAGGCCGGATCTCATGATCGTGCCGTACAACCGCTGGTACGCCGACAGTGTGTTGCGCAATCGCTTGCTGCGCGAGATGAGAACGCGCGATAAGTCGCTGCGCGCACTCAGTCAGTCCCGTGCGGTCTGCGCGACCATGGGCTTCGAGCGGCCGCCGGATGAGCGGGCGGTGAAGTGGAACAAGCGCCCGCTCGTGTGGGTGACGGGGAAAGAGACGAAGGCCGATCGCGTGCCGGCGCAGGACTTCGTGTTCGCGGCGCTCCGGCAAGCCGTCGACGAGCACGAAACGTGGACCGCTCCGGTGCTGGCAATCTATCGGCGCGCGGCGAGCAACGTCGGGGCGCTGTGCAAGGCGTTCGATACGTTCGGATTGGGCTCCGAGGTCGGATGCCGCTAACGCGTGCATTTGTAGGAGCGCAGCGTGCTGCGCCCCTACACGACCGTATCAGGTTCCTATGATCAAACGGGTGTTGGTCGCGAACCGCGGCGAGATCGCGGTTCGCGTCATCCGCGCCTGCCACGAAGAAGGGCTCGCGGCGGTCGCCGTCTACTCCGAGCCTGATCGCCTCGCCCCGCACGTTCGCGACGCCGATGCCGCGGTCCTGCTCGGCCCCGCGGCGTCGACCGAATCGTATCTCGCGATTCCCAAGCTGATCGCTGCCGCCAAGGACACGGGCTGCCAGGCGGTCCACCCCGGCTACGGGTTCCTGTCCGAGCGGGCGCCGTTTGCCGAAGCCTGCAAGGACGCCGGGCTCGTTTTTATCGGTCCTCCGGCGTCCGCGATCCGGGCGATGGGGGACAAGACCGAAGCACGGCGCCGGATGCAGGCGGCCGGCGTGCCGGTCGTCCCGGGGACGACGTCGCCGCTCCGCGATCCGATCGAAGCGCGACAAGAGGCCAAGCGGCTGGGCTATCCCGTGCTCCTGAAGGCGGCGGCGGGTGGCGGCGGCAAAGGGATGCGGCTCGTCACCAACGACGCGGAGGTGGAGGGAGCGTTTCAGGCCGCCCGGCGCGAGGCGCAAAAGGCGTTTGGCGACGGCAGCCTCTACGCCGAGAAATATCTCAACCGCCCGAGGCACATCGAGATTCAGATCCTGGCCGACAGCCGAGGCCGGGTCGCCGCGCTCGGCGAACGCGAGTGCAGCATTCAGCGGCGCCATCAAAAGCTGATCGAGGAGGCGCCGTCGGTGGCGGTGTCCCCGGCGCTCAGGCGCCGGCTGTCGGAAGCCGCGACAGCCGCCGCCGGTGCAGTCGGCTACGTCAGCGCGGGCACGATCGAGTTTCTGCTGACGCCCTCCGGCGAGTTCTACTTTCTCGAGATGAACACGCGCATCCAGGTCGAGCATCCCGTCACCGAGCTGGTGTACGGTGTGGACCTGGTGCGCGAGCAGCTGCGCATCGCCGCCGGGCAGCCGATGCGCGTGCACGGCGCGACGGGCCCGGGCGGCCAGCTGCATCCGCGCGGCCACGCGATCGAATGCCGGATTACCGCGGAGGATCCGTTCAACGACTTCCTGCCGGCGACCGGTGTGCTGCAGTACCTGCGCGTGCCGAGTGGACCGGGGATTCGCTGGGACTCTGGGGTCGAGGCGGGAAACGACGTGACGCTGTTCTACGATCCGCTCCTCGCCAAGCTCATCGCCTGGGGGGAGACCCGCGAGGTCGCCGTACAGCGCATGCGCCGGGCGCTGAGCGAGCTGGTGATCGTCGGCTTGCCGACGAGCCAGCCCTTCCATCTGCGCGTGCTGGATGATGCCGAGTTCCTGAAGGGCGAGATCGACATCACGTACCTGGAGCGCGCCGGCGCGCGACTGCTCGCGGCACCGGTGCGCGCGGGTGTGGCGCGCGCCCTGGCGGTGGCTGCCGCGCTGGTAGCGGACGAACGGAGGGCGGCCGGACGGCCTGACGGCCCGACGGTCGCTGCATCCCAACAACTGGGGCCGTCGGGCCGTCCGGCCGTCGGACCGTCGCCATGGGTCATTGAGGGCCGCAGACTTGGCCTGCGCGACGGTCTCGAGTGAGCGACATCGTGACGATCACCGGCATCGCGGTCGGCGGAGATGGCGTCGGCAGGTTGAGCGACGGTCGCGCCGTGTTCGTGCCGCGCACCGTGCCCGGCGATCGGATTCGGCTGCGCGACGGATCGCTCGAGCGGCACCGGAACTTCGCGCGCGCCGAGCTGGGGGCGATCCTCGAGCCGGGTCCGGGTCGCGTGGCGCCGCCGTGCCCCCACTATGTGCACGATCACTGCGGCGGCTGCCAGCTCCAGCATCTCGCCTACGACGGACAACTGCACGCCAAGCGCAGCAACGTCGGCGAGACGCTGCGGCGGATCGGCAAACTGAAGCTCGCTGATCCCGAAATTGTCGAAGCGTTGGACGAGTGGCGGTATCGGTCGAAAATCTCGCTGGCGGCGAAATCGACGGTCGGACGGTCGGACGGTCTGACGGTCGGACTGCACCCCTATGATCGGTCCAACTTTGTCTTTCCACTCGCTGACTGTCATATCACAGACTTCCGGCTGATGGCGTTGTGGCGCGAGCTGCGCGGGAAACTCGGACTCCTACCACAGCTCCTGACGCGGCTCACGCTCCGGCTCGACCGGGAAGAGCGCCGTCATATCATCGCCGAGTCGGCCGGTGAGCCGTGGCTCACTGCCGAGGAGCTGCGTCGAGCGCTGCAGGGCTCTGTTGACGGCGAAGTCGTCTGCTGGTGGCAGCCGGTCGACGGTGCCGCGCGCGTGGTGGCCGGGCCCACCACCGGTTTCCCGGCGACCGCGTTCGAGCAGGTGAATCCCGCGATGGGTGTGCTCGCGCGGCGCTGGGCGGTGGAGCAGCTCGGCGATGTGAAGGGACAGACGGTGTGGGATCTCTACGGCGGGATCGGCGATACCGCGGCGCTGCTCGTCGAGCGCGGCGCGAGCGTCGTGAGTGTCGATGCCGACGAGAAGGCCGTGAGCTGGGGCCGCAGCCGGCTGCCGGCGGCCCGCTTCATCGCCGCCCGTGCGGAGGATGTGTTGGCGAGTCTGCCGGCGCCGCACGCCGTGGTGGTGAACCCGCCGCGCGGCGGCTTGCATTGGGACGTCTCGCTCCGCCTCACGTCTGAGCCGGTGTCCAAGCTCGTTTACGTCTCCTGCGATCCGGCGACGCTCGCGCGCGATCTCCAGCGGCTGAACGTGAACTACGTCGTCAAGGATGTAAGAGCCTTTGACCTATTCCCCCAGACCGCGCATGTGGAGACGGTGGCTGTGTTGGAGGCGGCATGAATCTGCGACGGTCTGACGGCCTGACGGCCCGACGGCCTCAGCGACCAGGGGCCGTCCGGCCGTTCGGCCGTCCGGCCGTCCGATGAGATACCACGTCGCTCTCCGTTCTCGCACCTACATCATCGATGTCGATGGCGGAGCAGTGACCGTCGATGGCGAGAGGCTCGAAGCGCATGCCGCCGCGATTCCGGGCACGCCGCTCCTTCATCTATTACTCGGCAAAGACTCCTGGACCGTGGCATGTCAGCGGCTGGACGGGCGCCGCTGGGCCCTCGGCGCGGCGGGCGAGCGCGTGGAAGTGGAGGTTCAGGACGACCGCTCGAAGCAGATCGAGGCGCTCACCGGCCAGGGGCGCAAGACGGCGGCGGGTGGAGTCGTGAAGGCGCCGATGCCCGGGCTCGTGGTCCGAGTCGAAGTGCGTGAAGGCCAGGTTGTGGAGGTTGGGGAGGGTTTGGTGGTTGTCGAGGCGATGAAGATGGAGAACGAGCTGCGGGCGTTGAGCCGAGGGGTGGTCGAACACATCCATGTGAGCGCCGGTCAGCGCGTCGAAAAAGGTGCACCGCTCGTCACGATCAAAGTACCGGAACCTTCGAGTTGACACACCCTTACAGCCCCGGTTATATATCGCGTCTCGCAAATTCCGGGATACCGAAGGGCATGAAGACGTACACGTTGAAGCCGCAGGACATCGAGCGTCGCTGGTGGCTGGTCGACGCGGCGGACAAGCCGCTGGGCCGGCTGGCGAGCCGCATCGCGCAGATCCTGCGCGGCAAACATAAGCCGAGTTTCACGCCGCACGTGAACGGCGGAGATTTCGTGATCGTCATCAACGCCGAAAAGGTGCAGCTGACGGGCCGTAAGACCGAGCAGAAGCGCTACTTCCGGCATACGGGGTACATGGGACACGAGCGGTTTACGCCGGTGAGCAAGGTGCTCAGCAAGCATCCCGAGCGCGTGATCGAGAAGGCGGTGTGGGGCATGCTGCCCAAGACGACGCTGTCGCGCCAGCACGTGAAGCAGATGCTGAAGGTGTACGCCGGCGCGAACCACCCGCACGCGGCGCAGCAGCCCACGCCGCTCGCGGAGGCCAAATGACGTCGATCGCACCGATCGCACCGGAGCTGCGCTGGCACGCGATCGGCCGCCGCAAGCTCGGTATTGCGCGCGTGTATCTGACCCCCGGATCGGGGAAGTGGAGCATCAACGGACGGACGCTGGGCGACTATTTCCCCCGGCCCTCGCTCGTGTCGCACATTCAGCAGCCGTTCACGGTGACCGACACGCTGGGCGCGTTCGACGTGAAGGCTCGGGTGGTGGGTGGTGGGCTGACGGGGCAAGCAGGCGCCCTGCGGCTCGGCATTGCACGCGCGCTCGTGCTGGCGGACGACAGGCATCGCAAGAAGCTGAGAGAGCAGGGC
>DASYRZ010000068.1:0-2343 GCA_036003865.1 Gemmatimonadales bacterium | reverse complement strand
GCCTGGGGGCGCCGCGGAGGCCGGGTCGCCCGTGAAGCGGTACCGCACCATCGCGGCGAAATGCGAGCTGTTGAAAGCAATCCTCTCGACGACACCGATCGCGATGGGCGGAAGCAGGGCCCACAGAAACGGGGCGCGGTTCGCCCAGGCCGACACCATCAGCAGCCACCCGTAAAATGGCGCGTACCAGATGCCGTGGTACAGCACGAGGTGGTTGAAATTGATCAGAGACGTCTTGAAGAACGGGACGTGCGTCCACAACGTCGCCGGGCTCATGCCGCTGCCCGCGAGCACGGCGCTGCTCGCCAGCAGCATGATCAACTGGGTTGCCACGGTGACCGCGAACGCCACCAGCGGAATCACCAGGATTGGAATGCTCGCCTTGGAGAGTACGGTCGTGAGATCGGAGACCGGCAACGATTTCCAGAAAAGAATGCTGCGATCGCGGCGCTCCCCGTAGAACGCATCGAGACAGTAGACCACCGCGACGATAATCGAGACGCCCATAAGCGTGATGGCGGCGACCAGATACGGCTGCTCGATCGCCGCACGCTGCTGCATCGGGCCGAGCGCCAGGGCGGCACGCATCCTTTCCGGCAGGCGGATGAGCACGACGAGGAAGCCGACCAGGCAGACGGCGGCGGCAGCCAGCGGCGCTAGGTAGATGGAACGGCTCTCCCAGAGCTCGCGCCGCACCGACCACCACAGCCGACGCGCCGGCGAGATCTCCATCGGCGCCGCCTCCGACCGCGACGGCGATTCCGCCATCACATTCGATGGACTACTCATTGGGTCGCTCCTTGTGTCCGCCCTGTGCGACTGCTCATGATGGCGACGAACAGATCGGCCAGGCTGGGCGTCCGCACCTCGCCGAGCGCCTCCAGTTCCTGCTGATCCAGCCCCTCGAACAAGAGGATGCTGCGGCCGATTCTCTGCCGCTCATGGATGGGATTGAGGGCCCGCGCCGTCGCGATCTTGTCGGGATGCACCAACACCTCGCGATATCGCGACTCGATCTCTTCCATGCTCCGGCTGAACACGATACGGCCGCGGTCGATGAACACGACGTCGGTGAGGACGTGCTGGACCTCCTCGACCTGATGCGTGGCCACGACGACGGTGCGGCTGCGCTCGAAATAGTCGGTAAGCAGCGAATCGTAGAACTGCTTCCGATACAGGATGTCGAGTCCGAGCGTCGGCTCATCGAGCACCAGCAGCCGCGCGTCGATGGCCATCACCACGGCGAGGTGCAGTTGCGTCACCATGCCCTTCGACAGTTGCCTGACTTTGCTGACCGGCCGGATGGTGGTCTTCGCCAGAAACGCTTCCGCCTTCGGGCGATCGAACCGCGGATGGACGCCGGCGAGGTAGTCGAGCGCCTGGGAAACCCGCATCCAGCGCGGTAGAACGGCGACGTCGGCGATGAAGCACGCGTCGCGCATGAGTTGATCGCGTTCAGTCCAGGGGTTGCGCCCGACGACTTTCAGTTGCCCCTCATACGGGGTGAGTCCGACGATCGCATTCAGCGCCGTGGTCTTGCCGGCGCCGTTGGGCCCGATGAGACCGAGGATGCGGCCCTCCTCGATCTGCAGATCGATGCCGTCGAGGGCGACGGTCGCACCGTAAGTCTTGCGCAGCCCGCGGGCTTCTATGTATGCCATAGGTTCAGCGCTCCTCTTCGTCCGAATGCGGCGCGCCGGGACTTGGCTCGGCGGTATCCGATGCCGGCTCGCCGGGCGCGGCGCGCAGCAGTTCTTCCGCCGTCAGGCCGAGCCGCCGGATGGTCTCGGAGATCCTGGGCCACTCGTCGCCCAGAAACCGCTGGCGTTCGCCCTGCAGCAGCAGATCGCGGGCGCCGGCGTTGATGAACATGCCGCGGCCGCGCCGCGTCTCCACGAGTCCTTCGTCGACCAGCTGCTGGTAACCCTTGAGGACCGTGAGCGGATTGATCCGGTATTCGGCCGCCACCGTGCGCACCGAGGGCAGCGGGTCGCCTTCTTTGAGGACCCGGTCGAGAATCATGGCGACGACAAGGTCCCGCAGCTGCCTGTAGATCGGTTGGTTGTCGTTCCACTCACGGTACATTCCGGTTCCAGATCACCTTCAGTTAGTCGTGCTCGCTGCGTTTGTGCGCTGCAGGTCGAAGTGCGCGCGGACCGGCTTGTCGCCCGGGGTCATGTACGTCCAGTCTTCCGTGTGGTGGTTCTCGTCGATGAAGGTGAACTTTGCGTGATGCATGTGCCCGTGCTGATTGCCGCCGGAGAGATCGAGAAACTCGAACTCGAGCGTCTTGCCATCCGGCGAAAGCTTGCCGACCATACGCGGCCGGTTGCCGGCGTCGCA
>DASYRZ010000067.1:0-3582 GCA_036003865.1 Gemmatimonadales bacterium | reverse complement strand
TTGCGCACGACACCCGTCGTCAGCCTGCTCGCAGTCGCGTCGCTGGCGCTCGGGATCGGCGCGAACACCGCGATCTTCTCTATTCTCAACGCGATCCTGCTGCGTCCCCTGCCGGTCCGCGATCCGCAGCAACTCGTGATGGTCACGTCCAGCGACGACGACACCTCGATGTGGCCGCTGGCGGTCTGGTCGCGGATCCGAGATCGGCGCCTGCTCCCGGGCGGCTTCGCATGGTTCTGGAATCGCTTCGACACGGCGCGGGGTGGCGAGCGGCAATTCGTCGACGGCATCGCAGTAAGCGGCGAGTTGTTCGAGTCGCTGGGGGTGCGACCGGCGCTCGGCCGGCTGCTGATGAGCGCCGACGACGAGCCGGTCGGCGGACCGGACGGGCCGGTCGCCGTCATCAGCCATCGCTTCTGGCAGCGCCGGTTCGACGGCGCGCCGGACGTACTCGGCCGTTCGATCGTCATCGAACGGCGCCCCTTCACGATCGTGGGCGTCACCTCGCCCGAGTTCCGCGGCCTCGACATAGGCCTGCCCTTCGACGTCGCGATCCCGCTCGCGGCGGAGGCGCAGATCCGTTCCGCATCGCAGTTCGGCGAACCCTGGGTGACGATGATGGGGCGGCTGAACCCGGGTCAGACGGCGGAAATCGTGACCGCGGCGCTGCGGGCCGCGCAGCCCGAGATCCGCGAGGCGACCAACCCTTACACGGTCTCCCCGTATCGGGACGAGTACCTGCGCGACCCGTTCAGCGTTCGCGCCGCTTCCGGTGGCGCGTCGGTCCTGCGCCACCGCTACGAGCGGCCCTTCGAGATACTGCTCGCCGTCGTCGGCCTCGTCCTCCTGGTCGCCTGCGGAAACATCGGAACCCTCCTGGTCGCACGTACCCTGGGCCGTCGGCACGAGCTGGCTGTGCGTGCCGCGCTCGGCGCCTCGCGGGCGCGTCTCGCGCGACAGTTGCTGGTCGAGAGCGCGCTGCTGGCGGCTACCGGCGTCGCCGCGGGAGCCCTGTTCGCGCGGTGGTGCAGCAGCCTCGTGGTCGAACGCCTTTCGAGCCAGGCCTTCACGATGTCTCTCGACGTCTCGCCCGACTGGCGCGTCCTCGGCTTCACCGCGGTCGTCGGCGCCGCCACCGCGCTTCTCTTCGGGATCGCCCCCGCTCTGCGCGCCGCTGGCGCCGATCCCCTCGACGCGCTGAAAGCGCCTTCCCCGATTGGTGGCGGCAGATTCGGCTTCGGCGACGCCACGGTTGTTGCGCAGCTCACGGTGGCGCTCGTCCTCTGTGTCCTGACC
Organism: Gemmatimonadales bacterium; assembly: GCA_036003865.1. GTDB lineage: Bacteria > Gemmatimonadota > Gemmatimonadetes > Gemmatimonadales > GWC2-71-9 > 20CM-2-65-7. The sequence goes on along the minus strand of DASYRZ010000067.1, from coordinate 2,286 downwards.
GGACTCTTCGTCCAGACTTTCCTCGCGTTGAACAGCAAGGACGTCGGCTTCGAGCGTGACCGCGTGCTCGTCGTCACCCTCGACGCATCGAGGAGTGCGGTCCCGCCAGACGAGCGAGGCGCGCTCTACGACCGCGTGAGCGAATCGATCACGAGCGCTTCCGGAGTCGAAGCCGCAGGCCTCTCGGCCGCGATGCCGGGAGGGACCTCGGCGTGGACGCCGTGGATCGAGCTGGCGGACGGAACACCGCTGCCGCAGGGCCCGAACGGCATCTACGGTAATCGGATCACGGCGGGATGGTTCCGGACGCTCGGCACGCGGCTCCTGGAGGGGCGTGAGTTCGACGCGCGGGATCGCGCCGGCGCGCCGAAAGTCGCCCTCGTGAACGAAGAGTTCGTGCGTCGATTCCTGAAAGGGCAGCGCCCGGTCGGGCAGACAATCGTGCACCGCAGCCGCCCGGAGGCACCGGGTCAGCCATATCGGATCGTGGGGTTGGTCGAAGATGCGATGTATCGCTTCATCAAGGAAGAGCCGCCGCCCACGGTCTATACGCCGCTGATGCAGATGACCGATCCGTTGCCGGCGACGGTCTACGTGAGCGTGCGCGCGAGAGGAGGATCTCCCGCCGCGTTGTCACGCGCCGTCGCTGAAGCGATCGGCCGTGTCGACCACGACGTCTCGCTGACGTTTCGGAGGCTCACCGATCAGGTGAACGCCCAGTATGCGCAGGAGCGGCTCGTTGCCGCCGTCTCCACTTTCTTCGGCACGCTGGCGCTGATCCTCGCCGCGCTCGGTCTGTACGGCGTGACGAGTTACGCTGTGACACGGCAGCGCAGCGAGATCGGAATCCGCATGGCGCTCGGGGCGGAGCCCCGGCACGTGGTATCGATGGTCCTCGGTCGCGTCGCGCGCCTCATCGTGCTCGGCCTCTGCGCGGGCATCGTGATGAGTCTCGGGGCGGTGCGTCTGCTCGGGAGCATGCTGTACGGACTGCAGCAGCGCGACCCCGCGACGCTGGCAACAGCCGGGGGCGTGCTGATCATCGCCAGCGCCCTCGCCGCCTGGCTGCCCGCGCGACGCGCGGCGCGGATGGATCCCGCTTCCGTCCTGCGAGAGGCGTGACGGCGCCGACCGCCGAGCGCCCGCCTCTCGATATCCCCAACCCTAGAAGGTCACCTTCGCAGCCAACTGCACAATCCGCTGGGTGTCCTCGAAGTTCACCTGCGTGCTGCTGTCCGCCCCGAAGTTCAGCCGAGGGTTCGTCAAGTTGAGCTGCGGAACCAGCACGCCGCCGGTGAAGTTGTAGAGCGTATCCCGCCGCCCGCTGATGTTCGTGCTGTTCAGCAGGTTGAAGGCCTCGGCGATCAGCTCCAGCCGCGCCTGGTGCCCGAAGCCGATCCGGCGCACCAGCCGCGCGTCGATCGTCTTCGACCAGGGCAGGCGGTGCGAATCGCGGCTGCCGGGCACCAGGTCGTTGTTGCGGTTGCCGTCGTTGTTGAGATCGTTGGTCACGCGCTCGGAGTAGGAATAGCCGCTCGCGGCGGTGGCGATCCAGCTCATGGCCCATCCGTCGAGAAGCGCCTTCGTGGCGCCGCCCTTGCCCTTCCAGTAGTTCAGGTCCCAGTACCCGCTGAAGACGATCCGGTGGCGGACGTCGTTGTTGCCGGGCGCGAGATCGAAGTTGCGGTCCACGGGATCGGACGGGAACCGCGCGTCGTCGCCGCCGCCCAGCACCACGTTGACCGAGTCGGGGTTGTTGTCCCTGACCTTGCCCAGGGTGTAGGCCAGGTTGGCGAGCAGCCGCCCGCGGAAGCGCTTCTTCAGCTCGACGGTGGCGCCGTTGTAGGTGGAGCGCCCGGTGCTCTCGAAGCGCACCAGGCGATCGAAGTTCGTGAACGGGCGGGTCGGATAGCGGCGCACGGTGAGGCTGCCGCCGCCCTGGATCGGGATGTCGGTCGGGACCGGATCGCCGACGTTGAAATCCCGCGACAGGGCGAGCTTGCGACCGGCCACGAAGAGATAGCTGGCGGAGATCGCGAGGTTCTCGGTGAGCGCGCGCTCGATGCCCGCGCTGGCCTGGTGCACCTCGGGGTTCTGGAAGTCCGAAGAGAAGAACTGGACGGAAGGCCGCGGTAGGGCCGCCCCGGTGGGGATGGCGGTGAAGCGGTTCGGGTAGGTCGGCACCAGTCCGCCGGTGAACGTGATCGTCTGGACGTTGACGGCGTTGCCCGAGTGCGCGGTGCCGATCATGATCGACGGCGTCCGGCCGTAGAAGAGGCCGTAGCC
>DASYRZ010000066.1:0-5231 GCA_036003865.1 Gemmatimonadales bacterium | reverse complement strand
CGTCAGCACCGCCACGGGTGGACCGCCGGGTTGCTGCTCTTCGCGCGAAAACACGCGGCCGATCAGTGGTGGTGCCTTGAGCACGTCGAAGAATTCGTCGGAGACAAACGCCGTTCCCACCTGGCGGGTGCCGTCAGTGCTGGGGATGAGACTCGACGAGCCGCGGATGTAGGCGAGCGCTTCGAAGACGTCGCTCTGTGCGCGCCAGTCGCGGAATGTGGGGTAGGACCCAAGCCGGTAGTCGCCGCCCTCGCTCCTTTCCCAGATGCCGAACAAGCGATCGGATGCGTCGTACTGCAGCGGCCGGAGCACGACGCCGTTCAGGACGCTGAAGATGGCCGTGTTGGCGCCGATGGCGGTGGCGAGCGTCAGCACCGCAATGAGCGTGAATACGGGCGTACGTCGCAGTGTCCGCAGCGCGTAACGCAGGTCTTGGAAGACCGTATCCATTATTCCGTTCTCAACGCCACGACTGGATCGACCTTCGTGGCGCGCCGAGCCGGCACGAAGCAGGCCGTCAGCGCCACGACCAGCAGCAGCGCGGTCACCGCCGCGAATGTGAATGCATCGATCGGCTTCACACCATAGAGTTGATGCGCCAGCAGTCGCGTCAGGAGGACCGCGCCCGCGAGGCCGACGCCTGCGCCCATACCGGCCAGCAACATGCCGCGACCGATGACGACGCCGAGCACCTGCCGGGGTAAGGCGCCGAGGGCGATGCGCACGCCGATCTCACGGGTAGACTGCGCGACGATGTAGCTCATCACACCGTAGGTGCCGACGGCCGCGAGGGCGATGGCGAGGGTCGCGAAGGCCACGAGCAGGAGCATCACGAAGCGCTGGAATTCGAGCGACGTTGCGAGCACCTCGTCCATGGTGCGCACCCGTCCCAGCGGAACCTGCGAATCCGTCGCGCGAATCGTACGCGCCACGAACTCTTTCAGCGGCGCCGGTTCGCCGTCGGTCCGCACGACGACGTGGATCGGGAACCAACTGCTGAAGATCCGCGTGATTCCGGCAGGCGTCTGCGCCGAGGGGATGAAGACGGTGGGCATAGGAGGGGCCCCGATGAACTGCCTCGTGTCGCCCACGACGCCGACGACGCGCCTGGGCGGGGAGGATCGCCCGCCGCCCACCGTCACCATGCGATCGAGCCCGTCGTCCCCCAGGTACTGGCGCGCGAACGACTCGCTCACGATCGCGACCAACTCGGCCGCCTGGACGTCGCCAACTGCGAACTCCCGCCCACGTTTGAGCGGGATTGCCATGGTCTCGAAGTAGTGCGGCGTCACCGTCCGATAATTCGCGGGCACGTATTGCCCGTCCACGGCCACGCCCAGGTTGCCGCCCCGAACGAGGGGGATGCCTGCCTCGATGACAGCGGCCGAACGAATGCCGGGTGAGGCTTCGAGACCTTCCCGCAGCCGATCGTAGAAGGCGGCGATCTCAGCCGTCGAGTCGTAGCGCGAACCGGTGAGCCAGATCTCGGCCGCAACTACGTGACGCCGATCGAATCCGGGATCCGTGCGCACCAGGTTCGCGACGGTTCGGAGCAAGAGACCCGCCCCGACCAGCAGCACCAGAGAGAGGGCGATTTCACCGATTACGAGCGCACCCCGCAGACCGGTGCGCGTGGCGGTCGTGGCACGACCGGCGCCCTCCTTGAGCCCTTCGTGCACATCGGCCATTGCCGCCCGCCAGGCGGGCGCCAGACCGAACAGGACACCGACGAGGAGCGACGCGACGCCCGTGAAGAGGAGGGCCCAGCGATCCAAGCGGATTTCCGTCGGCAGCGTGAGGTTCCCGGGTACGAGGGACACGAGCGCTCCAAGTCCCCAGGCGGCCAGGATGAGACCTACCGCACCACCGGCAAGCGCGAGCAGCACGCTCTCGGTCAGTAGCTGCCGCACGATCCGCCCACGCGTCGCGCCCATCGCAACACGGACGGCCAGCTCCCGGCTGCGAGTCGTTGCCCGGCCGAGCACGAGGTTGGCCACGTTGGCGCAGGCGATGAGCAGCACGAGCGCGATCGCTCCGAACAGCATGCGCACGGGGGTCTCGATACTTCCCACGACGAGCCGCCGCAACGGGAAAATCTCCTCTGCCACTTCGGGCGCCAGTCGCGGTTTGAATTCCTGGCGGAACGCGGCGAAGACGGGCTGCATCCGGGCCTGTGCTTGGTCGAACGAGAGGCCCGCCTTCAGGCGGCCGACGAGATGCAGGTTCTGCCCGCCGCCAATTGAGCGCGCCACCTGTCCCATCGTGGACCACGCATCAATCGGAGCAAGCCAACGGAATGAGGCTGGCATCACGCCGACGATCGTGGTCGGCTGGCCGTCGAGAGCGATCGTACGCCCCACGATCCCTGAGTCGCCCCCGAAACGCCGCATCCAGTAGCCGTGACTCAGGATGACGACGCTGGCGCCACCCTGCTGATCTTCGTCCGCGAGGAAATCCCGGCCCAATTCCGGGCGCGCGCCCAGCGTCGCGAAGTAGTCGCGCGAGACGCGCAGGCCACCCACACGTTCGGCGACGTCACCTGCGAAGAGGTTGAACCCGACCTCCGTTGAGACGGCCAGGCGCTCGAACGCGGGGCTCTGGTCCTCGAGATAGCGGAACTCGGCGTACGTGACGGCCAAATCTGTCCGGTTCCCCTGGTATGCCTCCGAGAGGCCGACCAAGCGATGAGACTCCGGGTAGGGCAGCGGCCTGACCAGTACGCCGTAAATGAGGCTAAAGATCGCGGTGTTCGCGCCGATCCCGAGCGCCAGCGTCACGACGACGGCCGCCGTGAAGCCGGGGCTCCTCGCGAGCGTGCGGGCCGCGTAGCGGATGTCTTGCAGTAGCGCGTTCATGATCCTCCCTAGGCCCGAGCCCCTAGCCCCTAGCCCCTATTCAGTCCTCAGCGCAATCATCGGGTCCACGCGCGCCGCGCGGCGGGCGGGAAGCCAGGTCGCGGCCAGCGCGACGGCGAGCAGCAACACCGCGACGGTGACGAAGGTCAACGGATCATTCGGACTCACGCCCACCAGCATCGAGCGAACGAGCAGTGTGAGCGCGGGCGCCAACACGAGTCCCGCCCCGATTCCCAGCGCCGCCGGCATCATCCCCTGGCGGACGACCAGCCGCTGGACCGACCGTTGATCGCCACCGAGCGCGATCCGTATGCCGATCTCACGCGTGCGCTCGGCGACGAGATGCGAGATGACGCCGTAGATCCCGACGCCCGCGAGCAGCATCGCAATGAACCCCAGAGCGGCGAGCAGCCGCAGGGAGAAGCGATACTGCAACACGTTGAGGGCGAGAAGATCCTGCATCGTCTGCTGATCGTAAACTGGTTGCTCGGGATCGATCTCGAGCACCGCAGACCGCAGCGCGGGCAGCAACGACCTTGCGGCGCTCTCGCCTCCGCTCGCGCGAACCGCCACCGTCATTTCCCCCACGGGTTGCTGCGCTTCGGGAAGAAACATCTCCGGAAGCACCTCGCGGGCGAGCCCGGCGTGGCGCATATCGCCGGCGACGCCGACAATCTCCGCCGGTTGCGCGGTATCTCCCTGCACGAAGATGCGTTTGCCGAGCGCGCCGTCCGGAAACCAGCGGCGCGCGAGCGTCTCGTTGACGATGACGACGTCGGGTGTCCCGGCCGCGTCGCCGGCTGCGAAGTCTCTGCCCTGCCTCATTGACACGCGCAACGCCGCGAAGTATCCGGGCGTGATGACGCGCCAATCGACGTCGGGCCGGTCGTCGACGGGATATGGTGGCTGGCCGACGACGTTGAAGCTCGACGTCTGATTGCAGCCGCACAGTGGCACGACATTCGCCGCACCGACCGCCGCGACGCCCGGTAGCGCCGCTACTCGCTCGACGAACCGGCTGTAGAAGCGGGCGGCCGCAGGTCCGTCGGGATAGGTTCGGGCGGGCAGCGCCACACTCGTCAGCGCCACGCCTTGCGTTTCGAACCCGGGCGGCAGCGAACCCAGATGCCGGAACGTGCGAAATGTCAGCCCGGCGCCAATGAGCAACAGCAGCGCCAGCGCGACTTCGGCGCCCACGAGTACGCGCCGCAAGCGGTGCCGCTCGCGGCCACCCGCGGTCGCGCCACTGCGCAAGGCGTATCGCGAGCCGACGGCCCCGCTGGCCGCACGGAGCGCCGGGAGCAATGCAAAGACCAGCGCCGATGCAATCGACAGCCCCGTGGTGAAGACGAGGACCGCGCCATTCACGCTCATGCGCTCCAAGCCCGGGACCATCCGCCGGAAGTCCGCCGGCACGAACGCTCGCAGCAGCTCGACACCGAAGACTCCCAGCACGATGCCGAGCGCGCCGCCCGCCAACGCGAGCACCGCGCCCTCGACCAACACCAGGCGAATGATCTTGGCGCGCGACGCGCCCAGCGCGGCGCGGATCGACAGCTCGCGACTGCGACCCGTGGCCCGCGCCAGCATGAGGTTCGCCACGTTCGCGCACGCGATCAGCAACACGAACCCGACGGCGGCCATCAACACCGCGAGCATCGGCTCGATCTCGCGCGCGGTGTCGCGGACCAACGGTTGGACGTTCGCGCCCCAGTTCGTGTTCGACGCCGGGTACTGCGTGGCGAGGGCGGCGGACAGCCGTCGGATTTCGGCGCGCGCCTGGTCGATCGTCACGCCCGGCGCCAGCCGGCCAGTCAGATAGAGGTAGTGCAACCGCCGCTGCGTCCAGGTGTCCGGGGATGGCGCGTAGGGCGCCCACATCTCGGCCGGCGCCGGGTACCGCACGCCCTCCGGCATCACGCCGACGATCGTTCGCGGAATCCCGTTGATCGACATGACGGTGCCGAGCACCCCACTGTCGCCGCCGAACCGCCGCTGCCACAGGCCCCAGGAAAGGACGACGAGGCGGTCGTGTCCGGGCTGATCCTCGCCGGCGACGAAGGTGCGCCCGAGCGCGGGCCTGAGTCCGAGCGCGTCGAAGTAGTCCGCCGAGACCTGCATCCCTTGCACGCGCTCGGGCTTCTCGCCACCCGTGACGTTGCCGGTCCACCACACGTGCACCACCAGGTGGTCGAAGCTCTTGAGGTGCTCCCGCCAGTCGTGGAAGTCAGCCGCGGAGACTTCGTTGTGCTCGTTGCCGCGCGGCGCCACCTGCCAGACGGCGACGAGGCGATCGGACTCCTTCAAGAAAGGAAAGGGCCGAAACAGCAGGTGGTGGACGGCGGTGAAAATCGCGGTGTTCGCGCCGATGCCGAG
>DASYRZ010000065.1:0-19030 GCA_036003865.1 Gemmatimonadales bacterium | reverse complement strand
CCGGCCTTCGTACGACGCGCCGACGGAATCGAGATGGATCAGCGTGTCGGACGCGGCCCAGGCGCTCAACGTCGCGCGCACACCGTCGACGGGATCGTCGAACGAGTGATACGAATGGAACGTGTCGGCCGCCGCCCCCGTCGTCACACGCGCCGCGGTGAGCGGTGCCGTCTTGAAGCCACGCTGGGCGAGCAGCGACTCCGTTTCCGGCGACACGACGATCACGGCCCGCGCCGTGCCGGCGATCGTGCGCACGTCGGCGACCTCGAACCCGAGCCGCTGGAGCGAGTCGAGTCCCGCGCGGCCGGCGATCGGCACCTCGACGACGCGAAGTTGAGCCGACGCCACGGCGGCGAGAGCGCCGGAAAGAACGAGTGCTAGAAGCCCAGCCGCGCCGCGAGCCATGGGGGGGCCGGCAGGTAGCCGCCCAGTATCAAGCCAAGCCACAAGAGCAAGACGCCAAGCGGTAACCAGATCACGAACACGGGCCAGAGCGAGGGGCGCCACGCCTCCACCGCCTCGATCTCGGGCGCCCAGCGCTCGCGCTCCGCTTCGACTTCGGCCTCGAGCGCCAGCCACGCGGCCTCGAGCCGCCGCGCCACCGTCCGCAGCGCTTCCTGCCACGCAGCGTGCGCGTCCCTGTCGAGCACCGACGCGTCAGCGGCGTGTGCGCCGGCAGCCTCCAGCTCGTCGAGCGCGACGACGAACGTGCCGCCTCCCGTCCCGAGCCGGGCGACGATCGCGCGCTTCTCGGCGTTGCTGAGCAGATGCCGCCGCAGGCGACGGCGCGGCATGCGCACTTGCCGCGCAGTCCGGGTGATCTCGGCGTCGAGCGCCTCGGCGACGCGGGCGCCGGCACGGCGCACCGCGTGATCCCATGTCGCCGCCCAGGCACGGCGGCCGGTTACCTCGAGCACCCGGGCGCGATCCTGTCCTCCCCCCTCGGCTTCGCGCGCCGCCGCGCCACGCCCCTCGCCGCCGAGCTCGAGCACGCGAGTCGCCAGCTCCTCGCGAATGTCATCGAGCGGCACCCACGGGTCGAGCAGGCGACGCGGCACGATGATGCGGCCGAGCGACGACGCCAGCTCGGGAACGCGCAGCGGCATCAGCAGCTTCATTGCGTCAGTCGTGCGGTCCGTCCGGTGCGCTTCTCGTACGCGTGAACGAAATGCGGCAGCGGCTCGGGCAGAAAGCGATCCCGCGCGAGCCCGGTCGCGCGAACGGCGGTCTCGATCGCGTCCGGCTCACCTTCGATCTCGACCAGGACGTCCATCGCGGGATACCACTCGATGCGAATCGCCGCGCCCCCGAGCCGATACTCCGCGATCTTGCGATCGATGCGGAGCACGACCTCGTAGCCGAGTCGCTCGAGGATCGTGCGAGCGGCCTTCGGCTGGGCGACCTGCGCCTCATGCTCCTCGCGATGCTTGTAGCCCTTGCGGACGCTGGCCGGTCCCTTCCATCCCAACACGCCGAAGTGCGGGCCGCTGTCGGGCTTGTACACGCGCAGTCGCAGGACTTCGTCGCGCTCTGCGAGCTTGCCGTTGCGGTCGTAGCGCCGATCGATCATTTCGCCGCGAAACACCAGCTCGGCGCCGGCAGCGACGATCGCGGCCTCGAGGGCGGCCGGATCATCCACGCGCGCTTTCAGCTCGAGCTCGTCACCGGATGGATTCACGAGAACAGCGCGTGCAACACCGCCTGGGTGTCGCCGAGATCCGCAAAGACATGGGTCGCGCCGGCAGCGCGCAGCGCCGCGACGTCGTAGAACCCGGTCGCGACGCCGACGGATCGCGCCCCCATCGGCCTGCAGCAGGCGACGTCGTCGGGAGTGTCCCCGACGATCACAATGTCGGTGCCCGTGAAGCGGCGTCCCGTGCGCTGTGCGGCACGTCGCGCCGCCACGGCCGGCAAGTCAGGACGATTATGCGAATCCGAGCCGAATGCGCCGACGACGAAGCGCGCGGGATCGAGGCCAGCCGACTTCAGCTTCAGAGCCGCGCCGTGCTCGACATTGCCGGTGAGCAACCCCACGAGCGCGCGTCCATCCGCTTCATAGGGCTCGAGCGCGTTGAGCAGCTCCTTGATACCGGGATAGACCTTCGTCGCCTGGGTCGGTTTCTCGAGCTCAGCGGTGAGCAGCTCGACGTACCGGCGGCACACGGCCGTGACACGATCGTCCGAGCTGGCGTCGGGATGGCCGGCCAACTCCATCAGCTCGCGGACGATTTGCGGATCGGTCTTGCCGTCGAAGCGATAGCCCTCGATCGGCCCCGCGGTCCCCATCTCATCGAGCAAGGCGCGGTGGATCGCCCGGCGTCCCGCGCCGGCGGTCCAGAGGAGGGTTCCATCGATGTCGAAGAGGATCAGACGCATGGTGGAAAATAAGGCTATCGGCTAGTGGCTATCGGCTATCGGGTAAAGCCAGTAGCCGATAGCCGATAGCCCCTACATCCGTCTGACCCCTACCAAATTCTCCCGCAGCCTCACCATGCGCGGTTCATCACCGAACAAATGGTCACCTCCCACCCCGCCCCGCGACAGCGCCGCGTGCACGATGCGTCCGGCACCCGCCCAGAGCGCGACGTGTGACACGCGTCCCCGTTCCGCAAAGAACAGCAGGTCGCCGGCCTCATAGCCGTCGCCATTGCTGGCCATCGCGACCTCGTTGCCCTGGCTGAACTGCTGATCGCTGTCGCGTGGCAGCTTGATGCCGCGGGCGCCGTAGACCGCCTGCGCGAGACCCGAACAATCGATGCCCCACTCCGTGCGTCCGCCCCACAGGTAGGGCGCGCCGCTGTACCACTTCTGCGCCAGTTCTGGCAGCGCGAGATGCCGCGCCTCGACTCGCAGCTCCTGCTCGCGTCGGACGTTTCCCGCCGCCACCGCGCCGCGCTGGCCGTCCGCCAGCTCCACCACGCCGCGGCGGAGCGCGACGTGCGCGCCGGTGGGCAACCTGCGGCGCCCATCGGTGGTGACGATGTCAGCGCTCAGCGAGCGCGCCGTCGCGCGCTGCTCCCAGTCTTCAGCCCAATCGGTCGGCCCCGTGGCCACGTATCCCGCATTGACCCAGGCGACATAGCCGTCCCGCCCGCGCACGCGCAGCCATTCCTCGCGCTGCTCGAGCACATCGAGCACCTCACCGTGCAGTGCCTCGCTGGCGCGCGGCGCCGAGATCTTGGGCTCGGCGAGCAGGGGCGCGAGCGCCGCCGTCACGATGGCCGCGGGATCCAACTCTGGATTGGGAATCAGCTCGACCTTGTCGACCAGCTCTTGATCGTTGGCAAGCCGGCGCAGCGCATCACGCGCATCGCGGCTCGACGTGATCCCCGCGATGCCCTTGGGCAGCAGCGAGATCTCGAAAACGCCGAGCCGCCCATCGGGCACCCATTTGCGGCGAATGTCGTCGACGGCGCGCTCGACTCTATCCACGCCGCACCGCCCGCTCGACGGCTTCCGGAACGACAAGCGCGGCGATCGCGTCGACCTGCATGGGAGACTTCGGCTTCACGACCGCGGTGCTCACCGCGAAAATCACATCGCCGTCGAACAGGCTGCCGTACGGCGTGATGCGGCGCGCGAGCGCATCGCTGCCCGTTTGCGCCAGCGCCTGCAGCTGCACGCGATCGATATCGGCGTTGGTCGCGATCACGGCGAGCGTCGTGTTGCGGTTCGCTTGTTCGAGACGCCCTAGCGGCGCGCCCCCTTCGGCGAGATAACGGAGGCTGTCGACCTTTCCGGCGATGATCTCGCCGCGCGCGTTGCGCACGTCGCCAACGGCGTTGACGACGACGAGCGCGCCGACCACGATGTCGCCGAATCGCCCCGCCCAGGAGCCGATGCCGGCGGGAATCATGTTCTCGAGCCCGGCCGCCTTGCCGCACGTCGCCCCGCGGCCCACTCCGACGCGCCCGTCTTCATAGTCCGCGGTCGCATTGTCGCAGGCGCGATAAGCGTCGTCGGGACTGGGCCACCCCAGCGGCTTGCCGGCGTTGCCGAGGTCGAAGATCACGGCCGACGGCACGATGGGGATCGTTCCCCGGTCGCCGACCGGCAGCCCACGGCCGCGCTCGCGCAACCAGCGCATCACGCCGTCGGCTGCGCCGAGGCCCAGGGCCGAGCCGCCGGTGAACAGGATCGCGTCGATCCGTTCCACGAGGTGACGCGGATCCATGACGTCGAGCTCGCGCGTGCCGGTCGCACGTCCGCGCACGCAGACAGCCGCGCGCATGCCGACCTCCGGCCCGAGGACAACTGTGCAGCCGGTGCCGTGCGCCTCGATGGTCGTGTGCCCGACGGTGATGCCGGGAACGGCTGCGAGGTTTGTAGGCAAAGTGCTCATTGACGCGCCAAGATAACGTCATCAACGTTGACGGCCATGACTCCTCCCAAAGTTCCCGCCGATCGCACGACCGTGCTCGTGGTGGACGACGAGGATGGCATCAGGCAGGCGCTGACGCGCTTCTTGAGCCGCCTGGGCTATCACGTGGAGGCGGCGTCCAACGCCGTCGAGGCGCTGCAGCAGCTCTCGGCGCACCGGCCGCAGGCGATGCTGTGCGACATCCGCATGCCCGAGACCAGCGGCGTGGAGCTGCTTGCGAAAGTGCTCGCCGAGGATCCCGACCTCGCGGTCCTGATGCTCACGGCGATCGACGAGCCGCGCACCGCGATCGAGTGCCTCAAGCTCGGCGCGTACGACTACCTGATTAAGCCGGTCGATCTCGAGGAGCTGGAGCTGTCGTTGCAGCATGCGCTGCGGCAACGCCAGTTGGAGGTCGACCGCCGCGAGCTGGAGCAGTGGCTGGCGCGCGAAGTCGCGGTGCGTACCCGCGATCTCGAGGAGCGCTCCGCGGTGATCGAAGAAGTGGCGCTCGACGCGCTGGCAGCGGCACGCGATTGGGAGGGGACGGACGCGGCGTTGAGCAAGCTCGCCGAGGAGCTCGGCGCGCCGCGCGAGGAGCTGGTCGCCGAGCTGAAGCGGAGGAGGGGGTAGGTGATTCTCTATCGAATCAGCGCCGGTCTCTTATTGCTCGCAGCGCTCGGTCACACGTTCGGCGGCATGCTGGGAACGGCGCGCCGCGGTGCCAAGGCCGGAGCTGAGGCCGATCAGGTCTTCGCCGCGATGAAGTCGGTGCGCTTCAAGTGGCAGGGCGCCGAGACCACCTGGTTCCGATTTTGGCTCGGCAATGGCCTGTGTGTCAGCGCCATGTTCGTCCCCGCGATCGTCGCACTCTGGGTGCTGGGAGGACTGGACGCAACGCAGGGTCAGGCGACGCTGCCGATCGCGTGGGCGGTGTTCGCGGGCATCGCGCTGACGGGCGCGCTCGGATTCAAGTACTTCGGTCCGCGGGCGGGGGTGGGATTCAGCGTCATCGCGATCCTGAACGCGCTCGCGATTATTCTCTCGAGCTGAGCGCTACGCTTTCGCGGTTTTCGCCTTTTCCTCGCAGGCCTTACAGCGCGTGACCCCTCGGAAGGTGCAGATCAGACAGATGAACGTCCCGCAATCCGCGCACGGATAGCCTTCGGAGGCCCGCTCTTCATTGCCGCAAGACCGGCACTGCATCCCGTCGTGTTCTTTGAGTTTCGGCTTCTCCATAGCCCTCAAGATAGCACAGCCTAGAGGTTCAGGCTGTAGACTTTGATCTTGTTGATCAGGGTCGCGCGTGAAATCCCGAGCTCGAGCGCGGCCCGCGTGCGGTTCCCACCGTGATGTCGTAACGTGCGCTCGATGTGCTGTCGCTCCAGCTCGGAAAGCGATTGCGCGTGATAGCGACGGTCGGTCGTTGAGCGTTGCCGCAGATCGGGCAGCTGCTCGAGGCCGATCGTCGTCTGCCCTCGCGCCAGAATCATCGCGCGCTCCAGCACGTTCCGCATCTCGCGCACATTGCCGGGCCAGGCGCCCGAGAGCAGCCGGTCGAGCACATCGGTGGTGCACTCGACCGGGCACCCCGGCAGCTGCGATTTGAGATCGGCGAGGATGCGCGTGATCAGGTCGAGCCGGTCCTCGCGCGAGCGGTCGCGCACCGGCGGCAGCACGAGCGGCATGACGTTCAACCGATAGTACAAGTCCTCGCGAAACCGTCCGCCCTCGACTTCGCGCACGAGATCGCGGTTGGTGGCGGCGATGAGCCGGACATCCACCGTCAACTCCCGCGTCCCGCCGAGGCGCCGGAATCGTTTCGTCTCCAGGACCTTCAGCAGCTTGGGCTGCAGCTCGGGCGACAGCTCGCCGACCTCGTCCAGAAAGAGCGTGCCGTGATCCGCGAGCTCGAACAGACCGACTTTGCGCTCCTTGGCATCGGTGAACGCGCCCTTCTCGTGGCCGAACAGCTCGGAGTCGAGGAACGTCGGCGAGAGCCCCGCGCAGTTCACTTCGACGAAGGGGCCACCGGAGCGCGGTGAGAGGTTGTGGATGACGCGCGCCACCCATCCCTTCCCCGTCCCGCTCTCGCCCTGCAGCAGCACGGTAGACCGCTCGCTCGCGGCGAGCAGCTCGATCTGGTGCGCCAACGCCTGCATCCCCGGCGACACGCCGAGCGAGCCGAGGCCCTCTCCCTCGTGGTCCAGCGCCCTGAGCCGCGCGTTCTGCCGCGACAACCGCGTCTTTTCCGCGACGCGCGCGATCGCCGCCGAGAGATGCGTCATGTCCACCGGCTTGGTCAGGAAGTTCTCGGCGCCGAGCTGCATTGCCTTCACAGCCGTCTCGATGTCCCCCTGGCCGGTCAACAGAACCACGGCCGCCCCTTCGCGTCGCAGCCGCTCGAGCACGACGAGCCCGCTCGCGTCGGGAAGATGCAGATCGAGGAGCACAACGTCGGGCCGCACGCGGTGGAACGTCTCCATCGCCTCCTCGCCCGTGCCCTCCCGCCAGACCTCGTAGCCGATGCGCTCGAAGTAGTCCCCGATGGCGCTCAGCACGGCTGCATCGTCGTCGACCAGGAGCAGGGTGTCAGCCATGGTGCGCCTCGAATGCGGGACCGACCAGCACCGAGAGCGCGCCAGGTAACAGCCGGGCCTCGAACGGCGTCGTGCCCGTGACTTCGCCGTCGAGTTGCACGGGGCGTGGCGGCCCCGCTCCCCCCGCCAGCTCGACGCGCACTGTGCGGCCGCGCCCCCACCAGACCCGCTTGAGCTTGGAGCGGCCGTTGCTGCGGAACAGCATCTCGAGCACCGCCTGCACGCTCTGCAGGGCCCCGTCGGCATCGAGCGCGACGATATCGAGCCAGCCATCATCGGGGGCGAGCGTCTCGCGCAGGCTCAAAAACCCAGGCGGCAGCTTGCCGCAATTCAGCACCAACAGCATCGCGGCAGGGACCTCGTGCGGCGTGTCGTCCACGATCACGCGATGCGGCGCGCTGCGCACCGTCGTCAGCGTCAGCGCGGCACGCGCGACGTACGCGCCCAGCTTCCAGCGACGCTTGGCCTGCAGACCGGTGTCCGCCATCAGCTGCGCATCGAAGCCGGTGCCCGCGGCAACGGCGAAGTAGTGTGGGCCGTCCGGCCGCGCTACCACGCCGAGGTCGATGGGATGGCGGCGCGCCTTGAGCAACGCGCGCGCGGCGCTCGCGGTCGACCGCGGCAGGCGGAGGTTGCCGGCCAAGACGTTTCCGGTACCGCCGGGCACCAGCCCGAGGGTGATGCCGCTGCTCGCTATGCCCGCCGCGACCTGCATCGCCGTGCCGTCACCGCCGTGGCTCACCAGCACGTCGAAATCCATGGTGCGTGCTGCCTCGGCGATGCGGCGCGCATCGCCGGGACCGGAGATGGTGCGCAGGTCCACGTTCCAGCCGCCGCGGCCCAGAATCTTGAGAATCGCGGTGACGGCTCGGGCATCCGCCCGCGCCGCGAAGGGGTTGGTGATGAGCAGCGCGCGCGTCATCTAGTACCGCCGCTCCCAGAACACGTCGAAGCCGACCTGGCGGGTCTGGGTCGTCGTGATCAGGTCCTGATCGCCGACGGCGCAGTTACGGATCGGTTCGAAGCTCGCCTCGGTGCGCCATTCAGGACTGAAACGGAACTGGAGCGTCGCGCCGAGGCCCTTGGTGAATTGCGTCTGGCGGCTGCGCGGACAGAAGCCGGCGTTGAGCACGAGGAACGTCTTCGCGCCAATCGCCCATCCGGCCGCGAGCTGCGCGCCGGAGAAGGGGTTGGTCGGGTCGCCGGGACGAATCTCGAAGTAGTCCAACGGAATGCCGAGGTCGGAGACGACGGTGCGCTCCAGCTCGCCCGCGAGCAGCGACGCGGCGACACCGCGGACGTAGGCCCCCTGACCGCCGCTCAGCTCGAACGACGGCTTCCCCGTCATCAGATACGACAACAGCTCGGCTTGCGAGTAATCGGCGTGCTCGGCTTCCAGCGTCAGCCGCGGCAACCGCAGCGTGCCCCCGATGTGCGCGATGACGGTGATCTCCGGCGGCTGTCCCGGTCCGGGCAACGGATGGACCACGTGCGTGGCGGCGATATCGAGTGCGGCATCGAGATCGGGCGTGCCGAAGTACTGAACGGTCCCGCGATTGACCACGAATTCCCGAGTCACGGGACCGATGATGAGGCGGTAGGTCCCGCGCGGCGCCTGCAGCGTGCCGCTGAGCAGGTAGTTATCCCGGACCTTGTTCACGGTGACCGAGCCGCTCAGCTGGATGTTCGCTTCGTTCGACCGCAGCCACACGTCCTCGCCCATCGTCAGCTGCAGATTCCTCACCTGCAGGCTGTCGAAGAACACGCTCTCGAACTCGGGCCCGAGCCGCTGCGTGCGGATCAGCGAGGTGTCGATGAGGTCCTGCACCCACGGCTCGTCGAGGTTCACGACGCGTTTGTTGACGAGATCGGCGAAGTGCAACACGCCCGAGGTGACGGTGCCCCGCCCCGTGAGCGTCGCGCCGAACACGGGACCGGTGAGCGCCACGCGACCACTCGCCGTCAGCGTGAGATAGCCGCGCAGATCGAGCGCCTTGAAATCCGAGGTCGTGATGTTCAACGCGAGCACCGGCTTGGTGAGCCGCTCGAGTCGCATGTAGCCGGTCAGCTCGGCGTGGCCGCGCTCGCTCGTGGCGGTGATGCTATCGACTCGAATCGTGTCGCCCCGCAGCGACAGACCGCCGTTCATGTTCGCGTAACGCACATTCAGCGCCGGAATCGTCGCCGCCGCGTGGCCGATCTCGAGCCCGCCGCGCAGCCGCGGCGCCTCCCACGTGCCGCCGATGCCGAGGTCCGCGCTGAACACGCCCTCGACATCGCGTACCGTGGTCGTCACCGCGGCGAGCACGCCCAGGTCCACGCTATCGGCGCGCGCCTGCACGGACAGCGTGTCGGGCAGCTGCCGCTGCGCCACGGGGACGAGCGCGAGATCGAGCGGCAGGTGGGCCGCGACGTTCAGGACCTGCTGGCCCGAGCGCCAGAGATGGACTTCCCCGTTCAGCCGGCGGCCGCGGTAGTCGATGATGCCGTCCATGAACGGCGCCCGGAACGAGCCGAACGACGCGTTCGAGAAGGCGAACGAACCGCTGTACTGCGGATTCGACCGCGTGCCGGTTGCCGCCAGGGTGGCGGTGAGGGCGCCGGCGACTCCAACGGTGTCGCTCTGCATCAGCGCGTACACGCCGGTGAGCGGGAAGCTGTCGAGCGAGATGCGCGCGTTGATCGGACCGCGGCTCGGCAGGTCGCCGCTCACCGTGAGGCGACCCGTGCCCTCGGCAGCATGGAGCGACGCCGAATCGACGTGCAGGACGGAGTCGCCGAACGACAGCGCCGTGGGACGCTGGAGGAACCACACGCCGCTCGGCACGAGTACGGCGAGGGAATCCACGACGGCCTGCTGGATTTGGCCGCCGCCTGGCCGGGCGTAGCGGCCACCCGCCAGGAACGCGCCCAGATCGCCGACGCGCGAGCGCGCAAACCAGGTGAGTGAATCGCGTGTGCCGCGGGCGTGCGCCGCCGCGGCGCCGAAGCCCAGGCGGCCGTATCCTAGAGAATCGATCCTGGCGTCGAGCTCGAATCGCGGGACGGGCCCCGGCTCGTACGTCGCCGTGCCCTCGCCTCTCGGCAGCCGCCAGCCGCGCCACTGCAGATCCAGCACGCGCGCGTCGCCACCGATCGACAGCGAATCGAGCGCACCGTCCAGAGTGAGGCGTACCTGCGCGGACCCTTTGAGCTTGTCCTCACTCGACGGCACGACGTTCGGTCCCGCGAGCCAGGTCACGAGCGAATCGAGGACGCTGAGGCTGTCCGCGTCGAAGTTGAAGGCCAGCGTGCCGCGCTCGGGCCGCTGCCAGCCCAGCGAGCCGCTGCCCGTCGTGAGCAAGCCCGGCTGCTGCAGCCGCAGCGAGTCAACGTACAGGCGTCCGTCGGCGAATCGAACCCTGGTCGCACCGGTGTCGATGATCGTACCGGCAAAAAACGACGGGGCGACGGTGACCGAGAACGCGCCCGTGGGCGTCGTGACGCTATCTCCCGCTACGGTCCCAGCGGCGATGAATGTGAGCCGCGACGGCGGCGCGGCGCCTCGGGTCAGCCAGCGCTGCAGGTTCACGTCCTGGGCGCGCAGCGTGAAGTCGCGAACCCCGTAGCCCGGACGCACGTCGCGCGCGCCAAGCAGGAGCGTGCCATCCCCGCGGACCGCGCCGCCCCCGCCCAGCATGCCGAGATCGGCGTGCGTTTCGACGCCGCTGAGGTCGCCGTTCATTCGGATCGTCCCGGCGAGCGTGCCGCGGAGCGGGAAGCCGGAGATGCGGCCGGTCAGGCCGTCGAGCGAGAGTGAGTCGGCGCGGACATCCGCAAAGACGCGCAGCACATCGCTGCGGAAATCGAGCCCGACGACGCCGCTGATGAGGCTCACCGGCCGAGTGCCGTCGTGGTGCCGCAGTGTTCCGCTGAACGTCGCGTTCTTGAGTGTGCCGGTGAGCGTGCCCGTCGCGTCGAGCTCGCCCTGCAGATCGAACCCCGGCACGAGCCGCCTGACCGTGCCGATATCGATGCGCCCGGTTTCGACCGCGAACGGCTGGAATCCGAGGTCCCGCCCGCCGACGTTGATCTCGCCCCTCCCGATGATCTGCGACTCGGGCCAGTCCGGAACCAGCGAATCGCGGAACGACCACTCGGTCTCGATCTTCAGCGCGCTCATCGGTCCGTCCACGATCGTGCGGCCGGTCAGACGTCCGTAGAACGGCAGTGAATCGATGTACGCGCGGGGGAGATCGAGCGAGAGATCGCGAGCCATCAGATCGCCCTGGCGCATCGCCACGAGCCCGGAGTCGGCGGCACTGAAGGCGGTCACATGGCCGATGAGCCGGCCCTGTCCGAACGCGAGGTCGAGCGGGCGCAGCTGAATCTCGAGCACGCGGCCGCCGTGGGAAGCCAGGGTCACACCGCCGTGCAGCACCGCATTCTCGGGGAAGCGCGGATCGAGGAAGCGGATGTCGGTGAGCGTGGCGGAGTCGGCGCGCATCACGAGGTTCCACAGCAGCGTGTCGCGCGGCCATTGGACCGTGCCGCGCGCGCTGAACTGGGTGGCGGGGAACCGCACGCGCGACAGGTCCACGTCGAGCGTGTGGCCGTCGATCGTCACCCGGCCCACGACGTCGGCGATGGACAGCTTCGGATCGCTGCTCTCCGTCGCGAGGCGCAGCACGTCGATGCGAATGCCTTTTTCGCGCGGGGCCTGGATGCGCATCGCGGCGAGCCTGGCGTTGAGATGCTCGAAGCGCCGTACGCGATAGCGGCCGTCTTCGCCCGAAGACTCGATCTCCTCGTTGGCGCTGCTCACCTGGCCATGCTTCTGCAGCCGCAGCGTGAGCGAGCCGTCCATGATCTGCACGTTGCGGAGCAGGATGAGCGAGCGCGGCCCGGCAGGACCGAGCGGCTTCACCTGGAGGGTGTCTTTCTCACCGAGGCGCAACAGCTCGTCAAAGTTTGTTTTGCCGTTGGCGTGCTGCACGATGTTGATGATGGGGCGCTCGAGCCGCACTTCCATGAACACCACGCGGCCGGCCGCGAAGTCGATCGGGTTGTAACCCAGCTCCGCGCGCGGCAGCCAGGCCACGAGCGTGGAGTCGGGATCGAGCAACCGCACGTCGGTCAGCACGACGCCGGTGAGCAGCGAGCCGCGCACTTCGCCCACGTCGATCGAGCCGTTCACGGCGCCTTGGACGGCGGAGCTCGCCACCCGCGCCAGCAGCGTGCGGCCCGCGTGCGTGCTCACGAGGGCATTGAGCGCGCCGAGGAAGCAGGCGAGCAGACCGACCAGAGTCCAGAGCGCGACTCCCAGGGAGCGACGCATCTAGAACGCCTGCCCGACGGCGACCTGAATGACGATCTTGTCGCGGAAGCTCTTCTTGGCGCGCAGCGGCGGGTATGAATCGCGAATCACCACGATCGGGGCAGGGGCCGGCGGCTGATAAAGCAGCGGCCCGCGCTCGGCGGGATAACCGTTGTACGCCGCGTCGATACGGACCGGGCCAAGTGGCGTGGCGAAGCGGACGCCCATCCCGGGAGTCACCCGCATGCCGCGAATCTTGACGAGCTCCTCGCCGCGCTCCCAGACCTGGCCCGCGTCGACGAAGATGCCTAGCCGCATCCGTGAAGCAAGGATCGGGGAGGGAAATCGGAGCTCTGCGTTGAGAATGATGGCCGTGTTGCCGCCGGTCGGCGCGGTCCGCACGCCGCGCCACACCGTATCTCCGGCCTCGGCGGTTGCCTTTTGGTCGATCGAGTCGCGGTCCGTAATGACGTAGACGCGGGGGCCCAGCTCATTGAGTCCGTAGCCGCGCACCGAGTTTGGACCGCCGCCGTAGAAGCGTTGGTCCGGCGGCACATACCCGACGTTTTGGCCCGAGAGTGAGATGTTGCGCGGGAGAATGGTGCCGCCGCGAACCCGCCACGCGAACACGGTGCGCCGCCCCAGGGGGTGGTACTTCGCGACCTCGATCTCTCCCCGGTTGAATTCGTAGGGCGCCTGCGAGCCGACGAGGCGGGACGCGTGCAGCAGCGTGGCGGTCGTGATGCTGCCCTCGGATGGGTCGAGGATACTGTTGGCTCGATCGCGCACCGCGGTGATCGACACCGCGCCGAATTGCCGCCGGTCCCGAAGGAATTTGCGGCTCGCCTCGTCGCACAACCGGAACAGACTGCAGTAGATCCCGTCCGCCGCGACTGTCCGTCCGACGGAATACGAGTATCCGAGCGTGACGGGTAGCCGCCCGCGGGCGTTGAACGTGACATCGGCGTTTCCCCCGATCGCCTCGCGGGTGTAGATCCCGAACTCGGAGCGCCGCTCGGCGACGAAACCCACCGTCGCGACGTGGGAGCGGGACAGGAAGGCCGGCTGTCGCAGCGTAATGCCGAAGGTGTAGTTGAGCGTGTCGATCGTCCACGTGCCGGCGAACGGGTTACAGAACTGATCCAATCCCGTCGTCTGCGGGGGCGTGCCGCCGCCCAGCTTCGACAACCGACCCGACAGATCGAGCGTACGCGCGCCGCCCAGAAAGTCATGCGCCGTCCAGACGCTCTGCACCCGGAAGCACTCCACCGTCGCATACCCGGCGCCGAGGCGCACCTGGTGCGCGGGACCTTCCTGCACCTGTATCAGGGCACGGACGGTAGAGTCCCGTTGCACCGCTTGCTGAGGAGCGACTGAGTCGAGCAGCACAACGCTGACCGAATTGAACACGCCCATCCCGTACAAGTCTCGCTGCGTCTGATAGAGCGCCTCCTGCTTGAACGTGTTGCCCGGCCGCACCGACATGACTCGCCGTACGGTAGAGGTGTCCACCTTGCGCAGGCCGCGGATGATCACTTCACCGATTCGCATTCGGGGACCGGGCTGCGCGTCCAGCTCGACCTCCGCCTTCAGGATTCCCGCTTCCGAATCGAAGTTTCGCAACACTTCGGCGTAGGGAAAGCCGTTATTGCGCAGCCGCCCGACGATCGTGTCGGCCGACGCCTGCATGAGAAAGCGATTGAACGGATCTCCGACTTGCAGCGGCAGCTCGCGTTTTAGTCGCTCGACGTCGAAGATGCCGTCCAGACCTCGCACATCGAGCCGGACCACGCGTACCGGGTCGCCTTCATGAATCTGGAACGTCGCGTAGACGTCGCGCGCGGTGCGTCGCACGGAGGTATCCACCACCGCGTTCATGTAGCCGCTTTGGCGATAGAGCAGAATCAGGCGGACGACGTCGCGGCGGAATTCGACCTCGTTGAAGTAGCGCTTCTCGCCCAGTCCCAACCAGCGCACGATCGCGTAGCGGGCCCAGGCACTCGATTTGGTGGTCGCGATAGCACTCTCGAGGGTGTAGTCGTCGAGCGCCCGGTTACCGACGAACGACAGACCCCGAACTACCCGCTCCTGTTCTTGAGCGGCGAGGACGGTTGACGCCACCAGAGCGGCGAGCACCAAGCAGGGTATGACACGCAATTGACGTTGTTTGGCAATCTCGGCTATGTTGCGACACTTGCTCCGCACTGTCAACCTTTTCGACACCGCGAAGAGCGCCCTGTTCCTGTGTTTTCTCGCCGCCTGCGGTGGTCGGTCCGGCGGCGGAGATCACGCCGGGGCGGCGGGAGCCCGGGGTCTCATCTACTACGAGACCTACGACCCGCGCTCGCTCGATCCGGCACTCTCGACCGACGTGCCGACGGGCGAGATGGTGACATTGGTGTTCGACGGGCTGACGGAGTTCGATCCCGACGGCCACCTGCTGCCCGGGCTGTCCGACCACTGGACCGCCGACCTCAAGGGTCAACGATACGTCTTTCATCTCCGACCGGGTGTCAGCTTCCATGACGGCAGTCCCCTGGTCGCCGCTGACGTCAAGCGATCGTTCCTCC
The DNA here is from genome assembly GCA_036003865.1 of Gemmatimonadales bacterium. GTDB lineage: Bacteria > Gemmatimonadota > Gemmatimonadetes > Gemmatimonadales > GWC2-71-9 > 20CM-2-65-7. Next base: position 4,204 of record DASYRZ010000065.1, on the reverse strand, counting down.
GCGTGCTCGATCCCGCCACGCGAGGGGGACGGGTCTGGCCGCTGCTGCCGATCGCCGGCGCCGGCGACTTCGCCGCGGCCCGCGCGCGCGATGTCCGGGGCATCGAAGTCCTGGGCGACACAGCAGTCGCATTCACGCTCACCGAGCCGCTCGCCATTTTCCCCAAGTTTCTGGCGATGCCGGTCGCGTCAATCGTGCCATCCAAGCTCCCGGCCGACTTTGGCCAGCGCCCCGTTGGAACGGGACCCTGGCGCTTCGTGGCGTGGGAACACGATGACTATCTCCGGTTTGCCAGAAACCCCAACTACTGGGGCGGGACTCCCGCCGATTCACTCACCGTCCGCATCGTCCCTGAGGCACTCACGCGCGCGGCGGAGTTCCTGGCGGGACGGATCTCTGTGGTCGAGATCCCGTTCGGCGAGACCGCCAAATGGCAACAGGAGCACCCCGAGTGGCTCAAGCGCAAGCCGGCGCTCCGTGACGTGTACGTGGCACTGAATAACCGCCGCGGGCCGTTGCGCGACCCCAATGTGCGCCGCGCTATCAATCACGCGGTCAATGTGTCCGAAATTCTCCGCACCGTATGGAACGGCCGCGGGGTCGCGGCGGCGGGGTCGATCCCTCCAGCCCTGGGCGGCAGCGACCCCGGTCGCCGCCCCTTCTCATACGACACTGCCGAAGCCCGCCGTTTGCTGCGTACCGCGGGCTTGGGCGACGGTTTCGCCGTGCAGCTCTGGCGTTCGGGGACAAATGTCGAGCTGGGTCGGGTCGCCCAGGCGATTCAGGCGCAGCTCGCCGCGGTCGGTATCCGGGTCGAGATCGTCTCGCGCGACGCGTCCAGCATGCGTGAGGCGGTCCGGAAGGGCGACACCGACATGGCGATCCTGGATTGGTGGGCCGATTACCCCGACGCCGACAATTTCCTGTACCCGCTATTTCACAGCGCGAGCTTCGGCCCCGGCGGCAACTATTCCTTCTATAGTGATCCTGTCACCGACTCGCTGATCATGGTCGCGCGCCGCACGATCAATCAGTCCGCCCGTGAGGCGCTATACCGCCGCATCGACGACCGGGTACACCAGGCCGCGCCCTGGATCTATCTGTGGTTCCCGGTGGATCTGTGGGCCGTCCGTCCATCCGTCGAGGGGTGGGACATTCCGGTGATTTTCAACGGCCAGCGCTGGACCAAGGTTCGTGCTACAGCTGGTCGGTAAGCGTCTGCTGGCGACGATCCCCACGCTATTCGGTGTTCTGGTTGTCGCATTTCTGCTGTTGAACGTCGTCCCGGGCGACCCGGTCGCCGAAATGGTGGGCGAGCGGGCCGACGCGGCGACGATCGCGCGGCTCCGCGCCGAGCTGCACCTCGACGAGCCGATTCCGGCGCAGTTCGGGCATTATCTCTGGGGGGTGGTACGCGGCGACCTGGGCCGCTCCTACATCACCCAGCGTCCCGTCCTCGGCGACCTGGCCGAGCGCTTCCCCAAGACGCTGCAGCTCGCGGGCGCGGCCATGCTGCTCGCGGCGACGTGCGGCATCACGCTGGGCGTGCTCGCTGCGATCCGGCCGGGTGGGATGTTCGACCGCGTCAGCATGCTGATCGCCTACGTCGGTATCTCGTTCCCGGTCTACTGGGTCGGATTGCTGTTGATCCTGCTGTTCGCGGTGGCGCTGCGCTGGCTGCCGCCGTCGGGCTATGGAGGAATCGCGTTTCTCGTGCTGCCGGCGCTCACGTTGGGCACGCGCTCGATCGCGTTTCTGGCGCGCATGACGCGCGGCGCGATGCTCGAGATCTTGCCGTCCGACTTCGTGCGCACCGCGCGAGCCAAGGGGGTTGCCGAGCGGCGGGTCATCGGCCGGCATGCACTCCGCAACGCGCTGTTGCCGATCATCACCGTGCTCGGACTCGACGTGGGCAACTACCTGACCGGCAGCATTTTGACCGAGACGATATTCTCCTGGCCCGGGGTGGGTCGATACGTGCTGCTCGCCATCCAGCGGCGCGATCTCCCGGCCGTCCAGGGAAGCATTCTGTTTTTGTCCGTGATCTTTGTGCTCGTGAACCTTCTCACTGATGTGCTCTATGCGAAAGCTGATCCTCGCGTCGCTTACGATTAGCGCCGCCCTCGCCGTGCCGGCGGGGGCGGGGGCGCAGAATCGTGGCTCCTTACAGCAGCGGCTGACGCGCCTGCTCGACCAGCCGCCCTTCGACCGGGCGACCTGGAACGTCTACGCGCAGGACAACCGCGGCCGCGTGCTGTTCAATCGCAATGGCGACCGGTTCTCCGTGCCCGCGAGCAATACGAAGCTGGTGGTGGCGGCGGCGGCGACCGTGCTGCTGCCCGCTGACTATCGCGCCCGCACCAGCATCTATGCCAACGGGACCATCACGAACGGCGTGCTCGCGGGGGATCTGATTCTGTATGGCCGCGGCGACCCGACCTGGTCGGAGCGGTGCTATGCGGTGGATACACTCGCCCCGGGCGCGTGCGACTCGACGTGGACGGTCGTGGATGCGATCGCCGAGTCGCTGCGCGCACGAGGCATTCGGCGCATCACCGGGCGGATCGTGGGCGATGGCTCGTACTTCGAGCCGCTGCTGGTCCACCCCAGCTGGAATACGTTCGATCTCAACTGGTGGTACGCGGCGCCGATCTCCGGGCTGGGATTCCACGACAACAGTGTGGATTTCCAGATCACGCCGGGGTCGTCCGTCGACGCTCCGCCCCTGATTACGTGGAATCCTGATTTCAATTTTTTCACCTTCGAGAATCGTGCCCGCACGGTGCCCGCCGACTCGGCCACGACGATCGGCGACAACTTTTTCCGCAAGCCGGGGACGCTCGACATTTGGGCCGAGGGCACGGTGTCGTCCAGCCGCTCGCCATGGATCGAGAGCTTCGCCCTGCCCGATCCCAATCTCTACGCCGCGCGCGCGCTCGAGGTCTCGCTCCGGAAGCGGGGCGTCTCGGTCGGCGGCGGCGCCGCCAGCACGACGGATTCGATGGCGTTCCGGGCGCTGCGCTGCTGCGGCAGTCCGCTCGTGGAGTACAGCGGGCGCCCCCTGCCCGACATCGTCTTCCCGATCCTCAACTCCAGCCAGAACTGGTTCGCCGAAATGCTGCTCAAGGGTCTGGGGCGCCAGGTGGGCGACACGGGCAGTTGGGAGAAGGGGCTCGACGTCGAGAAGCGGTTCTTGATCGATTCCGTGAAGATCGACTCGACCGCGTTTTCGCTCGAGGACGGCTCGGGTCTCGCGGCCGGGAATCTCGTGACGCCCCACGCTTTCGTGCAGCTGCTCGCCTACATGTATCGCCACCCCAAGCGGGCACCGTTCATCGCGGGGCTCCCGCGCGCCCAGCAACGTGGCTCGCTGCTCAAGCGATTCGCCGGCACCCCGCTCGAGGGGCGCGTGCTGGCAAAGACGGGATCGATTAACCGCGTGAATACGCTGTCGGGCTACATCGAGAAGGCGGATGGACGCGTGATCACGTTCTCGATTCAGGCCAACGCCCACGACGTCCCGACGCGGCAGATGCTGGCGCAGATCGATTCGGTTGTTGTTCAACTGGCACGGTAGTCCAAGCCTCGAGTCTATCAGGCCTTCAAAGGCCCTATGACCCTGTACGTGTTGAGGAGAACGCCGGTCGGCGTGGCTGTCGTGCTGACGAGCTCGAATGCGTGTGCTGGGGTTCCCTCCGCAAAGAAGCGCTTCCCTGTGCCCAACAGAACCGGAGAGACGATCAGCACGGCTTCATCCGCAAGCCCATGTTCGAGCACCGTCGACGTCAGCGTTGAGCTACCGGAAAGGACAAGGCCCGGGCCGTCCTGCGACTTGATGCGGCGAACGCCCTTGACGAGGTCCGGTCCAACGCCCTCGAATGGGCCCCACTCGAGACTCTCCGGACGGTGGGTCACCACGTACTTCGTTGCCGCATTGATGCGATCCCCGATCGGACTGCTGGGCGCCTTCCCCCAGGAGACCGACCAGATATCGTAGGTGCGACGGCCAAGCAGCAGATCAAAGCGCTCGCCATGCGCGGCCATGACCAACTCCCGGCCGGCGGGGGTCCGATATGGCGCGGTCCAGTCGCTATAGGGGAAGTCGCCGTCATCGGCGGAGTGCTGGATCACGCCGTCCAGCGAGATGTGTTCGATGATTTTGAGCTTTCTCATTCGCTCTTGATCTCCGCCGGCATCGGGAAAC
>DASYRZ010000064.1:0-1720 GCA_036003865.1 Gemmatimonadales bacterium | reverse complement strand
GATCTCGATGGCGCTGGTCGGCATCGCGTGCGCGTTCGCCGGACTCTGCTATGCCGAGATGGCGGCGGCCGTTCCCGTCGCCGGCAGCGCGTACACCTATTCGTACGCGACGATGGGCGAGCTCGTCGCCTGGATCATCGGTTGGGACCTGGTGCTCGAGTATGCCGCGGGCGCAGCGACCGTCGGTGTGGGTTGGTCGGGGCACCTCGTGTCCCTGCTCAGCCAGCTGGGAATCACGATTCCCCCGCACCTCGCGGCATCGCCCACGCAATGGTGCACTGCCGTCCAGGTACAACAGGCCGTCGCGGGCTGCACGAGCGCCGGCCTCAATTTTACCGGCGCGTGGGTCAACCTGCCCGCGGTGTTCATCGTGGTGCTGATGTCCACCATTCTCGTCATCGGGATCAAGGAGTCGGCGAGCGTCAACAACTTCATCGTGATTCTGAAAGTCACGATCATCCTGCTCATCGTCGCGATCGGTTTAGGCCACATCACCCCGGAAAACTACAAACCGTTCATTCCACCCAACGCGGGCGAGTGGGGCACCTACGGGTGGTCCGGCGTGCTGCGCGGTGCGGGCCTCGTCTTCTTCGCCTACATCGGATTCGACGCCGTCTCCACGGCCGCGCAGGAAGCGCGGAATCCGCAAAAGGACATGCCCATCGGCATCCTGGGATCGCTGGCGATCTGTACGATTCTCTACGTCGTCGTCTCGGCGATTCTGGTTGGGATGGTGCCCTACAAGGAATTGAATCTGCCCGCGCCCGTCGCCTACGCGATGGAGAAGGTCGGCGCGCCGCACTGGGTCCGCATCTCGATCGACGTCGGCGCGGTCCTCGGGCTCGCGTCGGTGATTCTCGTGATGTTGCTCGGGCAGTCGCGTGTGTTCTATTCGATGTCGCGCGACGGGCTGCTCGGCAAATGGGCAGGTGTGGTGCATCCCAAATACCGCACGCCCTACCTGTCCACGATTTTCACGGGCATCGCGGTGAGCTTCGCGACAGGGTTGCTGCCGCTGCAGCTGCTCGGCCAGCTCGTCAACATCGGGACGCTGCTGGCGTTCGTGCTGGTGTGTGCGGGCGTCTGGATTCTGCGCAACAAGCGCCCCGATCTCGACCGTCCGTTCCGGACGCCGTGGGTGCCGCTGGTGCCGATTCTGGGCGTCGTGTGCTGTTTGGGCTTGATGGCGACACTGCCGGCCGATACCTGGATCCGGCTCATCGTCTGGTTGCTGATCGGCTTCGCGATCTACTTCGGCTACAGCCGCAAGCACAGTCGGCTCCAGCGTGAGCTCGGTGGAGGCTCCCTGCGGGGTCAACCGCCGCGCTAGTCGCGGGGTAGGAGAGAGGTGCCCGCCGCAAGTCCGACCAAAGGAGCTAGATCAAAGGTCTGGTAGCGGCGGGCGCAGAGCGTAAGGCCATTATCTTCCCGAGTGATGAACCCGACCGGCGTTCCCGTCCCGCCTGAGCGTGCCAAGGCGGCTCGAGACGTGGCGGCGGCGCTCACCGGCGCACGCCACGTCGTGCTGACCACGCATGTCAACGCGGACGGCGACGGCGTGGGCAGCGAGATCGGGCTCTGGCACATGCTGCGCGACCGCGGGGTCTCGGTGGCGATTGCGAATCCCACGCGCATTCCCGAGCGATTCAACTTCCTCGTTCCAGACGGCGCGGACGCCAGCGCTCACGCCGTGCGCGAAATCGAGCGCGCCGACATCGTG
>DASYRZ010000063.1:0-3996 GCA_036003865.1 Gemmatimonadales bacterium | reverse complement strand
CCGCGATCATCTTCGTTTGCGCTATGGCGCGCGGGTCGTTCGCGTTGTTGGGGTCGGAAAACGTGTTGTAGACGATCTCCACCGGCTGCGCGAGCGCCATCGGCGTGACCGCGACCACCAGAGCCAGCGCGGCGATCAAGTTGGCAACGCGCTGCCACCAGGAACTGGGGTGCCCTGTGCTGCGTTGGGCGCACGGTTGGCTTTCATGCATTGCGCTCATCGTTTCCTCCGTATCGGTGTCGCGTGCTAACGGCTCGCACTGGACTGGCGGGGAGCGATTGGCAGCCGCCGGCCGTGCGAGCCTGCGATTCGGGGAAAACCCCCTTTGGGACCTCGTCAAAGGCCCGGACAGCACTCCGTTGCGCTACCCTCCATAATGTGTAATGATGTTCTATGTGTAACGGTATTCCAGATACAGACGGGATGTCAAGCATGAGAGGCGGCGGCCGGGGAGCGCCCCCCAACGTGGATTCGAAACGCCGTGCCTGATCCATGAAGGTCGTCAATCCCCTACTCGAGCGGTGCTTTCAGCTCATCGAGCTCCTCGCGGAGGAGCCCCGCGCATTTCGCCTCGGCGTCATCAGCGAGAGGCTGGGGTTGCAGAAGGGCGCCGTACACCGGCTGCTCGCCGCCCTGTGCAGCATGGGATGGGTGGAGCAGGAGCCGGAAACGGGCTTTTACCGCCTCACGCTGCGACTCGCGATCATGGGACAGCGCGTGCTCCTCGCCACGCGCATTCCCGATCTCACGCGGCCGGTCCTGCAAAAGCTCGCCGAGGAGTCACAGGAGCTCGTGCGCATGGCGATCGTGGAAGGCGAGCGGTTGACCTGGGTCGCGTTCGTGCAGGGACGCCGCACAGGCTTGATCTATCAGCCGGAGATGATCGGCAAAGTGCCGCTTCCCGTGACCGCGAACGGAAAAGCATGGCTTTCGACGCTGCCACGGGAGGAAGCAATGCGCATTGTGCGCGAGGAGGGCTTCCCGCAGCCGGGGCGCTTTGGCCCGCGCGCCATTCGTTCGATCGACGCGTTTGCTGCGGCGCTCGACGAGACACGGGCGCGCGGATGGGGGATGTCGTACGAGGAAGCCGAACGCGGCATCGCGGCCGTCGCCGCGCCGATCCGTCCGTCGGGCCCGAATACACCTGCGGTCGCAACGTGCAGCGTCGCGGGGCCCTTGATGCGCTTTGGCGCGGAGCACATCGTGCGACACGCGAGCTTGGTGATGGAAGCGGCCAACGAAATCGCCGCCATATGGCCGCTTCGCTCGGCGCACACGCAAACGGATCTTGCCGCCGCGTCGCAGCTGCGCGATGAGAGTCCGGTGGTCTCGTAGGAGGTAACCGATGGTTTGTGCAAACAGCTCTTACATGGACTAGCGGTAACCGCAGGCCTACCGAGGAAGACATGGAATATCGCACCCTCGGAAGAACCGGCGTTCGCGTGAGCACATACGCGCTCGGAACCATGATGTTCGGCGCCGATGGCAATACCGACGAGAAGGAGTGCATCAGTATCGTGCACGCGGCGCTGGATGCCGCAGTAAACCTGATCGACACCGCGGATACCTATTCACATGGCGAGTCGGAGGAGATCGTAGGCAAGGCTATCGCCGGCCGCCGCGACGAGATCGTCCTGGCGAGCAAGGTGCGTTTGCGCGCCGGGGATGGCCCGAATGAACAAGGCGCCTCGCGCCTATGGATCATGCGGCAGATCGAGGCGAGCCTCAAACGCCTTCGCACCGATCACATCGACCTCTATCAGATCCATCGCCCGGACCTCGATACCGACCTCGAGGAGACGCTCGACGTGCTCACCGATCTAGTACGCCACGGCAAGATCCGGTACATCGGCTGCTCGATGTTTCCCACGTGGTACCAGGCGCACGCGCAATCGATCAGCGCGCAGCGCGGCCTTAAGCGCTTCGTCTCCGAGACGTCGCCGTATTCCATTTTCGTGCGGGGCATCGAGCTCGACGTCCTGCCGGCCGTGCAGCATTTCGGCATGGGACTGCTGGCATGGAGCCCGTTGAATGGGGGATGGCTCACCGGGAAATACCGGCGCGATGCCGCCGTTCCAAACGATTCGCGGGCAGACCTCGTAAAGGGGCAGTGGGGCGAGCACTATCCGATCCTGCGGACCCGGTTCGACCTGTCGCGACCCGGCAATCAACGCAAGCTCGACATGATCGAGCAGCTGTCGAGCGTTGCGAGGGAGGCCGGTATGTCGCTGGCGCAGATGGCGCTGGCGTTTCCGTTGGCTCATCCCGGCGTGACCGCGGTCAATTTCGGCGTCCGCAACCTGCGTCAGTTCAACGATGCGAAAGCGGGCTTCGGCACCCGTCTCACCGATGACGTACTTAACGCGATCGACGCGTGCAACCCACCCGGCAGCATCGTCGACGAAGCCGATCGAGGCTGGATCATGCCGTGGATGGCGCCGGAAGCACGGCGCCGCCTGCAGTCCGGGCCAGTCGCGTAGAGGCTTTGACGGGGAAGGCTCAGCGTTCAACGCACCGGCCGAGATTCGCAGACGATGGCTCAGCGCATTGCGACTGCTCCGAACGCGACGACACCCGCCCGACCGACGCGCGCACGAAGGCGGCTGAAAGAGCTGCGCCCACTGCTGTGGTTCGTGCCGGTCCTCCTGCTGCTGCTGACTGTGACGCTGTATCCGACCTTGTTCGTTCTGTGGATGAGCTTCCAGAAGACGCGGTTCTACGATCTTGTGGGCTTCGTCGGGCTCGCAAATTACGTGGATGCGTTGTCGTCGCGCGCATTCTGGGAGACGACCTACACTTCGCTGGTGTACATGGCCGGGTCGCTCGTGCTAGCGCTCGGACTTGGCGTACTTGCTGCGCTGGTCCTGAACAACGTGGCACGCGGCGGTGCGGTGCTGCGCGTGCTCACGCTGGTTCCCTGGACGCTCTCGATGGCGGTGGTCGGAACGATCTGGCTATGGCTGTTCAACCCGTCCTATGGACCGATCAGCTACTCGATGCGTCAGCTCGGCGTGTCGCCCGGCCTGATGTTGGGTGATCCGGAACTTGCGCTCTGGCTGACCATTCTCGTCACGAGCTGGTGGTCGTTTCCCTACGTGATGGTCATCGTCACGGCGGCGATCCAATCGATCCCCAAGGAGCTGTACGAGGCGGTGGCGGTCGACGGTGGCGGTTGGCGCGCCAAGCTTCGCTACGTCACGTGGCCGCATCTGATCCCCACGCTCGGCAGCACAGCCCTTACGCTCGGCATCCTGTACCTGACGCTCATCACACTGCTGATCGTACTCACGGGAGGCGGACCCCTGGGAGCCACCACCACGTTGAGCTTCGAAGTCTTCCGGGGGACGATCCAGGCGGTCAACGTCGGACCGATCGCGGTGTACTCGATCGTGATCCTGTTGGCGAATGTCACGCTGGGCGTGCTCTACATGCGTCTCACCGGCCGCGTGACGGCTTAGCGCGGCGACGCTCATGCGTGCAGCCAACCGCAGGGTTCGAAACCGCGCCCCGCTCCTGATCCTGGCCGCGCTCGTGGTGGGTTCGGCGCTCGGTCCGATGCTGTGGGCGATCTCGACGTCGCTGAAGAACGAGGTGAACGCGGTCTCCGCGATTCCGAGCCTCATTCCGTCGCCGGCCACCTTTTCCAATTATCTCAGCGTGTTCTCGCACAAGACATTCCTAATCGAGCTTGTGAATTCCATTGTGTACGCGGCGGGTGCCGTCGCCGTCGCCCTGGCCGTGGGGATTCCGGCGGGATACGCGGCATCGCGATACACATTTCCCGCCAAGCGTTCCGTGATGCTACTCATCCTCGCGACATCGATGGTCCCCGGAGTCGCGCTCCTCGTGCCAACCTTCTATCTGCTCGATCACCTCGGTCTTCTGAACAATCGTTTCGTGCTACTCGTCATCCTGGCCTCACGCATCGCACCGCAAACGGTGTGGTTCATGCAGAACTTCATCGACGCCGTACCACTGGAGATCGACGAGGCCGCG
>DASYRZ010000062.1:0-2580 GCA_036003865.1 Gemmatimonadales bacterium | reverse complement strand
CGATGATGTCGAATTCCGGCAGTCGCTCCGGCAGCTCGTGCAACGTGATCGCGTCGGCCTGCATTCGCGACGCGAGTGCTGCGCCGCGCTCGAGCGTGCGGTTGGCTACGGTGATCGATCTCGGCCGCCGTGCGGCAAAGTGCGTGGCGCAGAGATCGATCATCTCGCCCGCGCCGATCAGCAGCACGCGCTGCTCGGCGATTGAAGGAAAGATACGCTCGGCGAGCTTGATCGCCGCGGCGGCCATCGAGATCGATGCGCTGCCGATGTCGGTGTGCGTGCGCACGTCCTTGGCAACGGCAAACGTGCGCTGGAACAGCCGATTGAGCACCAACCCCAGCGAGCCCGCCGCCTCGGCGATCTTTACCGCCTGCTTCATCTGACCCAGGATCTGCGGCTCGCCCAGCACCATCGAATCGAGCCCGCTCGCGACACGGAACGCGTGCGGAACGGCTTTCTCCTGCGGCAGGGTGTAGACGTATTGAGACAACGACGCCTTGGGCACGCGATGGAAGGCTTCGAGCCATTGCACGACCGGCTCGGTCTCGGCGCCGTTGAAGTAGACCTCGGTCCGGTTGCAGGTCGACAGGATCGCCGCCTCCTTGACCTTTGGCTGCCCGAGGAGATCGCGCAGTGCGGCACCCAGCGTGTCCATCTGGAACGCAACGAGCTCCCGCACCTTGAGCGGCGCGGTGCTATGGTTGAGGCCAAGGGCGTACAGCGGCATGGGTCGGACCGTCCGAAGCTCGCTATTCTACCGCAGTGGGCAGCAACGACTTGATTTCGATCAACATACCGGCGGACTAACCGATATTACGCAACCGGGTCCACATTAGACGCCGTCGGCATAATGGGGGCCGCCGTGGCCCGGATGACCCCGGACCTGGATCGAGTCCGGGGTGGATTTGGTAATTGTATGACGCGATGGATCGCCCCACGACGGCCAATCACGTGATCACATCCTCGGCGATCGCAATGCACAGTTTCTGCAGTTGCCACCAGAGCACGGCATCCACTTTGCCATGCATGTCATCGATCGCGGTTTGAATGAGCACATTCGAGCCCGCGAGTACGAGAACGGACTCGTTGGCGTTGAAGCGTTCATCTGTCGTCGCGGTGATCGTGAACGGCACCGTGTCGTCGATGTCCGATTCCGAGAAGCTCAAGTCGCTACCGTGCGAAACCAGTCCGGTGCTTCGCAGCAATGTCGGCAGGAAGATCACGTCCGTTCCGCGCACCACCGCAATGAACAATTGCAGGGAGATGTGGACCTCCGCACCCGAGAAGCCGAACTTGTCCGTTACGGAGAACATGACCTTGTTGTAGAAGTTCCGCAGCACCGCAGATATCCGCAGCCGACCCTCCTTGGACGTGGTAAACGCTACGCCACATGCAGCCCAATTCGAGGCATGGGCGTGCCCGTTTTTGTTCTGATCGTAGTCGAAGTTGTTCACGAGGTGCCCGATCTCCGGCTTGGCGAACGAGTCATCGCGCACGATGAAGTCGCCGGGACCGGCGATCGACTGCAGGTCGAAAGACGTGAACGGTGGGACGAACTCCGCGCAGTCGGTGAGCGTCGCGGTCAGATCTCCCCAGTCGATATGATTGTGAGCATCGTGAAAGCCCGCGAGGGCATTCGCCGAGAGCTTGCCATGCTCGCGCAGCTGCGCTCGCCGCATGGCCTTCGCTTTTGCATAGTTTGGAAGTGCTCGACCAACCAGTCGATCGAATTTCCGCCGTGCAGCGGTCTTCAGTTCAGCGATGCGGGCCGAATCGCCGCCGACCCTGACGCTCACTTGCCGCCATTCGCCTACGACCTCACTCGCGATCTTTGACATGAGCCGTAGGTCTTTCTTTGAAAACAGCTTACCGGACTGACGGTGGTATTCGCGCGCGAGCTTGTCGTGAAGCTCCGAGTCTTTGCCGAGCTTGTTCCTGATTAGGACGAGCAAAGGTTCGCCGCGCAGATTGGAACCCGTCCTGGCACCGGTGTCTTTCTTGGGATAGTTGGACATGGCGGTTGTGGTGACGAAAGCGCGTGCCTGCGTCACGGCGACTGAAGGGATCGTTAGATTACTCCCAATTCGAAATACAGTAGCGGCCAGCCTTTGATCCGGGGATCCCGGGACGGAACGTCTTTGCGATAGGCCCCGGGATTCGTGCTGCGCGCTCAACCCGGGCGGCCTCCTTGCTCCGTCGCGCTGCGTGTCATGTCATTAGTCGGCCGCAGCGCCGACTCGCCTCGCGCGCTCCCCGCTTCGCGGGGCGACCGGCGACGCCGCGGGCTCGCGTCGCTACACCTTGATGAATTCCTGCTTGCCGCCAAGCCAGCGTTCGAGATGCGCACCGGCGGCGCCAGGCTCGCGCCGGAGCAACTCTTCCGCCGCGGCGCGCGCCGACTCGATCAGCCGCACATCGCGCTCGAGATCGGCGAAGCGCAGCAGCGGAACGCCCGACTGCCGCGCGCCGAGAAACTCGCCGGGACCGCGGATCACCAGGTCCTGGCGCGCGATCTCGAAGCCGTCGTTATTCTCGTAGATCACCTTGAGCCGCGCCTTCGCCGCCTCCGACATCGGCTCC
>DASYRZ010000061.1:0-33303 GCA_036003865.1 Gemmatimonadales bacterium | reverse complement strand
CTGCGCACGTTGAGCAGCGCGTCGGCGGAACAGACCAGCAACATCACGTTGGAGTTTACGCTCGACCGGCCGATCGACATCGCGGCGCAGGACGTGCGCGACAAGGTGTCGAGGGTGCGGGGCCGACTCCCGCAGGACGTGCTCGAGCCGGTGATCGAGAAGCAGTCGGCCGATGCGCAGCCCTTCTTCTGGCTGGCCCTGAGCAGCGACAACTACGACCTGATGCAGCTCTCCGACGTCGCTGATCGCCTGGTGAAGGCGCGGCTCCAGAGTCTGCCCGGAGTCGGCAGCGCCCAGATCTTCGGTGAGCGGCGCTATGCGATGCGGGTATGGGCGCAGCCCGAGGCGCTGTCGGCCCGGGGGCTGACCGTGCAGGACGTGGAGGGCGCGATTGTCGCGCGCAACGTCGAGATTCCCGCGGGCCGGATCGAATCGACCCGGCGCGAGTTCTCCGTGCGTTCGCTGGGCGAGCTCAAGACGCCGCAGGAATTCGGCGAGCTCGTCGTATCGAGCCAGGGAAGCCAGCTCATCAAGCTCAAGGACGTGGCGCGGGTCGATTTGGGACCGGAAGACGATCGCTCGATCTTCCGCTACAACGGATCGCCGTCGGTGGCCATCGGCGTGGTGCGTCAGTCCAAGGCGAACCTCCTCGACGTGGCGCGCAACATTCGCGAGGCGCTGCCCGGCATCCAGCAGACGTTGCCGCTCGGCGTCAAGCTCCACAGCGCGTACGACGGCTCGGTCTTCGTCACGCACTCGATCAACGATGCCCGCCTCACGCTGCTCATTGCGGCCATCCTGGTCGTGCTGATCATCTTCGTGTTCCTGCGGAATCTCCGGGCCACGATCATTCCGGGCCTCGCGATCCCGGCGTCGATCGTGGCGACGTTCGCGATCATGTACTTCCTCGGCTTCTCGATCAACAACTTCACGCTGCTCGCGCTGACCATCGCGATCGGCATCGTGGTGGACGACGCGATCATCGTGCTCGAGAACGCCTTCCGGCATCAGGAGGAGCTGCACGAACAGCCGGAGGAAGCAGCGGTGCGCGGGACGAATGAAATCGGGTTTGCGGTCATCGCGACCACGATCGCGCTGGTGGCGGTGTTTTCGCCGCTCGCGTTCCTGACGGGCACCGCGGGCCGGTTGTTGAGCGAGTTCGGCATCGCGGTCGCGGGCGCCGTCGTGATCTCGGGCTTCGTCGCGTTGACGCTCACGCCGATGCTCTGCGCCAAGATCCTGCGGATGCAGCACCAGCACGGCAAGCTCTTCCAGATGTTCGAGCGCGGCTTCAACGCGCTGTCGGAGCGGTATGCGCAGCTGCTGCGCCGCGCCGTCAATCATCGCGCCGCCGTCCTTGTCGGCACGCTGGCGGTCGTTGCGGTCTCCGTCGTAGCGTTTCTGGTCTACCCACCGACGCGGCTGCAGAAGGAGCTGATCCCCAACGACGACCGCGGCTTCTTCCTCGTGTCGGTGCAGGGCCCTGAAGGCGCGTCGCTCCCGTTCACCGATAGCTATGTGCGCCAGGTTGAGCAAATCATTGGCCGGACCCCTGACGTCAATGGGTATTTCACGATCATCGGGGGGTTCGCCGGCGGCGTGAACAGCGCGTTCATCGGCGTGATCATGAAAGACTGGGGCGAGCGGCACACGACGGTGGAGCAGACAATCGGAGGCATCTTCCCTCAGCTCATGGGCCTCTCGGGGGTGATGGCGTACCCCTTTGCCCCTGGCGCGATCGGCTTTAACCCGCCGATCCAGTACGTGGTGCAACATCCCGATTTCGCGAAGCTCACGGACATGATGGGTCCCTTTGTGGGTCGCGTCTCCCAGATCAAGGGTCTCGTGGGCGCGCGGACCGATCTCTTTGTGAACAAACCCGAGCTGCGCGTAACGTTCGACCGGGACCGGGCCGAGGATTTGGGAGTGCCCGTGCGGGACGTGGCGGGCGCCTTGCAGACGTTCCTCGGCGGCCGCCGCGTCAGCACGTTCACGCGCAACGACAAGCTGTATTACGTGATGGTGCAGCTCGATCCCAAGGATCGCGCGACGCCGAGCGACATGCGCGGGATCTATCTGCGGGGCAAGGGCGGTCAACTGGTCCAGCTCGACGCCCTGGCGAACGTGCAGGAAGGCGTGGGGGCGCGGCAGATCAACCATTTCAACCGCGTGCCCTCGTTCACGTTGTCGGCGTCGCTGACGCCGGAGCTCGCGCAGGGTGAAGCGCTCGATTCGATCGAAGCGGTCGCGAAGCAACTGCTCCCGCCCGGGACCACGACGGCGCTCGCTGGAGAATCACGCGAGTACAAGGAGAGCGGCAGCGCCATCTACTTTGCATTCGTGATTGCGCTGATGGTGGTGTTCATGGTGCTCGCCTCGCAGTTCGAGTCCCTGCTGCACCCCTGGACGGTGCTCCTGGCTGTCCCGCTCGCCGTTACCGGCGCGCTGGCGACGCTGAAAGCGGTGGCGCTGCTGACGCCCACCTTCATCGGGCGGCTGCTGCACTTCTCAGGCGCGACGATGAACCTCTACAGCCAGATCGGGATGATTCTGCTGATCGGACTGGTCAGCAAAAACTCGATTCTGCTCGTCGAGTACACGAACCAGCTGCGCGCGAAGGGGCTCGATACCGTTGCCGCCGTCCTCGAAGCCGGGCGCATCCGGTTGCGGCCGATTCTGATGACGTCGGTCGCGACGATCATGGGTGCCGTGCCGGTCGCCTGGGGCGTCGGTGCCGGCTCCGCGTCGCGCAAGCCGCTGGGCTACGCGATCGTCGGCGGCGTCTTCTTCTCCACCGCGCTCACGCTGTTCGTCGTGCCGGTCGCCTACCTGGTGCTGCCGTCCGTGTTCCACTGGATCGGCAGCCTGCCCGGGCGGCTGTATCGCGTGATCGTGCGTCGCCGGCAACCCGTAGCGGCGGAGGGCGACTGATGCTGGCGCTCCTGCTCGCCCTGCAGGGCGTCGTCGCTCCCGCCACGGATTCGCTGCCGCAGATCACGCTCCGAGAAGCGTTGCAGCGCGCGGCGCGACTCGATCCCAATTACGTCGCCGCGCTCGGGCAGGTGGACAACGCGGTCTGGGCGCGCCGCAGCGCGTTCTCCGTGTTCATCCTGCCGTCCATCTCGCTCGCGACGACGGCGACGCGCAATAATCCACCGTTCTTCAACTTCGGCACGCTGCGGCCGGAGAAGTTTGCCGTGCAGGCATCGGTCTCCGCGTCGTACGATCTCTTCACCGGCGGCCAGAAGTTCGCCGAGCTGTCGCGCTCGGGCGCGACGCTGGAGAGCGCGCACGCCGGCGAGCTGCAGCAGCGCTTCATCACCGCGTTGCTGACGGAATCCGATTATTACGCGGTGCTCGCCGCCTCGGAGCTCGATCGCGTGGCGCGCGATCGGTTGCGCCGCGCCCGCGAACAGCTCGCGGTCGCGCGCGCCCGCGTGTCGTCGGGGGCCGCCGTCCAAACCGACTCGCTGAATCTCAGGCTCGAGCTGACGCGCGCGCAGGTGGCGCAGCTGCAACAGCAGTCGGTGCTCCGCGTCGCGCGGCTGGAGCTCGGCCGGCGCGTGGGTGCGGATGGACCAGTCGACGCCGCACCGCTCGATTCGACGGCTGCTCCGGAGCTGCCGATCACGCTCGCGGATGCCATCACGCAAGCGGCGAAGCAAGGCCCGAGCTATCGCCAGGCGACCGCGAATGAGCGCGCCGCGTCCGCCGTGTACCGGTCCCGGCTGGGCGCCTATCTGCCGCACGCGACCCTGTCATGGACCGGCGTCGGCTTCGACAACAAGTTCGTCCCCACCGGTGCCAAGTTCACGCAGCTGTCGCTCGGGGTCACATTTCCGATCTTCGACAATGGTCACCGTGAGCTCGCGCTCTCGCAGGCGCGCGTGGTCCGAGATGTAGCGCGCGCGATTCGCGACGACATGCAGCGTGCGGTCCAGCACGACGTCACCGCGGCGTACGACACTTATGTCACGACGCGCGCGACGGCCGAGTTCGCCCAGCAAGGGCTGGTGGTCGCGCGCGAGAGCTTCCGCGTGCAGCAGAGCCGGTATCAAAGCGGCGCCACGACGATCCTCGATCTCCTCGACGCCGAAGTAAATCTCTCCCAGGCCGAAGCCGACCTGGTTGAGGCGCGGTACGGCACGCGCCTCGCACTTGCCGGACTCGAAAGCATCCTCGGCAAGAGACTCTTTACCGATAAGGGAACCCCGTAATGTCGTACCGCGCACTTGCTGTTCTGCTCCTACTCGCGGCTCCGGCCGCGTGCAAGAAGGCCAACTCCGCGGCAGGTGGAGGTCCGGGTGGTCCTGGCGGGTTCGCCATGCCTGTCGAAGTCGCGGCCGCCATTCGTGACACGGTGGTCGACGCGATCGCGGCAACCGGCCAGATCGAGGCGATCCAATCCATCGAGCTGCGGCCCGAAGTCTCGGGACGCATCACCGACATCCTGGTACGGGAAGGGCAGTTCGTCGACGCCGGAACGGCCCTGTTCAAGGTGGACGACGCGGAGCTGAAGGCGCAGGTCGCCCAGGCCGACGCCGACCGGCAGATGGCGCGGCAGGCGCTCGAGCGCACCAAGCAACTGATCGCTCAAAATGCGTCGTCCACGTCTGATTTGGAGCAGGCGCAAGCGAAGTCGCAGGGTGCCGACGCGAACTATGATCTGCTCAAGACGCGGCTCGACCGTACCGTCGTCCGGGCGCCGTTCGCCGGCGTCGTCGGCCGCCGGCTCGTCAGCATCGGCACATTTGTCAGCAACCAGACGCCGCTGACCTCGCTGCAGTCGGTCAACCCGCAACACGCCTCATTGCAGGTGCCTGAGCGCTATGCCGAGCGGCTGCGCCGCGGCCAGCTCGTGAGCTTCCAGGTTGCCGCGCTACCCGGCAAGAATTTTTCTGGCGAAGTGGTCTTCGTGGATCCGGTGGTCGAGCTGCCGGGCCGCACGATCCTCATCAAGGCGCGCGTGCCGAACAACGAGCACCAGCTGCAGGCGGGGATGTTCATCGAGGCGCGGCTCGCGACCGACATTCGGCCCAACGCCGTGGTGGTGCCCGAAGACGCGCTGCTCCCGATGCAGGGCGCGACGTTCGTGTGGGTAGTGAAGGACGGCAAGGCCACTCAACAGCAGGTGTCGGTCGGCGTCCGCACCGCCGGCTGGGCGGAAATCCACGGTGGCGTGGAAGCCGGCGATCAGGTCGTCGTCGGCGGGCTGGAGCGGCTGTTCCCCAACGCGCCGGTCATGGCTCGCGTGGTGGAGCGCCATCGTGGTGCGGCCGCGCAGGAGTCAACGTCCGCGACGACCCGTCCAGCGGGCGGCGCAGGTGGGACCGCCGCCAAGGACACCACGAAGCGCTAGCCTAGCGGACGGGCCGCTCGGGCAGCGGCTGCACCATCTTCTCGGTGTTGCGGAAGATCGCCTGCGCGATTTGTTGGGCGCGGGCGGCCAGCGCGCTCTGCGTCGGCTGCAGCGCCGCCGCCATCGTGTAGTACGTGATGCCGTACAGATCGAGGATTCCCTCGGACGGCTTGTCCACCCAGCCGAGCGGCCGCTGCCGTGCCGCCGCATCGACGTGGTACACGTCGAACAGCAGCCCCGTCGTCCGCGGGATATTCACCCAGCCGTAGGACTGCACCGCCTTGATGCTGTCCGAGGGCGCCAGCTCTTTCGTGCGCAGCGCGCGCGCGAAGCCATGGCCCTCGAGGTGCGCCGTGAAGCCGAACTGATCCGCGTACATCCCCACCGTGCGTGAGAAGTAGATCGGCCGCTTACCGAGCTGATCCTTGATCACCTGCATGACGATGAGATCGGCGCGCTCGACATAGGGCCGCCCCAGGAGCTGCGGATCGATCGTCGCGCGGACCGTATCGGCGCCCGAGCCGAGCCGCGAGGTGCGCGCCTGCTCGATGATGAAGAACTGGGGGAACCCGTTCAGCTGCTCGTCGCTGAGATTCATCAGCTTGCCGGTCGGCTGCGGCCACGCCCGGCCGCGATACAGCGCCGGCGCGTTCGCGGAGTCGAACGGCACCAGCGGCCGGCGCTGCAGCTGGCGCACGTACCAGTCGGTGTTGGCGAGTGACAGGTTGACGATCGTGACATCCTTGCGGATGCCTTCGACCTCCTGTGCGTACCAGAGCGGGAAGGTGTCGTTGTCGCCCGCGGTCACCAGCACGCCGTAGGGTTCGACGGATTGCAGCATATCGTAGGCAAAGTCGCGGGCCAGCGTCTCGCCTTTGCGCGAGGCCGCCTGGTGATTGCCGATGAGCGGAATGAGCGCGAGCGCCAGCACCGGTGTGCCGTAGATCCAGCGGCGCGTCTCGTTAGGTTGTCGTTCGCGGAACCACTCGCCCACCCCCTCCATCAGCGCCGCGAGCCCCATCGCCACCCAGATACCCCAGAGCGCGAACGACACCATGAAGAAGTAGTCGCGCTGGCGCACCTCGTGCGCCGACAGCGGCTGCTCGGAATGCAGCGAGTAGCCGTACCGGAAGTTGAGATAGAAGACGAGCGCGAACGTGAACGTGAACACGAGGAATGTCATGGCGAGCGCGGTGCGCTTGTCGGCGCGCCAGTGCCGGATGGCGCCGGTGATCCCCAGGAACGCGAAGACGACCGCGATCACGCGCTCGACGCGCTCCGACCAGTCGTGGGCGAACTGCCAGCTGAAATACTGTGCGTAGTTGACGAGCTGCGCCCAGTACAGCGGAATCGTATGCCCCGTGTTCTGCACGCCCGGCGGCTGCGTCGGGTTGTCCCAGATGGACGGCTTGCCGTACTGCACGCGGAAGATGACGTCCCACAGCGCGCGCCAGTTGGTCGGCTCGCCTTCGTTGATCGGCGGGTAGAAGCGGGCGCGGATCGGGAGGTAGGTGTACACGGACAGCCCGACCACCACCACCAGCAGCGCCACGACCGCGAACGACGCGTTGCCGGCGGCAATCGCGTAGAGGAGCGCGCCGGCGAAGATCACGCCGGCGACCGCGATCCACTCCCAGTGCTCCATCCCCATGGTGAGCAGCAGCCCCCAGACGGTCGCCACGATCAGGAACTGCGACCACTCGATGCTGCGCTCCCGGTCCGCCGTGGGCCGCTGCGGCTTGAGCGGCGGAAACAGGAAGATCACCACCACCGGACCCACCAGCACGCCCATCATGTGGTTCGTGGCGGTCAGCGCGAGCAGATAGATGATCAGCAGCAGGTGGTGGTCGTGCGCCTCGCCGGCCGGCTGGTCGTCCCAGCGCACGATGAGCCACAGAATCAGCGCGATCGAGAGCAGGCTGAGCGTGTAGACCTTCTCGTTCACGACCGACTGGTTCCACACCGTGAACGCGGTGGCGGAGACGAGCGCGCCGGCGAGCGCCGCGAGCCGCCGCGGCCACAGCGCCGGCACGAACGACCGCAGCCAGCGCTCGGCGACGAGGAACCAGCAGCCCGCTGAGACCGCGCTCGTGACGGCAGCGAACAGGTTGATGCGCGCGGCGTAGCCGGCCATGAACGGCAGCAATCCGAACACGTGCGCGATCAGGACGAAGAGCGGGTTGCCCGGCGGATGCGGAATCCCCAGCGTGTAGGCCGCGGCGATGTATTCCGACGTGTCCCAGAACTGCGTCGTGGGAGCCAGCGTGGCGATGTAGAGGATCAGCGCGCCCAGCGACACGAACACCGCCATCAGATACGGCGGCTTGATGGTGGTCGCCGGCGCGACCGGGGTACGGTCGAGGTCGCGGCGCGCGGCGGTTGTCCGGTTCGGATACGTGGTCGTCATAGGCCCAATAATCTAGTGACGGAACTGACGCATACCGGTCAGGATCATGGCAAGGTCGTGCTTGTCGGCGGCGGCGATGACCTCGGCGTCCCTCACGGATCCCCCCGGCTGGATGATGGCTGTTACCCCCGCCGCCGCCGCCTCATCCACACCGTCCGAGAAGGGGAAGAAGGCGTCGCTCGCCAGCACGGCGCCGCGCGGATCGTGGCCCTGCTGCCTCGCCTTGTGCACGGCCAGGAACGAGGAATCGACCCGGCTCATCTGGCCGGCGCCGATGCCGATCGCGGCCTCGTCACGCACCAGGACGATGGCGTTCGACTTGATAAACCCCACGGCGGCCCAGGCGAAGCGGAGATCGTTCCATTGCGCATCCGTGGGGCGGCGCGTCGTCGCGATCTTCCACTGGGACTCGGCGGCCACGGCGGAGTAGCGAAACCGATCCTGCACCAGGAATCCCCCCCGCACCCGCTTGTAATCGAGCGACGGCTCGTCCGCGGGGCGGGGCAGCTCCACGACGCGCAGGTTCTTCTTTTCCTGGAATACCGCGAGCGCCTCGGCGTCCACGCGCGGCGCGACCACGACCTCCACGAACAGGTCGCGCATCGCCTCCGCGGCGGCGCGATCGACGACGGTGTTGAACGCGATCACCGATCCGAACGCCGACGTGCGGTCGGTCGCCAGGGCGCGCGTGTAGGCGTCGGCGGCATTTCGGCCGAGCGCGATGCCACACGGCGTCGTGTGCTTGATGATGACGCAGGCGGCTCGGGAGTTGGTGTTGTGCCACGGCGCGATCGCCATGACCGCCGCATCGACGTCGAGCAGATTGTTGAACGACAGCTCCTTGCCGTGGAGCTGGCGCATGTCGCGGATTCCCGGCTCGTCGGTCACGTAGAGCGCGGCATGCTGATGCGGATTCTCGCCGTAGCGCAATGATTGCCGTTGGTGGAGGATCAGGACGTTGGTGGAGGGTAGGACATCTTGCGAGCGAGCGAGATAGCCCAAAATGGTCGCGTCGTAAGCGGCGGTGTGCGCAAAG
This sequence comes from Gemmatimonadales bacterium, assembly GCA_036003865.1. Taxonomy (GTDB): domain Bacteria; phylum Gemmatimonadota; class Gemmatimonadetes; order Gemmatimonadales; family GWC2-71-9; genus 20CM-2-65-7. The sequence continues at coordinate 24,501 of DASYRZ010000061.1, read as the reverse complement.
ACTTTCGTGGCGAGCGCACGGCGTTTATCCTCGCCAACCTCGCCAACCTTCAGATCCTCGATCACGCTCGAATAATCATCCGGATCGACAATCACAATCACGGCGGCGTGATTCTTGGCCGCTGAGCGGAGCATCGAGGGGCCGCCGATATCGATCTGCTCGATCGCCTGCGCGAAGCTGGTCCCGGGCCGCGCGACAGTTTCGCGGAAGGGATAGAGATTCACGGCGACGAGATCGATCGGCGTGATGCCGTGCTGCTGCATCGCCGCGAGATCGCCTGCGTTATCTCTTCGTGCGAGTAGTGCGCCATGCACCTTCGGATGCAAAGTCTTTACCCGCCCGTCCATCATTTCGGGAAAGCCTGTGACTTCTTCGACGCGGACGACTGGAATGCCTTCCCGTCGCAACGCCTCGGCGGTCCCACCGGTGGAGACGATTTCCCATCGGAGCTCGACGAGCTGACGGGCGAACTGGACGACTCCGCGTTTGTCCGAGACTGAGAGAAGGGCCCTCATAGGGCGGTCAAACTACAACGGCGGCGGTCAAGAATCGACTGCGGCGGTCGGGCGGTCATGGCCGCCTTTGCAGTTTGACCGCCGCATTTGTCTCTTGACCGCCTTACCAGTCCTCAGCGACCGCACGAGCCAGGTCAGCGAGACTTACCAGGTCCTTGAGATCAACCAGCTCGACAGGGGAATGCGAATATCGAAGCGGCCAGCCAATTGGGACATCGACGACGCCAAACTCCACAAACGTGGATCCGTCGTTGCCGCCGTTCGTCGTACCGATCTGTAAGGCGATGCCGCGGGACCGCGCGAGGTCGGCGAGCGAGTCCACGTAGGCGGGCGGCGTGACGGAGGAGTTGTCGAGCGCGCGCGCGACGGCGCCCTGGCCGAGGCGCGCGACGGCGAAGTTCTGCAGCTCGAGCGGGGAGTCGGCGGACACGAACGTGTCGATCGCGTGGACGCGGCGCGTCGAGGTGCCCAGCTGCCGCGCGGCCGCCGCGGCGCCCTCCAGGCCGATCTCTTCGCGCGTACTGAAGAGGAAGATCACCGGGTGCTTGGGCTTGCTGCGGTCGAGCCGGCGCAGCGCGAGGATCAGCGCCGCGCATCCCATCCGGTCATCGAACGACCGCCCCGTCGCGCGTGTGCCGGCGAGCCGCACGTACTGCTTAGGCATCGTGATCGTCTGGCCGAGCTTCACGCCCAGCGACTCGGCGCCGGCGCGCGTCGTGGCACCGACGCTGACGCGCAACGGCGGGGGCGTGCGACGGGTCAGGCCCGTGTCGCGCGGCAGGAAGATGCCGGGGATGTCACCGCGATCGGTGTGTATCAACGCGGGCTTCGCTTCGAACAGCGAGAGAATGAAGCCGCCGCGGTTGCGCAGCCCGAGGGTGCCGTCGGCATTGATCGAGTCGATGCGGAAGCCGATCTCGTCCATGTGCGCGACGATGACGACAGGCCCATCGCCCGGTCCCGTCCGCACCCACAGATTGCCAGCGGTGTCGGTCTCCGTTCTGGCCCACCCTGGCAACAGACGCTTTACGACCTCTCGCACCGGCGCTTCGGATCCCGACACGCCATAACTCTCAACGAGGGCCGAAAGGACGCTCTGCGCCTCGGAGATGCGGCTCGTATCCTGGCCTACAAGTCTGCACGTCGGCACGACTGCAAGCAGGCATGCAGTTCGTGCCAACGTGCCGGCGTGCCGACGTGTGAGTTTCATTGTCCAACTCCCATCCAGCGCACGATATCGGCCATCAACGCATCCACATCGCGCAGCCGCACCGTCTCCACCGCAGTTTCCGCGAACGTGGATGGCACCGTCACCAACCGGGCGTCGGCGAACGGTCCCTGCACGTTCAGCACCGTCTTCAACCCGGCGGTGTCGGCATAGAGGCTCTGCACGGTGAAGGCGACGACGACCGTGCCGCGCACGCGCGGGCGTGACAGCGCCGCCGATGCGAGCGCCGCGCAGGCCGCGCGTCGTCCCGCGCTCGGTGCGGCCAGGAGACGATCGCCATAACGGTGGGGGCGTTTGGTGAGCGCGAGCGGCGTGAGGATATTGATGCCGAGCGCGAGCACCTCGTCGCGGGAGGCCGCGCCGACGTCCACGTAGGCGTTGTCGACGGTGAACGGGGGCTCGTCGCGGCTGGGACGGCCTCGCGTCAGATGGGTCGAGCGCACGGCGACGACACCCGGCACCGCGCCCTTCCTGCCGAACAGCGTGACGCGCTGGCCCTCGAGCTGCTGATCGAACAGCGGATACAGCCGCAGCCCGCCGCCCACGCGCCGCAGTTGGATATAGCCGTCGTCGGTGATGTTGCCGACGACGTAGCCGATCTCGTCGAGATTGCAGTAGACCAGTCGCCTGGGCGAGCCTCGTCCCAAGACAAGGGTCACGTTGCCGATACGATCGCGTGCGCTCCCTGGCAGCAGTGACAGTAGCGAGTCGCTGAATGCCTGCTCGTAGCCGGTGACGGCTGTCATTCCGGAGAAGCGGACGGCCAGGCTGTCTGCGGTTTGTGCGGATAGGCTGGCGGTCAAAACTACAACCGCGGCGGTCATGACGGTCAAGGCGGTCAAGAAGCAACTGCGGCGGTCAAACTGAAACTGCGGCGGTCGGGCGGTCGTGACCGTCGCAGTTGTGGTTTGACCGTCCGACCGCCGCTTTTGCAGTTTGACCGCCAGCTTCCGAGTCATCCAATCCTCCTCGCAAGATCCAAAACCACACGCGGCAGCAATCGATGTTCCGCTTCTAAAACTCGCGCTGCAAGCGTTTCGGGCGTATCGGCGGGGTGCACAGCGACCCGTTCCTGCGCAATGATCTGACCACGATCAAATTCCTCGTCCACATAGTGCACCGTCACTCCCGACTCCCGGGCGCCGCTCGCGAGCACGGCGGCGTGCACGTGCTGGCCGTACATCCCCGGCCCGCCGAAATCCGGCAGCAGCGCAGGGTGGATGTTGATCATGCGGCCGCGAAACCGGGAGACCACCGCCGCCGGCACGAGCTTCAGGTACCCCGCCAGGACGACGAGATCGGCGTCTTCGAGAGCCCGCAGCAGCTCGGCGGCATCGCTCGGATCGCGCAGGACGGTCGTCGCGACGGGGGGGACGGCGCGCCGGGCACGCGCCAGCGCCCCGGCATCGGGCCGGTTCGAGATCACGCGGGTGACGCGGGCGAGGGAGGGGGGGGATTGTTGAAGGGCGTCGAGCAGGGCCTGCAGGTTCGTGCCGCCGCCCGACACGAGCACGGCGACACGAACCGGCCTGGCTGTCACTGACCGCTACGATTGCACCGCGCGACGGACCGCGGTTTCGATCCGCTGGTGACGCTGAGCGTGAAGGGGCCGGTCGCGTAATGGTCGCCCGCCGCCGTGTTCACGACGATCTCGTACTCTCCCGTCTGCGGGAACGTCGCGGTGAGCCGCGCGTGGCAGTTGCCGCCCGAGTCATCGTCCTGGAAGTCGCGGCCGCCGGAGATGCCGGGCCCGCGCAGGAACAGGAACGCGTCGAACGCGTCGGATTCGAGATCGATCGTGACCGTCTGGCCGGCGCGGCCCTCGATCGACCAGGGCTGCGCGTACGTGCTGTCGCTGTCGAGCAGCACGTCCCGGCTGCTCAGGGCGCCTTGCTGGGTCGCTCCGACCGCGATCGTGCGCAGGATCTCTTCCGTCCGGTTGCTCGCGGTTTGCGCGCGCGTGCCGGTGTTGCGGCAGTTGCCCTTCGTGTCGACCGGGAGCTCTCCCTCGGTGACGCGCAGCGAGAACTGGCCGACCGAGTGCGACGGGCGCGCGGTGTTCACGATCAGCCGCAGCGGGTGGCCATCCGTGGTGGTGTACACGAGACGGGAATTGCAGCCCCCGCCGCCGTCGTCGTTCGCGACGATCTTGTCGCCGCGACTGCGCGTGAGCCACAGGTAGGCGTCGAAATCGCCGGACTCGAGGTCCGCCGTGAAGGTCTGATTCGGTTTGACCGGCAAGACATACCGCTTGTAATGCGTCGAATCGCTCCGCAGCTCCGGATCGTCCGCCGTCAGCTCGCCCGTGATCGTCTGCCCCACTTCGATGGTCCCGCTGGTCAGTCCAAAGTCCCGGCACGTGCTGTCGGCCGGGGTCGGCGCCTTGCCCTTGTTGAACGACATGCGGTATTCCCCCAGCTCTCCCTGGGAGCTGGAGTTCGCGTACACGCGGTAGTTGCCGGTCGCCGGCGGGACGAACTGCAGCCGCGCGTTGCAGCGGTCGCCGCCGTCATCGTCGATGTCGAGCCGATTCCCCGATGCGTCGGCAACGACGAGGTTCGCGTCGAAGTCGTCGGACACCAGGTCGAAGTAGACGGTGTCGCCTTTGGTGCCGAGGAATCCGTAGAGCTTGTAACGGGACCCGTCGGGGAATTTCTGGTCGCGCCTGACGAGACTGTCTCGGATCGTCTGCCCCACCCGGATGTTCGGTAGCTGGGCTGCGAGAGCCACGGGAGTGACGGCGACGAGCGCTGTCAGTATGAGACCTGTGCGCACAAGAGCTCCTTGCCTGCGGGGAAGGGCGACGCGCTAATTTGTAGATTGCCAACACGAAACACAACGTTTTAGCGTCGCGCGAGAATCTCATCCACCGCTGCCGCCAAATCCGCGACCACCCCGACGCCGTGCGCCCGCGCCTGCCCCTGGTGCAGGTTGCCTTCTCCCGTGGCGACGAGAATCGACTTCCCGCCTAACGCAGTCGCCGGCTGCACGTCCGACAGCCGGTCGCCGACCCACCAGGAGCGCGCGAAATCGATCTCGAGCGCCTGCGCCGCGTCGCGAAACAGCTTGACGCCCGGCTTGCGACATTCGCACGGACCCGTGAAGCGCGGGTGATGGGGGCAGAAGTAGGCGGCATCCAGGCGCGCGCCGTGCGCCGCGAGCAGCTCGCCGAGCCGCCGCTGGACAGCCTCGTAGTCCGCCACGGTGTAGAGGCCGCGTGCGATTCCGGATTGGTTGGTGACGACGACCACCAGAAAGCCCCGCGCATTCAGACGTTTGATCGCGTCGGCCGCGCCAGAGAGGAGTTTGGCCTTGGCGGGCTGGTACAGATAGCCCGCGTCCTCGAGGATCGTGCCGTCCCGATCGAGGAAGACGGCGGGCCTAGCCACGTAGCGCTGCGATCACTGTCTCGACTTGCTCGGGGAAGATCGTCCGCGCATCCAGCAACACTCGACTCCCCGCGACCCGCGCGATGATGGGAGGATCGTACGAGCGCAGTTGGGCCAGATAGCTGTCAGGCGCCGCGTGGCTGATGCCGACGAGCCACGTCTTTAGTGTCACCCCCGGGAATGACCCACCCCCCACCTCGGAATCGCCCTGCACCAGCTGCGCCTTGTCGCCCATACCGGTGCCATGAAGGCCCTTGAGGATTGCTTCCGCCCGCTGTTTCACGAGGCTGAGCGGTTCCGTCAGCATCCGCAGCACGGGGATTCGCTGCCGTGCGGCCTCGTGGTCGCGATACAGGGCGAGCGTCGCCTCCAGTGCCGACAATGTCAGCTTGTCGGCGCGCACGGTGCGCGCGATCGGATCGGCGCGGCACGCCGCAATCGCCGCTTCGCTGCCGACGAGAATGCCGGCCTGCGGCCCGCCGAGCAGCTTGTCGCCGCTGAAGACCGTGAGGTCGGCCCCCGCGGCGACCGCTTCCGGAACCGTCGGCTCGCCGCTCAATCCCCAGTCGGAGAGGTTGATCAGCAGCCCGCTCCCCAGGTCATACAGGCACGCGATGCCGCGCGCATGCGCCAGCTCGGCCAGCTCCACGACGGCGACGTCGGCCGTGAAGCCGGTGACTTGGAAATTGGAGCGATGCACCTTGAGGAGCACCTTGCTTTCGGCCGTCAACGCGCGCTCGTAATCGTGCGGGTGCGTGCGGTTCGTCGTCCCCACCTCGACGAGCCGCGCGCCCGACCGCGCCATGATGTCGGGGATGCGGAACGACCCGCCGATTTCGACCAGCTCGCCGCGTGACACGATCGCGTCGCCGCCGCGGGCGAGGGCGCTGAGGGCCAGCAGCACGGCACCGGCCGCGTTGTTCACGACGAGCGCGTCCGCCGCGCCCGTCAGTTCGACGAGGAGATCGCGGCAGTGCGCATGCCGGGAGCCGCGGGTGCCGCGACCCATGTCGTACTCGAGCGCCGCGTAGCCGCGCGCGACCCGCGTCAGCGCGGCGATCGCGGCGTCCGCCAGCGGCGCGCGGCCGAGGTTCGTGTGCAGCACGACCCCGGTCGCGTTGATCACCGGCACGAGCGACGGCTCGGCGAGGCGCGCCACCGCCGCGCGCACCGCGGCATCCCACCCCTCGGCGGGGGCGGTGCCGCCCTGGTCGCGCGCCGCATCGACCGCCGCGCGCGCGGCCTTGACGATGAGAGCGCGCGGATGCACCGCGAGCAGTGCGGCGATGCCCGGACCCGCGAGGAGCGCATCGATCGAAGGGAGCTGGCGCCTGGGATCGGTCATGGGCGCGTGGGGCGTGGCGCGCGGTGCGTCGTATCCGCGACCACCGGCTTCGGCGTGGTAAAGCCTACGTCGCCGGCGCCTTTCCTGCCGACGAGGTTCGTCGCCCCCGTGACGCGGACGACGTAACGCGTCTCGGGCTTCAGCGCGCGCGGGACCCGGATCACGATCTTGTCCGAGGGGACCGGACGCTCCGCGAGCAGCTGTCGCACGAGCGCCGTGTCGACCGGCGACCTGGCCGGAACCGCCGGACGGGGGGGGGCTCCCGCCCGCGCACCACGCGCCGACGGCGGAGGCGGCGGAGGCGGCGGGGGCGGCGGGGGCGGCGGGGGCGCTGGTCGTGCCGGCGCCGCTTGCGGCGGCGGTGTCGGCGGGACGATCGGATGGATGTTGGGCTGGGCTGAGGTGTCGTGCACGATCATAGGCCGGCGCGCCCCGGTCGTATCGCGCGCCGCCGCGGCGGCCGCGGCGGCCGAATCCGCCTTCTGCCGGGCCGCCGCCGCGATGGAATCGAACTGTCGCCCGGTCAAAATCTTCTCGATTGCGACCGGCGTCGAATCGGGGAGCTCGAGGAGGTGGACGTGCGACGTATCGAGCGCCGCCGTGGGGTCGAGCGCCTGGCTGAACTCGAGGCGCACCGAGATCGAGTCGACGTACGTCGCGCCGCGCGGCCGGGGCGGGATGGTGTCGTGGGGAAAGGCGTAGAGCGCGACGTTGCTGCTCGAGTCGAGCGTCACGATCGTAGAGTCGTACGCCTCGCGCAGGTCGCGGTGCCGATCGTTGTCCTCGTCCGCCGTCGCGTACACGATGTAGCGTCCCGGCTGCAGATTCGTGAGATTGAACTGGCCGCCCGAGTCGGAGACGGTCATGTAACCGACCGTATCGGGCAGCGGCACCGCCTCGATCAGCGCGTGCAGCAGGACCGTCTGCTCCACCCACTTCAATGTGATCCCGCCGATGCGCGCGTGGCCGATCTCGGGACCGGTCGAGAACAGCACCGTCTTGCTCGAGTCGGTGCGGTTGCGGCGCAGGTCCACGAAGCCCGGCAGGATCTGCAGCCGATAGACTCGCCGCTTCCAGCCTTCTTTGGGCTTGACGGTGATGCGGGTGCGATGCCAGCTCACGTTCACGGGGCCCGCGACTGGCGACAACAGAATCTGGCGCGCGAGACCCTCCACCCCACCTCCGCCGCCGCCGCCGCCTCCAGCCTGCTCGTCGATCACTTCATCGAATTGAATGACGACGTCGCCGTGCAGGTTGGGGACCATCGCTCCCGATTCGGGCTTCACCTGGACGATTCTGGGTGGCGTGGAATCGGGCGGCCCGCCGGGGGGGGGCGCCACACTCGCGCACGCGAGCAGCGCGCCGCTTACGAGCAGCCCAGCGACTTGAGCTTGCCGGCCAGGACGTCGCGCTGATCGCGCCATGCCTTTTCCTTTTCGCGCTCCTTGGCCACCACCTCCTGCGGCGCGCGCGAGACGAAGCTTGCGTTGGTGAGCCGGGCGGCCAGGCTCGCGAGCTGCTTGTCGAGACGCTCGAATTCCTCCGACAGGCGGCGGCACTCGTGCTGCACATCGACGACGCCTTCGAGCGCGACGACCACTTCGCTGCCATCACCGAATACCGCGTGCGCGCCGACCCCCTGCGGGACGCCGTCGAGCGCTAGGCTCTCGAGCTGCGCCAGCCGCATGATCGTGTCGCGCTCGCCGTCGAACGTCGCCGCCTTGTCGTTGCCGCGCGCCACGATCGTGGCGTTGAGCCTGGTCTTGGGTGGCACGCGATACTCCGCGCGAATCGAGCGAATGTGCTCGATCGCGGTCTTCACGCGGCCGAATTCCTGATCGGCACGGGGATCCTCGAGTTCAGGTCGTGCGACGGGCCAACGTGCCGACGTGAGGAGCTCTTCGGATTTCCGACCCGGCATTTTTTGCCACAGCTCCTCAGTAATGAAGGGGACGATGGGGTGGAGCAGCCGCAGCGAAAGGTCGAAGCAGTACGCCAGCACTGCTTTGGCTGCCGGATCATCGAGCCGCGGTTTCACGGCCTCCACGTACCAATCGGCCAGCTCATTCCACACAAACTCGAAGCAACGCTTGGCCGCTTCATCGAGCCGGAATTGCTCGAGTGACGCGGTCGCCTCACGGATCACGGCCTGCGCGCGCGACAGAATCCAACGGTCGGCGAGCGTGAGCGAGCGGCGGTCGACGGCTTCGATCGCAGGCACGCTCTTCGGCAGCTGTGCCAACACGAACTGACCGATGTTCCACAGCTTGTTCGCGAAGTTGCGACCCGGCGCGAACGTCGTCTCGAGATCGTTGGGGTCGAGCAGCAGGTCCTGGCCGAGCGCGGTGTTGGCCACGCAGGTCCAGCGCAGCGCGTCGGCGCCAAACTTCTCCACCACCACCAGCGGATCGATGCCGTTGCCGAGCGACTTCGACATCTTGCGGTGCTTGGTGTCGCGCGCGATTCCGTGCAGGTACACGGTCGTGAACGGCTTCTTGCCCATGAACTTGTAGCCCGACATGAGCATCCGGGCGACCCAGAAGAACAGGATGTCGGGCCCGGTCACGAGCGTGTGGCCGGGATAGAAGCGCGCGAGATCGGGCGTCTGCGCGGGCCAGCCGAACGTGGCGAACGGCCAGAGCCACGACGAAAACCAGGTGTCGAGCACGTCGGGATCCTGCTCCACCCGCGCGCCGCACTTGGGACACTTCTCGGGGTCCTCGCGGTCGGCCCATTGGTGCCCGTTCGCGCAGGTGAACACCGGAATCCGGTGCCCCCACCATAGCTGTCGCGAGATGTTCCAGTCCCGGATGTTGTTCATCCAGTTCTCGAACGTCGCGTTCCAGCGCTCCGGCACGATATGAAACTCGCCCGCGGCGTAGCCCTGCATCACCCGCTCGGCGAGCGACTTCATCTTCACGAACCACTGGTCACTGAGCCGGGGCTCCACCACCGTATCACAGCGATAGCAGCGGCGCACTGAGTGGTGATGCGGCTCGGTCTTGACGAGAAGACCATCGCGCTCGAGTTGCTTCACGATGCGTTTGCGGGCGTCGAAGCGATCCATCCCCTCGAGTTCTTGAGGTACACGTCGGCCCGTCTGCACGTCGGCACGATCGGGTGGACCGGTTCGTGCAGACGTGCCGTCGTGCCGACGTGCATCTTGCATTTTCCCCGCCTCGTCCATGATCAGCGGGGTCTCAGCGTTCGGCCACACCCTCCGGGCAATCTCAAAATCGTTCGCGTCGTGCGCCGGGGTGACCTTCAGCAAGCCCGTGCCAAAGCCTTGCTCGACTGCTTCGTCCGTGGCGATCGGAATGACCACTCCCGACAGCGGAATCTTCACACGCTTGCCCTTGAGCGCTTGGTAGCGCGAATCCTTCGGATTGAACACCAGCCCGATGTCGCCGAACATCGTCTCCGGCCTGGTCGTCGCGACCGTGACGAAAGCGGATCCATCCTCGAGCAGATACTTGATGTGATAGAGGTTGCCCTGCGTCTCGTGGTGCTCCGCCTCTTCATCTGAGAGCGCGGTGAGGCAGTGCGGGCACCAATGGATGACGCGGTGGCCCCGGTAGATCAGCCCCTCGTCCCACAGCCGCACGAACACCTCGCGCACCGCGCGCGAGTAGTCGTCGTCGAACGTGAACCGCAGCCGCGACCAGTCGCACGAGCTGCCGATCACCTTGAGCTGCTCGATGATCGTGTTGCCCGTCTGCTTGACGAAGCACCACACTTCCTCGACGAATTGCTCGCGGCCCAGGTCGAACCGGGTCTTGCCCTCCTTGGCGAGGCGCTTCTCGACGACGTTTTGCGTCGCGATGCCGGCGTGATCGGTCCCCGGCAGCCACTCGGCGGCGCGCCCGCGCATCCGCTCGAAGCGGATCAGCACGTCCTGAATGACGTTGTTGAGGGCGTGGCCGACGTGGAGGATGTCCGTGACGTTGGGGGGCGGAATGACGATGACATACGGCTCGGCGCCTGCGCGCGGCTGAAACGCGCCGGCGTCGAGCCAGCGCTTGTAGATGCGGGGTTCTACCGGCCGCGGATCGTATGCCATTCCTTAATATAGAAGCGCCGACTAGAATATCGTCCAATGACGATTCCCAAACCCGCACCATCCGACGAGACACTCCCACCCGGGCGCGTCGTGCGCTGGGTGTTGCTCGCGGGCGTAATTCTCTTTTCCGTGGGACTCTATTTCCGGTTTGGATTGCGGACGCCGCCGATGGTCAATGCACCGGCCGGCACTGCGACGACATCTCCCTAGACATGCCCCCTTCCGAGATTCAGGTCGTCCTGCCGGATGGGAGCAAGAAAGCCCTGCCGGCGGGCGCGACGGGCGCGGACTTGGCGAAAGCCATTGGTCCAGGCCTGGCCAAGGCCGCCCTCGCCATTCGCGTCAACGGCGAGGTGCGCGATCTGCAACGCCCGCTCCCCGATGGCGTGCAGGTCTCGATCCTCACGGACAAGGATGCGCAGGCGCTGGACGTGCTGCGCCACTCGTCGGCGCACGTCCTGGCGACTGCCGTGCGGCAGCTCTTCCCCAAGGCGCAGATCGGCTTCGGGCCGCCGATCGAAGACGGGTTCTATTACGATTTCGATATTGGGCGGCCGTTCACACCTGAAGACATCGCGGCCATCGAACAAGAAATGGCCGAGGTTACAAAGCAGGATTATCCGTTCGTGCGCGAAGAGGTGTCACGCGCGGAAGCCAAGAAGCGCTTTGTCGACGACCCGCTGAAACTCGAGAGAATAGATGATTTGAAGGAAGGTGAAGTAATCTCCGTCTATACCGACGGGCCGTTCGTCGATTTATGCCGCGGTCCGCATGTGCCGAGTACGGGCCGCATCAAGCATTTCAAGCTGCTGCATGCGGCGGGGGCGTATTGGCGCGGCGATGAGCGGCGCCAGATGCTGCAGCGCATTTACGGCACGGCGTGGTTTTCCAAAGAGGCGTTGGCGCAGTACATCAATCGCCTCGAAGAGGCCCGGAAGCGAGACCATCGGGTCATCGGCAAGCAGCTCGACCTGTACTCGATTCAGGAAGACGTCGGGCCTGGGCTGATTCTCTGGCATCCCAACGGCGCGGTCCTGAACTTCGAGCTGCGGCGCTTCATCGAGGACATCATCCTGCAGCGCGGCTATCAGCTCGTGTACACGCCCAACGTGACGCGCGAGCAGCTCTTCCTGCGTTCGGGGCATCTGCCGCTCTACGCCGCCAATCAGTTCCCGCCGATGGCGGCGGGCGAGGGCGAGTCCGAAGAAGTGCGCTATCGCGTGAAGCCGATGAACTGCCCCATGCACATCCTCGTGTACGCGAGCCAGCAGCGCAGCTACCGCGATCTGCCGATCCGTCTCGCCGAGATCGCGAACGTGTATCGCAACGAGCGCTCGGGGACGTTGCACGGCATGCTGCGGGTGCGCGGCCTGTCGATGGACGACGCGCACATCTTCCTGCGCGAAGATCAGATCGAGGAGGAGATCTTCAATCTGCTCGACATCGTCGAGCTGGTGATGGGCAAGACGTTTGGGCTGCAGTACCGGCTCGACCTGGCGACGCGGCCCAACAAGAAGCTGGGCACGGACGCGATGTGGGAGGTCGCCGAAAAGGCGCTCGAAAGCGCGCTCAAGCGCAGAGGCCTGACCTATCGGATGGACGTCGGCGGAGGCGCGTTCTACGGTCCCAAGATCGACATCAAGTTCAACGACGCGATCGGCCGCGAGTGGCAGGGCGCGACGATCCAGCTCGACTACGAGCTACCCGAGCGCTTCCAGCTCGAGTACACCGGCGCCGACAACAAGCCGCATCGCACGATCATGATGCATCGCGCGATCTTCGGGACGATCGAGCGGTTTACCGGCTTCCTGATCGAGCACTTCGCGGGGGCGTTCCCGCTCTGGCTGTCGCCGGTGCAGGTGCGCGTGCTGCCGATTGCGGACGGCCAGCTCGATGCCGCGCGCGCCGTGCACGACACGTTGCGCACGGCCGGGATTCGCTCGCATCTGGACGAGCGCTCGGAGACGCTGAACTACAAGATTCGCGACGCCGAGACGCATAAGATTCCCTACATGGCCGTGGTGGGGCAGCGGGAAGCGGAGGCCAAGTCCGTCGCGGTGCGGGTGAGGGGGTCGGGGAACAAGCAAGTCGTGATGCCGATTCTCGAGTTTGTGGAGAAGCTGAAGGAGGAAGTACACAGTAGGAGTCTCAAGCCGTTAATTTGAGACATTGCGGATTTCGGATTTCGGATTGCGGATTGGACATTCGCCATTTCAATCCGCAATCCGCAATCGACAATCCGCAATAGGGACACACATGACCGACGCCACTACGCCCGTAATCTTGTCCGCTTGTCGGACGCCGATTGGCAAGTACCTCGGCGGTCTCTCCCCGCTGCCGGGGCCGAGGCTCGGCGCGCTCGTGATCCGCGAGGCCATGCGCCGCGCCAGTGTGCCTAACACCGCGGTCGACGAAGTCATCATGGGCAACGTGCTCCAGGGCGGGGAAGGGCAGGCGCCCGCGCGCCAGGCGGCCATTCACGCCGGGCTGCCCGGCACGATCCCCGCGATGACGATCAACAAGGTCTGCGGCTCGGGGCTCAAGGCGGTGATGCTCGCGGCGCAGGCGATCAAGGCGCGCGACGAACAGTGCGTCGTCGCCGGTGGGTTCGAGTCGATGTCGAACGCGCCGCACTACGTGTACGGCATGCGTAGCGGCATCAAGGCCGGGAACAGCGAGCTCGTGGACGGGATGATTCGCGATGGCCTGTGGGATTCGTTCTCCAACACGCACATGGGCAATCTCGCCGAGTACACGGCCACGAAGGCCGGCGTTTCGCGGGAAGAACAGGACGAGTTCGCGCTCGAGAGTCACCGCAAAGCCGTCAAGGCCATGGAATCGTGCTTCTTCAAGGCCGAGACGGTGCCGGTCGAGATTCCGGGGAAGAAGGGCGTGACCGTCATCGATAAAGATGAAGGCCCCCGCAAAGACACCACGCTCGAGGCTTTGGCAGCCCTGAAGCCGTCGTTCGAAAAAGACGGTTCCGTCACGCCCGGCAACGCTCCGGGCCTCAACGACGGCGCGAGTGCGCTCGTGGTGTCGTCGCTGGCGTTCGCCAAGGCGCACGGCGTGCAGCCGATCGCCAAAATCACCGGCTACGCGACGGGCGGCGGCGAGCCGAAGGATCTGTTTTTCGCGCCGATCGTCGCGGTGCAGAATCTCATGAAGAAGACGGGCGCGAAGATTTCCGATTACGATTTGATCGAAGCGAACGAAGCGTTCGCGGTGCAGGCACTCGCCGACGGCAAGGCGCTCGGCTGGGACTGGTTGCGCGTGAATGTGCACGGCGGCGCGATCGCGCTCGGACATCCGATCGGTGCATCCGGCGCGCGCGTGCTGACGACGTTACTCTACGCCCTGAAGCAGTACGGGAAGAAGACCGGTCTCGCCACGCTCTGTCTCGGTGGCGGTAATGCAGTGGCTCTCTCTGTGGAGATGCTCTAATGGAACAAGCGGCTATCGGCTATCGGCTACCGGCTATCGGGGTCCGTATCGGTGCGGTTGTCTTGGGGGCGGTCCTTGTGGCCCTTGCTGCCCAGGTTTCCATCCCGCTGCCCGGCACGCCAGTGCCGATGACGCTGCAGCCGATGGCCGTGCTGCTCGTCGGCGGCCTCCTCGGCGCGAGGCTCGGCGCGCTCAGCATGATCCTGTACCTGGCGATGGGCGCCGCGGGGCTGCCGGTCTTCACGCCGAGTCCTGTGTTGTTGCCGGGGATCGGTCGCCTCTTCGGTCAGACTGGCGGCTACCTGCTCGCGTATCCCGTGGCGGCGTGGGCGGTGGGTTGGTTTGTAAGCCGCGCCCTGACAGGGCGCGCTCGGCTCGAAACTGCGCCCTTACAGGGCGCAGCGGGCGCCGAGCCCGGGCTCCTAGCCCGGGTTACTCTCAGCGTCCTCGTCGGACTCGTGCTCATCCATCTCGGCGGTCTCGCACAGCTCGCGATCATCACCGGCAGCATTGCTGGTGCGGCGCGGCTCGCGACGTGGCCGTTCCTGCTGGGAGATCTGCTCAAGCTGGCTGTACTGGTGCCAGTCCTGGCCAAGCTCACCCCAACGATTCGCGCGCGCCTCTGATCGCGCGCGTGTCGTTTGAGGATGTGAAGCGCGCCGGCATCGCGCTCGCCTGGCTGTTGCTGTACGCCGCGATCGGCCTCGGGATTACGATCGGCATCTCCGAGCTCGTCCCCGGTTGGGGCGGTCAACGGTGGTTCGTGTTTCGCAACGGCGCGTTTGAGGTCACTGGGTTTCTCGTGGCGACGATCGTGGTCGGCAATCGTCTCAACAAGTACTCCTGGGACCGGATGGGATGGCACACGCAACCCGGCGGCCTGATGCCCCGGCTGGTGCGCGGGATCGGACTGGGTGCCCTGATGGCGTGCCTCGCGATTGGGCTGGCGTTCATCATCGATCGGGCGACGGTGCGCCTCACGGGGGACTGGAGCGTCTGGGCGCGCGTCGCGGTTCCGCTGGCGCTCGGTCTGGTGCTCGCGGCGCTGGCCGAGGAGCTGATGTTTCGCGGCTACCCGCTGCGCCGGCTTGCCGATGCGGTCGGCGCGCCCGCCGCGATGGTGGTCCTCGCCGTGGGGTTTGGACTCCTGCACGGCAGGAATCCCAACGCCACCTTCTTCAGCACCGTCAACGTCTCGCTCGCCGCGATCTGGCTGTCGTTCGCGTTCTTCTCGGCGGGCGGCATGGCCCTCGCGTGGGGACTGCATTTTGGCTGGAACGCGGGGCTCGCGATCCTGTTCGACGCCCCCGTCAGCGGTTGGGCGTTTCGGGTGCCCGTCGTCGAGTACACCCCCGGCCGCCACGCCTGGGTGGACGGCGGCGCGTTCGGTCCCGAAGGCGGGATCGTCACCACGCTCGTGCTGATGGCCGGGACGCTCGCCGTGATCGGTTCGCGCTGGAAACAGCCCCGCTCCTGGCTCGCCGGATGAGCAAGGTCGCCGTCGTGGGAGCCGGTACGATGGGCAACGGCATCGCACACGTCTTTGCCCAGCATGGGTGGGACACGGCGCTGATCGACGTCTCGGATGACGCGCTCGGCCGCGGGCTTGCGACAATCAAGAAGAATCTCGAGCGCCTGGAGAAGAAAGGCGCTATCAGCCATCAGCAGTCGGCCAACACGCTGGGACGGATCAAGCCCAACACGTCGCTCGATGCCGCAAACGGTTCTGAAATCGTCGTCGAAGCGGCCACAGAGAATCCGAAAATCAAATTCGAAGTCTTTGCCGCCCTTTGCCGTCTGTTGCCGCCCGAGACGATTCTCGCCAGCAACACCTCGTCGATCTCCATCACTGAGATTGCAAAGCGCACCGACCGCCCCGGCAAAGTCATCGGGATGCATTTCATGAATCCGGTGCCCTTGATGCCGCTCGTGGAGGTGGTGAAGGGGCTCGAGACGTCGCCGGGCACCACGGCGCGCGTGGTCGAGATTTCCAAGGCGCTGGGCAAGACGCCGGTCGAAGTGAACGACGCGCCCGGGTTCGTGTCGAACCGCGTACTGATGCCGATGATCAACGAAGCGATCCTGTGCGTGCAGGAGGGGATCGCGACGGCGGAAGCGGTCGATCAGGTGATGACACTGGGCATGAAGCATCCGCTGGGGCCGCTCGCCCTCGCCGACCTGATCGGGCTAGATGTCTGCCTCGCGATTCTCGAGGTTCTGGAGCAGGGATTCGACGATCCGAAATACGAGCCGGCAAAACTGCTGCGCGAGATGGTGGCGGGCGGGCGACTCGGCAGGAAATCGGGCGCGGGGTTCTATGTCTACCGTGACTGACGTCCGCGAGCAGGTCGTGGAGCTGGCGCGTGAATTCGCGCGCGAAAAGATCGAGCCGTTCGCCGCCGAGTGGGATCGCACCAGCCATTTCCCGCGGGACGTGATCAACGAGATCGGCAAACTCGGTTTTCTGGGAATGTGCACCCCGGAAGAGTATGACGGCATGGGGCTCGATACGGTCACGTATTTGCTGGCGCTGGAAGAAATCTCTGCCGCCGATGCCGCCTTTGCCGTCTCTATAGGCATTCACAATGCCATCCCGACGACCATGCTCGTGAAGCACGGCACGCGGGAGCAGAAAGAGCGCTGGCTGAAACCGATGGCGCGGGGTGAATTGCTCGCCGGGTTTGCGCTGTCCGAACCAGAGGCGGGCTCGGACGCGGCGTCGCTGCGGTCGCAGGCGACGAAAGACGGCAAAGACTGGGTGCTGAACGGCACCAAGGCGTGGGCGACGAATGCCGGCACCGCCGATCTGATGATGGTCATGGTGCGCACCGATCGGCCGGACGCTCGACGCGGCGCTAAAGGCATCTCAACCTTCATCGTCCCCACCGATTCCAAGGGCTACAAGGCCGCCAAGGCTGAAGACAAGATGGGGCTGCGCGCGTCGAATACCGCCGGCATCGAGCTGAACGATCTCCGTCTTCCCGCGGGCCACATGCTCGGTGAAGCGGGGATGGGGTTCGTGTACGCGATGGAGGGGCTCGAGGCGGGGCGGCTCGGGATCGGGGCGCAGGGGGTGGGGATCGCGCGCAAGGCGCTCGAGCACTCGCTCAAGTACTGCGCCGAGCGCAAGCAGTTCGGGAAGGCGATCGCGGATTTCCAGGCGGTGCAGTTCAAGCTCGCCGACATGGCGACGCGGATCGAGGCGGCACGGGCGCTGGCGCACCGGGCCGCGGCACGCAAAGATGCGGGTGAGGACATCACGCTGCACGCCAGCATGGCGAAGCTGTTCGCGTCCGAAACGGCGATGTGGGTCACGACGCAGGCGATTCAGCTCTTCGGGGGGTACGGATACATGCGAGATTTCCCCGTCGAGAAACTTTTCCGGGATGCAAAGGTCACCGAGATCTATGAAGGCACCAGCGAAATCCAGCGCGTTGTCATCGCCCGCGCGCTCGCGCGCTAGCGCGAAAAAAGAAGAGGCGACGGCGCTGTTCGCGCTGCTCGAGGAGCACGAGCACGAGCAGGTGTCGCTCGTGTACGAGCCCTCCTCGGGCTATCGCGGCATCATTGCGATTCACGACACGACGCTCGGCCCCGCGCTCGGCGGCACGCGGTTCTGGAATTACGCGAACGATCGCGACGCGTTGATCGACTGCTTGCGCTTGGCGCGCGGTATGACGTACAAGGCCGCGGTGGCCGGACTCAATCTGGGCGGCGGCAAGAGCGTCATCATCGGCGACAACAAGATTCGCAATCGCGAGCCGATCTTCCGCGCGCATGGGCGGCACGTGAAGGCGCTGGGCGGCCGCTACATCACCGCCGAGGACGTCGGCACGTCGGTCGGCGACATGGAGTTCATCAAGGCCGAGACCGATCACGTGACCGGTCTGATCGGGAAATCGGGAGACCCGTCCCCCGTCACGGCCTTTGGTGTGTATCGCGGAATCAAGGCGTGCGCGCGGCATCGCTACGGCGACGACGCGCTCAAGGGCAAGACGGTGGCGATCCAGGGCTGCGGCCACGTCGGCTATTACCTGGCCGATCTTCTATATAAGGAAGGGGCGCAGCTGATCGCGACCGATATCGATGCCGGCAAGCTCAAGAGCGTGGTGGTCGACTTCCGGGCGACGCCGGTCGGTGCCGACGAGATCTATGGTGCGGAGGCGAATATCTTCGCGCCATGCGCGCTAGGCGGGATCATCAACGATCAGACGATTCCGCAGCTCAAGGTCGACATCATTGCCGGCGGTGCGAACAATCAGCTCGCCGAGGAGCGGCACGGTGATCTGCTGGAAGAGAAGGGGATCACCTATGCGCCCGACTACGTGATCAACGCCGGCGGGTTAGTGAATGTGAATGCCGAGCTCGAGGGGTGGACGATGGAGCGGGCGCGGAATAAGGCGGGCGAGATTTACGACACGCTGCTCATGCTCTTCGAGCTTGGGCACGAGGAGGGGATTCCGAGTTATCGGGCGGCGGATCGTCTGGCCGAGAAGCGGATCGCGGCGATAGCGAAGGTGAGGCAGAACTTTGTTTGACTTCTTCCTTCCTTCTCTCTCGCAAGAGCGACGCGTTGTCATCCTGAGCGGAGCGCGCGAAGCGCGCGTAGCGAAGGACCTGCTTTTCGGTGTGGGGCGCCCAGAGACAGATCCCTCGCTACGTGCGGGAGATCCCTCGCTACGCGCGCATGCTGGAAAAGAAGAAGCAGGTCCCTCGCTTCGCGCGCGTTCCGCGCGTTCCGCGCGCTGCGCTCGGGATGACACGTCGCTCGGTGCGTTAAACGGGGAGGAGTGGGGAGGGGGGCGTGCCCATGAAAAGCAGGTCCCTCGCTTCGCGCGCGTTCCGCGCGCTACGCTCGGGATGACAACGCGCTGCGCCTTTTGATAGGAGGAAGGGTGTAGGCGATGGCTGAGAGGATTTTTGTAGGGGCTGACCACGTGGGGTTCAATCTCAAGAATCGTCTCGTAGCGGAGCTCAAGAAGCTGGGCTACGAGCCGATCGACGTGGGGCCGAAGAAGCTCGATCCCGCGGACGACTATCCTGACTATGCCAAGCCCGTCGCCAAGGCTGTGAGCAGCGGGGAAGTGCAGCGGGGAGTGCTCACTTGTGGCACAGGTTTGGGCATGTCGTACACAGCCAACCGCTTCCCCCGTGTGCGTGCGGCGCTGGCATGGAATGAGCGGATAGCGGAGCTGTCGCGCCACCATGGGAACTCGAACCTGCTGGTACTGCCGGCGCAATTTGTTAGCGAAGAGCAAGGCGTCAACATTCTCCATAAGTGGCTGGAGACAGATTTCGAGGGCGGCAGGCACCAGCGAAGAATCGAGAAAATTGAGAAATGAAGCTATCGGCTATCGGCTATTGGCTATCGGGTCACTGCAATGCCTGACCGCTTGGCTCCGCTCTCCGAAATCGATGCCAAGATCGCCGAGCTCATCCGGCGCGAGGTTGCGAGGCAGGAGCATGGCCTCGAACTCATTGCTTCCGAGAACTTCGTCTCCCTTGCTGTACTTGAGGCCATGGGCACCGCGCTCACCAACAAGTACGCCGAGGGGTTGCCGGGGAAGCGCTACTACGGCGGCTGCGAGATCGTCGATCAGGTCGAGCAGCTCGCGATCGACCGGGCGAAGGCGCTGTTCGGGGCGGAGCATGCGAATGTGCAGCCGCATTCGGGGGCGCAGGCGAACATGGCGGCCTATCTCGCCGTCGCCAAGTTCGGCGACACGCTGCTCGGCCTAGCGCTGCCGCATGGCGGCCATTTGACGCATGGCTCGCCGGTCAATTTCTCCGGCACGTTGTTCAAGGCGACGGCGTATCAGGTGCGCGAGGACACGGGGCGGATCGACTACGATCAGGTGCGCGAGGTCGCGAAGAAGGAGCGGCCGCGGATCATCATCGGCGGCGGCAGTGCGTATGCGCGGATCGTCGATTTTCCAGCGCTGCGCTCGATCGCCGATGAAGTCGGGGCGATTCTAGTTGTGGATATGGCCCACTTCGCGGGGCTCGTCGCAGGCGGGGTGTACCCGTCCCCCGTCCCCCATGCCCAAATCGTCACGACGACCACACATAAGACGCTGCGTGGCCCACGCGGCGGGATGATCCTCTGCAAAACCGAGTTCGCAAAGGCGGTCGATAAGCAGGTGTTCCCGGGGACGCAGGGTGGGCCGCTCGAGCACGTGATTGCTGCAAAAGCAGTGGCGTTTAAAGAGGCGTCGAGCGAAGCGTTTAAGGACTACGTCAAGCAGGTCGTCGTAAATGCGCAAACTCTAGCCAATCGGCTGATCACGCTCGGCTACGCGATCGTGTCGGGTGGAACGGACAGCCATCTGATGCTGGTCGATCTGCGCGCGAAGAACATCACCGGGAAGGATGCCGAGCTGCTGCTCGACCGGGCGGCGATCACGGTGAACAAGAACACGATTCCGGGCGATCCGCAGTCGCCGTTCGTGACGAGCGGTATTCGGCTGGGCACGCCGGCGGTGACGACGCGGGGCTTTGGCGTAGAGGAAATGGAGCGGGTGGCGGAGTTGATCGATGAGGTGCTGACGAAGCGCGATGAGACGACGGTGGCGCGGGTGAAGGGGCAGGTGCGGGAGATGGCGGAGGAGTTTCCGTTGTATGCGAAGGGGGTGGGGGTCTCCGGGTGAGAGCGCCGCTCTGAGCCAAGTCACGGTTATAAAGCGCTCTTCGCTTGGGAGGGACCCCCGCGTGGATTTGTCATAACTCCGATCCCACCATAGTCTCCACCATGCGACCGATGTGCCTGGTCATCGCCGCTGCGCTTGCTTTCCAATCCGCTCTCACCGCCCAGCGCCCCGATAGTCTTTCGATCACCGTGGACGAGCTTGCTGGTCGGCTCCGCTTCTTCTCGTCCGATCTGTTCGAGGGCCGCGGGCCCGGCACCCGCGGCGAAACGCTCGCCACGGCGTATCTCATCAGCGAGCTCAGGACATTCGGCGTCCGGCCGGGAGCGGCCAATGGCTGGTTGCAGCCAGTCTCGATCGTCACCCACCAGCCGGCACCTGAGGCGCCAATCGCCATCCGGCTGAGCGGCCGCGTGACACGCGCCCTCGAACACGGCCGCGACATCCGGCTGGCGAACTACACCGCCGCACCGGACGTCGAGGCGGGTGGCGAGCTCGTCTTTGTGGGCTATGGGATCGATGCGCCGATCTACCAGTGGAATGACTTCGCCAGCCTCGACCTGCACGGCAAGATCGCGGTGGTCCTGCCGGGCGAGCCGCACATCACGAGCGACTCGGTACGCTTCAATGGCCTCCGCGCGTCGCGCTACTCGGACTTTTTCGAGAAGACCATCGAGATCGAGCGCCGCGGCGCGGTCGGCATGGTCGTGATCCGCCCCGCCGGATCGCTGGCGAAGACTCCACCCAGTGGACCGCGTCGCCTTGCCGCTGGCGCGACCAGCGCCACGCTGCGCTTCGTCGGCGGGATCACCGATTCCGTCCTCGCGACGCTGCTGCCGCCCGGCGCCCGCTCTTCCGGGCTCGGTGCGCTGATTCAGACGGCCGGTCGGCCGGGATTCCGTGCCGTCCCGCTCGGCGTGCGGCTCGACGTCACTTTCCACACCCGCCCGGCGACCGTCGTGACGCACAACGTCGTCGGCGTCGTGCCTGGCACCGACTCCGGCGTCGCCGCGGAGCATGTGGTGCTGAGCGCGCATTGGGATCACCTGGGGATCGGCACGCCCGTGAACGGCGATTCGATCTACAACGGCGCCCTTGATGACGGTTCGGGCATCACCGCGCTGCTCGCGCTGTCGCGCGTCTTCGCCCACCACCCGCAGCGGCGCTCTCTCACGCTGCTCTTCACCACGGCCGAGGAGTGGGGCCTGCTGGGCGCCGAAGCATTCGCCTGCAGCGGTCCGGTCCCGCCCGAGCGCATCGTCGCCAACCTGAACTTGGACGATGGCACCGAGCTCTTGGGGCGGAGCCGCGACGTCGCGCCGCTCGGTAGCGAGCTCAGCACGTTGGGACGGGTGATCGAGGACGAGGCGCGGCGCAAAGGACTCAAGGTCTCGCCCGATCCCTACCCGCAGGAGGGTTTCTTCCTCCGTGCGGACAACTTCTCGTTCGCGCGCGCCGGCATCCCGGCGCTCTACATGGCGCTGGGGCTCGACACCGAGGGTCAGCCGGCCGGGACGACGAAAGGGCGGATGGACACCTACCTCGAAACGCATTACCACCAGCCGAGCGACGAGTACGACACTGTGGTCGTCGACCTGCGCGGGTCGCAGCAGTTTGCCGAGTTTGTGCGAGATGCAGCGATCGCGGTCGCGAACGCGACCGAGCGCCCAGAGTGGCTCCGCGGTGCGGAGTTCAGCAGGGCAGGGACAGCAACGGCCTGCCCGACGCGATCGCGGCCCTGAAGGGCCATCACCAGACCCCAGCCCTTCAGGGCTCGCGTCTTCGATGAGCCGGCGCCCTTCGCTGCGCTCAGGGCAGGCTTTCAGCGGACGGATCAACCCGCCATCAATCCCCGTTCAACTCGCGCTCCTCCAAAAAGCACAGTAGTCTGAAGCAGGAGGGCTCCGCCATGCGCAAGCTCGCTTCCGCCGTTCTCGCCCTTTGGTTGTCGGCGTCCGCACTCGCCGCTCAAACCCAACTCGCCGATACTGCCTACACCACGGCCGCGGTCTCCCTCCGCGCCAAACCGGATCCCAACGCGCGCTCTCTCGGACGACTCGCCGCCGAGACACCCGTCCAGGTCGTCGCCTGCGAAAACGGGTGGTGTCAAACGGCGGTCAATGGGCTCAATGGTTACCTGCCGAGGCTCTCCCTATCGGCTGAACCCAACGGCTCGTTCAAAGAGGGATCCGGTTACACCAACTCGAAAGGCAACCGCGTGCGCTCGCCCACGCGGACGCCCGACAAGCACCCGCCGGCCGGCGCGAGCGCGCAGTGCAGGGACGGGACCTATAGCTTCAGCCAGTCGCGGCGCGGGACCTGCTCGCATCATGGGGGCGTGGCGAAATGGCTGGAGTGAAGCACATGAAGCCAAACCTCATCCTGCTCGGCCTCTCGAGCCTGCTTTTCACGGGTTGCGGGTTTCTCCTTACCAACGGTCCCCCGACCGGTCATGAGCAGATGGATTCATTTAGCTGCACCGAGCAGGATGCGGGGCCCATCCTCGACGCTTTCGGGGGAGGGGCCGCTGTGCTTGTCGCCGCGTCAGCCGTAGCGATCCCGCATTGGTATGACAACTCCGACCGGATGGTCACGGTGGGATTGACCTGGGGAGTCGTCTCAGGGTTTTCCGCGGCCAACGGCTTCAAGAAGGCGAAACGATGCCGGGCTGCATACCGGCAACTCGCCATACGGCACGGGCAACATCCAGCCGACCTGCCGCCTGAGGGGTCATTCGTGCAGGCAGTCGTGGTGAGTCCGGCCGACACCCGGCTGGCGGTTGGAGAACAACGCCAGCTCTCCGCGATGGCGCACGCGTCCAGCGGGGCGCTCATGCCGGATCGACCATTCCTCTGGTCGTCCTCGAACGACGCGATCGCATCCGTGAGCAACGCCGGCCTGGTGACGGCGCATGCCGCGGGCACGGTCGTGATCGCCGCGAATGCCGGCAATGTGGTCGGAACGGCACGCATCGTGGTTAACGCGCCTCGCTAACGTCTGGCGTCTATCCGTGCCCTAAAAGGGCCGGCTTGGCCACTACGCGCGTCCCTTCGCTGCGCTCAGGGCAGGCTTTCAGCGCACGGATTCACTCATGCATCTGATGCGTCTTGCGTGAGTCGTCACCTGACTGTAAAAACCACGTTGAGTCTCATGCGTTCGCTTGCCGTCACCCTGATTGCCGCGGTCACGCTCGCGTCTGCCGCGCCGCTCCTTGCGCAACGGTCCGGCTGCGGCCCGACGCGCCGTCCCAAAGAGCTGCCCGCGGTCAGCGCGCTCATGGATTCGAGCGCCGCGATCATGGAGCTCGGAGCCGCGAACATGCTGCGCGACTCGATGCAGTTCACGCTGCTCATGCTCCCCGGCGATTCCCTCCCGGTGATTCACGCGATCGACAGCACGGACGCCATGGCTGCCGAGGTCCTCGCGCGCTCGGCGTGGCCGGAGAAACCGGCGGACCTGTGGGCGGTGCGCGTGCATGTGACCGGCGGCAACACGCCCGCCCTTGCCATCACCCGCGCAATGTACTGCCCACCCGTGTTGACACCGGAAGCGGGCACGGCCGTCCGAATGCTCCCGGAGCTGCGCGAACAACGCATCACCTCACCCGACCCGAACCTGCCGAGGGTGGTGGGCACCGCTCCGGTGCCCGCGATATTCGAGATCGAAATCACCCCGCGCGGCGAGGTGAGCACCGTGAAGCTGATCCGCTCGTCGGGATCCCAGGTTTTCGACGAACTGACCAAGCGGCGGCTCGCGCAGCAAAAGTACGAGCCCGCGCTGCTCGACGGCATCCCCGTCCCGATGCCGCTCCGTACGGACAAGAGCGCGCCGCAGCCGTGAGCCGCGGGGCTCGCGTCTTCGCCGAGCCGGCGCTTC
>DASYRZ010000060.1:0-66347 GCA_036003865.1 Gemmatimonadales bacterium | reverse complement strand
CAGACTCCCGTCCTCATGCTGACCGCGCTGGATGCCGTCGATGATCGCGTCCGTGGCTTGACGGCCGGTGCTGACGACTATCTCACCAAACCGTTCGCCTTTCGCGAGCTGATCGCGCGGCTGCACGCGCTCGCCCGCCGGCGTGCACAGGCACTCACCCCTGCAACACTGCGCGTCGCGGATCTCGAGATGGACGTGGACGCACGCGTGGTGCGGCGCGCCGGCCGGCCCATCGCATTGACCACGAAAGAATTTGCGCTGTTGGAGTTTCTCCTGCGTCATGCCGGGCACGTCGTCGATCGCGGCGCGATCACGGCCCACATCTGGGACGACAATCACGATCCGTTCGCGAACGTGCTGGAGGTCCTGGTACGCCGATTGCGCACCAAGATCGACGTTGGGTTCGAACCGAGACTGCTCACGACCGTCCGCGGTGCGGGCTACCGGCTGGGGGTGTGAGCGCGATGACGCCGCTCGACCGGCTGCGGCTGCGCCTGACGCTGTGGTACGCGGGCGTCCTCACGTTGATTGTGGTGCTCCTCGGTGGAGGCACCTTCGCCGCGATCAGGCACCAGATGTCACGGCAACTCGACGCGTCCCTCAAAGCCGCGACGGCGGCCGTGATGCAGGCGACATTGATCCGCGAAGTGGAGCGCACGCGCGCACCGGCCGGCGTCGCTGACGCCGTCGCCGAGCTCCGGATCCCCGACCGCTCGCTCTACCTATTCGACAGCGTCGGACAGGCGATCGTCCCCGCTCATGCGGACGGCTGGATTGCGAATGCCGCGCGGCAGGCCGCGCGCGACGGATCGGCCGATGTGGATCGCGACGCGCCCGGCGAGCCCGAGTTTCGACTGCATGCCGAGCGATTCAGCGGCGGCACGGGGATCACGTACGTGGCCGCGAGCGTCGCCGATCGCATGGAGCTCGAGGAGACGTACGGCTCCTTGATCGTGACATTCGGCGCGGCGGCGCTCGCCGCGCTGCTGCTGGTGGCGGGGGGCGGGTATGTCCTGATCCGCCAGTCGACCGCGCCGGTCGAGCGGTCCATGGAGCAAATGCGGCGTTTCATGGCCGACGCGGCTCACGAATTGCGAACGCCGATCACCCTGCTGCGCACGCGGACGGAAGTGGCGCTCGCGCAGCCGCGCGATGCCGCAGGGGATGCCGCGGCATTTCATGCGATCGAGCGGGAAGCGGATCGACTGGGAGGCATCATCGGCGACTTGCTGTTGCTCGCGCGCGCCGATGCCGGAGAGCGCCAAGTCGTGCGTGAATCACTCTATCTGGACGACGTGGCGTCCCAAGCGGTCGCCGCCGTCCGCACGCTCGCCGAGCGCAAGGGTGTGACGCTGATCGTCGGGTCGTTCGAGGAGGCGCAGATCCTGGGCGATGCCGAGCTCGTCGAACGCTTGCTGCTGATCGTGCTGGACAACGCGATCAAGTATACGCCGGAGGGTGGGCAGGTCCGACTCGACGTTACCGCACGCGACGGCAACCGGTCGGTGATCGTCTCGGACAGCGGCGTCGGCATTCCGGCCGCAGAGATGCCGCGGATCTTCGAGCGGTTCTACCGCGGCGACAGCGCCCGCAGCCGTGGTGAAGGCGCCGGCCTGGGGCTCCCCATCGCGCGCTGGATCGCCGATCTGCATGAGGCGCGGATGTCGGTCTCATCCGACTCGGAGGGCACGCGCGTGCAGATCGACTTTCCGCCGGGGGTTGTCAGCATTCTGTAAGGTGGGCCGGCTAGTTTCCCGCCATGCTGCCGCTGCTTCTGGCGCTGCTCGCTCAACAACCGGTGACACGCGCCGATGCCGCCGTTGCCGCACTTGCGCGCGGGGCGCGTGTGGCGCTCGGTCGCGCGGATACGATCGCGGCGCTCGGCGCGGCCCGAACCGCGCGTGCGTTCCCGAATCCCACCGTTTCGGGCAGCTACACCAAGGACACGCCCAATTATCACCTGTTAGGCGATCTGCCACTGGATCTTCCCTGGCTGCGCGCCCCGCGCATCGGTGCGGCAGAAGCCGCCCGGGACGCCGCGCGGTACCAGTTTGCCTTTGATCGCGCGGGCATTCTGTTCGACGTCGATACCACCTACACGCGGGCACTGGCTGCGGGCATGCACGCGCGACTGTCGCGTCGCACCGCGGACGATGCCGACAGCCTGCTGAAAATTGCGCAGCTGCGACGCGACGTCGGCGACGTAAGCGAGCTGGATGTGCGGCTCGCGGCCGTCAATGCGGGTCAGCTGCAGAATATCGCCATCGATGACTCGCTGACCGCGATGGGAACGCTGCTCTCCCTGCAGCTACAGATGGGACTGAGCGGGGACCGTGAATCGATCGCGCTCGTCGATTCGCTCGCGACGGTGAACGACACCGCGGCAGTGCCGGTGAGCCCCGGCGAGTATCTACCGGTTGCGGCGGCAACGGCGCGTATGCGCTCGGCCGAACGTTCGCTGACGTTCACCCGTGCCAGCCGCTTCGCACCGAGTGTCGAGCTCGGTTTCGACAAGGGAGATCCGACGAGCCCGAACCCGAATCAATTGTTACCGGTGATCGGATTCTCGTTTCCCTTTCCGCTCTTCAACAGGAGCGGCGGCGAAGTGACGCGTGCGACCGCGGAGCGGGACCGCGCGCGCGCGGAGCTCGATCTGACGCGCCGGGAGACGGACGCCGCGGTGGCGCGCGCGCGTCGCGAGCTGGTCGCGGCGCGGGATCGCGCACGGCGCTCGGCCGATCTCGTGGCGAGTGCCAATCGCATCGCGGACATGTCGCTCCAGGCGTATGGCGAGGGCGCCGTGGCGCTCGCGAACGTGCTCGAAGCGCAGCGGAACGCGCGGGAGATCCTGGCGCGCTACATCGACGATCTCGCTGCCGCCGACGCGGCGCTGCGCGCGCTGCGGTGGCTCACCACAACGGCGGGGCAGCGATGAAGCACCGGCTGCATGGGCTGGCGCTCGTCCTCCTCGCCATGGCCTGCAGTCATGAGGCGAAGGAGGCCAGCGAAGCAGCCGGCGTCGTTGGCGTCGGCACCGCCGTCGCCACTCGAGAGCCGTTCCCGCAAGCCGTGAACGCCATCGGCACAGTGAGCGCGCGGCCCGGACGCTACGCGGCGCTGGCGCCGCCCGGCCCGACGCGCGTGGCGCGCATCTTCGTGGTCGCCGGGCAGCGGGTCTCGCAGGGTGATTCGCTGATCGAGTTCGAGCGAGCGCCGTTCGAGGCGGCGGCTCAGAGCGCCGGCGCGACACTGGCGAATGCCGAACGCAGTTACGCGCGCGCCGCACGACTCGCACAAGCCGGCATTCTGCCGCAGAAGGAGGCCGACCAGACCGCCGCCGATCTTGCCGCCGCCCGATCGGCGGACGTAACGGCACGCCGCGCGCTCGAGCTCGCCACCTTGCGGGCGCCGCTGGGCGGGATCGTGACACGCATGACGGCAGTGCTGGGCGGCTCGGTCGATCAGAGCCAGGCGGTCGTCGAAGTCGCCGACCCCACCGCACTCGATATCCTCTTCAACGTCTCGCCCGCCGAGGCGGGAGGGATTCACGCAGGCGACACGCTCTCCCTGAGCGCCGACGAGGCATCCAGAACAGAACCACTCGGTACCGCAACCGTCATCAGTGTGGCGGCCGCCGTGGACTCCGCATCACGGGCGGTCGCGGTCCGGGCACGGGTGGGGCGGGCCACGCGCGTACTGCGCATCGGCGAATCGGTGTTCGGCCGCATCGTGACGGGGGTGCACCCGGGAGCCATCACCGTGCCGGTCGAAGCGCTCGTCCCCGACGGCGAAGGATTCCGGGTGTTCGTCGTGGACTCCGCGGGGATCGCGCACGCGCGCCCCGTCGTCGTCGGCGGTCGCTCTGAGGCGCGCGCGGAAATCCTGCAGGGGCTGGCGGCCGGCGAGCGCGTCGTC
Source organism: Gemmatimonadales bacterium (assembly GCA_036003865.1). Classification (GTDB taxonomy): domain Bacteria; phylum Gemmatimonadota; class Gemmatimonadetes; order Gemmatimonadales; family GWC2-71-9; genus 20CM-2-65-7. The sequence continues at coordinate 62,432 of DASYRZ010000060.1, read as the reverse complement.
ACGACAGGGGCCTACGGCGTGACGGACAGCGCGAAGATCCGGATCGCACGGCCGTGACGCTGTTCGCGCTGCTGAGCCGCCAGCGGCGGTTCGTCTATCTCGTCGTCGGCATCCTGAGTCTCGCCGGCGTCTGGGCCGCCCTCAGCTTGCCGTCCGCCATCTATCCGGAGCTTCAGTTTTCGCGAATCACCGTCGTCGCGCAGGGCTCGCCGCTCGGCGCGCGCCAGGTCGTCTTCGGCATCACCCGTCCGCTGGAAGAGGCGGTCAGCATCGTACCCGGCGTCACGCGGGTGCGCTCGCACACGATCCGCGGTGCCAGCGAGATCTCGGTTACATTCGCCTCCGGGACCGGCATGGATCACGCATTACAGCTCGTGCGCGCCCGCGTGAACCAGATCCAGGGGGCGCTGCCGAGCGACCTGGACATCCAGATCGAGCAGCAGACGCCGTCCCTGTTTCCGATCCTCTCCTACAATGTCGAGGGTGGCGACGCGGCGGCGCTGTACGACCTCGCGCGCTACGAGATCAAACCGCTGATCTCGCGCGTGCCGGGAGTCGGGCGCGTGGACGTGCAGGGGTCGGACGTGCGGGAGCTCGAAGTCGTCGCCGATCCCGCGCGGCTCGCGGCGCATGGACTCACGTACGACGATCTGGCGCAGGCGATTCGCAAGGCCATCACCGTGCAGGCGGTGGGCCGCGTCGCCCAGGACTACCGGCAGTTCCTCATCGTCACGGACCAGGAAGCGCACGCCGGTGAGGATATCGGAAGCGTCGTGGTGCGCGGGGGCCTCCATGTCCGCGACGTCGCAAGCGTGCAGATGGGCACGGAGGATCACGTGCGCATCATCGCGGGTGACGGCAGGCCGGCGGCGCTGATCAACATCACCCGGCAGCTCGGCGGCAACACGGTGGCGATCGCCGACAGCGTCGCGCGCATCATGGCTTCGATCGCTCCCACCGTCCCGCCCGGCGTGCATCTCAAGCCGGTGTACGATCAGGCGGAGCTGGTGCGGGCCGCGGTCCACTCCGTGCGCGACGCGATGCTCATCGGCGCCGCACTCGCCGTCTTGGTGCTCCTCCTCTTCCTGCGGCATGGGCGGATCACGGCGATCAGCGCGGCGTCCATTCCACTGACGCTGGCGATCACGGTGTTCGTCATGCGGCTCCTGGGCCAGACCTTCAACCTGATGACTCTCGGCGCCATGGCGATCGCGATCGGCCTGGTTATCGATGACGCGGTCGTCATCACCGAAAATATCGCCCGGCACCTGCGGCTGACGGCGGCGGGGGATCGGGAACAGGCGATTCGGAGCGCGTTGCAGGAGCTCATCTGGCCAGTCACCACGTCCACGCTCACCACGGTTGTCGTCTTTCTGCCGCTCAGTCTCCTGCAGGGCGTCGTCGGGCAGTTCTTCGCCGCCTTGGCAACCACGCTGACGGTCGCCGTGCTGGTTTCGTTGATCCTCGCCCTGACCATCATCCCGCTGCTCGTCGAGCAGTTCGTGACGGCACATGAAGTCGAGCCGACGCGGACCGGGCCGCTCGCGCGCGCCCAAACGGCGCTGGACACGCTGGGCGATCGCTACGAGCGCGCCTTGAGTGCCGTCTTGCGTCACACGCGCCGCGTCGTCAGCGCGGCGCTGGCGCTCGTCGTCGTCGGAATCGGACTCTGGCGTCTGGTCGAGACCGGCTTTCTCCCAGACATGGATGAGGGGGCGTTCGTGCTCGATTACTGGACGCCGGGCGGGACGGCGCTGACCGAGACGAATCGTCAGGTCGGCATCGTCGAACAGATCCTCGGCGCGACGCCCGAGATCGCCGGGACGTCGCGCCGCACGGGCGCTGAGCTCGGCCTGTTCGCCACGGCGCAGAACACCGGAGACATCGTCGCCCGCCTCAAGCCGCGGAGCCGCCGCTCGCGGGACATCTTCGCGGTCATGGACGGCGTGCGGGACGAGGTCAACGAGGCTGTTCCCCGCCTGCGCATCGAGTTCGTGCAGATCCTCTCCGACGTGATCAACGATCTCGCGGGCAACGCGAAGCCGGTCGAGATCAAGCTGTTCGGGGAACGGCTGGACTCTCTCGAAGCGTATGCGCGCCGGCTGGAACCGGGCCTCGACGGCGTCACCGGGCTGGAGGACTTGTACAACGGTGTGAGCGAGCCGTCGGCTGAGCTTTTGATGCGCGTGAACCAGGCCGAGGCGGGTCGCGTAGGCTTGACGCCGCAGGACGTCGGCGATGTGGTGAGCGGCGCCTTGCTCGGCGTCGCGGCGGGTGAGATCAGGAGCGAAGACCGGCCGGTGGGGGTGCGCGTACGCGCTCCCGATTCGGTGCGGTTCGATCCGCTGCGACTCCGGGCACTCCCCGTCGTCGCAGGAGGAGGCACGCCACTCGGCAGTCTCGCCACCTTCACGACCGCCGAGTCGCGCATGAGCCTCGAGCGCGAGAACCAGCAGCAGATGATCGCGATTACGGCCGACGTCAGCGGCCGCTCCCTGGGCGGCGTGATGCAGGACGTGCGGCGCCTCCTGGCGGCACAGCCCCCGCCCCCGGGAATCCGCCTGGCCCTCGGCGGACAGTATGAGAGTCAGCAGAAGGCGTTTCGGTCCTTGCTGCTCGTCCTGTTTCTGGCGGCGGTGAGCGTGTGTGCCGTGATGGTCATCCAGTTCGAGTCGTTCGTCGAACCGCTCGTCGTGCTGCTGGTGGCCCCCGTTTCGTTCGTGGGCGCACTCATCCTGCTGTTGCTCAGCGGCGTCGCGCTGAATGTCGCGTCGTTCATGGGGCTGATCCTGCTCGTCGGTCTGATCGTGAAGAACGGCATCATCCTGCTCGACTTCACGCGACTGCGGATGCGCGATGAGGGAGTGCCGCTCGGAGTGGCCATTCGCGAAGCGGCGCGGGTTCGGCTCCGGCCCATCCTGATGACCACGTTGTGCACGCTGTTCGGTTTGCTGCCGCTGGCGCTGGGGATCGGCGCGGGCAGCGAGCTGCAGCGGCCGCTGGCGCTAGCCGTGATCGGCGGCTTGGTCCTCTCCACACCCATCACGCTATTTGCCGTGCCCACGCTGCTTGTCGCGATCCGGGGTGCGGATTTCCGCCTGCGGTGACGGCTGGGGGAATGGGGTGGTCTCAACAACCGACGACCACCTTCTCAGGAACTGAAATATGCGCCTGCTGGCCTCATTGACGCTCGTGACGGCGTTGACGTTCGCCGCCGGAAGACTCGCCGCTCAAGACCGAAACGTTCCGGATAGTCTCGTTGCCAAGGCAAAAGTCAGCGAGGACTCCGCCCGTGCCATCGCGCTGAAGCGCGTCCCCGGCGACGTCGAGGGCGTTACGCTCGCGAAGATGAAAACCCGCCTCGTGTACACGTTCAAGGTTCAACGGAAAGGCCGGCCCGGTCTGACCGACGTCCAGGTGAATGCCGCGACTGGTCACGTCATGGCCGTGCGGCGCGAGAGCACTAAATCGCGCTCAACAACTCGGCATTCGTCTTAGCGCGCTTCATCAGTTGGAGCAGGTTTTGCATCGCTTGCTCCGGCGGGAGATCCACCAATCCCCGCCGGAGTTTGTGTTTGGCCTCGATCGTCTTCGCATCGGCGAGCAGCTCTTCCCGCCGCGTCCCGCTCGCCGCGATGTCCACCGCCGGATAAATGCGCCGGTCCGCTAGCGCGCGCGCGAGGCGCAGCTCGGCATTGCCGGTCCCCTTGAACTCCTCGAAGATGATGTCGTCCATCCGGCTTTCGGTCTCGACGAGCGCCGTCGCGATGACCGTGAGCGAACCGCCGCTCGGGACGGCGCGCGCGGCGCCGAACAGGGCCTTGGGCTTTGCGAGCGCGTTCGCGTCAAGCCCGCCCGACATGGTGCGCCCGCTGCCCCGCCCCGTCGTGTTGTGCGAGCGCGCGAGGCGCGTGAGCGAGTCGAGCACGATCACGGCATCACGGCCGAGCTCGACCTGGCGCCGCGCGTGATCGAACACCATCTCCGCCGCGGCCACGTGGCGCTCGTGCGGCAGGTCGAAGCTCGACGCGATGACCTCGCCCCGGCCCCAGTCGACCATTTCGGTCACTTCTTCCGGACGCTCGTCCACCAGCAACACCAGCAGGAGCGCCTGCGGATGATTCTCGGCGACGGCTTCGGCGATCGCCTGCAGCATCATCGTCTTGCCGGCCTTGGGCGGCGAGACGATGAGCGCGCGCTGCCCGAAGCCGAACGGACATATGAGATCCACGACTCGCTGGATATCGGCGGTGCGCTGGCTCGACGCGCGCGGTGTTTCGAGCGTCAGCGGGCGGTTGGGATGGACGGCGCCGAGCGATGCGAAGTCGGGACGCCCATCGAGCTCAGCGGCAGGACGACCGTTGACGGTCGTGACGCGCCCGTTCTCGAGCACGATCAGGTCGCCACGACGCAGGCCCGGCATGCGAACCGGGGGGTCGCCCTTCGCGGGCAGATAACTATTGGCGGCGAGACGGAGCGCGCCGCCTTTCTGCGAAGGATCAAACCAGCCGGTGATTGGTGGCATGCGGGATGGGTGAAAGGAAAGATAGGGCCATCAGCCGTCGGCCGTCAGCCGTCGGCAGGCCGATGGCTGATGGCCGATGGCTATATTTAGCGCCGCATGCGACAGGATCATATCCGCAATTTCTGCATCGTCGCCCATATTGACCATGGGAAATCGACACTCGCCGATCGGCTCATCGAGCTGACCGGGACACTCGACAAGCGGCTCATGCGCGACCAGGTCCTCGACACCATGGACCTGGAGCGCGAGCGCGGCATCACGATCAAGCTGAACGCGGTGCGGATGAGCTATCACGCGAAAAGCGGCCAGTTGTACGAGCTGAACCTCATCGATACGCCCGGTCACGTCGATTTTACCTACGAGGTATCGCGGTCGCTGGTTGCCTGCGAGGGTGCCATTCTGGTCGTGGATGCGTCGCAGGGGATTCAAGCCCAGACGCTGTCCAATCTCCTGTTGGCCATGGACGCGGGGCTGGAAATCATACCCGTCCTCAACAAGATCGATCTTCCCGGCGCCGAACCGGACAAGCGGGCGCAGGAGATCCACGACCTGATCGGCACCAAACCGGAAGAGATCCTGCGGATCTCGGCGAAAGAAGGCCGTGGGGTGCCGGAGCTGCTCGAAGCCGTTGTGAAACGCGTGCCCCCGCCACGGGGCAATCACGACGCGCCGCTGCGCGCGCTGATCTTCGACTCCTATTACGACCGCTACCGCGGCGCGATCCCGTCGATCCGCGTGGTCGATGGCCTGATCAAGCCTGGGATGAAGATCGCATTCGGCGCGCACCGCGATGACCTCTATGAGGTGGACGAGGTCGGCTACCTCCAGCTCGGCCATAAGCCGGCGGAGCAGCTGGAGGCAGGCGAGGTGGGCTACGCCGTCGCCAATGTGCGGGGCGTGCGGGAGACGCGCCCGGGCGACACGATCCTCGACGCCGAGCACCGGGATATCGAGCTCCTGACTGGTTATCGCGACATCCAATCGATGGTGTTCGCAGGCCTCTACCCGACCAACGCCGAGCAGTACGAAGAGCTGCGCGACGCGCTCGCCAAGCTCCAGCTCAATGACGCCTCGCTGCACTACGAGCCCGAAACCTCGGTGGCGCTGGGCTTCGGCTTCCGCTGCGGCTTCCTCGGCCTGCTGCACATGGAGATCGTGCGCGAGCGGCTCGAGCGGGAATTCGACCTCGATCTGATCAGCACGGTTCCGAACGTCGAGTATCACGTCTACAAGACCGACGGCAGTATGGAGCTCGTCGAGAATCCGAGCCTCTTGCCGCACGGCTCGGAAGTCGAGCGGATCGAGGAGCCGTACGTGAAAGCCCGGATCTTCGCGCCGTCCGACTACATCGGCGGGATCATGAAGCTGGGCCAGGAGCGCCGCGGCGTCTATCGTGGCATGCAGTACCTCGATCCGACGCGCGTCGAGTTCGACTGGGAGTTCCCCCTTGCCGAAATCATCCTGGACTTCTATGACAAGTTGAAGACGATTTCGCGCGGCTATGCGTCCCTGGACTACGAATTCCTCGCATACCGGCCGGGCGAGCTGGTGAAGCTCGACATGCTGCTCAACGGGGAGGCGGTGGACGCGTTCAGCGTTATCATCCATCGTGACAAGGCCTACGAGTGGGGCCGCAAGATCGCCGAGAAGCTGAAAGACCTGATCCCACGCCAGCTGTTCGAGGTGGTGATCCAGGCGGCGATCGGCACGAAGGTGATTGCGCGCGAGTCGATTCGCCCGCTGCGCAAGAACGTCACCGCGAAGTGCTACGGCGGCGACGTCACGCGCAAACGCAAGCTGCTCGAGAAGCAGCGCGAGGGAAAGAAGCGGATGAAGCAGGTCGGGACCGTCGAGATTCCTCAGGAAGCGTTTCTCGCAGTGCTTCAAGTCGAATAGGAGGCCGCATGCACCGCACGATCTTCGCCGCAGCCCTGGCTCTCGGAGCTCTGTCACGTCCAGCCCCCGCCCAGTTCACGCTGGAGCAAGTGCGTTCCTATCCCTTCCCGACCGAGCTGGCTGCCGCCGCGACCGGCAGCCGCATCGCGTGGGCGTTCAACGAGCAGGGCCGGCGCAACATCTACGTCGCGGAAGGCCCCGCATTCACCGCGCGCCAGCTCACGCACTACGATCGCGACGACGGGCAGGAGCTGAGCAGCGTCACGATGTCGGCGGACGGCCGCTGGGTCGTGTATGTGCGCGGTGGCGATCACGGCTCGAACTGGGACGATGCGCTCCCCGTGAACGTCAGCTCGACCCCCACCCCGCCGAAGGTGCAGATCTTCAGCGTGCCGTTCGAGGGCGGGGATCCGAAAGCAATCGCCGACGGCGATGAGCCTGTCGTCTCTCCACGCGGGGATGTCGTCGCGTTCGTGAAAAGCGGCCAGATCTGGACCGTGCCGATCGACGGCTCGGCGGCCGCCAAACAACGTTTCACGGTGCGCGGCGATAACGGTGATGCGCGGTGGTCGCCCGATGGCTCGCGGCTCGCGTTTGTCGCATCTCGCGGCGATCACTCGTTCATCGGTGTGTTCACAGACGACAGCACGCCCGTCACCTGGCTCGCGCCCGCGTTCGCACGCGACCGCTCACCGCGCTGGTCTCCCGACGGACGCCGGATCGCGTTCGTCCGACTGCCGGGCGCCGGCGGCGCGCCCGATTCCCTGCTGCCGCCGCGGCCCAATCCGTGGGAGATCTGGACCGGGGATGCGACGACCGGCGCGGCGGAAAGAGTTTGGAAGTCGCCCGAGACGCTCGTGGGCTCCGTTCCGACGACCGATGGCGGCACGAACCTCGGCTGGGCCGCAAACGGCCGCATCGTCTTCCTTTCTTATCAGGACGGCTGGCCGCATCTCTACTCCGTCGCGGCCTCCGGCGGCGCGCCGCTGCTCCTGACGCCAGGCCGCTACATGGCCGAGCACATTTCGCTCAGCAGCGACGGCCGGTGGCTGGTGTTCGCGGGCAATCTGGGATCGGACTCGCTCGATATCGATCGCCGTCACGTGATTCGCGTTCCGGTCGATCGCGCCGCCCCCGAGGTCATGACGCCGGGAATCGGTCTGGAATGGAGTCCGGTGGTTACCGGGGACGGCACGACGCTGGTGCTCATCAGCGCGACGCCGCAACGCCCGCCACTCCCCGCGGCGATGGCGTTCACGAATCCGCGCGCCGCCCTCCGCGTGATCGGCGCGGACCACATCCCCGGCGACTTCCCCGCCCGTCTGATCACACCGAAGCAGGTCGTCTTCCGGTCCGCTGATGGGTTTACGATCCACGGACAGCTGTTCGAAGCGCCGGGCGCGAGCGGCCGGCCAAAGCCGGCGATCGTGTACGTGCATGGCGGTCCGCCGCGGCAGATGCTGCTCGGATGGCATTACTCGGACTATTACTCGAACGCGTACGCGCTGAATCAGTATCTCGCGAGCCGCGGGTTTATCGTGCTGTCGATCAATTATCGGCTGGGGATCGGGTATGGCTACGACTTCCATCAGCCCCGGAATGCCGGCGCGCGCGGCGCCGCCGAGTATCGCGACGTGCAGGCGGGCGCCACGTATCTCCGCTCGCTGCCTCGCGTCGACGGCGGTCACATCGGGATCTATGGCGGCTCGTACGGCGGCTACCTGACCGCCCTCGCCCTGGCGCGGAACTCCGATCTGTTCGCCGCGGGCGTCGACATTCACGGTGTGCACGACTGGTCGACCTATTCGCGGGCATTCGACCGACAGCGCTACGAGCAGGCTCCCGACGCGGACAGCAGCGTCGCCACCGCCTGGTACTCCTCACCGGTTTCCGCGGTCGCCAGCTGGCGATCACCCGTTCTGCTGATTCATGGGGATGACGATCGCAACGTTCGGTTCTCACAGAGCACTGATCTAGTCCGACGCCTGGCCGCGGCCGGAGTCCGATTCGAGACGTTGGTGATACCGGACGATACGCACCATTTTCTGCGGCACGCGAACATTGTGACTGTGGATAAGGCCACGGCGGCGTTTCTGGAGCGGCAGCTGCGGCAGGCGGCCGCCGACGCTCGGGCCACCGGCCGGCAATAGGGCGTTTGAAGCCGTTACGTATTAGCTTAGTGACCCACATGAGACTACGCGCCGCCCCCGCTGCGGTGATGACGGTTGCCGCAGCCTTGAGCTGCCGGCCGATGCTCAACTATCCGAGCGTGGTCGGTCCACGCTTTTCAGGTGAGCTGCCGCTTCGGCCCGTGACTACCGATGCGCAGGCACGCGTGCCCGCGTTGCGCGTCGTGACGCTGAATCTGAAGTACGGGCGCCAGGTGGATCGCGCGATTTACGCGCTCCAGGCGTACGTGCCGCTGCGCAACGCCGACATCATCATGCTCCAGGAAATGGACGCTCCCGCCACGCAACGGATCGCGGCCGCGCTGGGGATGGCGTACGTCTACTATCCGTCGGGCATTCATCCGAGGACCCATCGAGACTTCGGCAACGCCATTCTCTCCCGCTGGCCGATCACCGCCGATGAGAAACTGATGCTGCCCCATCTCGGCCGGCTGCGTCACGGCCAGCGCACGGCGACGGCGGCGACCATTCGGGTGGGCAGTCAGACGCTCCGCGTTTACTCCGTGCACTTGGGAACGCCGGCAGACGTCGGCTGGGCGCAGCGCCGCGACCAGGCGCGGGCCATCCTCGAAGATGCGGCGCGGTACCCGTTGGTCATCGTTGCCGGCGACATGAACAGTCATGGCATCGGCAAGGAGTTTCGCGCGGCCGGATTTCTCTGGCCGACCGAGCACCAGTCATTCACAACGGCGTTCTTCAACTGGGATCATATTTTCCTGAAGGGCTTCGAGTTCCCGGCGCGCGCCGGATCAGGTGTGGCGCGTGACACGCTGGAGATCAGCGATCACTTTCCCGTTTGGGCGATCGCCTCCCCCGTGACCGCCTCGGTCGGGGCGCGATGAGGTAGTCGCGGCCCAACACCGGCAGGGACTGCCACGAAGCGTGCCGGTGATCGCCGGCCTCGCCGCAATCTGGCTGATCCTGCCCTCCCGCTCCGCCGCTCAAGACTCCATCGCCGTCGTCGACCGCGGGATGCCGCCACCGCGGATCTGGTCCGTCGTCGAATTTCCCTTCAAGCTGCTGCAGGCCCCGCTCGCCATCGTCGGCGGAGTCGCGGGCTGGTTCGCCGAGCGCGCCGAACGGGGCCGCTGGGTCTCGAAGGCGCAGCAGGTCCAAGGCTCCGTAGCCAAACGCGGCCTGCGTCCGTCCGTCGGCGGCCAAGGTCCGAATTCCGGGCTCGGACCCACGGCCACACTGGGATGGTGGCCGCGTGGTCAGCGCGGGAGATTCGCGCTGCTTCAGGGAGGCGTGACGCAGCGCGGGTATTGGCTCGGGCAGCTCCGAGCCGGGGTCAGCGGACTGGATGCGACCGTGCGCGTCGAAGAGCGCTCGCGCGACGTGTTCTTCGGAATCGGGAACGCGACGTCGCGCGCTGACTGGAGCGATTACCGGTTGCACCGGGTCAGCGCCGTCGTCCGCGGGACGGCGCAACCGACAGCGAGGCTGCGGCTGTTGGGTACGGTCGAGTGGTCACGCAGCAGCACGTCGGCCGGCAGTGACCCGTCGCATCCCGACGTCGACTCGACGTTCTCGACGGGGGCGCTTCCAGGATTTGGCATCACGTTGCAGGCGATTGCGGTCGCGGCGGGATTCGATTACCGCGCGGGGGCACCCCACGCGATCGAGCGGCACGGCAACTGGATCGCGGCGCAATACCGGTGGAGTGACAGCCGCACCAGCGGTGTGGCGGATTTCCGGGTGTGGCGCGCCGGCGCCGGTGTCGAGCTGCCGTTCGATCACCGGCGACGCAGCGTAGTCCTCGCCGCGTCACTCGAATCGCTGCGCCCCACATCGCCAGGCGTCGTGCCGTTCTACCTTCTGCCCGCGCTCGGCGGCGCGCGATCACTTCCCTCATTTCGGTCCGAACGGTTTCGCGACCGCGACGCGCTGGTCGGCACGTTCGAATATCGCTACCGCGTGTGGAGCGATCCGGAGGACGCGCGCTGGATCGATGCGGTGCTCTTCACCAATGCCGGAGTGGTCGCGCCCCGCGTGTTCACCGCACTGCCCGACGCGCGAGTCCACCAAAGCACGGGAGTCGCGATCGCGCTCCTGAGTCGCGGGGCGGCGGTCGGGCGGATCGCGGTGTCGAAGGGATCCGACGGCGTCGGCATCACGGTCGTCATGGGCAGCGGGTTCTGAGATGCGACCGTTGCTGAGCGGTCTCTGCCTGCTCGCGGCCTGCACCGCCACGCATCACATGGTCATCGTACGGACATCCGACCCGAATTCCCCCGCCGCGGCGGCCGCGTTGCCGCCGGTCCGCAGCGCGGATTCCGGCCGGGCGCGCGAGATGGTGCGTCGGGGCATCGTTGGCCCGCTACAGTCGTTGTTCAACTCTCCCGGCATGGCGCGACGCCTGGCGGGCCGACGCACCGAAGCGTACAACGTGACCTCCACCGACGACGTCTCCGACGCGGCGTGGATCGTCTCGCATGTCGACGCAGCGGCCGTGGGGCCCGACACCAGCACACCGTGGACCGTCGTGGGTTGGCGTCGCGCTGGCACGCTCCCCGTGCTGACCATTCGCGACGCGGCCGCGCGAGAATACTGGCTGACGTTCGATGCGCCGGAGTTTCCCGAGGTCGCGACGACGGCCGCGATCGTCGCCGCGCGGCTGTACTGGGCGACGGGCTACCATGTGCCGACGGTGAGTCTGGTACGCTTCGATCCCGAGCACCAGCTGGCCGCTGCGCCCGATTCGTTGCGCCGCGCGCTCGAGCAGTTGCCGCGAGATGCGGGCCACCGAGACCGCATCCGCGCGGCCGCGCACTATCTCGCGGGGCGGCCGGTCGGTGTGTTCAGTTTCTCGGGCCGGCGCCGCGACGATCCGGCCGACAGCATCCCTCACGAGCAACGCCGCGAGCTCCGCGGCCTGTATGTGGTAGCCGCGTGGCTCAACCACACGGGTCTGTTTCGCGGCACCACGCTCGACGTGGTGGTGGACGGGGAACGGGCCACGCCCGCGGTCCGGCATTACCTGTTGGGACTCGAAACCACGCTCGACGCCGCGGGAGGCGGCGTGCCCAAGAAGCTGCGCGCCGGCGCCGAGGCGACCTGGGACCCGGGCAAAATCGTCGGTCGCACGCTGACGCTGGGCTTCTTCGCCGTTCCGTGGGAACGCTCCGCGGCTGCGCCGTTCGATCCTGGACGCTGGACGCCCGACGTTCAGAACCCGGCGTTCGCGCATCGCACGACGCGTGACGGATTCTGGGGTGCCAAACGCGTCGGCGCGATTTCCAATGCCGAGATCGAAGCGGCGGTGCGGGACGCGGCGCTGAGCGACTCGACGCACGCGCAGGCTGTCATCGCGATGCTCGAAGCGCGGCGCACCGCGACGCTGCGCTATTGGTACGGCCGCGTTACGCCCCTGGACGGACTTTCGCTCCGTCGCAGCTCGCAGGGACCGACCCTCGACTTCCAAGATCTGGCAGTGGTGGCAGGGCTCACTTCCGCTGGAACTCGCTCCTACGAGATGCGTGCATCCTGGGCGGTCACCAGCAGCGATACCCTCACACTCTCGAGCGAGGGCCGCGGGACGCTGCGGCTGCCGCCGTGGACGGGATGCATGCGACAGGCAGGTGCCCAGCAAGCGATCGAAAAGCGGATCGGCTGGATCGATATCTCGACAGACTCGCCCCACGCCCACGCGCTGCGGCTGTTTGTGCTGTGCGCTGGAGAACCCGCGGAATATCGGCTCGTAGGCTGGAGATACTGATCGGCTTGACGCTCCTCCAGTCTGGCTGAATGCTACAGCCGGCGTGCGACCATGGCCGCATCACTCGCTGTCCTGCTCGCGGCCCTCGTCCAGAGTCCGGCAAGCGCTCCGGGGCGGGGGCCGCTCTATCAGATCGTCGCGACGCTCGACGAGACTGCCGGCAGCATCTCGGCCCAGGGCTCCTTCATTATTCATAACAGCACCGCGACCCCGCTCCGCACGGTAGCGTTTCTCGTCCCCCCCGCCGTCCACATTGAAGCGCTGAGGCTTCAGGGTACGGCCCTGTCGCCAGTGATCTCCGGCGACACGCTCCGCGTCTCGCTCGCCCCGCCGACGGCTCCTGGTGATTCCGTGATCGTCGAGCTCCAATGGTCGGCCCGCCCGATGCAGCGTCAAGGGCGGGAGTTCACGTTCGCCGCGTGGCAGCCGCGGGTGACCCCCTTCGCCGACGTGCGGCTGTTGCTGAACGCTCCGACGGACCAGGTGATCAGTGCGTCGGGCACGGCGTTGTGCGGCGATCCGGGCTGGAGTTCGGACCGTCGCCTGACCGATCGCATGACGTGGCGAGGCGCGGGAAGGCCGAGCGCGAACCCCGTCACACGGCCGCCGTGCAAGCCAGGTGCCTCCGCCGGCCGCAAGGTCGTCGGTTGGCAAGCCGAGAATGTCGCGGAAATCGGGCTCGCGCTGAGCCCGGACTTCCGCTACGAGGAAGGCGATGTGCTGGGACTCCCGATGCGTGCTTTCTACCCTGCGCGCGATGCGCAGACCTGGGGCTCCGGGGTGGCGGCCTCGCATCTCGAGACCGCGTTCGCATGGCTCAACGAGATCTTTGGCGAGTATCCCTGGCCGGAAGCGACGATCGTCCGGACGCCCGCGGCTTCAGATACCGTGATGGCAATGCAAATCTGGTCGGATCAGCCGGATCAACTCCAACTGTTGCGCGCGCTGGGGCGCATGTATACGCGCGGCCTCCTCGCCCTGCCGAACCCTGCCGACGCGTGGTTGGGCGAAGGACTCGCCGGTTTTCAGACCACCGCGTATCTCGAGGCCGAGGGCATTCGCCGCGCCACCGACCAGCTCGAGCGCGACGTGCTGACGTGGGATCTGGATGGCGTGTCGCAGCCGATCGCCCAGCCTCGCGCGGCATTTCACGATTCGGCGACCGGCAACGCGATGATCGCCCGGCGCGGTGAGCTCTTCCTGCATGCGTTGCGCGCAATCGTGGGCGCCGAAACCCTTAAGAAAGCGCTCCGCGCATTCTTCGACCAGCACCGGTTCAGCGCAGTGGATGAGGCGACATTTCGTGCGGCCGTCGAACGAGAGTCGCGTAGCGATCTGCGCGGCACGTTCGACCAGTGGCTGCGCGGCACGAATCTGATCGATTACGGTATCCGGGACGCCCGCCGGCACAGGACGGCCACCGGATGGCGGACCGACGTACGCGTCGGCGCGCACGGGCCGGCCCGGTTCCCGATCACCATCTGGGTGCTGACCGACGGTGATACCGGGACCGCGAGGATTCCTGGGCGTGATGCGCAGGAGCAAGTCAGCATCGAAACGCGCGGGCATCCGTGGCGCGTGTTGCTCGATCCCGAGGGAACGAGCCACGACTGGAACGCCCTGAACAATCAGCATACGTTCGGGCTCCGCTTCGGCCGCGATCGACCGACCAAGCGCTATCTTGACACTTATTTCCGGAGACTGAGCGAGCGGAATCGTGTCACGCTCGGGATCGCGCCGATCGCCTGGCGCACCGATCGCGACGGTTGGACCATCGGATTGCGGCGCCGCGACGACTATCTCGATCGATTCGAGCTCAATGAAATGGTGTTCGCCGCGACGACGGGGTGGGACGTGCCGCCCGCCCGGATCATCCCGCAGCTGAGCATCGAGCTGCGCAATCCTGTGAACCTGCGCGCGACGGGATGGAGCCAACGCATCGCCGGCTTCCTCCTGGACGGCCGTGCCGGCGCGGCCATCGGCGTCGAGCGCAGTCGCCGCCGCAGCGTCGCCACGTTGCCGCATCGCGCCGTCGGTCTCGAGCTCAGCTGGCTGACCGTTCGCACTCCTGCGGCTGTCGACTCGGCCGTCTACGACGACGCCGGGACGGTCGAGCTGACCGCCACGGCCCGCACCGGCTACGCGAGCCGGCCCGGGAATGCGCGGCTGTCCATCGTGCTGACCGGCGGATACCAACATGCCAACGCGGGTGCGGCCGCAGGCGTCCGCGATGGCGCGTACAGTCGCGTCACGGCGACGGCAACCGCCCGCAGCGACTCGGCGGCGGTCTTCCGGCTTGGCCTGCGGGTGTACGCCGGCCGGACCTTCTCGCGAACGCCGCTCATGCGACAGCGGCTGATCTATTTGGCGGGGGCGGATCCGTACGAGCGCATGGTGAGCCCGTTTCTGCGGTCGCCGGGCGCGTTGCTGGCGCGGTCCGACGTCCGCTACCACGCGCCGGGCGGCGCCGGGATGCGCGGACTCGATCCCCGTGTCGCGACGGACGAGGCCTACGGCGTGTCGCTGGAAACTGACGTCGCGTTATGGCGGCGGGGCGGCAGCGGAGCCAGACTGGCACGTCGCGCGAGCCTCGCGCTGTTCGCCGATGGCGCGCTCGCGCACCGCGGTGCGGGACCGCGTGTTCTGCAGAGCGTCGCGGAAGCAGGGTTCGGCATCCGGCTCGATCACCGCCTGGGATCAACGGGCTTTCAGACGCGCTGGGACTTTCCGATTTGGATCAGCCGGCCGGAGTTGGCTCAGGACCGCCCCCCGGTTTTGGAAAAAGTCGGGTGGCGTTGGGTGTTCAGCTTCAGCCCGGCCTTCTAGCCGGCCGCTAGAGTAGCGGACGCAGCCACCGCGCCACGCGGCGATGGAATCCGGTTGGCGGTGGGAGCAGCTGATCCAGCAGATCCAGGTCGTCCACCCAGATCGAGAGATTCGCGATCAGGCCGAAGTCGATCAGTCCAATGATGCCCGACCAGCCCGCGAGTAGCATCGATGCCTCGCCATCCATGAACATCGATCGGTAGTCCTGATTGGCCGAGCCCACAATCAGGTAATAGGCCACGTGCTGCTGCTGGTCCTTGGTGAGGTGTGCCCGGAACGACTCCTCCAGTTGGCGGCTGGCGAGCAGCAGTGACTCGGCGTCGCTCTTGATGTCCGCCGTGCCGGTATCATGCAGCTGCTTGATATAGGCAATCAGCACGGCGCAGAGCGCGGGCCGCGACACCAGCGAGTCCCATCCCTCTCGCGTCGCGAAGAAGTTGGCTTTCAGATGGAGCTTGGGAGACACGGCGCGAGCGGCCGGCCCTGCGGCCGTACGTTGTCCCGCGATCTGCGGTATCAGAATGTCCACGCAGGTATCGGTGGGAAACAGGCGCCGGAGGAAGGGCGTCCGTCGCGCGTTTTCGTAAGCCGCCACGAAACGCCGATCGATCTCCTGAACGCCGAAATCCGGGCTGTAGATCCCCGTCTTGATCAGGCCGCCGACCTCGGCCAGCTCGGGCCGCAGGGCCCGTTGCAGCACGATGAGTCGCGCAAACAGGTCGTGCGCCAGCGCCATCTGGGGCCAGCCCGCACTCGGCGCGGATGCGAGCGATGGCGCAATGAACAACACCCGGACGCCACGAAAGGCGCTGCCGCACAACAACGCCGCGTATAGGGAGCTCCCCCACAACGAGTCAGGGACTTTGATGACGGAGCCGCGAGGCATGAGGGTGTACAGCGTTGCCTTGGCCACGTTGATGGGTTTGTCGCCGAAGCCAGTGAGATTGTGCAGCTCCATGGCGCGCTGGTTTTGTCCCGCGTCCCGTTCGCGCGCAATCACCACCTGAATCTGGGACTCGTAGTTATCGGGCTTGGGTCGCGGCCGGAGCGGATAGGGAATCTCCGCGGGCGACAGTCCCGAGCTGAGGAGCACCTGCCGCGCCTGCTCCTTGAGCGTGATCAGGACGGGGCCCTGCGCCATGATGGCGCGGTCTTCCCAGGTGGGCCCTATGTAGTGCTCGCCTACGCCCATGCCGGTATAGATCGCGAGCCCGCGATAGGGATCCTCCTCGGTGACATCGTAGAACACGATCTTGCGGTGATCCCGCATCACGTTGTCCGGAATGCCGATGCCGGGCATCAGGCCACGGCTCCAGAACGACGGATCGGCTTGATTCGTGATGTTGACCTGCACCTTGATCTGGTTTCGCAGCCATGCGGCCCCGTATTGGGCGGCCTCCGCCTGCAATAACCGCGATGCGTTGACGGCCTGGCGCAGCGCGAGCTGCGCCTCGCGCACCCGCGCGCGAAAGTCCGCGAACTTCGCGTCCAGCTTCGGCAGACTGTCCAGCGGATGTTCCAGGAAATCGAGCCAGAGGCGGCCCCGATTCGCTTCATAGTAGTGTTGATCCAGGAAGATCATGTAGATCGGCAGCACGCGGACGGAATCGTATGCCCGCACGCGGGCGGTGAGCGCGTCGAGATAGGCGTCGACGACGAACCGCAACGACTGCGCGTCGGGCTCCCCCAGCTCGTTGCGGCCGCGAAAATCGTGGATCCACAGGACGTGGTAATTCCGGGCATCTTTGATCGACTTGATGACGGCGCTCTGAAACTGGGCGTTGACGATGTACCAGACCCGGTTCCCGTTCGTGAACGAACGGCCGACCGCACGCTCGACCAGCCGGTCGATTTTTTCCTGGGTGTCGTGATCTTCAGGACGCAGCGCGAGCTGCAGCGGCAGCCAGACCAGGCGGCTGTCCCGCCAGGTGCGCTCGGCGCGGGCCCGTACCGCGTCGATGGCCGCCAGCAGCTCCTGCAACACGTACTGGACCGCGGCTTCGCGCTCGGGCGGCAACGACACGAGCGCCACGAGCTCGCGGGCGAAGGTGCCGCGGGCGTGGACGCTCAATCCGCTGAAGGTCTCGGCGCTTTTCTTCTGGCCCAGGAGACGGTTGAAGGGAAACAGCGCGTGCTCCAGCAGCACCGCCCGGGCGCGCGCCGCCAGCGTATCCCCGAGCGCGGTGGACGTGCCGAGTGCCATCGCGTGACCCGACGCCGCGATCGAGAATGCCCGCGCCACCTCCGCGTGATAGAACCGGACCGTCGCGTCGACGTCGAGGCCCTGCCTCGTGTCGGGTCGAAGGAAGGGCGGCGCGGTCCGGAGGCGCGCGATGAGGGGCGCGAGCGCCTGTTCGGGATCGGAACCCGGCACGTCGAGGCCCGGAACGAGGAGTTCATCGATCCGTAGCGCGCCGGCGCGAATGTTCACGAAGACGGAGTCGAGCGTCGCCGCCGCCGCAGGCCTGGCCAACGTCGCTGCCTGGCGCACCGCGATGTCGATCCGGTCCGTCCGCGGCCGAGTGCGACCGGCCCTAGGCTGAGCGATCGGAACCAGCACGCTCAGCCGCCCGATGCCCTGCCCGCGAGCAACAAACTCCGCGCGCAGCAGTGTGCCTCCGCCAAACACACCGCCGCGGCGGACGGGCATCGTCAGACCAAAAAACGGCCGAAGCTCCTCGTCTCGTGCCCGATACTCGACGCCGGCCGACAAGCGCAGGGCGGTACTGAGCACGAAGGCCCGCGCGCCGCCATCGACCAGGGTGCCGCGCGCGCTCAGAAACGTCTCGAACGATCCCGCGAGAACGCTGGTGACCGGGTTGGAGAGATCCTTGGTGATCCCGAACCCACCGACCAGGATCGGGTCGGGCTCGAACTTCGTGCCGCGGCCCGCGTCGAAACCGAGGCCGGCGTGAGCGTACACGTGACGGCGGGGCGGTTGCCCGAGCGACATCGTAATGCCGCCCAACCACGGAGGGAGCGTGTCCTGGGTCGACACCATGCTCGAGATCAGCAGGAGCGCTCGAAGCATGGCGTCACGATGCCGTCCTTGCTGAGAATTGGCTAGAGCCGTAGATCACAGGACCCTGGCAAAGGACATTGTGGCTCGCTGCAGTCTCTGCGTTGCGGTCGCGGGTCTCCTGCTCGGGCAGGCGGCGCGCGCGCAGTCCGTGCGCGCGCCTGAAGTCGGCGGCCGCACCGTTTCTCTCGGTCAACCCCTGCGCTGGCACTGGCAGCTGGGTTTGGGTGGCGGTGCGTATCTCGGCCGAGCTTCCGACGATCTCCTGATTCGGGGGTGGGCCGGCGGCTACCGCGCCCCGCTCAACCCCGTCACGAAACTCGCCGAATTCGGACTAGAGGGATATTTCGGCGCCCGCGGTAACCAAGCGGACGCTGGGGCGCGAGCGATGCTGCAGGTTCCCTATCTCAGCGCCGGCGTCGGAGCCGATTACAACTTCCCCAAGCGACGCTTCGATTTGCTGCTTACGGTGCACTCGCCGATCCGGCGCGGCGGGTTTCTCACTCGCGGCACGTTGTTGCGCTTGGACTGGTATCCGATCGGGCGCAGCTTCATGCTGGGTGTGTCCGCGCCGCTCGGCGATCCCCTCGCCGGCCGCAACCGTCCCATCCAAGACTATGTCGTCGTGGCGGCGCCGTTTCAGATTCCCGCGTCGCACACGCCCGCCAATCGCGTGCTCCGGGCGGAGCTCGACAGCCTCGCGATGTCCGCTACCTGGGTTCGCAAGCTGGTGGTCCCGTTCCTCGATCAGGACGGACGCAACGGGGCCGTCGCGCTGGCCCGCACCGCCCGCTACGTGGAGACGCTGCACTCGCGACTCGCGCAGCACAGCGCCGAGGGCGAAGTGGCATTCTTCCACGCGCAATTGGAGCACGCATTCGCCGTGGCCGCGGGCAACGACGCCACGGGTCGAACGCTGGCGCGCACCGCCCGCCGAATTCTGCTCGAGGAGATCCTCATCCCCTATGACCGGCTGCTCGGGCGCAAGAAGCGCAACGACACCCTGGACGGCCTGGGCATCGCGGCGCGCGGACGCTTCGGACGCTGGGTGACGGGGTCCGGCGTCGTGGCGGCAGCGAAAACGGAAGATGTGCTCTACGTCTTCGAGCGTTTGACCGACATCCTCGAAGCGGAGCGGAACGCCGCCGCAAAGGAGTGGGATGATCCTCGGCTCGTGTGGCTGCCCCTGCAGTACGGACTGCTGCCCGAAGAGCACGACGAGCAGGCGGAGCTCGATTCCCTGCTGGAACGCGTGACGGGGGTGACGTTCACCGAACACAACAAGCTCACCTACGTCACGAATCTGCAGTTCCATTGGGAGCTGCTCCGGATGATTCGCGAGACCCGGAACTATCACGTGCTGTGGGTCCACGACTTCCCGGCGGTCAAGCAGGGAGGCACGCTCGATGTCGCCTCGCTCACACAGGTCGTGGACGGCTATCTCACGACGCTGGCGGAGCGCGTCGAGCGCTACGACTCGACCGGCACGCTCCCGCTCTTCTTCGTCTTCCTGGACGAGCACTACTACGAGCAGGGAAAGGCGCGTTCCCTGATGACGGTCCTCGAGGACCCGCTGGAGGCGAACGCGAACCTTCCCTATAGCACGCGTGCGGATGTCGATCGGCTCGGGCGCGCGCTGCAACGACTGCGCGAGGCGGTGCGGCGGTCGCGCGTGCTGCAGGCCGAGACCCGCGAGTACGGCGAAGCCTGGCTGCGCAACCGCGTGAAGGTGCACATCAACATCACCAATCGGGTGGATGCGTCGTTCTGGAGTGGCGGCCTGATTTCGAGCGTGTTCGGCTACCCGGACGACGTGATGCGCGATCATCGCAAGATCGCGTTTCGAGACGTGAGCGAGGACGATCCGTTTGCGGGCGTTGGCATTCTCACCGGCATGGGCGTGGGCCAGTACTATCTGGGCCCGCGCTGGGATGATCGCTCGCTGCTGATGCAGGGACCGATCCTCCTGCAGCTCAAGCAGGCCGCCCGCGACCTGCTCACAAGCCAAGGCTTACGGCCCGAGGACATCCCCGCGCCGCTGCGGCTCGCACCGCCCGCCGCCACGTTCGACCGAATCGCGATGGCCCCGGACGCGGTGGGCAGCGCATTCCACTCTCGCGCCATGGCGCTCTTCAACGAGACAGGATACCTGTCGAAGTCGCTCAATGCCGCAAAGGCATTGCTGTACTCGCTGATGCCGCCTGGCTCGGTCATCAAGGTGCCGGACTCGCTTTGGAACGCGACCCTCTATGGCTCGCTGCTCGTGGGCGCGTCGCTGCGCGGGGCCACTGTGCTCGTCATCGCGCCGGCACAGGCCAACGCCCCGAGCGCCGGCTTTCCGCAAATGGTGCGGGCGCACGAGCTGCTGGCCCGGCTGCTGCTCGTGCGGCGTGCGCTCGCCGAGCCGATCGGGAGCGCCGGGGGGGCGTTGTATGTGGGGCTGTACGCCCTGCCCGTCGATCAGCACGGCTTCGCCAGTCGCGCCGAGCGATGGGCGACGCAGGTGAGCGCCACGCCATTCCTGTTGAAACTCTACCCCTTCGCGCCGGCGATCATGGCCACGGTGACGGACGCGGGCCGGTCCACCGCGGGGCGCGCTGCGCCGGTCGCCACGGATCCGCCGAAACTGCACCAGAAGGTGCAGTTTCTCGCGACCGGTGAATTCTGGCGGGGCGTGACCTCAGCGCCGCAGTGGCGTCGATTCATGGACACATACTTGCGCTATCGGGAGGCGACCTACGAGCGCGGCGAAACCGAACACCGGGACGCGCGTGCTCTGACCGATTCTCTGCAGCAGATCGCCGACCAGCTCCTGGCACCGATCCAGAACAACCCGAAGGCCGCGAGCTTCGCGCTGGTTGGGTCGCAAAACCAGGACTACCGCGGGATCTTCATGGACGGCGAGGTCGCGGTGGTATTCACCGGTTCAACCTCGCTGATTCCGCTCGTCGATCTCGTGTTTATGGCCGGCAACGCCACCTGGGTGGCGGACGAGGCGACGCTCGATCGGCTGCTCCCGCCTGTCGGTGAGCTGCGGCGCCGGGTCGCGCGGGTCACGAAGGATGGTGTGTGAGGCAATATCTGCTCGCCTCCCTGCTGTGTGTCGTTCCAACTGTCCTCGTCGCGCAGCTCGGGGAGCTCCAGGTCGGCGTCGTTGCCAGCTACGGCACCAGTGGTCCGTATCGGGAGGGCGCCGGATTGGTGCTGGGGGTCGCACCCGGGCGCATCGTCTATGTCGGCTTCCGCTGGATCTACTATCGGGGCACGACGACGACGGAATTCGCGCCACCGCCAGCAGGACCAGCCGATGTTCTGAACCGCGCGCAGGTCTTCGCGACGGATCTCGATGTGCAGATCCCGGCCGCCGGTGGCGCAATCGAAATCCGGCCGACCATCGGTCTCGGCATGGTACGGTTCGCGCAACGGGGCCGCCCGGCCGCGGGCGAGATTTCCGCGCATTCCAGGGAATTCTTTGCCGCTCCCGGTCTCGCCGTGCAGTTCAGCGTCGGCCGGGTCGCCGTCATCCCGCAGATGCAGTACTATTTCACCGGGCATTCGGAGCTCACCTGGCCGGTTCGCAATAAGGGTCTCGCGGTCTCCGTGAGACTCGTGTTCTTGAGCGAGATTCGCCGCATCCGTCGCTGAGCCCGTCAAAGCATGCCGACCCTCGTCATCCAAACGGCATTCCTTGGCGACGTCGTGCTGACGACGCCGCTCCTCTCCGCGCTTGCGGCCCGGCATGGCCCCGTCGATGTCGTCACCACGCCACTCGCGGCGCCGCTGCTGGAAACCCACCCGGCGGTGGCGAAGGTGATTCCCTATGACAAACGAGGTGCCGACGGCGGCTGGGCGGGCGCGCGCCGTCTGGCGCGACGCTTGAAGGGCGAGCGGTACGAGCGCGCCTACCTGCCGCATCGATCGCTGCGCACGGCTGCCGTGGCGTTATTGGCCCGGATTCCCTCACGGATCGGGTTTTCGGGGCCTTGGTCTTTCCTCTATACGGAGGCCCGCCCCAAGCCTCGAACCGGGGGGGCCCACGAAACCGACCGCCTGCTGGCCCTCGCGAATGGCGCTTCGGCGGTCTATCCTCCCCAGCTGCGGCCCACGGCGGGGGACGATCAGGCCGTAACCGAGCTGCTAGAGACGCTCGGCAAGGGCGTAGAGCCGTTCATCGCCCTCGCACCAGGCTCCATCTGGGGGAGCAAGCGCTGGCCGTACTACCCGGAGCTGGCCGCTCGATTGGCAGATCACATTGCGATCGTGGTGGTCGGTGGGTCTGCAGATGTCGGGTTGGGGGATGAGATCGTTGCGGCCGTCGGGCCGTCGAGCCGTTGGGCCGTCAACGCGTGCGGGCGGCTCACCCTGCGGCAGTCGGCGGCGTTGATCGGGAAAGCCCAGGTGCTGGTGACCAACGACAGCGCACCGCTGCATCTGGCGACGGCGATGGGGACGCCGATCGTCGCGCTGTTCGGCCCCACCGTCACTGAGTTCGGGTTTGGGCCGGTGCGTGCCGGCGATATGGCGCTGGGAGTGGACGGACTGCTGTGCCGGCCCTGCTCCGCGCACGGCCCGCCGCAGTGCCCGTTGGGTCATCACCGGTGTATGCGCGAGCTCACAGCGGACGCCGTGATTACGGCAATCGAGGAACTTGGTGCGCTACGTCGTCGGCGTTGACGTTGGAGGAACGAATCTCGTCGCCGGAGTCCTCGCCGAGGACGGCTCGGAGATTCATGGCGTCGTCTCCGAGCCGACCATGGCCGCCCAGGGGGCCGACGCGGTTACCGCGCGCATCGTCAAGCTCGCGAAGGCGTCGATCGCCGAATCGGACAAGAAGGTAGCAGGAGTCGGAATCGGCTCGCCCGGCCCGCTCAACACGAAGACCGGCGTCGTACTGCTCACGCCCAATCTCGGTTGGACGAACATGCCGCTGCGCGATCGCGTCAGCGAGGGCCTCGGCCTGCCCGCGACGCTCGACAACGATGCCAACTGCGCGATCTTCGGCGAATGGTGGCGCGGCGCCGCGCGCGGCGCGAAGTACGTCATCGGTCTCACCCTCGGCACCGGGATTGGTGGCGGGATCATCATCGATGGTGCGATTTACCACGGCGTGACCGACGTGGCGGGCGAATTCGGGCACGTATCGATCGATGCGAACGGGCGCCGCTGCAAATGCGGCAACTACGGCTGCATCGAGGCGTACGCGGCCGGACCGGCGATCGCCGAGCGGGCGGTCGAAGGGATCCAGTCGGGCGCCGAGACGTCATTGTCGCAGTACGTGAAGGGCGACCTCACCAAGATCACCGCGCAAATCGTGTACGAGGCGGCGAACGACGGCGACGAATGGGCGCTCGAGGTCGTGCACGAGACTGCCTCGCTGCTGGGTGCGGCGGTAGCGGGCTTCCTCAACATCTTCAACCCTGAAGTCGTCGTGATCTGCGGCGGCGTTACCCAGGCCGGCGACAAGCTCTTCCACCCGCTGCGCAGCGAGGTCAAGCGCCGCGCGTTCAAGCCCGCCTGGGAAGCCTGCAAGATCGTGCCCGGCACCCTGCCCGGCACGGCAGGGGTCTACGGTGCCGCGGCGGTGTTCATCCAACAGCACTGGGGTTTGCGCTGAAGCGACTCGGCGTCATCGGGTCGATGGTGTGGGACACCATCTATGGTCGCGATCCAGTGCAGCCCGCGGTCCAGGAATGGGGCGGCATCTCCTACGCACTGGCCGCCCTCGACGCCACGCTGGGCGATGACTGGGAGATCGTCCCGCTGATCAAGGTGGGCCGAGATCTCGCCGCCAAGGCCAACCAGTTTCTTCGTGGCATACGCCACACGCCGCGCGCCGCACGTTTTTTGGAAGTCCCCGAGCCCAACAATCGCGTCACGCTCCGCTACGAATCGACGGAGCGGCGCTGCGAGCAGATGACCGGCGGCGTCCCGCCGTGGACGTGGGCCGAGCTGGGACCGCTCGTCGAGGATCTCGACGCGTTGTATCTCAACTTCATTTCCGGCTACGAAATGAATCTCGAGACCGCGCAGCTGCTGCGGCGCGGATTCCCGCGTTTCATGTACGCCGACCTGCACAGCCTCTTCCTCGGGAAAGAACCGAACGGCCTGCGCGTCCCGCGTGCGTTGCCGCAGGCGCCCGCGTGGTTCGGCTGCTTCAACGTCGTGCAGCTGAACGAGGATGAGATGGGCCAGCTGGGACCCGATCCATTGGCGATCGCGGCGGATGCTCTGCGGCAAGGGTGCACCGCCCTGTGCGTGACGCTGGGGAAACGGGGCGCCGCCTACTTTGCGGGCAATCCGGTCCGCACGGAGCTGATTCCGGCTCCGGCCATGCATCCGCCGGCGTTCGACCAGGTGGTCGATCCAACAGGCTGTGGTGACGTGTTTGGCGGCGCCGTAGCGGCGATGCTGATCGGTGGCGCGAATCTCGAAGCTGCCCTCCGCACCGGGACGCAGCTCGGCGCGCGCAATCTGAGCCACCGCGGCGCGACCGGCCTGCGCGATCACCTGCTGGGCAAGCTCTCCGTGGCATGACGCGTCTGATCGAAGTCCCCACGCAGTTCGACGACCGCTCCTTCGACCAATTCGCGGCGGCGTATGCTCAGGCCGCGGATGGAGGAGCCGGAGGCGGAGGCGAACGACTGCTGTTCGATGCGCATGCCGCCGAGTGGGCGTCACCGTACGGACTGGTCGGCCTGCTCGCCGCCGGTGAGGCGGCGGGCCGCGCGGGCGAGCGCCCGCTGCTGACGGCACCGGCCAACCCCGACGTCGTGAGCTACTGGGCGCGCGCCGGATTCTTCCGTGAAGCGGGGAACCTGTTCGAGGTACACGGCAAGGTGCCGAAGACCAAGGTCGCCGGGGAGAGCGAGGTGTTGCTGCCCGTGACACCGGTGCGCGCCGCCGAGGATGTGCACGCGGTCGTGAGCACGATTCAACAACGCGCCTCCGCCATCCTCAGCTCGGAGTTGGGACTCGATCCGAAAGCGACCATGGGATTCGCTATGGCGCTTTCGGAGTCTTGTCAGAATATTGTGGAGCACGCCGGCACCGGCGGCTGGGTCGCGGTGCAGGCGTACAACTGGCGGCGCAAGCTGGCGCGCCGTGTGGTGGTGATCGCGGTCGCAGACGCCGGTGTCGGTTTCCGGCATTCCCTGGAACCCACGCAGGCCAAGCGATTCGGTGAGCGCTGGGGGGATGCCGCGGCGCTGGAAGCGGCGCTGATTCAGGGCGTCAGCCGGTTCCGCGATCCGGGCCGCGGCCAGGGACTCGCCGGCATCCGGCGCTACCTCGCCCGCTGGGAAGGCAAAGTCGCCATCCGCAGCGGCACCGCCCGGATCGCGATCGTGCCGGGCTGGGACGACGACGTCCCGCTGAAAGACGGGTTGCCCGCGTTCCCCGGGTCGCAGGTTCTGCTCATCATTCCGGAGCAAGCGTCGGAGAAAGGGCCGTCACGGAAGTGATTCCTCATATCATGGTGAGCGCGGTGCTGCAGCAGGCAGTCGCCGGTTTTTACACCGACCTCGTCACGCGACCCACCGGTCGGGCGGTTCGCGAAAACATCGAGCGGGATCTTCCTCCAGGCACCATCGCCGTGATGGATTTCACGGGCGTGGGGTGCCTCGACTATTCGTGCGCGGATGAGATCGTCGCCAAGCTGGTCCGCGACAAGGTCAGAGTCCTGCTGCTGCGCGGGCTGACGGACGCCCACCGCGAGGCGATCGAACCGGTCCTCGCCGGCGCCGGGCTCGCCGTGCTGTGCGAGCGCGCCGACGGAGCGCTCGAGGGGCTCGGCGCCAGCGAGCCGGCCCCGGCGCTGCTCGATGAGCTGGTCGAGCGGCGGCTGGCCGCACGCATTCCGGGAGGCTCCATCCGACTCACCGCGGCGTGAAACGCCGCCGTTTAGGGCTGTCCACCCGCGCGATTCACGGCGACCCCAAGGCGCGCGCCGACTGGTCCGCGATCGCTCCCCCGCTCTACCAAAGCTCCACGTTCACGAATCCCGTCGGGTCGACGGCCGAGGTCCTCTACACCCGGTACGGCAACAACCCGAATCAAGTCGACATCGGCAAGAAGCTGGCGCTGCTCGAAGGCGCCGACGCCGCGCTATTCGTGGCGAGCGGCATGGGCGCGGTGGCGCTTGCCCACCTCGCGGTCCTGCGTCCCGGCGACCACCTGCTGGCGAGCGAATGGATCTATGGCGGCGTGTTCCGGCTGTTCCGCGAAGAGTTTGGGAAGCTGGGGATCGACGTCACCTTCGTAAATCCGACCCAGCAGCGCACCTGGAAGCGCGCGTTGCGCAAGACGACGCGCGCCGTGTTCCTGGAAACGCCGACAAACCCGCTGCTGCGCGTGATCGATCTCGAGCCCGTCGCCACCGTCTGCAAGGCCGAAGGACTCGCCCTCATCGTCGATTCGACATTCGCGTCCCCCGTCAATTTCCGGCCGCTCGAGCACGGCGCCGATCTCGTCATCCACTCCGCGACGAAATACCTGAACGGGCACACCGACGTCATTGCCGGGGCCGTGGCCGGAACCGACCAGGTCGTCGATGAGGTGCGGCGGCTCATGCAGGTGTGGGGACAGGCGATCGATCCGTTCGCCGCCTGGCTGATCGACCGCGGCATGCGCACCCTGACGGTGCGCGTGCGGCGGCAAAACGAGATCGGCCTGACCGTGGCGGAGTGGTGCGCGAAGCAGGACGCAATCTCCAAGGTCCATTACCCTGGCCTGCCGTCGCATCCCGATCACGAGCTGGCCAAGCGCATCCTGGGCGGCTTCGGCGGCATGCTGGGCATCGAGCTGAAGGGCGGCGTCCGGGCCGTCGAGCGGTTCCTCAAGGCGCTGACGATCGCGGCGCACGCCCCCAGTCTGGGCGGTGTGGAGACGCTCGTCTCCGAGCCGCGACTGACCTCGCACGCCAGCCTGACGGCGGAACAGCGGGCGCAGGCTGGCATACCGGACGGATTCCTGAGATTTTCCCTGGGACTGGAGGATCCCGATGATCTCATCGCGGACTTCGCCCAGGCTCTGGCGCGGCACTAGATGATCAAATTCACCAACGTCTTCAAGGCCTTCCCCAAGGGCGGCCTGGCGCTGAAGGACGTCTCCTTCCACGTCGCCAAGGGCGAGTTCGCCTTTCTCACCGGGCACTCCGGCGCCGGCAAATCCACGGTCATGAAGCTGATCTACGCCGATGAGCGCCCCACGTCGGGCGAGGTGCGCGTCTCGGGATACAACGTCAACGAAATGCGCCCCCGCGACGTCCCGATGCTGCGCCGCAAGCTCGGCATCGTGTTTCAGGACTTCCGGCTGCTCGAAGACCGGACGGCGGAAGAGAACGTCGCGTTCGCGCTCGAAGTCACCGGGGCGCGCTCCTCCACGATTCCGGCGCGCGTCATGCGCGTGCTGACGCAGGTCGGTCTCGCGGCCAAGGCACAGGCCTACCCCCGCGAGCTGTCGGGCGGCGAGCAGCAGCGCGTCGCGATCGCGCGGGCGCTCGTGAACGAGCCGACGGTGCTCCTGGCCGACGAGCCCACGGGGAACCTCGATGAGCGCGCGACGCGCGGCGTGTTCCAGCTGCTGCGCGACATCAACGCCAGCGGCACCGCGGTGGTGATGGCGACCCACGATCTCGACCTGGTGCGTCAGGCGCCGTATCGCGTGATCGAGCTGCAGGAAGGCGCACTCGTGTACGACTCGGCCGTGGACGAAGCCGGGGGGGCGGGCGATCAGGCGGCCGTGCAATGAACCTCACCTTCCGGGAAGCGATGCTCACGTTCAAGCGCGCCCCGCTCCTCTCGGTGCTGTCGGTCACGACGATCGCGTTCTCGCTGTTCGTGCTGGGATTGTTCGGGCTGGTCGTCATCAACCTGCAGGACGCGCTGCACGGCGTCGAAGAGCGGGTCGAGGTCGTCGCCTATCTCCTGCCGGGCGCCCCGATCGAAGCCACCGCGCAGGCGCTCAAGGACATCGAAGCGTTCCCCGAGGTGCAGTCGGCCAACTACGTGTCGGAGGATGACGCGCTCGCCCGCGCCCGCGCCGAGCTGGTCGAGCTGCGGGACGTCATGCAGGAGCTGGAGCGGAATCCGCTGCCCGCCTCGATCGAAGTGAAATTGAAACCGGGCTTCCGCGATACCGACCACGTCAGCGCCGTGGCCGAGCGGCTGCGCGGATTCGGGTTCGTGGACGACGTGCGCTTCGGGCGCGACTGGGTCGAAAAACTCGACCGCCTGCGCGGGCTCGCCGCGGCCGTGGGCATCGTGGTGGGGGCAGCGTTCGCCGTGGTCGCGATCATCATCATCGGCACGACGATCCGCATGGCGGTCCTCCAGCGCAGCCGTGAAATCGCCATCATGCGGCTGGTGGGGGCGACCGACGGCTTCGTCCGCCGCCCGTTCCTGCTGCAGGGCGCGATCAAGGGGTTATTGGGCGGCGGTGTAGCAATTGGTTTGTCGTTCGGGGCCTACGCGCTGATCAACCGCTATCTGCTCCAATCGGCGTTCTTCACCCAGGAGCAAGCGGCCGCGATCGTCGTTTTCGGAGCGTTGATTGGATTGTTCGGAAGCTCGCTGAGCGTTGGCAGGCATTTGAAGCGCGTATGAAACGGGGACGGGGGACGGGGGAAGGGGGACGGGTACTACTCGGCACGATGATCGTCGCGTGCATCACCCTTCCCCCGTCCCTCGTCCCCCTTCCCCTTCTTGGTCAGCGCCCCACCTACCAAGAGCAGATGCAGGACAACCAGCGACGCCTCGAGGGCATCAAGCGCGAGCGGTCGGAAGTCGAGCAAGAGCTCGAGCGGCTCCGCACCCAGGCACACTCGCTCTCCGATGAAATCGCGAACATCGAATCGCAGAAGCTGACGACCAACCGGATCGTCAACGAGCTGGACCGCCAGATCACCGGGCTGGGAACGCAGATCGACCAGATCACCATCGACCTGTTGATCGCGCAGGATGCGCTGCTCGAGAAGCGCGCCGTCCTCGAGCGACGGCTGGTGGACATCTACAAACGCGGCCCGCTGTACAGCTGGCAGGTGCTGCTCGCCGCGGAGAGCTTCGGCGACCTGTTGTCGCGCTACAAGTACCTCTATCTCGTGAGCCGGCAGGACCGGCTGCTCACCAACGACATGCACAAGCTGCGCGACCGCGTGGCGCGGCAGCGGCAGCTGCTCGTCGACGCCCGCGAGACGCTGGCACGGCGGCGGCGCGAGCGGACCGATGAGCTGGGCCGCTATCTCGCGCTCGAGCGGGAGCGGGAAACGAACCTGCGCGAGACGCGCCGCAACGCGCGCCAGGCCGAGCAGCGGCTGTCGCGGCTGGAGCGCGACGAGCGCGGCCTCAACGACCGCATCGAAGCCCTCGAGCGCGCCCGGCGCGAGGCCGAATCGCGCGGCGTCACGACGGCGACGACGGGGACGATCACGACCGCCAGCCTCGGTTTGCTCGACTGGCCGGTCGAGGGCTCGATCATCTATCCCTTCGGCACCACGACCGGCCCGAACAACACCCGCATTCCGCGCCACGGGATCGGAATCAAGGCGCCGGTGGGCACCGCCGTGCGCGCGGTCGAGGCCGGGACGGTGAGCCTCGCGGGACCGCTCGGCCTCTATCTGACGTCGGTCCTGATCGATCACGGCGGCGGCTACTACACGTTCTACGCGTACCTGCACGATGCGACCGTCCGCCAGGGCGATCGCGTAATTCGCGGCCAGGTGATCGGTCACGTCGGTGGTGAGTCGAGCGACGAAGGCCCGCACCTACACTTTGAGATCCGCGGCCAGGGCGGCATCGCGCTGGATCCCGGCAATTGGCTGCGCTCTCCACGCCAGCGGCGGTAGCGCTCGCCGCCGCGCTGCTCGCGGCGTGCAGCGCGTCCAGCGACACCCTGACCGTAGCCGGCACGGTCGAGATTCGCGAAGTCCGCCTTAGTCCCCTCGCGTCAGGCAGGCTGCAGCGTCTCCTGAAGGACGAAGGCGACTCCGTGCGTACCGGAGACACCGTGGCGGTTTTGGACCAACCCGGCCTCGCCGCCCTGATCAAACAACGGCGCGCCCTGGCACAGGCCGCGACCACGCGAACCGCGGAGATCAGGGCCGCGGAGGCGGACAGCCAGCGCACCGCGAACGATCTGGCCCGGGCCCGCGTGCTCGCTACGCAGGGGATCGCATCGCCCCAGGAGCTGGAACGCTTACAGTCGGCGGCGGCCGCCGCCGCTGCCCGGCTGCAGGCCGTGCGCGCGTCAGTGCGAGAGTCGCAGGCGGCTCACGCCGCGGTGGAGGTGACGGAATCGATCCGCGATCAGCTGGTGCTCCTCTCGCCTGCTGACGGCATCGTGCTGACGCGATTCGCCGAGCGCGGCGAGGTGATCGCGGCCGGCGTGCCGGTCGTCTCCATCGGCCTCGTGCGCGCACCCTGGATTCGCGCCTACGTCGGCGAACGCGTCATCGCCCGGCTCAAGACCGGCCAGGACGTGCGGATTCGCGTGGACGGATATCCGGACTCGGCGTTTGCGGGCCGAATCAGTGAAATCGCGCCGCGCGCGGAGTTCACGCCGCGCGCCGCCCTCACCGAGCGCGAGCGCGCCGACCTGGTGTTCGGAATCAAGGTCACGACGAACGACGCGGGCGGACGGCTCAAAGCCGGCATGCCGGTCCGGGTGGAGATACCGCTGCTGCCGTGATCGATTCTGCAGTCACCGTCGAGACGCGCCACCTGACGCGGCGTTACGGCCCCCTCGTGGCGGTCCGGGATCTCAACCTCACAATCGCCGAAGGCGAAGTCTTCGGCCTGCTCGGCCCCAACGGCTCGGGCAAGACTTCGACGATTCGCATGTTATGCGGCTTGATCGCGCCGTCCGAGGGCACGGCCATCGTCGCCGGTGTGGACGTCGCGCAATCCCCCGACCTCATCAAAGCGCGCATCGGCTACATGTCGCAGCGGTTTGGACTGTACGAAGACCTGACCGTCGCCGAGAACATGGACTTCTTTGCCGGTATCTACGGCCTCGAGGGCCCGAGCCGGCGCGGGCGCGTCGCCGAAGTCGTGAGTTTCCTGGGGCTGAATCGCCGGCTCAACCAGCTCGCCGGGACGCTCTCGGGCGGCTGGAAGCAACGGCTTGGGCTCGCCTGCGCGATGATGCACCGGCCGCCGGTCCTCTTCCTCGATGAGCCGACGGCAGGCGTGGACCCCGCGGCACGGCGGGGGTTCTGGAGCACGATCATCACACTGGCCGAGCAGGGCACCACGGTCATCGTCACGACGCATTACATGGACGAGGCGGGCCGCTGCGGACGCATCGGGCTCATGAGCCAGGGCCACCTGATCGCGCTCGGAACGCCGGCCGACGTCGCCAGGCAGGTCGGCGGCAAGGATCTCGAGGACGCGTTCATCATCCTGCAGGAGCGCGACGAGCGGGAGCAAGAGACGTGAGGCGCTTCGGTCCGATGTTTCGCAAGGAATTCATTCAGATGCGCCGCGACCGCCTCACCCTCGGGATCATGACCGGCATCCCCGTGATTCAGCTGCTGCTGTTCGGCTTCGCGATCCAGACCGACGTGCGCCACATCCCGACCGTCGTGCTGGACGAATCGCGGACGCCGACGAGCCGCGAGGCGATCGCGGCATTCGCAAACACCGGCAATTTCCGAATCGTGGCACAGGTCGATGGGCGCGATGCGCTGGACGCCTGGATCGCGCGCGGCGATGCCCAGGCCGGCATCACGATTCCACACGATTTTCCCCGCGACCTGGCGCGCGGGACGACGGCGACGATCCAGGTGATCGTGGACGCGTCGGATCCACTGTCGTCTCAGGCCGCGCTCGCGGCCGCCGCCGGCGTCGCGCAGGTCCGCAACCTGGCCATCCTGTCCGCGGCGGCGCGCAGCCCTGCCCTGCCGCTCGAGACGCGCATCAGGCCCCGCTACAATCCCGGACTCCGCAGTCCCAACTATATCGTCCCCGGGCTCGTCGGCGTGATCCTGACGATCACGATGGTGCTGGTGACCGCGATGGCGATCGTGCGCGAGCGCGAACGCGGCACGCTCGAGCAGCTGATCGTCACACCAATCACCAAGACCGAGCTGATGCTCGGCAAGATCGCGCCCTACGTCGGCGTCGGACTGGTCCAGATGACCACGGTGCTGCTGCTCGGCAGATTCGTGTTCGACGTGCCGCTCACGGGCAACGTGCTGCTGCTGTACGGCATCGCGCTCGTGTTCGTCGTGGCAAGCCTGGCGCTCGGACTCTTCGTCTCGACGCTGGTGCGCACGCAGCAGCAAGCGATGCAGGCGAGCTTCTTCTTTGTCCTGCCGAACATCCTGCTCTCGGGTTTCATGTTCCCCCGCCAGGCGATGCCGGCGGTGTTCCAGTGGATCGGCGCGTTTCTGCCCCTCACGCACTTTCTCAAGGTGCTGCGCGGCATTCTGCTCAAGGGCGTCGGCCTGACGGAGCTGTGGAAGGAGATGCTGATCTTGGTGCTGTTCGCGACGGTCCTGATTGCGCTATCGGTGAGACGATTCCAAAAGACGCTGGACTGAATCCCCGGTGGGGGCGGGGCCAAGGTATAGTTCAGCCAATGCCTCGGCAAGCGCATCCCGCCCCAACCACCCGCGGTCCCCGCACTCGGATGGTCATGCGCCAGCTGGCGGGGCGCGGCATTCGGGATCAGCGCGTGCTGGCGGCGATGCGCTGGACGCCGCGCGAGTGGTTCCTGCCGCCCCATCTCGCGGGCGACGCCTACAATGACGCGCCCCTGCCCATCGGCAGCGGGCAAACGATTTCGCAGCCGTTCGTCGTTGCGCTCATGACCGCGCGCCTCCAGCCCAGACGCACCGACCGGATTCTGGAGATCGGGACCGGCTCAGGCTATCAAACGTCGATTCTCGCCTACCTCGCGTCCGGCGGCAAAGTCTTTACCATCGAACGGCTGCCCGATCTGCTCGTCGAGGCGGAAGAACGGTTTCGGCGCCTCGGCCTCACGAACATCGAAACCCGCCTGGGGGACGGCGCCCAGGGATGGTCGGAGCAGGCGCCATTCGACCGCATTATCGTTGGCGCGGCGGCGCCGCGTGTTCCGGAGCCGCTGCCAGCGCAGCTCGCGCCGGGCGGCCGCCTGGTCATTCCCATCGGTGACCTCGCGTCCCAAGAGCTGGTCATCCTGGAACGGCCCGCAGGTGGCGATGGCCTGCTGCAGCACACCGCCGGAGGCGTGCGCTTCGTGCCGCTGATTTCGCGGCTCGCGTTCACCGAGGAAGCGTGATGCTGGGCGCGCACGTGTCGAGCCAGGGCGGCGTCGCGGCGGCGCCGGAGCGCGGCGCGGCGCTGCGGGCAACCGCGATTCAGCTCTTCACCAAGACGCCGAACCAATGGCGCGAGCCGGCGATCGCCGCGGAGATGATTGGAAGGTTCCGGCGGGAAGTGACGCGACATGGCCTGGAAGCCGTCGTGGCGCACGACAGCTATCTGATCAACCTCGCGTCGCCCGATCCGGCGTTACGGGCGCGCAGCATCGCGAGCTTCACGTCGGAGCTCGAGCGATCGCGGTCCCTGGGGTTGCGCGCGGTCGTCTCGCATCCGGGGAACTACATCGACGACCGAGTCGCGGGACTCGAGCGCAATGCGTCCGGCTACGCGGAGTGCCTGGCGTCGGTCCCCGGTGCGCCGGAGGTGTGGATTGAAGGCACGGCGGGATCGGGGACGGCGCTGGGCGCGCGATTCGAGGAGCTGCGCGAGCTGCGGAACGCGCTGCCGGACGAGATCCGGACGCGCGTGGGATTCTGTCTCGATACCGCGCATCTGGACGCGGTGGGGTACGACCTCGCCCGGGTGGAATCGGTATGGGAGGAGTTCGACCGGGTGATCGGATTCGCGCTGCTTAAGTGCTTGCATCTCAACGATTCCCGCGCCGCGCGCGGCTCGCGCGTCGACCGGCACGAATGGATCGCCGAAGGGAAGATTGGGCCGGAGCCGTTCCGGCGCATCATGCGTGACGGGAATCTCAGGGAGGTCGTTAAGGTTATCGAAACGCCGAAGCGGGATGATCCGCTGCGGCACGATCGCCGGATGCTGCGGCGGCTGCGGGCCTATGCGCGTGGCAACACCCGGGTGCCGCCCGGCGTATAAGGAGACCATGCTCAGGCGCACTTCGCTCACCCTGTTCATCGCCATTCAGGCCCTCGGCGGCGGCGCGATTACGTTGGCGCACGCGCGCGACGCATTCGTTGCCCCGCCGGGGTACGAGGCGGGCCACAATGCGCGCTGCGCGATCTTGCACGACGAGTTGCGCTGCGCGTTGTGCCATTACGCGAGCGGTCGCGTCATTACCCAGCAGACGTTCACGATGCCCGAACCCCTCGGCGTCGTCCGCTTCCCCCCCGAGCCGCCGGCCGTTTCGCTCGCGGCCGTCGTTCGACTCACCGCTCCCGCTCGAGCCCCGCCCCCGCACCTCTCCTGACAGCGGCGGACGCGCTTCGCAATCGGGCGGAGCGTCTTTGAGTTCTTCAGTACACGGAGAGGTGCGTACCATGAGAAGCATATTCTGCGCGTTGCTCACCACAGCGTGCTTGGCAGCAACGGCGAACGCTCAACAGCCGTCGCAGCGCCAGATGGACTCGCTGGCGGCCGAAGTCAGGGCGCTGCGGGCGCGGCTCGACTCCCTGCGCGCGTCCCTCGCGCGTGAAGTACGAGCGCCGCTGGCGCCGGTGGCGGCCGACACGGACCTGGCCTCGCTCCGCGCCGCTGCGGCCGCGGCCGTCGGGCGCGACACCACGCAAACTGCCGACACCACGTCGTCGCGTCGTTTTATCGGACGGGAGCGCAACCAGGCGCAGCTCAACCCCGAGATCAGCGTCACGGGAGATGTGCGGGGCTACGGAACCACTCGCGGCGTGCAGACGGAGAACTTTGAGCCGCGCGAGTTTGAAGTCGGATTTCAATCCGCGCTCGATCCGTATTCGCACACCAAGATCTTTGTCTCGCTCGAGAACGGCGAAGTCGGTGTCGAAGAGGGGTACGCGTACTGGATTGGCCTTCCCGGCCACCTCAGGCTGGATCTGGGCAAGTACCGGCAGCAGTTCGGCGAACTCAACCGCTGGCACCTGCACGCCGTGCCGGAAACCGAGTACCCGCTCGCGATCAGGACATACCTGGGTGAGGACGGGCTGGCCGGCACCGGCCTGTCGCTCTACCGCGCGTTCGGCGGTTTCGGCACACACGAGGTGACGCTGCAGGTCACTCGGAGCGCGAGCGACGAGGAGCTCTTCGGCAACAGCGGCCGGCCCACCTATCTCGCGCATGTGCTGAATTTCTGGCAACTCAACCGGTCCACGTACATGCAGCTGGGCGGCAGCCTCTTGTACGGGA
The DNA here is from genome assembly GCA_036003865.1 of Gemmatimonadales bacterium. GTDB lineage: Bacteria > Gemmatimonadota > Gemmatimonadetes > Gemmatimonadales > GWC2-71-9 > 20CM-2-65-7. The sequence continues at coordinate 26,899 of DASYRZ010000060.1, read as the reverse complement.
CGAATCCCGACTCCGCCCTGCGGACGCGGGTAGGTGGCGTCGACGTCCGTCTCACGTGGCGACCCCCGTCCCAGGCCCTGTACCGCGAATGGACGGTGCGCGGCGAGCTCCTCGCGTTCCGCAAACAGATCGCCGGCGTGGGTCCCGCGCGACTCGGCGGCTATGTCAGCAGCACCTATAAGCTTGGCCAGCGTTGGATCGCCGGCCTCGCGTACAACTACGTCGAATCGCCGGAGTTCGGCGATGTCACTCGGCAAGTCATTCCTTCGCTGACTCTCTGGGAAAGCGAATGGGTGTTCCTGCGCGCGCAATACCAATGGGAGAAGGTGGCGGGGATTGCTGCCACCAACCAGTTCGCGCTTCAGGCGGTCTGGGCCATCGGTCCACATAAACACGAGACCTACTGAGATGCTCTACATCATTTCGCTGCTCCTTGGACTCCAGGGCGCCACGCCACCGGTGACCCGGTCGGCGGCCCCTCCCCCGCCGGTTAAGGTCGTAACGTCGTTGACGACATATGCCGCGATCGCCCGTGAGATCGTCGGCGATCGTGGGCAAGTGAATTCGATCGCCACAGGCGATGAGAATCCGCACTACGTGCAGCCCAAACCCAGCTTCGTGCCGTTGCTCGCCGAGGCGGACGTGTTCGTCACGACCGGGTTGGACCTCGAGCTCTGGGTTCCGGCGCTGCTCGACAAGGCTGGGAACTCGAAAGTCACAGAAGGCGGGCCCGGCTACGTTGCGGCCTATTCGGGAATCCAGCTGCTCGACGTTCCGGCCAGCTTCTCGCGGTCGCAGGGCGATATTCACGTCTTTGGTAATCCGCACATCTGGGAAGAGCCCCTGAACGGCGTCCAGATCGCGCGCAACATATTGACGGGGCTGAAGCGCGTGTCGCCGGAGAACGCCGACTACTTCACGGCGCGCGAGAAGGATTTTGAAGACCGCATCTACAAGGCCCTCTACGGCGAGGAGCTGGTCACCCTGCTCGGCGGCCAGACATTGGCCGATCTCGATCGCCAGGGGAAACTGTTCGAGTTCTTGAATCAGCGCCGATACAAAGGCGCCCCCCTCGCCGAACGGCTGGGCGGCTGGCTGAAGCAGGCTCTGATCTTTCGCGGCCAGGAGATGGCCTGCTACCACAAGGAGTGGGACTACTTCTCCCGCGAATTCGGGATCTCCTGTGTGGATTACATCGAGCCCAAGCCCGGCATTCCGCCCACGCCCAAGCACGTGCGCGAGCTGATCGATCTGATGCAGCAGCGCCACGTGCGGGTCCTGTTGTCGCCCGGCTACTTCGACCACAACCAGATTCGGCAGGTGGCGGAGCGGACCGGGGCGAAGGCGGTGATCGTGCCGTCCAACGTCGGTGGCGCGTCCGGCGTGAACACCTTCTTCGACCTCATCAACACCCTGGTCACTTCTCTCTCGCAGGCGTTTGCTGCGAGCGCCAGTTCGGGCCGCTAACACCTCGGGGAGATCCGATTGTGCTGAAATTCATGCTGGCGCCGTTCGTGGCGTGCATGATCCTCGTAGCGATTCACTCCTACCTGGGTCTGCACGTCATCGCGCGCGAAGTCATCTTCGTCGACCTGTCGCTGGCGCAGATGGCCGGGTTGGGCAGCGTCGTGGCCCTGCTCTACGGCGTCGCGCCCGACTCCCAGACGGCGTTCATTTTTTCCCTGCTCTTCACCTGCATCGGGGCTGCGCTGTTTGCGCTGACGCGAACGCGCGGCAAGGGACGGGTGCCGCACGAGGCGATCATCGGGATCGTCTACGTCGTCGCCTCGGCGGCGGCAATCCTCGTGGCCGACAAGGCCCCGCGCGGCGCCGAGGCACTGCACGACGTCCTCGAAGGATCGATCATCTGGATCACGTGGCCCACGATTCTAAAGAAGGGCGCGGCTTACGCCGGCCTCGGGCTACTGCACTTCTTTCTGCGCAAGCAATTCCTCAAGATCTCTTTCCATCCGGATGAGGCGGAGCGGGAAGGCTGGAGCATCCGGGTGTGGGACTTCCTGTTCTATGTTTCGTTCGGCGTGGCCGTCACGATGTCTGTGCCCGTTGCAGGGGTGCTGCTCGTCTTCACGATGCTCGTAGTGCCCGCGGTCGTTGCGTTCCTCTTCACACGCGACATCCGCAGGATGGTCTTGATCTCCTGGGGGACCGGAACGCTCGCGTCTCTGCTCGGCCTCTACATCTCGTACGTATTCAACTTCCCCACCGGGCCGCTGATCGTCTGCATGTACGGGTTGGTGCTGCTCGGCGCGGCGGTCCTGCGCAGGTTGGGGGTGGGCGACGCGACTGTGTCACCCTGACCCCCACCCCGTCAATCGCAGCCTAGCGAATTCGCCGGATATTCAGGCGCGGCACGACCGCCTGGGACACCAGCGCGCCACCCGGACCGCTGAAGTGCAGCGTGAACGCGGCGTTGTGCGGCGGCTGCATGACGCGCACGTAGTCCCCGGAGCCGGGCCACAGCGAGCCGCTGACGTTGACCGCCTCGGCCGCCGCTATCGTCGGCACCAAGGGATACGCCAGCGGAGAATCGGTCGGGCACCGCAGGATGGCAGGCGTGGCCCCGCCGAGTCCGAACCGCAGGCGCTCGCCAGCGCCACGCCCCCGAAAACCGCCAGGACTGAAACGTGTGGGTGGAGCGCAACTTTAGAAGGCCGTTGTTATCCGCGCGATGAGCGAGCGGCCCATGCCCGGATCCCGTGCATTGGTCTTGATCCGGCTCAGATAGTCCGCGTAGCGCTCATTGAAGGCGTTGCGCAACGAGAGATCCACTGTGATCGTGCGAGATCCGACGACCCAGCCGGCGCCAGCGCCGAAGTTCACGAGCGTATAGGGACGGGATTGATACCCTGCTCCCCCAAAAGCGTCCGCATAGAACTGCGCCTCTGCAGGATCCATGCGCGTCTGCCGCGTATTCATCTCACCGCCGACCGAGAGATAGGGATGCTGCAGGCTCGCACCAGCGCGCTCGCCACCCTCGAGGCGCACGATCCACGTAGCCCGGAGCGGCGGCATACTCGGTAGCGGGTTATGCGTGGAGGTGTTCTGGCCGCGCACGTAGTCGGCCGTGCCCTGCAGATGCAGATGAGACACGGGGTGCCACTGCAGCGCCGCCTCGAATCCCGCGAGGCTCGCGTCCCCTTGTGTGACGTCGAAGATCTCGAATCCCGAAGCGCTGTCCACGGTGCCGGTGGGCACGGTGTAGATGTAGTCCTGAACCAGATTCAGGAACGTCCCCACCTCGAGCGACAGCCGCGTCGACTGCGCCCGGAATGCCACATCGGTGTTGAGCGATTTCTCCGTTGTGAGATTGGGATTGCCGCGCTCGAACGCCGTCGTGCCCTCATGGACACCGTTCGAGTAGAGGTCGAACGACGACGGCGCGCGGAATCCGCGACCGACGTTCACCACTAGTGCCGTCGGCTCGCTGAGATGGATGAGCAGCCCGACGTTCCCGGTCACCGAGCTCCAGCTGTGATCCTGGGTGGCGACGCCGAGGACGGTGTCGGCATCGACAGAGAGCTTGCGGTAGTCGTAGCGCGCGCCGATCGAGACGTTGACGCGCGCGCCCTCGGTCTGCTCGAACATGTAGATCGCGGCGTTGTTCGCCGAGCTGGGCGGGATGAGCGTCTCCTCCCCGAACTTGTCGAACGTGTTGCGGACACCCGAGAAACCGATCAGGCCTGAAAACACCCCGATCGGTGCGTGATGGTAATGCACGTCCGTCAGATAGGTCTGCGTGAGCAGGCCCAATGCGACGGTGGGATCGTTTTTGTCCTCGAACTCGCGCCGCCGGTTGCGTTCGTAGCCGGTCGACACGGCCAGTCGGGCGCTGCCAAGCGGCAGCGTCAGATCGGCGCGAGCATGACTCGTCGCGATGCGTTGCAGTGGAGTCGCCGCCGTATCCTCGTCGGTCAACTCGATCCGTTCGTTGCGCTGGGAAAACGAGGCCGACAGCGACCCCCACGAGCCACGTGTGCCGACCGTACCGCTGCCGCTGATGGCCTCGTTGCCGCTGTTCCACAAGGCATAATCGGGCGTATGCGCATTGTCGCTGCTGCGCCCGCTCAGCGCGCCTCGGAAGCCGATGTTGCGGGATCCGCCTTCGACGCCGAATGCGCCGTCCTTCATGGCGTTGTTCGATCCATAGGCCGCGCTCACATTGCCGCGCACAAACGCCCGCCCCGCTACGGTCGTGGGCAGATCTTTCTGAACGACATTGACCACGCCGCCCAGCGCATCGGAGCCGTAGAGCACGCTCGCCGGCCCGCGGATCACTTCGATGCGTTCGGCATTCGCGGTCTCGACATTGGGACTGTGCTCGTCACCCCATTGCGCCGTTTCCAGCCGCTGGCCGTCATCGAGTACGAGTACGCGGTTCGACGTGAGCCCGCGGATGACGGGTTTCCCGATCCCGATGCCGGTGCTCAAGCTGTGCACTCCCGCCACACCCTCGAGTGTCTCGCCCAGGGTCGGGGCCTGCGCTTGGCGGAGGTCCTCGTCCGAGCGCACACTGGTCGGTTGCGGGGAGTCGAGGGCGCTCGTCGCATTGGCGCTCGCGGTGACCTGGATGCCCGTCAACTCGACGATGGTTTCGCGGAGGGTGACGTCGGCCCTGACGTCGCCGCCGGTCGAATTGATCTTCCGCACCGCCGGAGCGTAGCCGATGCGCTGGAAGGTGATCGTGAACGTGCCCGTGGGCAGGTCGGCGATCGAGTAGCGGCCGCTGCTGTCGGTCGTCGTCGAGCGGCGCAGATCGGGAAGCGAGACAGCGACGTCGGCAACGGGCGCGCCCGACGACGTCGTAACACGGCCCGACACTCTGCCGCCGGTGGCGGACAGCAGTGTCACAAGTATGGTGAGAAAATGCATGACGCTCTCCTGGTAAAGTCCCGCGCGCACGCACTCCTCTTGGAGGAGACGAGAACGCACGATTCGTGTCGGGATTGCGGCAGCCGCGGACGCGCGGCGCCGTCACTCAGGAGAGTGGCGGAGGTGCCCGAGAACCAGGAAGGCGAAGGTGAGTAACTGCGTTGGAACGCTCGGCGACTGAGGGGGCGCACGTGATGCCCCGCCCGTCGCGGATCCTGACGACCGCAACCAGGGTTCGCGCGAGCGGCGCCGACAGGAAACGATGGAACGCGCAGTCGGCGGGGTGAACCTTTACACAGGCGCTGGTCGAGTGCGACTCGATGTGCGCCGGTCCGCTCGATTCGCCGAGCCGGGCGTCGGCCCACGCGACGGCCCCCGGCACGCTCAGTTGCAGCAGCGTCAGGACGAAAAGCGGCGTCCGCACCCAGAACGAGCGTTTCCGCATCGGCGGCATATTACCATGCACGACTCCAACTTGACAGTGTCCGTCACACGCGCTTAGCATAAGCCCTTCTCCAAAAAGGACTTCTGTACTTGGTCCCGCCGAGCCGCCGCCAGGAGGCCCTCGAGTATCACGCGCAGGGCCGGCCCGGGAAGATCCAGGTCACGCCCACAAAGCCGTTTAAGGACCAGCGAGACCTCTCCCTGGCCTATACCCCCGGTGTGGCGGAGCCCTGCCTCGAGATCGCCAAGCGACCCGAAGATGCCTACGTCTACACGGCCAAAGGCAACCTCGTGGCCGTCGTGTCCAACGGGACGGCCGTCCTTGGCCTGGGCAACATCGGGGCACTGGCCGGGAAGCCCGTGATGGAAGGCAAGGGCATCCTCTTCAAGGCCTTTGCCGACATCGACGTGTTCGACTTGGAGGTCGGCTCCGAGAATCCCGACGACGTGATTCGTTTCTGCCAGCTGCTCGAGCCGACGGTCGGCGGGATCAATCTCGAAGACATTCGCTCACCGGACTGCTTCTACATCGAGCAGCGCCTGCGCGAAACGCTGGGCATTCCGGTGTTCCACGACGACCAGCACGGCACCGCGATCATTTCCGGCGCGGCGCTCCTCAACGCGCTGATCCTGGTCAACAAGGACATCGCCAAGATCACAGTGGTGTTCGCGGGGGCGGGTGCCGCCGCGCTCGCGACCGCGGAGCACTACGTGCGCCTCGGCGTGCGGCGTGACAACATCGTCATGTGCGACCACAAGGGCGTGATCTACGCCGGTCGCGGAGACCTGGACGAGTTCAAACAGCGCTTCGCGGTGGATACCAAGGCGCGCACCCTGGCCGACGCGCTGCAAGGCGCGGACGTGTTCGTCGGCCTGTCGGTGGGCGGGATCGTGAAGGGCGAGATGTTGCAGGGCATGGCCAAAAAGCCCGTGATCTTCGCGCTCGCCAACCCCACGCCGGAGATCATGCCCGACGAAGCCAAGAAGGCGCGGCCCGACGCGATCGTCGCGACGGGCCGCTCCGATTTTCCGAATCAAGTCAACAACGTGCTCGGCTTTCCCTTTATCTTCCGCGGCGCGCTCGATGTCCGCGCCAAGCAGATCAATGAAGAAATGGAGATGGCGGCGACGCGCGCGCTCGCCGCGCTCGCCAAGGAAGAAGTCCCCGAGTCGGTCACACGCGCGTACGGCATCGACAAACTGAAGTTCGGCCCTGACTACTTGATCCCCAAACCGTTCGATCCACGGGTGCTGCTCTGGGTGGCGCCGGCGGTCGCGTGGGCCGCGGTCGCATCGGGCATCGCGGGCCGGATCATCGATGTCGAGGAGTACCGCAGCGAGCTCGAGGCCCGGCTCGGCCCCGAGCGACAGGTCATGCGCGGGCTCATTTCCCGGGCGCAGCAGGATCCGCCCAGTATCGTGTTCCCCGAAGGCGACGATCCGCGGATCCTGCGCGCCGCACGCATCTTGGCCGACGAGGGCATCGCCCGGCCCATCCTGCTCGGCGATCTCGACGCGATCCGCCGCCAGGCCGACGACGCGTCGCTCACACTCGAGGATATCGAGCTGATGAACCCGCGCTCCGCCCCTGACCGGGATGCGCTCGCCGAAGAGCTGTGGCAGCGGCGGCGGCGGCGCGGCATCACGCTGCGCGAAGCCAAAGCCCGGGTCCTCGATCCGATCTACTTCGGCCTGCTCTTGTTGCGAGCCGGCCGCACCGACGCGCTCGTGGCGGGAGAGGAAATCGATTACCCCGACTCGATCCGCCCGGCGCTCGAGGTGATCGGCGTCGAGCCGGGGCGCAAGCACGTCAGTGGCATCTACATGATGATCTTCCGCCAGCAGACGTTCTTTTTCGCCGATACCACCGTCAACATCGAACCGGATGCCGAGACGCTCGCGGAAATCGCGACGGCGACGGCGAAGTTCGTCACGCGACTCGGGATCGAGCCGCGGGTCGCCCTGCTTTCATTCTCTAATTTTGGGTCGGTAAAACATCCCGCGGCCGCCAAGGTGCAGCACGCCGTCGCACTGCTCCACGAACGGGAGCCGGAGCTCCAGGTCGACGGCGAGATGCAGGCCGATACCGCCGTCGTGGAGCGGATTCTGACGCGGGTGTATCCCTTCGCCAAGCTACGCGGGCCAGCTAACATATTGATTTTCCCAGACTTAAACGCGGCCAACATCGCCTACAAGCTGCTGGCCCGGCTCGGCGACGCGCAGGCGATCGGGCCGATCCTTGTGGGAATGGACCGTCCGGTCCATGTCTTGCAACGGTTGTCGGAAGTCCCGGATATCGTGAATATGGCGGTGATTGCGGCCGTCGACGCCTTGGAGTATCGGCGCATCGCGCGCTCGACCAAATAGACAATGGGTATTTCGACCGAACAGCGCCTGTACCGGAATCTGACGCCGTCCCAGCTGTACGAGCACGCCCTGCGCCGCGGCGAGGGGATCGTGACGAACAGCGGGCCGTTTGCGGCCGTCACCTCCCCGCACACGGGGCGCAGTCCGAACGACAAGTTCCTCGTCCAGGAGCCTGACTCCACGCACCGCATCTGGTGGGGGAAGGTGAATCAACCCATCGCGCCGGAGAAGTTCGATCGTCTCAAGGCCGATGTCGAGGCGCATCTCTCCGGACAGGAGCTGTTCGTCCGCGACGTGTACGCGGGCGCCGATCCCAATTTTCGGCTGCCAATTCGATTCATCACGCCGAACGCGTGGCACGCGCTGTTCGTCTACAACATGTTCCTGCGGCCGGCGGACGGCGAGTTGTCGCGCTTCGCACCAGGATTCGAAGTGCTGCACGCGCCCGAGTTTCACGCCGACCCGGTTATTCATGGCACGAAGTCGGGCACCTTCATCGTCGTCAGCTTCGCGCAGCGGACGATTTTGATCGGTGGCACGCGCTACGCCGGCGAGCTCAAGAAATCGATCTTCACGATTCTCAATTACCTCTTGCCCCTGAAGGGCGTGCTGTCGATGCACTGCTCCGCCAACGTTGGCAAAGAGGGCGACTGCGCGCTGTTCTTTGGTCTGTCGGGTACCGGAAAGACGACGCTGTCCGCCGATCCCGAGCGCCGCCTGATCGGCGATGACGAGCACGGCTGGTCCGATGAGGGGATCTTCAACTTCGAGGGCGGGTGCTACGCCAAGGTCATCCGCCTGTCGCGCGAAGGGGAGCCGGAGATCTACGCCACGACCGAAATGTTCGGGACTGTACTCGAGAACGTAGACGTGAATCCCGAGACGGGCGCGGTGGATCTCAACTCCCAACGGATCACCGAGAACACACGCGCGTCATACCCGATTCACTACATCCCGAACCACGTGCCCGAAGGGATGGCCGGTCATCCCCAGCATCTCGTTTTCCTGACCTGCGACGCTTTTGGCGTGATGCCGCCGATCGCAAAGCTGTCGCCGGAGCAGGCGATGTATCATTTCCTGTCGGGCTACACCGCCAAGGTCGCGGGCACCGAGCGCGGCGTCACCGAGCCCAAGGAAACATTCTCGGCCTGCTTCGGCGCGCCCTTCCTGCCGCTGCCGCCGACGGTATATGCGAAGATGCTCGGCGAGCGCATCGCGCGGCACAACGTGCAATGCTGGCTCGTCAATACCGGGTGGACCTTTGGGCCGTACGGAGTCGGGCACCGCATGGATCTCAAGAGCACGCGGGCCATGGTCCGCGCCGCGCTGGCCGGGCAGCTCGACCGCGCGCCGACGCGCCGCGAACCGGTGTTCGGACTCGAGGTCCCGCGGCACGTCCCTGGTGTGGCGGACGAGATCCTCGATCCGCGTGCGACGTGGAGCGATGCGGCGGCATACGATGCGCAAGCCAACCGCCTGCTCGCACTGTTTGAGAAGAATTTCCAGCAGTTCAAGGAGCCCAAGCCGGAGTCTTGAATCAGTTTGAGGTCGTTCGCGACCCGCTGTGGAACAACATCCGCCTCGAGCCGCAGGCGCTCGCGGTCCTCGATACTCCGGCTGTCCAGCGCCTGCGCTACGTCCGCCAGCTCGGCCACGCATTTCTCGTCTATCCGGGCGCCACCCACACCCGCTTTGAGCACGCGCTCGGCGCGTACCACCTCGCGCGGCGCGCCATGACGGAGCTGGGTGGGGGCGACGCCGATTCAGAAGAGGGCCTAGCGGTCCGGCTGGCCGCGCTGCTGCATGACATCGGCCACTATCCCTTCTCGCATGCCCTCGAAGAGGCGGGACTCCCACATCACGAGAGTCTCGCCACGCGGCACCTGACATCGGGAGCATTGGCAGCGGCGCTCGAGCGTCTCGGGGTCGCCTCGCAACACCTGGTGCAGCTCATCCAGGGAACCAGCACGTCGCGATTCGCCGGCCTTATCTCGGGCTCCATGGACGTCGACAAGCTGGACTACCTCACGCGCGACGCGAAGATGTGCGGCGTGCCGTACGGCGTCATCGACGTCGACCGGCTGCTCACCTCCCTGACGCTGTCAGCCGACGGGTTGGCGCTGCACCCCAAGGGCCTGGCGGCGCTGGAGTCGCTGCTGTTCGCGAAGTATCAGATGTACCGCAACGTGTACTGGCATCACGCAGTGCGCAGTGCGACCGCGATGTTCAAGCGCCTGGTGCGCAGGGCGATCGCGGCGCGCCGCGTGACGCCGGGGGACATCGCGATCGCGACCGACGACGGGCTGAGTCACGAGCTGCAAGAGCACGATCAAACCGGGCTGGCGCGGGCGCTGCGCGAGCGCCGGCTTGCCAAGCGCGCGCTCGACATTGCCGCGACCGAGCTGCCCGCGGAAACCCACGACTGGCCGTCGCGCGATCCGGATCTGCTCGAGCGGGTGGAGGAGCGGCTGGCTCGCGAGGCCGGGCTCGGCTCCGATCAGCTGTTTCTCGATTTCCCGTCCAAGCCGGAGATGTTCGACGTTTCGCTGCCGGGCCTCGGCGTGGACAGTTTGGGGCTGCCGCGCGTGGCGACGGTGCTGCATCGCTCCGCGCAACGCCTGCGCGTATTCGTGCTGGAGCCTCCCCCCGTGCAGATCCCGGCTCGGGCGGTGATCGACCTTATTACGTTGCCCCGCGAAGAAGTCGCCGCGCGGCTCGTGGGTGCTCCATTGTTACGACGTTAGCGCGGCCTGGCGGGGCTTTGTTGCGTCGTGACGTTTTCCTGCGTGGGAGCTTCGACGGAATCGATACGCACGATGATCGCCGTGATGTTGTCGAGCCCGCCGTGGCGGTTCGCTTCGGCAATCAGCGCATCCACTTCGTCCTGGGGCATCCGGTCCGGCGAGAGCAGCTCCGAGAGCTGATAGTCCTCGAGCATTCCAGTCAAGCCATCCGACGCCAGTAAGAAGAGGTCCTTCGGCTTCACCGTTCCGACATAGATGTCCGGCATGACATCGCTGTTGGCACCCACGCAGCGCGTGATCACGTTGCTGTAGGGATGGGTGCGCGCCTGCTCCGGCGTCAGATAGCCGGCATCCACCTGTTCCTGAACGTAGGAATGGTCCTTCGTGAGCTGGCTCAGCCGGCCGTCGCGCAACAGATACGCGCGGCTGTCGCCGACCTGGCCGATCAAAAACCGCGTCTCGAACAGCGTGAGCGCGGTCACCGTCGTCCCCATCCCCCGCTTGTCGTGCTCGGTCAGCGTGCGCTGGAAGATGGCGCCGTTGGCCGTACGAATCGCCCCGCGCATCCGCTCCGCGACCTGCTCGTCGGTCAAGCCGCGGACCGAATGGATCTCGTCGGCCACGATGCGCACCGCCATCTCGCTGGCGACCTCGCCCGCCGCATGTCCACCCATCCCGTCGGCCACCACAAAGATCCCCCGATCGGGAATCATGCGGAAACTGTCCTCATTCCCCGACCGGATGACGCCGACGTCGGTGCGACCTGCGGATGTGATGTGCACGTGATCTCTAGATAAACACCCAATACACCAGTCCGATGATCCCCAGCAAGAGCACTGCGGCACTGCTGCCACACCCCTTGCCCTTCTTCGTTTCCTGGGGCGGGGCCACCGCTGCTTTCGCACCGGGCTTGGGTTTTGTGGGCGCCGGTTTCGCCGCTACTGGTTTGGCGGGCGCGGCTTTAGCCGGTGCCGGGGGTGAGGGTGGGGCCGGGGGTCGGGCCGGGGGTCGGGCCGGCGGCGCTGCGGCGGCGGCGGGAGCAGCAGGCTTTGGAGGCTGGGGTGACATCGTCAGTACCTCCATGACCTTGGTCCCCCCGCCCTTCTCCACGCCTGCGGCATCGTCGGTCGGCTCGAACACCAACGAGATTTCCCCAAACCGAACGGTGGCGCCCGGCGCGAGCGGCGCCTCCCCCTTGATCTGATCCCCGTCGACGAATGTCCCGTTGGTGGAATCGAGATCCACCAGTATCCATACGCCTTCGCGGCGTTGCAGCTTCGCGTGGCTGGTCGACACGGATTCATCGGGCAGGACTACATCGTTGTAGTCGGCGCGCCCTATGTTGACGATGGGCGTCTTCACGCTGAGCCGCTGTCCTTTAAGCGCGCCACCCCGCACGAGGAAACTCGCCAACGGCCCCCCCCCTCCTCCACCCGCCCTGCCAGCCGAAGGTCGTGGCGCGGCGGGAACGCCGTGCACGGTCTCCCTCAGCTTCGGGCTCTCGCCCTTTGTTGGGGGTACGGCCGAGGGCGCGCTAGCGGCCGGCCCCGGCTGAGGGTTTGCAGCGCGTGGAGGTGGAGGGGGCGGAGCCACCGTATCGGCGTAAAACCGAAACTTCTCTTCCCCGATCGTGATCACGTCGGCGCGCGCGAGCAGTCGCTGCCCTTCGACGCGGACGTCGTTCACGGAGGTTCCGTTGGTGCTGGAATCCACCAGCAGGTAGCCCTTGGGAGTTTGCACGATTTCGGCGTGGCGACGCGACACGTCCTTGCCGGGGACGACGACATCGCAAGAGGCGTCGCGTCCAAAGACGAGGGAGGTGCCGGCAATCGCGTACTCGCGGCCGTCAGTCAGCGAGACCACGCGGCCGCCGGTATTGCTGGTGGCCCCGCCCCTGCCCCCTTTGGCTTCCGCTTTGGCCTGAGCCATCGCCTGTGGCACGCTCATCGCCTGGACGTATTGGGTGCTGCCACTGCGGCGCTCGTCGACGAAGGTCAGCTCCTGCCCGCCAACTTCCACTTTGTCCCCATGCAGCAGCGGCGTGGGTTCGGCCCCCAGGCGGACGCCGTTGATCAAAACTTCCGCTTCTGGAACCGCCTTGGTGATTACGACTTGGCCGTCTGGCAGAGATTTCAATTTCGCGTGGCGTGGAAGAACACCTGGAACGGCGAGAGGAATGGCGCTGCCGGGATCTGCGCCGAGCAGCACTTCCCCTTGCGGGAGTGTGAATCTGCGACCTCCCATTTCAAACACCGCCATGCACGCGTACTCCCCCCGTATCTGTGGCCAGGCCGTGAACTTACGCCCGGGCCGTAGCCCGAGCAAGCAAGCACAAGTTAGGCGATCCCGACGGATTCTTCACGTCCGATCAGCCCTCGCCGCAACCAGTAGTAGAAGATCAACGCGCCGACAATCACCGTCGCATAGCTGTTGATGAATCGCCAGATCAAGGTGTAACTCGGCGTCAACTCGCGCGGAACGTAGATGGACATGACCGCGGCCGACGTCAATTCCGCGAGACCAGAGCCGCCCGGCGTAGGGGCAAAATAGAGAAGGAAGGAAATCAACGTCTGCAGCAGCAGGATGTCGGTGAAATCCGCCGGGACGCCGAGGACGCGCAGCGCGACGTAGCCGGCGAGGAGTTTGTTGGCGTGTGATGGCGCCGAGATCACCACCGCGAGGAGTAGGGTCAGCAGCCCCTTGGCTGAGCCGAACGCGACCATGCAGTCATGCGCGCGATCGACCCCGGCCGACAGCTTCTCCATGCGCGCCGCTGCCTTCGGCCGGCGCCGCGCGATGCGCTCGGCGAGGCGTTGCAGGAATCGTTTGACGGCCCCGGGGAACACGACGGCCGTGAACATCAGCACCCCGATGAAGCCGAAAATCGACAGACTAGTCTTGAAGAGGTCGTACAGGGTGATGCCGAGCACCAAGCCGTGTTGCGCGAGTGACTTTCCCGCACCAAAGACGACCGCCAGGGGCCCGGCGATCGCAAAGAATCCCACTGTGGCGATGAAGGTGATAAAGATGGACGTGACCGCTTCCGGCACCGGCACACCTGAGCGCCGCATGACCCAGATCGCCATCGGTGCGGACCCCGACTGAAACGGCGTGAGATACGCGCCCCAGGCGCCGAAGCCGCCCGCCAGCACCATATGCCCCAGCCGCACCCCGGGGTGTACGTGGCGGGCGCAGACCCACAATCGCAAACCCCCGCCGAACCAGTCCATGGAAGCGAGCACGAGCCCCACGAGCACCCAGCCCCAATGGAGTCGCAGCAGCGGCGTGACAAAGACGTCCACGCGATCGCCAAAGCGAATCAAGTAGTACGCGACGAGAAGCACGACCCCGCAGAGGGAGATGACGGCAAACAGCTCTAGGCCGCGGCGGAGCAGGCGTGGGGTGAGCGCCAAAGGCACGCGGCAAACTAGAGCGATCCGGTTGGTCTTGCCAGAGAGCTATCGGCTATCGGGTACGGGCTATCGGGTCACACCCACCCGATAGCCGATAGCTGATACCCGATAGCGCCGTTGTTATGTTTACGGGTTATGCGCCATCCCCCCGAGCGCGTCGTTCTCCGCAACGTACGCCAGCACAATCTGAAGGGCATCACCGTCGAGTTCCCCCGCCGGGCGCTCTCGGTCGTGACTGGCCCTTCGGGATCGGGGAAGAGCTCGCTCGCGTTCGATACGCTCTACGCCGAGGGCCAGCGGCGCTATATCGAATCGCTCTCGACGTACGCCAAGCAGTTCCTCGAGCGCATGCCGAAGCCCCTGGTGGATGCGATGGAGGGGCTCTCGCCCGCGGTCGCGATCGAGCAGAAGAACCCGACGACATCGAGCCGCTCGACGGTGGGGACGGCCACCGAAATCGCCGATTTCCTGCGCCTGTTGTGGGCCCGCGCGGGGACACAGACGTGCTTGCAGTGCGGGCGCGAGGTGAAGCGCGACACGGTAGAGGAAGTGGTAGATGCGGTTATTGCGGATTTCGGAATGCGGAATGCGGAATTGCCGATTCTCGTGTCGTTCCCGTTGCCGGCTTCGGCGAATCGCCCAGACGTTGAGATCGCCGCCCAGCTTCGAGCGGCCGGGTTTGTGCGTGCACAGGTAGACGGAGAACTGCTGCGGCTGGATGATGAAGGCGCGGAGCAGCGGATGCGCGGCGCCAAAGATGTCCTCGTGATCGTGGATCGGATCACAGCCAGCAACGAGAACCGCGGCCGGCTCAGCGACGCGATCGCTACGGCCTTCAGCGAGGGCGAAGGCGTGGCTCTGGCGCTCAGCAACGGCGACCGGCGGCGCTTCTCCGAGCACCCGGCCTGCTCGGCCTGCGGCTGTGCGGCGCCGCTGCTCACACCCACTCTCTTTTCCTTTAATAACCCGCGCGGCGCATGCCCCGGCTGTAACGGCTTCGGCGCGGTGCTGGAGTACGACGAATCGCTGATCGTGCCCGATCCCAAGCGGTCGCTGGTCCGGGGCGCGCTCGATCCGTGGACCAAGCCGCGCTATGAAGGGCGGCGCCGCCTGTTGCGGGAGACCGCCCGCGCGCGGGGCATCGATCTCGACGCACCCTGGCAGGACATTCCGGCGCGCGAGCGGCACTTCCTGCTGCACAACACGGGTGGCCGCTATCTCGGCATCTTCCCGTTCCTCGAGCGGCTCGAGGAAAAGCGCTACAAGCAATACATCCGGGTGTTCCTGCGGCAGTATCAGCTCGCGAAGACCTGTCCGGGATGCGGTGGTGCGCGCTTGAAGCCCGAGGCGCTCGCGGTGCGAGTGGCGGGCAAGACGATCGCCGCAGCGGCCTCCCTAACAGCGACGGAGCTGGCGGAGTGGCTCGATCAGCTGCAGCTCCCCGCGTTTCAGCAGAGCGTGGCGAACCACATTCTCGCTGAGCTCCGGGCGCGAGTAGGCTTCGTCACTGACGTCGGTCTCGGCTACCTCACGCTCGACCGGCAAACACGCACACTTTCGGGGGGCGAAGCCCAGCGCATCGCGCTCTCTAACGCGCTCGGCTCCCACCTCGTCGACACCCTGTATGTGCTGGATGAACCGTCGATCGGCCTGCATCCCGTGGATGTGGACCGCCTGCTCGGCTTGCTCCGCAAGTTGTCCGACGCCGGCAACACCGTCGTCGTGGTGGAACACGATCCCGCGGCGATGCGCGCCGCGAGCTGGATGGTCGAGCTCGGCCCGGCGAGCGGCGAGGCGGGGGGGCAGCTCGTCTATCAAGGACCGGCCGCCGCGGTGCGTGAGGCGGGCACGCTCACCGGCCAATACCTGTCGGGCGAGAAGCGCATCGGTGTCCCGTCGGCCCGCCGTCCCGCGGCTCGCTGGCTCGACGTCAAAGGCGCAGAACTCCACAACCTCAAGGGCATCGATGTGCGCATTCCGCTGGGCACATTGACGGCGGTGACGGGAGTGTCGGGCTCCGGCAAGTCCACACTCGTGCATGATGTGCTGTACCGGCAGCTCGAAAGCCGCCTGCGCGGCGAGCACACTGCCAAGCAACACCTGGGCGAGCCGGTCGGCGCCATCACCGCGCTGAAGGGCTGGGAGTACCTCGAGGATGTCGTGCTCATCGATCAGGCCCCGATCGGACGGACGCCGCGCTCCAACCCGGTCACGTACGTGAAGGCGTTCGACGACTTTCGCGCGCTGTTCGCCAACGAGCCGCTCGCGCGCGCCCGCGGTTATGAGCCCAGCACATTCTCGTTCAACGTCGCGGGGGGGCGGTGCGAGGCATGCGAGGGCGCGGGCCACGTGCTCATCGAAATGGTGTTCCTCGCCAACGTGTTCGTGCCGTGCGAGGTGTGCGGCGGCTCGCGCTTCAAGCGCGAGGTGCTCGATGTCAAACTCCAGGGCGCGAGCATCGCGAAGGCGCTCGAGTGGACGGTGGACGAGGCGATCAAGCGGCTGCATCGCCACGCCCGGCTCGCGCGGTGCCTCTGGTATCTGCAGCAGGTGGGTCTCGGATATCTGCGACTCGGCCAGCCCGCCACGACACTATCGGGCGGCGAGGCGCAACGCTTGAAAATCGCGCGCGAGTTGGCACGGGCGAAGGGTGGAAGGAGACTCTACATCCTCGACGAGCCGACCACTGGGCTGCACCTCGACGACGTGCGCGTGTTGTGCCGCGTGCTCGATCGCCTGGTGGATGCCGGGCATACGGTGCTCGTGATCGAGCACAACATCGACGTCATCAAGCGGGCGGATTGGGTGATCGACTTGGGGCCGGGGGCTGGGGATCAGGGAGGCCGGATCGTCGCGGCAGGCACACCGGAAGACGTGGCACAGGTAACGGAGTCCGTGACGGGACGTTTCCTGCGAGACGTGAGTTGACCGTCCGGCCGTCCGGCCGTCGGGCCGACCTCCTTCTCATCACCGCGGCGGCGGTGTGGGGCGTGAGCTTCGTCGTCGTCAAGGAAGCGCTCAGCGCCGCCTCGCCCCTCCTGTTCCTCGCCCTGCGCTTCACGATCGCGACGCTTGTCCTCACCCCGCTCGTGACGCTGCGCGCCGGCTTTTCGCGCGCCGAGCTCCGCGCGGGCGCATTGCTCACGCTGCTGCTCGCGTCGGGTTTCGCGACGCAGGCCTATGGACTGCAGTACACGACGCCGGCGCGCTCGGCCTTCATCGTCGCGATGTCGTCGGTGCTCGCGCCGTTCATCGCGCTGGTGCTGCTCAAGCATCGCACGGGGTGGATGGTGTTCCTCGCGCTCCTCATCGCGGGCGCGGGGATCTATTTCCTGACCGCTCCAGATTCCGGCGGACTCAATCGGGGCGACCTCTGGACCCTGATCACGTCCGTGGTTTTCGGCGGCCACATCGTCGCCGTCTCCGAATTCTCGAAGCGCTTCGACGCGCAGCGCCTCGTCTGGCTGCAGCTGCCTGGGACCGCGATCGGGACGCTCATCGCCGCGCTCCTACTCGAGCATCTGCGGTTCGACTGGTCGTGGGGACTCATGGGAGCGTTGCTGTTTCTGGCGATCATGTCCACGGCCGTGGCGCTGGTGTGGCAGTTCCGCGCCCAACGTGAGATGTCGTCCGCCCGGGCCTCACTGATCTTCTGTTTCGAGCCGGTGTTTGCCGCACTGACATCGTGGCTGTTTTGGGGAGAGCGGTTCTCAGCGTTGCAGGGCCTGGGGGCCGTTCTCATTCTGGTGGGGATGGTGCTGGCCGTCTTTGGTGAGGCTCGCGCGGAAGCGACCAGGTAGGGAATCCCCTACCCGTGTCGCCCGCATCACTGACATGCATCGGCCCACGCGCTTCCTTACTGTTGGCCCCCATGACCCGCGCCCTACGTGTCCTGCTGGTGGAAGACTCCGAAAACGACGCGGAGCTGTTGGCGCGCGAGCTGAAGCGCGCCGGGTTCGAGCTTACGTTGGAGCGCGTGCAGTCGGCCGCGCGACTCGAGGTAGCGCTCGACCGTGGCCCGTGGGACATCATCGTGGGCGACAACAGCATGCCCGGATTCAGCGGCACCGAAGCGCTCTCCATCGTGCACGCCCGGGGGTTGGACATCCCGTTCATCTTCGTATCTGGCACCATGGGTGAGGAGCTCGCTGCGCGCGCGCTCGAGGCCGGCGCCGGCGACGCACTCGCGAAGGGGAATCTGCGCCGCCTCATCCCGGTCATCCAGCGCGAGCTGCGCGAGGCCGAGGAGCGGCGGGGACGGCGACAAACCGAAGCCGCGCTGCGCGCCTCCGAAGCCAGCTATACCACGCTGGTCGAGAAGGCACCGCTTGGCATTTACCGCTCGACGCCAGCGGGACGTTTCCTCTCGGCCAACCCCGCCCTCGCGCGCATTCTCGGATACGGGTCGGTGGAGGAGGTGCTCGCCCTTGACATGGCCCGTGACGTGTACGCCGATGGCGGCGAGCGCCGCCGCTTGATCGAGCAGGACACGTACACCGACCGGGTTTACGATGAGCTCGAAGCCACCTGGAAGAAGCAGGACGGCACACACATTCGCGTGCAGCTCAGCGTCCGGGCCAGCCGAGATACTCAGGGACAGGTCGAGTACTATGAAGCGTTCGTGCGCGATATCACGAGCCAGCGCCAGCTCGAGGCGCAGCTCGCCCAGGCCCAGAAGATGGAAGCGATCGGCCGGCTCGCCGGTGGGGTCGCGCACGACTTCAACAATCTGCTGACGGTCATTCTCAGCTACAGTGAGCTGCTGCTCCAGGACCTCCCGCCGGACGCACCGACCCGTGACGACATCGAGCAGATCCGCAAAGCGGCGAACGGCGCCGGCGAACTAACCCGGCAGCTCCTGGCGTTCAGTCGCCAGCAAGTGTTGCAGCCGAAAGTGGTCGATCTCAATGCAGCCGTCAGCGGGATCGAGCGGTTACTCGGCCGCGTGCTGCGGGAGGACATTCAGTTCCGCTGCTCCCTCGCGCCGGATGCCGGGACGGTGAAAGTCGATCCTGGCCAGCTCGAGCAGGTGATCATGAATCTCGCCGTCAATGCGCGCGACGCGATGCCCGGCGGCGGACACCTGACGATCGAGACGGCCAACGTCGAGATCGACGAGTCGTACGTGCACGCGCATCCGCTGGCGGCGCCAGGCCGCTATGTCATGCTCGCGGTCACCGATACGGGCGTGGGCATGGATGCCGCAACGCAGTCGAGGATCTTCGAACCGTTTTTCACGACGAAGGACGCCGGGAAGGGCACCGGCCTCGGCCTCGCCACCGTCCAGGGCATCGTGCAGCAATCCGGTGGGTTCATCTGGTTGTACTCCGAGCCGAACCACGGCACGTGCTTCAAGGTCTACTTGCCGCGCATCGACGCTCCAGTCTCGAAGGCCGAAGAGGCTGCCGGGGACGCCATGCACGGCACGGAAACCGTGATCGTCGTCGAGGACATGGCGGCGGTTCGCGCCGTGACGTGCGAAATGCTGAAACGCTTTGGGTTCACGGTATACGAAGCCGCCGACGGCATTACCGCCCTGCAGATCGTGGAGCAGCTCACCGGGCCGATCGATCTGCTGCTGACGGATGTGGTGATGCCGGACATCAACGGCCGCGACTTGGCGGCGCGTTTTCAACAGCTGCGTCCGCACATGAAGGTCCTGTTCATGTCCGGGTACACGGACGATGCCGTGGTCCGTCACGGGATCCTGCAGGAAGGGATTGCATACCTGCAGAAGCCGTTCACGCCTACGTCGCTCGTCCGCAGGGTGCGCGAAGTCCTCGACGGGTCGTGAGACCTCTCTCGTTCTGCTGCGTGTAGGCAAAGACCTATGCGACCTCGGGACAAACGCCGACAGGTCTCAAGGCCCGACTTCGCCTATCGTGGGGACACCTTACGAGGAAGGAGAGGGCATGACCGCTAGGCGCAGGCTCTTCCTGCTCGTTGTTCTGGCCCTCTCGGCACCCCCCGCCCGCGCTCAGCAGCGCGATTCCGTGGCGGCACAGCGTCGCGACTCACTGGACGCCTTGAAGCGCCTCACCCTCGATCAACTGATGAACATCGAAGTCGTATCCGTCGCCGGGCGTCCGGAGCGACTTTCCGAAACAGCGTCCGCGATCCAGGTCATCACGCACGACGACATTCGCCGCTCCGGCGCAACGAGCCTGCCAGAAGCCCTGCGCCTCGCCTCGAATCTGCAAGTTGCGCAACTCGATGCGCGTCAATGGGCCGTCAGCGCCCGCGGGTTCAATAGCACGAGCGCCAACAAACTGCTCGTGCTGATCGATGGAAGGACCGTCTATACACCGCTGTTTTCGGGCGTGTTTTGGGATGTGCAAGACGTTCTGCTCTCCGATGTCGACCGAATCGAGGTCATCAGCGGACCAGGGGCAACGCTGTGGGGTGCCAACGCGGTCAATGGCGTGATCAACGTGATCACGAAGGACGCGAAAGACACCGGGGGACTTCTGGTTACAGGCGGTGGCGGCAGCGAGCTGCGCGGCCTGGGATCCGCCCGCTACGGCGGCGGGCTCGGCGCGCACGCTCAGTATCGGATCTACGGCAAGGCCTTCAGTCGCGATCCCACGTTGCTCTCTAATGGGCAAGCCGCTCCCGATGGCTGGCACATGGGACAGGGGGGATTTCGTCTGGACTGGCATGCGCCCGACAGCAACCATCTCAGCCTCCATGGCGATTGGTACGATGGCCGCATCGCCCAAGCGAGCCCCGGCCATATCGCCGTGAGCGGCGGGAATGTGATGGCAAAATGGGCGCATCCAATCTCGGCCAAGTCCGAGGTCACGGCGCAGGCGTACTACGACCGCACGCACCGCGACATTCCGGGCACCTTTGGCGAAGATCTCGACATTTACGACATCGATCTGCGACACCACGCGGTCCTGGGCGCTCGGCACGACGTTGTGTGGGGCGTCGGTTACCGACTGATCAATGATCACGTCACAAACACGGCGGCACTCGCGTTCCTGCCACCACACGTTGCGCGTCAATGGTTCACCGCCTTCGTGCAGGATGAGATCCCCCTCCGTGGGGAACGGGTGCACCTAACCCTCGGCACAAAGATCGAGCACAACGACTACACCGGGTTTGAGATCCAGCCGAGCGGTCGCGTGAATTGGACATTCAGTCCGTCCCGCACGCTGTGGGCGGCGATTTCGCGGGCGGTGCGGACACCGTCGCGCATCGACCGGGAATTGTTCATCCCTGGTCAGCCTCCCTACTTCCTTGCTGGCGGCCCGGGCTTCCGCTCCGAGCAGGAGCGGGCCTACGAGCTGGGATATCGCCATCAGCAGGGCGCGTTGGTGCTCACAGTTGCGAGTTTCTACAGCCGCTACCACGGTCTCCGCAGCTTGGAGCAGGTCAACCCCCCGAACCCGACTCCGATCGTGATTGGCAACGGTCAGGACGGCGAGTCGTATGGCGCCGAGCTGACCGCGCAGTACGGCGTGTCGGATCGCTGGCGGCTGCGCGGCGGCTACACCGAGCTGCGCGTCCATATCTGGCCGAACCCCGGTAGCACCGATACGAGCCGAGGCGCGACGGAATCCCAAGCTCCCGATCGCCAGCTGTTCCTGCATTCGTCCTTGGACCTGCCCGCGCATCTGCAGCTGGACGGTGGGTTCCGGTATGTGGGTGAGATCTCTAGACAACAGGTCCCTGCGTATGCCGAGCTGAATGCCCGGCTCACCTGGCAACCGATAGCCGCGTTGGACTTGTCAATCGTGGGCCAGAACCTGCTTCACGAGCGGCACGCCGAATTCGGCACGACAACGGCCCGGCGGCAGATTGAACGCGGCGTATATGGGATGGCGCAATGGCACTTTTGAAAGCGCTTACCGCCCTCGCATCCGCGCTGTTACTCGTACAGAGCCCGAGGGCCTCCGAATATCAAGTGAAGGCCGTGTTCCTGTTCAACTTCGCGCAGTTTGTCGACTGGCAACCCGTGGCCGCTCAGGACCCGCGGGCGCCGCTGCTCATCGGCATCCTCGGGGATGACCCCTTCGGCGCCTTCCTGGATGAGACCGTACGGGGAGAACGTCTCGGCATGCGGCCATTCGAGATCCGTCGCTACCGCCAGCTGGCCGACATTGAAACGTGCAACATCTTGTTCATTAGCCGGTCGGAGAACGAGCGGATCGCCGAAATTCTTTCGACGCTTCGGAACCGGCCCATCCTGACGGTGAGCGACGCCGATAATTTTGCGAAGCGCGGAGGTATGATTCAGTTTGTCAGTGACAAGAACCGCATCCGACTGCGGATCAACCTCGAGGCGGCACAAGCCGCCAACCTCCTAATCAGCTCGAAGCTGCTGCGCCTAGCCGAGATCGTGGCAACGCCACGACGGTGAGCATGTCGATGCGCGACTGGCCGATCAAACGAAAGTTGACGGCGATCCTGCTCTTGATCAGCGGATTGGTGTTGTTGCTGACGTCGGCCGCGTTCGTTACCTATGAGGTCGTTACGAACCGCCAGACGATCAAAATTCATCTGGCCA
Source organism: Gemmatimonadales bacterium (assembly GCA_036003865.1). Taxonomy (GTDB): domain Bacteria; phylum Gemmatimonadota; class Gemmatimonadetes; order Gemmatimonadales; family GWC2-71-9; genus 20CM-2-65-7. Next base: position 4,529 of record DASYRZ010000060.1, on the reverse strand, counting down.
CGCGGTCCCGCATTCTTGCGGCCAACAGTACGGCCGCCCTGGCGTTTGCGAACGAGGCGGACGCAAGAGAACTCCTGGCTGCCCTGAAGTACGACCCGCATATGGTTGCCGCGGCGCTGTATGGCCAGGACGGGCGAGTGCTCGCGACCTATCCGGCCGCCGCCGCCGCCGATCTGGTCCCCGCCGCACCAGAGCCGGACGGCTACCGCTTCGAGCGCGGCCGTCTCGTGGCGTTTACGCCCGTGGCGCAGGAAGGGAACCAGCGCTTGGGGACTCTGTACGTCGCCTCGGATACGAAGGCCGTATCGGACGCGCTCCGGCTCTCTGTCGTTATCGCCATCGTCGTGCTCGCCATCGCGCTGCTGGCCGCCTATGCGCTGGCCGCCGCGCTGCAGGGACGGATCTCGGCACCGATCCTCGCGCTTGCGGAAACCGCCACGGCGGCCTCGACACGGCAGGACTATTCCCTGCGGGCGCCCAAGTTTGGCGAGGACGAATTGGGCACGCTGACCGACGCCTTCAATCAGATGCTCGGCCGGATCGAAGAACAGAAAAAGGAGCTGCAACAGCACGCGACGAGGCTGGAACAGCGAGTCGCGGAGCGCACCCAGGAGCTCGAGCATCGTAACGAGGCGCTGCGGCGCAATGCCGCGGAGCTGCTCGCCGCGAACACGGAGCTCGACGCATTCGCCTACTCGGTCTCGCACGACCTGCGCGCGCCGCTCCGCAGCATCGACGGCTTCAGCCAGGTGCTGCTGGAGGATTTTGCGACCCAGCTGGGCGACGCGGGGCGGAATTCCCTGCAGCGGGTGCGCGCCGCGAGTCAGCGCATGGCGACGCTGATCGACGACCTCTTGAAGCTGGCCCGTGTCACGCGGGCAGAGATGCGGACCGAGCGCGTGGATCTAAGCGCATTGGCGCGGGACATCGTGGCCGATATCCACCGGGCAAGTCCGGACCGCCGCGTGGAATTCGCCATCGCCCCCGGCCTCGAGGCCGATGGCGATGCCCGGCTGCTGCGCGTGGTGCTCGACAATCTCTTGCGCAACGGCTGGAAATACACCGCGAAGCGGCCGCAACCACGGGTGGACTTTACGGCGGTCGAGGAAAACGGTGACCGGGTGTTCGTAGTCAAGGACAATGGCGCGGGCTTCGATATGCGGTACGCCGACAAGCTGTTCGGCGTGTTCCAACGCCTGCACTCCGCAGCCGAATTCGAAGGTACCGGTGTGGGGCTCGCGACTGTCCGACGCATCATCAACCGGCACGGCGGGCGGATCTGGGCCGAGGGCGCCGTAGATCAGGGTGCCGCGTTCTACTTCACGTTGTAATGGGAGGCTCGTGTGAACCCCGGAAAGATTCTGCTGGTGGAGGACAACCCCGACGACGTGACCTTGACCATGCGGGCGCTCAAGAGCCACAACATCACCAACGACGTGATCGTCGCGCATGACGGCGTCGAGGCCATCGACTATCTCTTTGGCACGAAGAACCACCCCGCGCCGACCGACCTTCCGGCGGTCGTGTTGCTCGACCTGAAGCTCCCCAAGATCAACGGCATGGAGGTCCTGCAGCGCATCCGCGCGGAGGACCGCACCCGGCTGTTACCGGTCGTGATCCTGACTTCCTCGGACGAGGAGCGGGATGTGATCGACGGGTACAAGCTGGGCGCGAACAGTTACGTACGCAAACCCGTCGACTTCGTGGAATTCACGAAGGCGGCGCAGCAGCTCGGCCTCTATTGGCTGCTCATGAATCGGGCCGCGCCGTCGCCTCGGGGTGCCTGACGTGCCCACTACTCTGGGCCTCCTGATCGTCGAGGACTCAGAGGACGATGCCCTGCTGATGGTGCGTGACTTGAAACGTGGGGGTTAGAGGCTTCTCCCCCTCTGCCGCCCTCCCTATATTTCGCGCCTCTTCCCGAGTAGCTCAGTTGGTAGAGCAGCCGGCTGTTAACCGGCGGGTCGCAGGTTCGAGTCCTGCCTCGGGAGCTCCGTAGATCCCCCTGCCCCAACAGGTTCCAAACCAGCCTCGGAGCCGACCCCGAGCTCCGGTACGGTCTGGGTACGGTCAGGATGCTCCCGGTCCATCACCGACGCGGCTTCCTTCAGATGGTCGGGGCGTACCTGGATGTATTCCCGGGCCCGCCGAATGTCGGTATCGCCGATGTATTCCATCGCCAGCTTAAGGTTGCCCGTCGATCTCGCTACGTCGCCGGCCACCGCGCGCCTGAAGCCGTGCATGCCCCGGTAGGGACGGTGCGTAACGCCGGCACGAGTCTCTGCGAGGCAGAGCGCTCGCAAGAGCGCCGTCGGATGGTAGACGGCCTTCGAATCGTCGCCCAGGGCGCGCTTACGCGCGTGACTCGAATAGAACACCCAGGGCCCGGAGTAGGCATCGCGCTCTCGCCAGACCCACCCAATCCCCAGGGCCCCCGCTGCAGCCTCAGTCAACGGCTGCCGCCACTCCCGGCCGGTCTTGTCCCAGCGCGCCCGCCAGACAATGGTGCGCGACTCCAATTCCACATCCGCCCACTGTAGATGCAGGATTGCGTTCATCCGCGCGCCTTGGTGGGCGGCGATCGCCACCGCCAGCCACGGCCGCCACTGGTCCGCGCGATGCGGCGACAGCGCCTTGCTCAGACGCTCCCGCTCTTGAACGGAGTACTCGGGCGGCGGCACGTCGCGTTCGTCTTTCGCGCGCTTGAAGCGATACCCTGCGAGGCGGTTCCGAGCGAGAAGCTCCCGTCGCTCGGCCCAAGCGTACACCGTCTTCACAAGCCGGATCGTCCTCTGGACGTGACCAACGGCGATCTCCTGGCTGCGGAGCGCATTCCGTAGCTGGTCCAGGTGCTCCAGCCGAGCGTCCTCGGCGATGAACTCCCGCCCGAGAAACAACTCCCACTTCCGCCAGTAACCCGTGTAGAGGGTCTGCGTCTTGAGGCGGAGGTGAGGGAACTCGGCCTCCACGTACTTCTCCCACAGCGCACGAAGCGTGAGGCGTTCGCGCGGCAGGACGGGACCCAAGACACGAGCTTCCGCGAATCCCTTCGCCCATGCCTTGGCTTCGGTACGTCCGTCGGGCGTGTTCGGCCACGACTGTTTGCGGAGTCGACGCTGCTCATACCACTGCACCCGGATCAGCTCGCCACCGCGCTCGACGAACACGCGCACGCGACCCTTCATCGGGCCAAACATGGCGATTGTCTTGCGCCCTATGGTCAAGCGACCCTCCCATCCAGAGCCGCGCGCCGGCCCGCCTCGCGGGCGGCGAGCGCATTCGCGCGCTGCGGAATCACAAGCATCCTATATGAGCGCCGTCCCCTGTCCCGGCGAGCATGGCCCTCCCGCTCCCACTCCGGGAAGCGCGAGCGAAGCCAACCGCGCGAGCGTCCCGAGCGGAGCAGGGCCTCCTCCTCGGAGAGCCAGCGAAGGTAGTCCTCCGCGGCTCGAGTCACATCCACGGCGAAGCGCTCGATCTGCTCCGCCTCCTGGTTGTGACCCTGTCTACGGAGGACTTGCGCGTCTCCCCTCCAGTCGGCAAGCACCTGCTCCAGCACTCGCGGCTCGACGATCATCCAGCAACTGGCTCGCGCACAGAAGCGTGAGCTGCGGGCTTGTAGGTGATGTCATGCCGCGACTCACGGCTAGATCGCTCGGAAGGCGAAGACCAGTCGCAGGACGCCTCGCATCGATCGCAAGAACAATCGCACCAAGAACGCGGCGCCAAGGCTGACCAAGACCACGCCTTTAAGGACCACGCCTCCGACGAACAGGAGTTGTCGAAGCAACCTATGCCGAGGATGCTCGGCCGCCCGAAGCGCGGCCGCAGCGAGCCGCAGCCGGCGGCGCGCCGCCACGACCAACACGACGTGATCCCGGCGCTCCAGAATGTTCGACGCAGGAACGCGCACTTCGTCCTCGAGTTCCTCCAATAGTCGGAGCGCCCGGCGGACGTGCCGTGCTGGCGTGTCTGGGAGATGACGAGGCGCCATGCCGGCAACCTAGGGCAAATTGCCCTGTTCGACAAGGCACTGCCCAAAGTGGGCTGGGGCAATTTGCCCTCCGATCGAGCTACCGATACCTTGCCGACCGCGTTATGCCCATGTCGCCGCAGCAGTTCCGGAATGCCCTGCGCCGCCTGCGCCTGAGCCAGGTGCAGGCGGCCAGTCGCCTGAGTGTGAACGAACGGACTGTGCGTCGCTGGGTGGCCGGCGACTCCCGGATTCCGGAGTCCGTTGCCCTCCTCTTGCACACGTGGCTGCGGACACGCCCACGCGGCCGCTGAACCGGAGAATCGACCCCTCATTGATCCGAGCCGGCGGTCCACAGCGGCTGGAGGGTGGCGCGGACTTGCCGGACCTCGATCGGGCCGAAATACCGGCTATCGAAGCTGAAGCGCGAATAGGATGACACAATCCAGATCGTTCCTGACGCCACAACACATCGGGCTACCCGCACTGGAGAGAGCGGCCGTCCTTTGCGGTCGGTCGCCAAGGCTCGGCTGTTGGGCACCGCTACGCCGTTCAC
>DASYRZ010000059.1:0-25932 GCA_036003865.1 Gemmatimonadales bacterium | reverse complement strand
ACGTCGTGCGGATGGGATTCACGCAGCCCCGCAGTCGTTATCCGAATGAACTCGGTTTCGGTCCGCAGCGCAGCGATATCGCATACCCCGCAATACCCCATTCCGCTCCGCAGCCCCCCTACCATCTGGAAAACCACGTCGGCGACGGGCCCACGATAGGGGACGCGTCCTTCGATCCCCTCCGGCACGAGCTTCTGGAGCGAGACTTCGCCTTCCTGGAAATACCGATCCGCCGACCCTTCTTCCATGGCCGACAGGCTCCCCATCCCGCGGATCACCTTGAACCGCCGGCCCTCCAGCAGAAACGATTCGCCCGGACTCTCTTCGGTCCCCGCCAGCATCGACCCCATCATCACGCTTGCCGCGCCGGCGGCGAGCGCCTTGACCGCATCGCCCGAGTATTTGATTCCACCATCCGCGATCACGGGAATGTCGCCGGCGCCCCGCACGGCGTCGACGATGGCCGTGATTTGCGGCACGCCGATCCCGGTGACGACGCGGGTCGTGCAGATCGAGCCCGGACCCACGCCGACTTTCACCGCGTCGACGCCGCGCTCGACGAGCGCGCGCGCGCCGTCTTCGGTCGCGATGTTGCCGGCGACGAGCTGCGCGTCAGGAAAGGCATCGCGCAGGCAGGCCACGGTGTCAAGCACACCCTGGCTGTGCCCATGCGCCGAGTCCACGACGATCACGTCGCAGCCGGCGTCGAGCAGCGCCTGCGCGCGCGCGCGGGCGTCGGGCGTTCCTCCGACCGCCGCGGCAACCCGGAGCCGGCCGTGCTGGTCTTTGTTGGCGTCGGGGTATTGGCGCCGCTTGAAGATGTCTTTGATGGTGATGAGGCCCTTCAACAGGCCGTGCTTGTCGACGACGGGAAGCTTCTCGATCCGGTGTTTGGCGAGGATGCGTTCGGCCTCATCGAGTGTGGTGCCGATGGGTGCCGTGACCAGCTTCTCCTTCGTCATCACATCCCGGATCGGCCGGTCCAGCTCGCGCTCGAACTGCAGATCGCGATTCGTGATGATGCCAACCAGCTTGCCCGCCCCGTCGACGATCGGCACACCGGAAATCTTGAAGCGCACCATCAGCTGCTGCGCCTCGCGGAGCGGGCGGTCCGGTCCCAGCGTGATCGGGTTCATGATCATCCCCGATTCACTGCGCTTCACCCGGTCCACCTCGGCCGCCTGGCGATCGATCGGCATGTTCTTGTGGATCACGCCGATCCCACCCAGGCGCGCCATGCCGATCGCCATCTCCGCTTCGGTGACGGTATCCATGGCGGCGGAGACGATCGGGATGTTGAGCGGAATGGCGCGAGTGAAGCGAGTGGCGACGGAGACGTTGCGGGGATGCACCGTCGAGTGACGGGGCACAAGCAGGACGTCGTCAAAGGTGAGGGCGACGTCGGGTCGGAAGGTTCCCATCTCGGAAGTTACTGGCTGGGCTTCGTTTCCTCAACCGGATTCTCCGGAGCCGGGGCGGGGGCCGGCTTCTTCCTCGCCTCTTCGACGGCAGCCTTCCCCGCCGCGGCGAGCCCCTCAAAGAACCTTCCGGCCTTCCCGACCGCGTCCATGGTGCCGCGAATGATCGTGACCGGCACGCGTCCGGCACGCATCGTGTCCTCCAGCGTCTCGGCCACCTTCTGGAACGCCGGTGCACCGGCCGCACGCTGGGAGTATTTCGACTCGAGAAACTCGATGTAATCGAGCACCTGATACGCTTGCTCGTCCGGCATGACGTCGAGCTTGCGACGGATGCGCTCGTTGAGCACGTCGTTCACGGCGTTACTCCCCCCTCCAGCGAGATCAGATCCACAATCGGGTTGCCGAGATAGCGGCTGCGGCTGTTGCGCACCCGGGCCGTGATCGTGATGGTCACGAGCGGCGTGAGCGCGCGGAACGCCGGGAGCCTGGCTTCGGGCACCACGATGTAGACAAAGCCCCGTTCCGGCAGCGGCCCCCGGGCCAATACGTAAGAAGAGCCGGCCGGGATGTCAGGCCGCAATTCGTCCGCCTTCTGAATCGCGATGAATTCGAGATTCCAGCGCAGCACCTGGCCGGCGTAGCGCTGCGGCTCGGCGCGCAGCTCGGCGGCGGTTACACCGACCTGCACGCCCGCGGGTGCCACCTGGAGATCCCCGCCTTTCACCCAGCCCTCGAACTGCACGCGCGTCCATTCCCCGTTGCGGCTCAGCACACGCAGGGGCGTGTCGGTCGCGACCGTGCCGGCTTCGGGTCCATCCGGGGCGCGGTACAAGGTGGTCATGCGCACCGGCTGGGCGCGGCTGCTGTCCACCCGGGTGGTGTCGCCGGTGCGCGCCGCCGGAGTTGGCCTACCCTGGTCGGCTATGCTGTCCCTCGCGGTGTCCGCGGTGCGGGTGGCCACCACGTCGGCAATCGGTGTGAGGGCGCTGCGCTGCACCCAGCCGTCGCGGATGACGTGCAGCCAGCGACCGCTACTGTCGGGTGGCGCCCGCTTGAGCCCAAATCCTTGCGCGAGCTCGGCGACCAGCGGACCGGCCGGCGCCGCGCGGAGATTTTCGTTCGGCGTGCGCGTCACGAGCAGGTCGAAATCGGGGCGGTCGCTCTTACCGACGGAAGTCGAAAAGATCCAGCCCTCGAGCGTCACCTGGATCCAGTCGTTGCGGGTTGCGCCACCGCTGAGCAGGGCGCCACGCGCCAGTCGCGCGATGCGACGGCCCGCGACATCCTGATAGAACCAGGCGTTGTCGATGCTGACGCGATAGCGGCCCGTGCTCTGCGCCGGTGCCGGCTGTGCAGTCGCGAGGCTCACCACAACTAGTAGCCCGGGAACGATCTGGCTAACTTGCATCCCCTTCAATATGACAACTCGCGGTAGCACGCGCACCTCGCGCGGCCCGGTGGTGCTTATCGTGCTCGACGGGTGGGGCTTTCGGCCCGGCCGTGAGGGCAACGCAATCGAGCTGGGCCGGACGCCGGTGTGGCACCGGCTGTGGGAGCGCGCCCCGCGCACGCTGCTCGAGGCATCGGGGCTCGCCGTCGGTCTCCCGGAGGGACAGATCGGCAACAGTGAAGTCGGTCACCTGAACCTGGGCGCGGGCCGCGTCGTGCCCCAGGACATCGTCCGCATTTCACAGTCCATCGAGTCTGGCGAGTTCTTCCGTATTCCGGCGTTGCAGCGGCTGGTCGAGGATACACGTCGGCACGACGGCACGCTGCATGTGATGGGACTCATCGGCACTGGTGGGGTGCACGCGCTCGACAAGCATTTGCTCGCGACGGTCGAGCTCGGCCGTCGGGGTGGCGTTCGCGTGGCAATTCACGCGTGGTTGGATGGCCGTGACACGCCGCCGAAATCCGGACTCGAGTTCATGAAGGAATTGCTACAGGCCGTCGGGCCGTCCGACCGTCCGACCGTCAGCACAGTGATCGGGCGCTACTACGCGATGGACCGGGACAAACGGTGGGATCGCACCAAGCTCGCGTACGACGCCATGGTCAAAGGCGTCGGGGTCAAGGTCTCCGATCCCATCACCGCCATCAAGCAAGCGTACGAAGCGGGCGAGACCGATGAATTCGTGAAACCGCGCGTGATCAGCGGCGCACCACTCATCCGGGACGGCGATGGGGTCTTCTGCTTCAACTACAGAGCCGACCGCATGCGCCAGATCGTGCGCGCGCTGGCCGATCCCACGTTCGACGCGTTCGACGTCAAGGAGCGGCCCACCGTCCAGCTCGCGACGATGACGCGCTACGACGAGACGCTGCCGTTCCCCGCTGCGTTCGAGCCCATGGTGTTGTCGCGCATCGTCGCCGAGGTGCTGTCCGACCACGGCAAGACGATGTTTCGCACGGCGGAGACGGAGAAGTACGCCCACGTGACCTACTTCTTCAACGGCGGCTACGAGCCGCCCTACAAGGGCGAGGAGCGGCTGCTGGTGCCGTCGCAGAAGGTCGCGACCTACGATCTCATGCCGGAGATGAGTGCGCCTGGTGTGACCGACGTGCTCTGCAAGGCGATCGCGGAGAAGGACCACGACTTCATTCTGTGCAACTATGCCAACGGCGATATGGTGGGACACTCCGGCGTGCTGGCGGCGGCCGTCAAAGCCGTCGAGACCGTCGACAGCTGTCTGGCGCGCGTGCTGACGACCGCGGAACAAGCGGGCGCCACGATGCTCGTGACGGCGGACCACGGTAACTGTGAGATGATGATCGATCCCGCGACTGGTGGACCGCACACCGCCCACACCACGAATCCCGTGCCGTTGGTGATCGTGGGAGACGGCGCCCCCCCCGCCGATCCCGGAGTCCGGCACTTGCGTACCGGTGGCTCGCTTCGCGACGTCGGACCAACGATCTTGCATCTGCTCGGGATTGAGCCGCCGCCTGAAATGACAGGAAAGGATCTGAGAGAGACATGATGGACGGTCTGACGGCCCGACGGCCGGACGGTCGATGGAGGCAATTAATTGCGGGCGTTTCGGTCTTTTTCTTGGCCGTCGGGCCGTCCAGCCGTCCGGCCGTCGGTCAGGTCGGCCACGACCCAGGATCCTCCCCGTACCACGACATCCCGCTGCATTCGGGGCCGGTGTTTTTTGTCGGGCACCTGAGTGCGGACCGGGGGAGCGCGCACGCCGGGACCAGCAACGCGCTCACGTTCGGCGCGCGGTTCGAGATCCCAGCCGGTCGGACTCTGCAATTCCAGTTCAGCGGTTCGTATCTGCACGGCGACCGGTTCATCATCGATCCGCGAACCGCCGCTACTTCACCAGCCCGCCGGACGGGACCCTTCAAATCCGATCTTGCGCTCGCTGACATCGGGATGCAGCTGCGGCTCACCGGTGGAAAGTCGTGGCGCGGGCTCGCCCCGTACGTGGGGACCTCACTCGGTCTCGTCTTCGACGTGAATTCCCCCGGCGACACAACCAGGAGTGGCTACCGCTTCGGCACGAAGATCATTCTCGCGCTCACGAGCGGGGTGCGCTGGTACCCGGGCCGCCACGTGCTCGTGAACGCGGATCTGCGCGCCCAGCTGTGGCGACTCAAGTATCCGGTCTCGTTCCACGATTCGTCACTGTCACCCGACGGCTCTCGCGTGCTGCCCCTCAGCACCCCGCTCAACGATTGGACGCTGCATCCCTGGATCAGTCTCGGCATTGGATGGATTTTCTAGCCGAAGGCTTGCGCCGGGCGTGGGCACTACTCGTCGCGGGTGATTCCGAAGTCTACGGGATCACCCTTCTTACCCTCAAAGTTGCCGTCGTCGCGACCACGATTTCGTGCACGATCGGCTTGCCGCTCGGCTACTTCCTGGCGACGCGCCGCTTCTGGGGACGGCGTGCGGCGCTCACCATGGTCAACACCGCGCTCGCGTTCCCAACCGTCGTCGTCGGCCTGCTGCTCTACGGCTTACTCTCGCGGCGCGGCCCGCTGGGCGGGCTCGGCTGGCTCTACACCTGGCAGGCGATCGTGCTCGGCGACGTGCTGCTCGCGTTACCCATCGCCGCGGCGCTGTCGGCGGCCGCGGTCCAGGGCGTCGATCCGCGGATTCGCCGGACCGCCGAGACGCTGGGCGCGGGGCCGTGGCGGACAGCCTGGACCGTGGCGCGCGAGGCGCGCTTCGCGCTCGCGGCCGTGATCACGGCGGCCTTTGGCCAGGTGGTCGCCGAGATCGGCGCGGCGATGATCGTCGGGGGCAACATCCGCGGCCAGACGCGCACGCTGACCACTGCGGTCGCGCTCTACACGTCGCAAGGGGACTTCGGCCTGGCGCTCGCGCTGGGCCTCGTGCTGTTGGTGCTCGCGCTCGTCGTCAACATCGCGCTGCAGGTGCTCCAGGGTGGAGGGCGCAGCAGTGGTTGAGCTTCGCCAGGTGCGGCACCGCTATGAAGGACGCGTGGTGCTCGAATTCGAGCAGTTCGCGCTACCCAAGAACGGGGTGGTGGGCCTCGTCGGTCACAATGGCGCGGGAAAGAGCACCCTGCTGCGGCTGCTGGCCCTCGTGGAAGCGCCGACCGAGGGCTACGTCCTGTGGAACGGCACCGCGGTGTCCGGGCGGCCCCGCGCCGCCCTGCGCCGCCGCGTCACACTCGTCGAGCAACGGCCAATCCTGTTCCGGGGGACGGTGCGCGACAACCTCGAATACGGTTTGCGTGTGCGAGACATCAGACACGCGGCGGCGGACGGCATCATCGGAGATGTGGTGGACAAGCTCGGACTCGCGCCGCTCCTGGGCCGGCGCCGCCACGAGTTGTCGGACGGTGAAGTCCAACGCGTGGCCGTCGCCCGCGCGCTGGTGCTGCGCACCGACGTGCTGCTGCTGGACGAGCCCGCCAGCTCCGCCGACCGCGCGGCCGCGGGCGCCCTGTACCGCGCGCTCGCGGCGGAGCGCGCCGAACGGCCCTTCGCGGTGTGCATCGCGTCGCATCAGCTGGAGGACGCCTATCGCTGGGCCGACGATATCCGCGCGCTCGCGGATGGGCGGTTCTCCCCTGTCACCCCGGAAAACCTGTTTCGCGTCGAGCTGCCGCCGGGCGACGGCGTGAAGAAGGTGCGCGTCGGCGGGATCGACATCGTGATGGTGACCGATCGGGCCGGTGCTGTGGTCGTAGCGATTCCTCCGACCGACATCTTCGTCAGCCGCGCGCCGCTTCCCTCCTCGGCGCGCAACGTGTTCACGGGCCGCGTGACCGGCATGGCGATCGAGCAGCGCGGCGCCGGCGTGCAGGTCCGGGCTGAGATGGGTGGCGTCGAGCTCGTGGCCGCCGTCACTGCGGAAGCCGCGCGCGATCTGGCGCTCGCTCCGGGCGGCACCGTCGTGTTCTCTTTCAAGGCCACCGCGGTCCAGGTATTCTAAGGAATGCCGACCGCCTATCTCACGCGGATCGTCGAGTTCACGGCGACCCATCGATTCCCCGACACGGCGGAGTTCGCCGGCGCCACGGACGATCACAGCCACCGGTATAAGTGCTCCGTGACGGTCAAAGGCGGCTTCGATCCCGCGCGCGGCGGGGTCATGAGCCTGCCGGCGCTCAAGAGTTTGCTGCAGCGCGAAGTCGTCGCGCGTTTCGATGGGCGGCACATCAACAACGACGTCGCGCCGTTCGCCGCCGGAACGTGGGTCGCGACGGGGGAAGCGCTGGCGGCCTATGTCTGGCAACTCCTCGCCGGTGAGCTGCCGGCGGGTGTCACCCTGTACTGCGTGCGCATCGAGGAGAGTCCACATCTCTACTCCGAATATCGCGGGGAAACGTAGCGGCCGAATGCGGGCCGACTCGGCGGTGGTCGAGGAATGGCCCGTCTGGCTGGAAGTGAACGGCGAGCCCGCCGTGACGTGGATGTGCACGCCCGACCAGCTCGAGGAGCTGGCCGTCGGCTGGTTGCACGGCGAGGGGTACATCGCGTCGCTCGACGATCTCGTCCAGCTGCGCCCCTGCGCACCCGACCTCGGCTTCTGGGCCGACGTCAAACCGGAACGGCTCGCCCAGGTGAAAGCCGAAAACCGCAAGCGGGTTCTGGCCTCGGGATGTGGCGCGGTAGCGACGATGCTCGCCGATCCCGAGGCGATGGCGCGCAGCGCGCCGCTGCGCGGCGATCCGTCCGCGCCGGACGTATTGCGCGTGCTCTTCAAGCAGCTGTTTGCGGCCGGCTCGCGCTACAACGAGACCGGCGGCATTCATGCCGCCGCGCTCACCGACGGTGCGACGCTGCTGTTTCACGCCGAGGATATCGGCCGGCACAACGCGGTGGACAAAGTGATCGGCGGCGCGGTGTTGGCGCGGACGCCCATTGTGGGCAGAGGTCTCCTCGTCACCGGGCGCATTTCGGCCGAGTTGGCGTTCAAGGCGGCGCGGGCCGGACTCGCCTGGGTCGCGACGCCGAGCGTACCGTCTACGCTCGCGGTGACGATCGCGGAGCGATCCGGGATGGTGCTGGTCGGCCGCGCGGTGAGCGGCACCCCGCATGTGCACAAACGCGAAGCATGATCCCCCCCGACGATGAGCTCCGCACGCTGCTCGCGGAGAGCCGCACGATCGCGGTCGTGGGTCTCTCGCCCAACCCCATGCGGCCCAGCAATTCAGTCACGCGCTACCTGCAGCGATCGGGTTACACGATCGTGCCGGTGAATCCCGGTCACACCGAAATTCTCGGCGAGAAGAGCTATCGGACGTTGACCGATGCCGCGCGCGAGCACGCGATCGACATCGTGAACGTATTTCGCCGCAGCGAGCACGTGGCACCGATCGTCGACGAAGCCATCGCCGTGCGTCCGAAACTGATCTGGCTGCAGCTCGGCGTCGTGGACTCCGCCGCCGAGCAGCGGTCCAAGGCCGCCGGTATTCCGTTCGTCATGGATCATTGCCTGGCCATCGAGTACGGTCGACTCAGGCCCTGACGTGCGGGGCGCGGTGCTCGCCGGCGGCGCGGCTCGTCGCTATGGAGGCATCCCAAAAGGCCTGCTCGAACTGGGCGAGCGGCGCATCATGGATCGCGTGGTGGACGCCGTCGCGTGGGTCATCCGAGACATGCCGGTCTTGATCGCCAACGCGCCGGATGCGTCCACGTGGCGGCCCGAGCTCGAAACCATCCCCGACACGCGACCAGGTCACGGCACGCTCGGCGGGATCTACACGGCCGTAACCGCGGCGGTTCAGCCCGTGCTGTGCGTTGCCTGGGATATGCCCTTCCTCACCGGCCCCCTGCTCCGCGCGCTCGTGGATCGGTTCGCGAAAGGTGATTGCGATGCAGTTCTTCCGGAAAGCGGAGGCCGCCGCGGCGTGGAGCCTTTGTGCGCGGTGTACGGGCCCGCGTGCGGACCCGCGATCGCGCGGCGGCTCGACCAGGGCGACCTGAAAGCCATCTCCTTCCACGCCGACGTGCGGGTCGGTATCCTCTCCCTCGCCCAGGTGCGGAGTTTCGGCGACCCCGACGAGCTGTTCTTCAATGTGAACACGCCGGACGATCTCGCACAAGCGGAGGCGCTGTGGCGGCGACGCGGATGATCTCGATCATCGGTCTCAAGAACGCGGGCAAGACGACGTTTCTGGTCGCCCTCGCCGCCGAGCTCGTGCGCCGCAAGTTCCGCGTGATGACGATCAAGCACGGATCGCATGCCGCTGACATGGACCAGAAGGGCAAAGACACCTGGCGGCACTGGCACGAAGGCACGGCGGAGCGCGTGCTGATGGAATCGCCGGGCCAGCGCGTGTTGTTCGAGCGCGCCGAGGTCGAATCCGATCCCATCACCCTGGCGCGACGGTACCTCGGCGGCGCCGATATCGTGCTCGTCGAGGGATTCAAGCGCGCGCCGCTGCCCAAGATCGAGGTTTACCGCACCGTGGCGGGTCCCAAGCCCGTGTTCGATCCGGCGGTGCACGACCCCGCCGACTGGGTCGCGATGGTCACGGACGACCGGAATCTCCGCGCTCCATTTCCCGTGTTCCGGTTCAGCGACACGGCGTGGCTGGTGACGATCGCCAACCTCGCGTGGGATCGCGCGAAGATTCTGCCGCCATGACCCCGGCCGAAGCCGCCCGGATCATCCTCGAGCATTCCCGCCCGCTCCCCGCGGACCGCCGGCCGCTGCGCCAGGCGCTCGACGCCGTGCTCGCCGAGGACGTGGTGAGTCCGATCGATCTGCCGCCATGGGACAACTCCGCGATGGATGGCTACGCGGTCCGGAGTGACGACCTCGCCAGGACCGAAACCGATCTCGACGTGATCGAGACGATTCCGGCGGGCCGGTTCCCCCAGAAGCCGCTGGGCAAAGCGCAGGCGACGCGGATTTTCACCGGTGCCCCGTTGCCTCAGGGCGCCGACACGGTGATCCGCCAGGAAGACACCGCGCCGGGAGCGAACGGCAAAGTCAGGATCCTCAACCCGCGCGACGCGAAGAAAAACATCCGGCGTCGCGGGGAGGACATCCGCAAGGGCGCGGTCGTACTTGCCGCCGGCACGCCGCTCGGGCCCGCGCAGCTCGGCGTGCTCGCCTCGATCGCGCACGACGCGCCCCTGGTGCATCGGACTCCCCGCGTCGCGTTCATGGGATCGGGCGATGAAATCGTCGACCTCGACCAGAAAGGCGAGATTCTCGCGGGAACGAAAATCGCGAGCTCGAACTCCTACACGCTCGACGCCCTGATTCGCCGCACCGGCGCGGAGCCCCTCAATCTCGGCGTCGCGCGCGACAGCAAGGAAAGCCTGCGCGAGCACCTGCGGGGCGCCGCGAATGCCGACCTGCTCGTCACCACGGCCGGCGTGAGCGTGGGCGAGCACGATCTGGTGCGCGACGTGCTCCAGGAGCTGGGGGGCGAATTGAAGCTGTGGCGCATCGCCATGCGCCCCGGCGCACCCGTGGGGTTTGGCCTGCTGCACGGTGTCCCGTGGATCGGGCTGCCGGGGAATCCCGTCAGCACGATGGTCACGTTCGAGCTGTTCGTGCGTCCCGCGATCCGGCGCCTGCAGGGACACACGCTGCCGTTCCGCAGGACGGTGACCGTCACCGTCCAGGAGCCGATCACGCTCGGCCCCAGACTGCGACATTACCTGCGCGCAATAGTAGAGGAGGGCAACGCCCGTTTGACAGGGCCGCAGGGCTCTGGCATTCTCACCAGTATGGCGCGCGCGAACGCCCTACTCATCGTCCCGGCGGACCTGTCCACGGTCCCCGTCGGCACCTCGGTGCAGGCGCTGATCCTCGACGACCCGCGGCACGTCGCCGATCCGCCTTACTGATGCCCATACTCGCGTCACCCGTGCTACGTCAGGTGCTGCGCTTGAGCGGCTACTTGCTGCTCACGCTGCTCGTGTACTGGGCCAATGCCCTGACGCCGTCAACCGCCCGATTCGGAATCCTGTACACGATCCCGGTCCTGCTCGTCACCTGGACCGAAGGATTGGCCTGGGGAATCGTGTTCGCCGCGGCCACGACGGTATTCCGCGAAGCAACTGCCTGGGTGCAGATGCCCGCGGACACGGCAGTGCATTGGCGCATCCTGAACGCACTCGCCTATCTCGCGGTGCTAGGGGTCGCCATGGCCGGCCTGCAGACGTTGCGGCGCAGCCAGGCGCTGCTCGCGCGGCTCGTCACGCAGGACCCGCTGACGAACGTGCTGAACGCCCGCGCCTTCGCCGACCGGCTGGGACAGGAGCTGGACCGCAATCGCCGCTACCCGCGCCCGCTGGCGCTGATGTACATGGATCTCGACAACTTCAAGGTCATCAACGACACGCATGGCCACCAGACGGGTGACGCCGTGCTGCGGCTCGTGGCCGACGCGATGCGGTCGTCGGTGCGGCAGGCCGATGTCGTGGGGCGCCTGGGAGGAGACGAGTTTGCGGTCTTGATGCCGGAAACGGACGCGCAGCTGGCGGATGCGGCCGCCAGGCGCCTGATCGCGGGGCTGCGTAACGTGTTCAAGGGAACGCCGAATGTCACCGCCAGTATCGGGGTCGTCTCGTGCACGGCGACAGAGGCTAGTACTGACGACTTGCTGAGGCGGGCGGATCAGGCGATGTACGATGCAAAGAAGTCGGGCAAGGACCGTGTGGTTCAAGTAGCGATCTAGCGCCGGCGGACAGCATGATTCTGTTCGTCGTAGCGCTCCTCGTCCAAGGCCCGCCACCGCAGCTGCTCTACAGCGTCACCGTTCCCAACGACCGCTCCGCCTATTTGGTCGAGCTGCAGGTCGACAATCCCCCCAATCCGAGTCGCGTCGTGATCCCGAATTGGGCGCCCGGGTCGTACCGCTTGATGAACTCGGGGCAAAACATTCGCGGCTTCGTGGCGGTGAGCGCCGCCGGCGATCCCCTGCCCGTTCACCAGGACTCGCCGATCTCCTGGGTCATCGATACCAAAGCCAGCCCGCGGATCACGATTCGCTACACGACTGGACTGCAAGACTCGGTCGCGTGGCGGCGGCCCAACAACCGCTGGTTCCTGCGCGGCACTTCGGGCATCGTCGACGGACCGCGGACGTTCATGTATCTGGACGGCTGGAAAGAGGCGCCGGCCCGTGTAACCTTCCAGCTGCCCCCGGGGTGGCGGGTCGCAACGGGGCTGGCTCCGGCCACGATCGACAGCACGATCTACGGCGCCCCCAACTACGATGTGCTCATCGATTCGCCGATTCTGCTCGGTCACTTTCTGACCTATCACTTCAGCGCGGCGGGAACACCACACCGCGCCGTCGTCGATCTGGGCGAAACCCGCGCCTACGCACCGGCCGTGTTCGTGGACATGCTACGGCGTATCTCGACCACGGGGATCGAAATCTTCGGCACCGCCCCGTACAAGGACTACACCTACATCTTCGTGGGCGGCCGCGGCGGCGGCCTGGAGCACCTGAACTCGACCACGATCGGGGTCACCACCGAGACGCTGGCGCGGTATCCACGCGGCGCCGAGACGGTCAGCGCCCACGAGTTTTTCCACGCCTGGAACGTCAAGCGAATTCGGCCGCTCGAGTTCGGACCGTTCGACTACGAGCACGAAGTGCGGACGGTCAACCTGTGGTGGAGCGAGGGCGTCACCGACTATTACGCCGACGTGATCCTGGTGCGGGCGGGGCTCGATAGCCCCGCCGATTTTGTCCAGGGGCTCGCGACTTCGATCGGGAACTATCAGGGAAATCCCGCGCGGCTGCGCGTTTCCCCGGAGCGGGCCTCGTGGACGGCGTGGGACTCGCCCGCGGTCAACAACAACGACGTCATCTCCTACTATCTCCAGGGTGAGCTGCTGGGCTTTTTGCTCGATCTCGCGATCCGCGACTCGAGCGACAATCAGAAGTCGCTCGACGACGTGATGCGCTATTTGCTGGCGCATTACGCGGGCGAGCGCGGCTTCACGCGCGATGAGCTGGTGGCCGCGGTCCGGAGCGCCACCGGCCACGACTTCGCAGAGTTTTGGCGGCGCTACGTGAGCGGGACGCAGGAAATCCCGTGGAACGATTTCGCGCGCGCGGCGGGGTGGGAGGTCGTGTTCACCACCACTCCCGCCGTGGACGCGCGCGTCGGCTCGATTCCGCCGGCCGTGCAGGGCGGCCGCTGGCGGGCGGTGGCGTCGCCCGGCAGCGTCGCGGAAGCGGCTGGGCTGCGCACCGGCGACGAGCTGGTGCGCATCAATGGCCGGCAGATCATCGACGGCACCGATGTGAGCGCGGCCGTGCGCACGATCGGCCCGCGCGCCCCGGTCGTCATCGACGTCCTCCGCGACGGCCAGCCGATCACGATTCGATTCCTGGCCGGGACATACAATCGGGTCCGTGCCCAGCTGCGTGATGTGCGGGCGTCGACGGCGAAGATGCGGCGCATCCGCGCCGGCCTCCTGCGGTCGCCGCGATGACCGAGCGGGCGATCGAGCTCGTCCTCATCTTCACGTCGATCCTCTTCATCGTGGATCCGTTCGCCGTTATCCCGACGTTCCTCGCGATGACGATCCGCGACTCGCCCAAGCAGCGCCGTGTGCTCGCCCGCCGCGGCGCGTGGACCTGCGCGATCACGCTCGTCGCCTTCGCGCTCGGCGGCAGCATGATCTTCAAGATTTTCGGGATTACGATCGGCGCCTTCAAGATCGCGGGCGGCGTGCTCATCGGCCTCAACGCGCTCGACATGGTCCAGGCACGCCGCAGCCAGCAGCGCGAGACGCCGGTCGAAACCGCCGAAGGCATCCAGAAGGACGACATCGGCATCATGCCGCTCGGCGTGCCGATGCTGGCGGGACCGGGCGCCATCTCGACCGTGATGGTGCTCGCGCTGGGGGCGAAATCGGCGGCCGCGACCGCGACGGTCTATATCTCGATCGTGCTGACGGCGGTGATCACCTATGTCGTGCTGGCGGCGGCGTCGATGGTCGAGCGGCGGCTGGGCCAAACGGGGATGCGGATCCTCACGCGTCTCATGGGACTCGTGCTGTGCGCGATTGCCGTGCAGTTCATCATCGACGGGATCAAGCTGAGCTTCCGCTGATTCGATCCGATGGACTAGTCCATCGGGTTGAAAACCGAGGGGCGTCGCGACCCCCGAAAGACTGATTGTACCTCCCGGTGCGCACCATACGTTTTCGCGCATGGAGAGCGTCGCACCCTCGTCGCCCCGGTACCACTAAATGTCGGCCCCACCACTGGTGAATGCACTGCTGATCGAAGCACCAGTCAACCGGCACTTCGCGCAGCTGCATCGCGACCCGCAGGCCCTCACCGATGCCGTCGTGCTGTACCTGGAGACGGGCCTGCGACGCGGCAACGGCGTCGTCGTGATCGCTTCCCGGCACCACACCGAGCTCTTTCTCGCCCGACTGCGGGAAGATGGTTTCGATCCGGGACGGTTTCTCAAGTCCGGCCAGCTCGAGCTGCACGACGCCGAGCTGTCGCTGCGCAAGTTCATGCGCAACGACCTGCCGGACTGGCAAGATTTTCGCCACGCCCTGGGAGCCATCTTCGAACGGGTACGGGCGTTCGGGCGGGGAACGACTCGGGCGTATGTGGAGATAGTGGACCTGTTGTGGCAGGAAGGAAAGCAGGATGCCGCCATTCGCCTCGAGGAATACTGGAACGAGCTCGCGCGCCTGTACCCCTTCTCGCTGTTCTGCGGCTACATGCTCGACGTGCATCGCGACCACGCCTACAGCGGCCCGCTCGAAGAGATCGGCCGCACGCATTCGGACATCATCGGCACGGCCGACGATGAGCGGTTTTGCGTGGCGCTGGATGCGGCGAGCCGCGACGTGTTCGGTGTGCCACTCTCGCAAATGGTGGGGTTCTCGCAGCACCGCGACAGCGGTGTGCAACGCTTTCCAAGCGGGCAGCGCACCATGTTGTGGGTGAAGCGGAATCTTCCCTCGGCGAGCGGCGCGGTGCTCGAGCGCGCGCGTCACTACTTCGAGGAATCGTGGTAGCGATGAACGTGCCCGCGAATAACGCCCTCTTGGTTGACGCGCCGACCGGCCGTCATTTCGCTCAGTTCCACCGCGATGCTAATGGCCACGATCGTCGTCGCGACACGCTCACCGAGTCGGCGGTTGCATTCGTCGAAGCGGGTTTGCGGCGGGGCGACAGCGTCGTGGTCATCGCGCGGGCCGATCAGCAGGATCGGCTATTCGAACGCCTGGCGGCGGGGGAATTCCGCCCGCAAGCGCTCCGCGATCTCGGACAACTGACCGTCCTGGAGGCTGGACCGATCACGGCACAATTCGTTGCAGGTGACCTGCCGGAATGGGCATCGTTTCGGAACACGCTGGCGCCCGTCCTGTCGCGCCTCCAGACATCCGGCCGCAGGACGCGGGTCTACAGCGAGATCGCGAATGCGTTGTGGCAAGCGGGGAACACCGTCGCCGCAATCCAGGTCGAGGACTTCTGGAATGCCCTGGCCGGTACCTTCCCATTCGCGCTCTACTGTGGCTACACGATGGATACGCACTCCGAGCACTCGTACGCCGCGCCGCTGGAGGAGCTAGGCCGCACCCACTCCGACATCCTGGGCACGCCGGAGGATGAGGAGTTCGGGGTCGCGCTCGATCGCGCCAGCAAAGAGATCTTCGGGATTGCGCTGACACAGATGGCGGGCGTTTCCAAGCGGGACGAGACTCGGCGGTTTCCCAGCGGACAGCGGACGATGCTCTGGGTGAAACGCAATCTGCCGCTGTCTACGTCCCAGCTGGCGGAACGCGCGCGGTACTACTTCAGGGACAGGCACGCCTAACGCGGCCACGCGTGGTACCACTCGTGGAGTGGCCGAGCCTTGAATCCTTCCACCACTCGCGTTGCTCCTTCTTCCATACTGTAAAGCCGGTCCGCCGTCCGCCGTACTGATTCCACATCGTGATCAGCGTACAGAATGGCCGCGCCTTCATCGGCGCGGGCACGCAATGCCCGGCCGACGTGTTCGCGATGGAGCGGCTCCAGGCCGCGGAACGGCTCATCGAGCAGGGCAACCGCCGGGTACAATGCGAACCCGAAGGCGAGCTCGGTCAACCGCAGCTCGCCCTCCGACAACGACCCCACCTGCTGGTCGATCCAGGCGCCGATACCGAACATGTCCGCGATGCGCGTCCAGTCGCGCCGCGGACAAAACGCCACGTGATCCCTGAACGTGAGATGCCGGGCCAGCCAGGGGCGATCGGGATGGTAGAACAGGCCGTCGCGCGCGAGCGCTGACAGCGACGGCCGGGCGAGGCGCGCGCCGCGCCAGCGCACCTGGCCAGCGTCGGGTCGTCGCTCGCCCACGAGAACCTTGAAGAACGTCGTCTTACCGGCTCCGGACCGCCCCACGAGCGCCGTGATCGCACCGGGCACGGCGTCCGCGTACGCCGACTCGAGAATGGCCCTTCCACCGAGGGTGAGGGTGATCGAATCACCCGCCAGGATCGCGGCGTTCATCCCGCAAGGACAGCGAGCGCGGCGCTGAGCATGACGTGCACCGGGACGAGCGGCGCGAGGGCGGCGGAAAGCCGCAGGCCGAGGTTCCCGAGCAGAACGTCTTCGTTGGCATTCTTGATGAAGATGACGATCACGCCGAGCTCGAAGCCGAGGATCACCAGCTCGGTTCCCGGCCGAAAAGCGTAGGGTGGAATACCGCTCAGGTGTGCGGTCAGGACATTCGCGAGCTTGCCGGCGATCCAGAGCAGCACAAAGCGGCGAAGGTAGGAGCGAAACAGGGCGCTGCCCAGCCACGCCCGGAGACCTACATGCGCTTGTACTTCGGTCCGCTTCCACCTTCCCGTGGCGTCCATCGAGGCCCCAGAATGTCGGTCGCCTTACAGTCGACGCAATTCGGCGCGTTGATACGCAGCCGGCCGTCGCCCGCTTCATATACCCCGGCGGGGCACATGTGGGAGTAGAACCGCGCGACCTCGAGCGGAACGTCGGGAGCGGCAATCAGATGACTCGGGATCGTATCGCGAGTCGAGTTTCCAGACTTGAACACCGCGTCGACCTTGCTCACCCCTCCGACCTCGAGCTCTGGGCCTGGAGTGCGAGGAGCCTCCGCGTCCGCGTGCATCGTGTACTTGCCGCCCGGGAATCGGCCTCCGGTGAGGGTCATCAGCCCGGCCTGCAGGCCGCCGAGGTAGAACCCGTCACGGAACGCGAGCCGCATGTTGCGCGTGCGGTACAGATCGCTCGCGACGTAGGACGCGTTCAGGGCGCGGTCGTATTCCGTGAGCGCTGCCCCGTTCTTCAGGTGCTGGAAGATCGCGCGCGCCGCGTAGATCCCCGACTGTATGGCGTAGTGAATGCCCTTGAGCGAGGGCACGTCAACGAACCCTGCGGCATCGCCGAGCAAGGCGACGCCGTCACCGGTCCGGCGCTGTGGCAGCGAGTAGTAGCCGCCCTCGGGAATCGTCTTCGCGCCCCACTCGATCATTTCCCCGCCGGCCAGGAGCCGCTGCAGCAGCGGATGTTGCTTGAGCTGCTGCAACAGGACGTGCACGTCGAGCGCGGCATCCCGGTAATCGAGTCCCACCACCAGCCCGAGCGCGACGAGCTTCGACTCGAGTGGATAAATGAAGCTCCCGCCGAACGCATCTGACGGGAGCGGCCATCCCAGCGTGTGGATCACGCGGTCGAGCGGCTGCTTGGTCTCCCAGAGCTCCTTCACGCCGAGGGCGAAGATCTGCGGATTTGCCGCTGCGACGTGCTGCCACTGACACCAGGCCTGCGCGAGCATACCGCGAGTGCCTTCGGCGAGCGCCGTGACCTTGGCGACGAGATCGTTCGGCGCGGTGCCGCCCGCTGTCGGCCGGCTATCGCGATCCAGCCCGGCGGGCGCCGTCCGCACCCCTGCGACGGCCGTGCCCCGGACCAGGAGCTGCGCCGCCGGGAAGCCGGTGAAGAGGTTGACGCCCAGCTCCTCGGCTTTGGCACCGAGCCAACGGACGATCTCGCACAGCGACGCGACATAGTAGCCGCGATTGTGCATCGTCGGTGGCGTGGGGAGCCGCAGCTTTGCGCGCTTCGTCAGAAGGTATACGGCCTCTTTGGTGACGGGCCCGCGGAATGGGAAGTCCGCATCCTTGAGATCGGGAAAGAGCTCGCGCAGCGCGCGCGGATTGACGACGGCGCCGGAGAGAGAGTGCTCGCCCAGCGCTTCCGCTTTCTCCAGCACCCCGATGTTGAGCTCGGTGGCGTCGGCCTTCGCGAGTCTGGCCAGCTCGATCGCACAGGCGAGCCCGGCCGGCCCCGCGCCGACAACGAGTACATCGAGCTCCATGCGGTCGCCGGCGCCTGCGACGCCGTCCTGGAGAATGAGGCGCTCGAGGGGAAGCGGCGGCTGGTATTGAGACGGGATAATCATGAGCAATGCGAAATGTCAATCCAAATTTCGCATTTCGAATTCCGCATTTGGCATTTATCCATGGAGTTTTCGAATCTCTTCCGTCAACCGCGGCACGATTTCGAACAGATCGCCCACGACTCCGTAATCGGCGACTTTGAAAATCGGCGCGTCTCTGTCCTTGTTGATCGCGACGATCACTTTCGATGTGCGCATGCCGGCGAGGTGCTGGATCGCGCCGGAGATGCCGACCGCGATGTAGAGCGACGGGCTGACCGTCTTCCCCGTCTGCCCCACCTGATCGGCGTGCGCGCGCCAGCCGGCATCCACGACCGCGCGCGACGCGCCCACGGCGGCTTTACCCCCAAACGCCTGCGCCAGCGCTTCCAGCACCTTGAAGTTCGCCGGCTCTTTCAGACCGCGGCCGCCCGAGATGATCACCTGGGCTTCCGCGACGTCGAGGGTGCCGGCGGGCGCGGCCTTGATTTCCCGTACCGTGACTCGACCCGCCGGAACGTCGACGGCGACCGTTTCGGACGCGCCCGCCTTGGGTCGCTCGACGGGCGTAAAAATGCTGGGACGCAGCGACACCACGGCAGGCTGCGACATGACCTTCACTTTCAGCAGTGCTTTCCCGGCATACACCGGCCGTGTGATCGTCAGCGCGTTTCCGTCGGCGCTCAGATCCGTCACGTCCGCGGCCAACGCCACGCCGAGCTTGGCAGCGACGCGCGGCGCCAGGTCTTTGCCGGTCGCGCTGGCCGCGAACACGATCGTGCGATAGCCACCCTGCTTCACGCGCTCGGCCAGCGCCTGGGCGCATGCCTCAGGTGCGTATGTGGAAAATGCGGGATTCGTGAGCGTGACGACTTTGTCGGCGCCGAACTTTGCGACTTGATCGGTGCCCTGTACCTGCCCCGCCGCGCAAACCACTGCCTCGACCGGACCGCCGAGCCGCTGGGCGCCGGTGACGACCTCGTACGAAATCTTCCGCAACGCCCCGTCACGCTGCTCGAGGACGGCAAGAGTCGTCACAGGACCTTGGCCTCTTCGCGCAGCAATCGCACCAATTCAGCCACGGCACCAGCCCCCTCACCGACGATCTTGCCTTCTTTGCGCTCCGGTGGCGGGGTGAGTGCCACGATCTCCAGCGTGCCGGTTCCGGGTTGTACCTGCTTCAGATCGAGCGGCTTCTTCTTGGCCGCCATGATCCCCTTCAGTGCGGGATAGCGCGGCTCGTTGAGTCCTTTGTCGGTGGTGAGAACGGCGGGCAGCGGAAAATCCACGACTTCGATGCCGCCTTCGATCTCGCGCTCGGCGACACCCTTCGTTCGTTCGATCTCGAGATGCGACACGGCGCTCACACACGGCAGGCCAAGCAGCTCGGCGACCAGCGGACCGACCTGATGGTTGTAATCGTCGATCGCCATGCGGCCGAAAAGAATCAGGTCCCAGCTCGAGCTCCTCAGCTCGGCGGCGATGACTTTGGCCGCCTCGCTGGGGTCGGCGGGGATCTTATCGGCCTGGAGCAGCACGCCGCGGTCGGCGCCCATCGCGAGTGCCGTGCGGATCGTCTCCTGGGCGGCGGCGGGACCAAGACAGAAGACGGCGACCTCGCCGCTTCCCGCCCTTTCCTTGCGGCGCAACGCCTCCTCGACGGCGAATTCGTCATAGGGATTCAGGACGAACTTGACCCCCGCTTCGTCCAGGCTCTTGCCGTCGGCAGCGATTTTTACGCGCGTTTCCGAATCGGGGACGCGCTTGACGCACACTGCGATTTTCATAAGGCCCGAAAGCTACGTTACCGCCTCGCCATTCGGAACACGGAGATGCCCCAACTTTCGGGGTCGTCAGGCGGGTTGGCATTCCAGTCGTCGTAGGAGTGAGAGCCGTCCGAGCGGAACCGCAACACGTAGCTCCCGGCTGGCAGCGTGATGACGCCGTCGAAGGCGCGATTCTTGTCGGAACCGCCGCCGGCAGCGGTTTCGTCGTATTTCATTTCCCACACCGTCGTCCCGGTCGAGTCTTCAATCCACCCATAGTCGAACAGCTCGCCGTCATGACCTTCGCCCAACGCCAACACGCGCAACCGCGTCTGCTCCACGAGGCGGAACGAGGCGCGGGCATCCTCGTTGTCGCGCATATGCGTGAGCTGGGCCACCGTGGCGTCCGTGCCGGCGCCGCGCGTGCGCATGAACGGCCCGACATCGGCGGGATTCAACCGGCCGCTCGCGGGAAAAACGCTCACGCCCCAGTAGCGTGCTTCGGCGGGAGGCGCGCCGTTCCAGTCGTTGTAGGAGTGCGAGCCGTCGCTGTGGTAGTACACGAGGTAATTGCCGGGGGCGAGGTGAACGATGCCGTCGAACAGCCGGTTCTTCGCGGCACCGCCGGCGTGCGCGGTGTTCTGGTAGGTCATCGACCACACCCGCTTGTGTTGCTCCTCGTTCACGATCCAGACGTAGTCCGCCATCCGGTCGCTGAACCCTTCACCGATCGCATAGATGCGCAGGTCCAGCGGGCGCCGCAGCGCGAATCCCGCCGACCGCGTTTCGTCGTCATGGATGCCGATGAGCGACACGATCGTCTGGCCCACCGGCACCGGCTCGTAGTCGAACGGACGGACGGACGCCCGCGCCGCCGGATTGGCCACGCGCAGGGTGAGCCCCCAGAAGTCCGGATCGGTGGCGGGGACGTTATTCCAGTCATTGGGACTGTGTGAATCGTCGCATGCGAAGTAGGCGACGTAATGCCCCGGCTTGAGCTGCAGTGTCTCGTGCGCCATCCGATTCTTCGCAGCGCCCCCCGCGGGATCGGTCGTGCCATATGACATCGCCCACACCGGCTTGCGGGTGTCCGCGTTCATGATCCAGCCGTGATCGAATTCGTCGTCAGCCGTCAGCTCGCCAATGGCGTACACCTCGACGGTGGTGGGTCGGGTGATTTCGAAGCCTTTGCGGACGGAGCTGTTGCGATCGGGAGCGAGCCTGACGATCGCGGAGGTGGTGAACGCGGCGCGCGCGGCCGCGATGTCGTCCGGCGACGCAACCCGGCCCGCGCCGCTGATCGCGAACGCGAACTGCTTGTAGAGACCGCTTTCGACATAGGGGCCGCCGTACTTGGCCCGCCGTCCGAGCCGGATGATGTCTTTGAGGTCGAGGTTGAGATCGCCGTTGAACGTGATAGAGGGCGAGGGATAGGAAGCGTAATGCGCCTCGTAGGTGCCGGCGGGGAGCCGCACGGTGCCCGCGAAGCGGCGCAGTCCGTTGGACTCGCGGCGCGTGTCCGCCGAGCGAAGATCCCACACCACGGCGCGCGTGCGCGCATCCAGGATCCAGGCGGCCGCCGGCCAGGTGGTCTGTTCGTCTTCCTGCCAATGCGCGTCATCGCGGCTGCGCAGGCGGTCCGGCCACGGCTCGGCGCCGGTCGCCCTGATCGCGAGGTCCTGCGGAGCCGTCAACACGAAGACGCTCACGCGGTGTTCCCGGGGGGTGAGGCTCTGAATATCGACCAGCTGCGTTTGCGCGAGGACCAAGAGGAGCGCGAGAGGCATGGCTCACATAACGGCCGCCTGCGGGCCGCGGTTTCTCAGTTGAAGGCGCTGAGCCCGGTGATCTCCTGACCGAGAATCAGCGTGTGGATGTCGTGCGTCCCCTCATAGGTGTACACCGATTCGAGGTTTGCGAGGTGCCGCATCGCCTGGTACTCGGCGAGAATCCCGTTCGCGCCCAGCAGGCGGCGCGTCTCGCGCGCGATATCGGTCGCCATGCTCACATTGTTGCGCTTGGCGAGCGAGACCTGCTGCGGGGTTGATTGCCCCTGATCCTTCAGTCTCCCGAGTTGTAGGCAGAGGAGCTGCGCTTTGGTGATCTCGGTCAGCATGTCCGCGAGCCGCGCCTGCTGCAGTTGAAATCCGCCGATCGGCTTGCCGAACATCACGCGCTGCTTCGAGTAGCTCACGGCTTCGTCATAGCACGCCATCGCGGCGCCCACCGCGCCCCACGCGATGCCGTAGCGCGCCGCGGTGAGGCACATGAGCGGCGACTTGAGGCCACCCGACTTCGGCAGCAGGGCGGACTTGGGCACATGCACGTCCTGCAGCACCAACTCGCTGGTGTCGCTGGCCCGCAGCGACAGCTTACCCTTTTGGTCCTTGGCCGCGAATCCCTTCGTGTCCGTCGGGACGATGAAGCCGCGGATCGAATCGGGGTCATCGAGACTGCCCGTCTTCGCCCACACAATGGCGGCGTGCGCCGTCGAGCCATTCGTGATCCACATCTTGGCGCCGTTCAACACCCAGCCGTCCTTCGTCTCTTTCGCGACAGTGATCATGCCGGCCGGATTGGAACCGTAGTCGGGCTCCGTCAGGCCGAAGCAGCCGATCACCTTGCCGCTCGCCATCTGCGGCAGCCATTCCTTCCGCTGTTCTTCCGACCCGAAGGTGTAGATCGGATACATGACGAGTGCGCCCTGCACCGAGGCGAACGAACGGAGCCCGGAATCGCCGCGCTCCAACTCCTGCATGATCAAACCGTAGGCGACGTTGTTGAGTCCCGCGCAGCCGTACTCCTCCGGGAGATTCGCGCCGAACAGGCCGAGCTCCGCCATACCGGGAATGAGCTGCTTGGGGAATTTGCCGGCGACGTACGCTTCGCCGATGACGGGCATGAGGTTGTCATCGACCCACTCTCTCACCGTGTCCCGGATTGCTCTTTCCTCTTCGGTGAGAAGACCATCAACCTGATAGAAATCGACGCCATTGAACTTCGAAGCCATCGGTTACACGCTCCTAGAAAAGTTGCGGAGACGGCAAAGCGAGACTAGGCGCTTTCGAAGGCGCGCGCCGGGCAAAAGCCGCCGTGTCTGAAGGTTGGAACCGTTGCTTCGCCGAATCCCACCTGAAAAACGTCACCTGCACGGCTGAAGGATCGATCGTGACGAAGTTGAAGGAGACGGGCCGGCCCCCGCGGGCCCGAGTCGACAGCGTGCCCGCGGTCGACACGGCGACGCGGCCATCGAGCAGCTCGGCGCCTTCCTGGTGGTCATGACCGCAGAGCACCACATCGGTCCCCGCCTCCACGACGCGGCGCTGCGCGCCGTGCCAGCGGGCCAGCCCCATCCGCCGCGACATCTGGCCGCGCAGCAGGTTGTGATGCATCACCAAGACCCGTGGCAACCCAGGCTCGGCCTTCGCAAAAATCGTCTGGACGCGCTGCATCTCGCCCTTGGGCAGGTGGCCCTTCACCGCGATGTCGCGCAGCCGCGCGGTCAATGAGCCCCACGCCACGCCGTGCGCCGTGAGCGCCGACGCGATCACCGCGCCACCGGGAATCGTCAACGTCGGGGTGAGATCGGCGCCGAAGTAGCTCCGATACTTTTGGTAGATCGCGTGCTTGCCGAACGGAATCAACGGCCGCCACCACCATTGCACGTCGTGATTGCCGGGAATGACGAGGACGGGCGCGGTCTCGCGGCACAGATTCGCGAAGGCGCGACCGCGCTGAAACTCGCCGTGCCGCGCGCGCTGCGAGAGATCACCGCCGATGACGATGGCATCGGGCCGAAGATCGGGCAGCATGCGCTCCAGCGCTTCGACGACGGCCACGTCCGCCAACCCGCCGAAATGGAGATCGCCGATGTGGACTATCTGAACCGTCATTGCTCGATCTGCACTGTGTAGGTCAGGGTCGCTTCGCCACCCGCGGGCACCGCCACGCGAAAGCGGGACTCGGTCGACGACAGCTTCTCCGCGGGAACGCTGCTCTCCATGATCTTCCAGCTACCGAAGTGTGCCTCGCGCACGTCCACGTTCACCGCCTCGGCCTTTGCGTTCGTGATCGTCACGCGATACGCCGCCGTCACGCGTTGGCGATTCGGCATGCCCCGGCGAACTGGCGGCAGCTGCTCTTGATTCCAATCAGTTTGCACGCGCTCGGCGGTAATGTCGAACGCGCCCCCTGATTGCACGCGCAAATCCCGCCCCGGCGCGGTGTGATCGTTCGACGCTTCCCCAATGAGCTGGACTCGGCCGCTCGAGTCCGCTTGGTAGAGCTGCACGGTCCCCGCGGGCAGTGGGCGATCGCCGAATGGAGTCTTGGGAGCGCGCTTGATCGTGTACCAGACCTGCACCGGGACGCGGTTGGGTTCGGGGTTTTGCCCCATCCAGCCGCGCCACGGCAGCACGCCGGGGACGATTAGCTCCTGCGTAACCGGAGCGGATCTACGCGGAAAGAGCGCAGTCGTTACGGGGACGCCCGGCTCGATTGAAAGCCGACCCGGAAGCTGATACACGTGGGTTTCACCGACAGCCTCTTCCGCTGTTTCGACCTTTTCTTGTGCGACTGCCATCTGGCCTCTCACCATCCATCGCACTTCCCCTGCCGTCGGCGCAGCGGGCGTGCGGGTGCGCTGAATCGCCCCCGCCACGAGCTGCACCTCAGCGCTGTCGGCGCGAATACCCTGTGACGTCACAGTCGCTGTTCCAGTAACCTGGGCCCGGGCACCAGTGAGGATCACCTGGTACAACGCCTCCCACGTTATCCCTTGTGCCACGTACGCGATCTCAGTCCGTTGCCTGGCGCGCGAGGCATCGAGCACGACCTGAGCTTCTGGACTCGTTCGGACGAGCTCGGCCGGGAACAGCGGCTCGCCCGGTGAGCCGAGGAGCAACCGTCCATCGGAGAGCCGGAACTGCGGCGGATCCGCACGCACGACGGTCGCGCGAATCGTGTCGCCCTTTGATCGAACGAAAGACAACGTCTGCCCGACCGCTCCCGCGAGCGCGTCCGTAGAGGTGCTCGGATAGCGGACCGTCGCCGATGCAACCGACACGGCGGTATCGGGAGAGAACAGCGTGGCGGGGTCGAGCGCTTCGAGTCGCAATGTCAGTGAATTCCGCCCCTGCTGCAGCGCCTGTGGCAGCGTGCGCCGCACCACGACGCGGCCGTCTCTATAGATGGAAAGCGACGTCTGAGCAGCGAGTGGACTACCGGCAAGCACCAAGACCGCCGATAGCCGATAGCTGATAGCCGATAGCTTCATTTTATCCATTCCATTGTTACGCGTTTTGCTATGAGAAACGTCAACACGTACCAAAGGAGCACGCACACCGCCCCCACGAGTCTGGCGGTCCGCTCCACGGGCAGTGCCAAGGCGACATACACCGCAAGCGGTATCGTCGTGCCGATCGCCACCAGCCGTGCGACTTTGCTCGCCCGACGCTCGAGCAGCCGCGTGCAATTCGCGCACAGGCCGCCGATGGCGATACCCGCCGTGTCCGTGCCACACTTTGCGCACGGGTGACTAGGCCCTAACCCGCGTAACCACGGCGCGGGCGAATTCGGCCGTAGCAGCACGTCCCCCCAAGTCCGGTGTGCGGACCTTGTCCTGCACGATCGCTGCCTCGAGCGCGCAGCGCAGCCGCTTGGCCGCCTCGAGCTCACTCAAATGATCGAGCATCATCGCCGCCGCCAGCATCTGGGCCGATGGATTGGCGATGCCCTTCCCCGCGATGTCGGGCGCCGAGCCGTGTACCGGCTCGAAGATAGCGGCGTGGGTGCCGATGTTGGCGCCCGGCGCGAGCCCGAGACCGCCGATCAATCCCGCCGCTTCGTCCGATAAAATGTCGCCGAACAGATTCGTCGTGACGATCACGTCGAATTGCTCCGGCTTGATCACGAGCTGCATC
>DASYRZ010000058.1:0-1843 GCA_036003865.1 Gemmatimonadales bacterium | reverse complement strand
GCCGATCCTCATCACGGCAGGCGGGGTGGAAGGGATGAAACCGGGCTCGGTGATCGTGGATCTCGCCGCCGAGACCGGCGGTAACTGCGAGCTCACCGAACCCGGGGCCGAAATCGTGCGCCACGGCGTGGCGATCCTCGGCCCGCTGAACCTGGCCAGCTCGCTGCCCCTCCACGCCAGTCAGATGTACGCCAAAAACGTTTCGTCATTTCTCGGGCACATCGTGCAGGAGGGAAAGCTGCGTCTCGATTTCGAGGACCAGATCATCCGCGACACCTGCGTCACGTACGCGGGCGAGGTACGCAAATCATGACCGACTTCGGATCGATGCTGTTCGTGTTCGTGCTGGCGACGTTCATCGGGCTCGGCGTGATCCGCCGCGTCTCCCGCCTGTTGTACACGCCGCTGATGTCGCTGACCAACGCGATCTCCGCGATCGCGGTCGTCGGCTCGATCGTCGTGACCGGCGCGCACCACCCGCTGACGATTCGCATTCTCGGCGCGGTCGCGCTGTTCGCGTCGATGACGAACATCGTCAGCGGCTTCATGATCACCGACCGCATGCTCAAGATGTTCAAGAAGCAGTGATGCGTCTCGTCGGCGAGCTGTCGGCCGTCCTGGCGACCGCGCTGTTCATCTTCGCCCTGTACTGGATGAACGACCCCAAGACCGCGCGCCGCGGCGTGATCGCCGGGGTCATCGGCATGACCGTCGCCGTCGTCGCGACGTGGATCCAGCCCGAGATCCTCCACCACGGCTGGATCGTGGTGGCGATCTTTGCCGGATTCGTGGTGGGCGTGCCGCTGTCCCGGGTGCCGCTCACCGCCGTCCCGCAGCGAACCGCGTTGTCGCACGCCTTCGGCGGCCTGGCGGCCGGGCTCGTCGGCACCGCCGAGTTTTTCCTCTGGATCGGCGAGCCTGGCGGAACCGCCCAGCTCACGCCGTTCCGCACCAGCGCGCTCGTGGTGGAAGTGATTCTCGGGTTTCTGACGTTCACCGGCAGCCTGATGGCGGCAGGCAAGCTGCAGGAGGTCCGCTGGATCCCGCAGCGCCCCGTAACCTACCCTGGACAGAACGTCGTAAATATCGGAGTTCTCGCGGTCGCCGTGGGATTGGGCGTCGCGCTGGTCCTCAATCCCGGCGCGCCGTGGGCCGGACAGGCGCTTATCGCCATCGGCGCGCTGGCGCTGATCTTTGGCGTCCTGCTGATCATCCCCATCGGCGGCGCCGACATGCCGACCGTGATCTCGATCTTGAATGCCTACGCCGGTCTCGCCGCCGTCGCGATGGGGTTTGTGCTCGACAACAAGCTGCTCGTCACGGCGGGCGCGCTGGACGGCTCGAGCGGCCTGATTCTCTCGATCATCATGTGCCGCGCCATGAACCGTTCGTTCACGAACGTGTTGTTCGGCGCCTTCGGAAAAGCGCAACCGGCCTTGGCGGCAGGCGAGCAGAAGGCCTGGAAGCAGGAAACCGTCGAAGGGGCTTCGCAACTGCTCGAGCAGGCCCGCAACGTCGTCATCATTCCCGGCTATGGGATGGCGGTGGCGCAGGCACAGCACAAGGTGCGCGAGCTGTACGACGTCCTGACCAAGCGCGGCGTCACCGTCAAGTTCGCGATTCACCCGGTCGCCGGCCGCATGCCCGGCCATATGAACGTGCTGCTCGCCGAAGCCGACATTCCCTACTCCGCGCTGGTCGAGATGGACGAGATCAATCCCGAGATGCCGCAGACCGACGTCGCCCTGGTGCTCGGCGCCAACGACGTCGTCAATCCCGCCGCGCGCTACGCGAAGAGCACGCCGATCTACGGCATGCCGATCATCGACGCCGACAAGGCCAA
>DASYRZ010000057.1:0-6287 GCA_036003865.1 Gemmatimonadales bacterium | reverse complement strand
CAACTTCTGGTACTACTTCGGCTCCCTGGCGGCGTTCGTGCTGGTGATGCAGATCGTCACCGGCATTTTCCTTGCCATGAGCTACAAGCCCGACGCGACGAAGGCGTTCGAGTCGATCGAGTACATCATGCGCGACGTGTCTGCCGGCTGGCTGATCCGCTACATGCATTCGACCGGCGCTTCGGCGTTTTTCGTCGTCGTCTACCTGCACATGTTCCGCGGAATGCTCTACGGCAGCTATCGCAAGCCGCGCGAGCTGCTGTGGATGATCGGCTGCTTCATCTACCTCGCGCTGATGGCCGAGGCATTCTTCGGCTATCTGCTCCCCTGGGGGCAGATGTCCTACTGGGGCGCGCAGGTGATCGTCAATCTGTTCTCAACGGTGCCCTTCATCGGCGACGACCTGGGTACCTGGATCCGCGGTGATTACACGATCTCCGACGTGACGCTCAATCGCTTTTACGCTTTCCACATCGTCGCGGTGCCCCTGGTGCTGCTTATTCTCGTCGCGGTGCACCTGATGGCGCTGCACGAAGTCGGGTCGAACAACCCCGACGGCATCGAGATCAAGCAGCAGCCGAAGGACCCGAAGACCGGCATCTATCTCGACGGCATCTACTCGCACCCGTACTACACGATCAAGGATCTGGTCGGCGTGGTGTTCTTCCTCGTGATCTTTTCGATCGTCGTGTTCTTCCTTCCCGACGTCGGCGGCTATTTCATCGAGGCCAACAACTTCATTCCCGCCGATCCGCTGAAGACCCCCGAGCATATCGCGCCGGTGTGGTACTTCACGCCCTACTATGCGATCCTGCGCGCTGTGCCATCCTTCTTCGGCTCGCAGTTCTGGGGCGTGCTGGCGATGACCGCGTCGGTCGTCATCTTCATCTTCCTGCCTTGGCTCGACCGCGGGGCGGTGAAGTCGATCCGCTATCGCGGGACGCTGTACAAGAGCTGGCTCGCGATTTTCGTCGTCTGCTTTCTGGTGCTGGGCTACCTCGGAACCGTGCCGGTCACCGTGTGGGGACAGTTCAGCGGCGGCTGGGCCGACGCGCTCGACACCAAGGATCGCGCGACCTGGCTGGCGCGATTACTGACGCTGTTCTACTTCCTGTTCTTCGCCCTGATGCCCTGGTACACGGCGCGAGACAGGACCAAGCCGGTACCGGAGCGGGTGAGGTGATGAAGACCACGCGCAGCCTCGCCGGCATCATCCTGTTTGCCGCCGCCGGCATCGCGCTCGCGGAGGGCGGCGCGCCCCTGCTCCCGGCGCCCGGAGTGAGCCGCTTCGAGCTCGACGCTTCGCTCCAACGCGGCGCACGCAACTTTGCCAACTACTGCCTCAACTGCCACAGCGCTCAATACATGCGCTACAACCGGCTGACCGATCTCGGCCTCTCCGAGGAGCAGATCCAGGACAACCTGATGTTCGCCACCGACAAGATCGGCGGCACCATGACGGTGGCGATGACCCGGTCCGACGCAACCACGTGGCTCGGCGCGGCGCCACCCGACCTGTCGGTCGAGGCGCGGGTACGCGGGCGCGACTGGCTGTACAGCTATCTGCTCGCCTTCTATCGCGACGACAAGACCGCGACCGGCTGGAACAACCTCGTGTTTCCGAACGTCGCGATGCCGCACGTCCTCTGGAACCTGTCCGGGACTCAGAAGCTCGTCGAGACACAGTATGAAGATCAGGACAAAGCAGAAGCCGCCGCGATCGCCGCCAAGTCGCTTGCCCTGGCGGAGCCCGCCGGAGGCGGCAAGTACGTCGTGAAGACGCTCGCCGAGAGCACGCCCGGGACGCTCTCGCACGTCGAATACGAGAAGTTCGTCAGCGACCTGGTCAACTATCTCGACTACATAAGCGAGCCGGTGAAGAACGACCGGATAAACATCGGCATCGCCGTGCTGATCTTCCTGGGTGTCCTCTTCGCCCTCGTCTACTCGCTCAAGCGCGATTACTGGAAAGAAGTTCACTGACGAGCGCGTGGCTTGGCCCGCCGAGGCTCGCCCCGGCTCGGCACTTGCCTTTGCGCCCGGCGTCCCCATATACACGCGCGAAAGAAAACGACCATGATGACGCTCTACTCCGGAACCACCGACCCGTTCAGCCAGCGCTGCCGCATCGTGCTGCACGAAAAGGGCATGGACTTCCAGATCATCGACGTCGACCTGGACCACAAGCCCGAGGATCTGGCGGTGATGAACCCATACAACCAGGTACCGGTGCTGGTCGAGCGCGACCTGGTGCTGCACGAGTCGAACATCATCAACGAATACATCGACGAACGATTTCCGCATCCGCAGCTGATGCCCGCCGATCCGCTGATGCGCGCGCGCGCGCGGCTGTTCCTGCATCGGTTCGAGAAGGAGCTCTTCTCGCATATCGACACGCTCGAAGGCAACAACCAGAAGCAGCTCGATAAGGCCCGGGGTCTGGTCCGCGACAGCTTGCTGCAGATCGCTCCGGTATTCACCAAGCACAAGTACATGCTGGGCGACGATTTCTCGATGCTCGACGTGGCCATCACACCGTTGCTCTGGCGGCTCGACTATTACGGCATCCAGCTCCCGAAGCCGGCCGCGCCACTGATGAAATATTCGGAGCGGCTGTTTTCGCGTCCGGCGTTCATCGAGGCGCTTACCTCCGCCGAAAGAGGAATGCGCAAATAGTCCTGGCTCGGAACCCCCGGAACCGCTCCCCCGGGTCCTCCCGCCCGACGCGCCGGCTGGTGTATCCTAATGCCATGTCGGAACAATCCGCGAAGCCCTACCTCATCCGTGCCATCTGCGAATGGTGCGCTGACAACGGACTGACCCCGTACCTCGCGGTCAAGGTCAATGGGGAGACGCGCGTCCCGGCTGCGTACGTCAAGAACGGCGAGATCGTTCTCAATATCAGTTCAGGTGCGACGCGCCGGCTCACCATCGATAACGATCGGGTACAGTTCACGGCTCGCTTCAACGGCGTGTCGCAGGAAGTCTCGGTTCCGACCGCCACCGTATCGGGAATATTCGCCAAGGAAACCGGATACGGATTCGCGTTCGCGGTGACGGCCGATCCAGTCGCATCGCTGGATGCGGCGACCGCGCCGACGGAGTCCTCGACGACGAACACCTCGCCGTCGGACGACAAGCCTCGCAGCCGGCCGAAGCATCTCCAGGTTGTAAAATAGCCCCTAACGGGGCGCGCAGCGCAGTGGATCGCCGCGGGCCCGCGCCGGGCCGGCATAGCTCAGACGGTAGAGCAGCGGTTTTGTAAACCGAAGGTCCCGGGTTCGATTCCTGGTGCCGGCACCAAGCACTACAAGGGAGTACGGCGTTCTCCCGAGCGACTTCCCTGCATACGTAAACACTCGTACGTCGCGCATAGCAGCCGGACTCAAAGCGCTTTTGTTCCATCGAGTGCCAAAGCCGCTTGGTCGTATGTGTAGGTGCCGCGATATGGCTCATTGCGATGCTGTGCAGTGCGTCCGAATAGCAGGCGCTTAGGTAAGAATTACAAGGTTCTCGTCGGTCGCGGCGGCTGCCGCTCGTAGGTGCAATCGCCGAAGCGCGTGGGCATCGATCTTGCATGCACGGCCCTGCTAGGGGTCCGCAATGCACGAAATTCCCAAACCGCTGCAGGTCTACGTCGTCGAGGATTCCACGATCATCCGGCGGCTGCTCGCTTCGACGATCGAGGCGGCGGGCGCGGAACTGGTCGGCCACAGCGGCGACGCGCAGTCAGCCATTGCCGATCTGTCCGTGCTGCGGCCGGACCTGATCGTGATCGACATCAGCTTGAACTCCGGAACCGGGTTCGATGTGCTCAAGGCGCTCCAGGCACGCAATCCGGTCCCGCCGGCAATCAAGGTGGTCCTCACCAATTACGCGAGTGCCGAATACGAGAGTCTGAGCTTTAGCATGGGCGCAAACGGCTTCTTCAACAAGGCTACGGATACCTCGCAAGTCTTGGCGCTGATCGATGCACTGGCATCGGAAAAGCGGCGTCGCCGTAGTCCGCCGTCCGACTCTGATTACCACGACTCAGGGAACCACAGCCGAAAATGAGCGGTCGCATTAATATGCCGTCAACAAGAAGGCCACTCAAATGGATCCGAACATCGGCAGAGAGTTATACAGGATCATGGATGCGTTGGTGGCGTTGAGGATCGATCTGAAATGCGATCCGTACATTCCCGGCCAAACGCTGGTGTTGTCCGCTGACAAAGCGCGCGACGCGTGCGAGGCGCTCGACGCCGCATCCGCATCGATCAAGCAGCTCGCCGCCGCGCTCAACGGCGGCAACGCTCCCCGGCATTGAGTTTTTATCGGGCTGGCCGCTAGTCGCCGGTAACGCGCGGCACCGGCATCACAGTAAATCTGCTTGGCCCCGCGAGTCGGAGCGACGCGATCACACGGCGTCGCCGCGCAGCGCGACGACCGTGATAGCATCGCTGGACGCTATGCAGCGACCTGACCTGGAGCGCTTCGGAACATGAACCAGCTCGACTTCAACGGGCGCACCGCAGTCATCACCGGCGGTGCCGCCGGGATCGGGCTTGCCGTTGCGCAACGCCTTGTGGCCAGTGGCGGCCGCGTCAGTCTCTGGGATCGTGACGCTGCCGCGCTCGACCAGGCCCGCGGCGCGCTGGGCGCGGCGACCGATGCGCGCGTGGTCGACGTCAGCGACGCCGCAAGCGTGGAAGCGGCGACGCAGGAGACCGTGCTCGCGCTGGAACGCATCGACGCGCTGGTCTGTTCGGCCGCCATCACGGGTCCCAACACGACCATGTGGGATTACCCGGTCGACGCCTGGCGGCAGGTCATGGAGATCAACGTCAACGGCGTATTCCTCTGCACCCGCGCGCTCGTGCCCACGATGCTGAAGAACGACTACGGCCGCATCGTCAACATCGCCTCGGTCGCCGGCAAGGAAGGCAACCCCAACGCCAGCGCGTACAGCGCGTCCAAGGCCGCGGTCATCGGTCTGACCAAATCGCTGGGCAAGGAGCTGGCGAAGACCGGCATCCGCGCCAACTGCGTCACGCCGGCGGCGGTGAAGACGGCGATATTCGACCAGATGACGCAGGCGCATATCGATTTCATGCTCTCGAAGATCCCGATGGCGCGCTTCGGCCAGACCGAGGAAATCGCCGCCTTGATCGCATGGTTGTGCACGGAGGAGTGCTCGTTTTCCACCGGCGCCGTATTCGATCTCTCAGGCGGGCGGGCGACCTACTGATATGGCTGGCAGGAATAGGCCGTACGTCGGCGCTGTTTACGCGGCACCGGATCATCGCTCGAGCCAGTCGTCCCGAGCTTGTAGGAGTCTTATCCCGAGCTTCGTCGACGGGGCTGAACGACGATCCCGGGCAGGAGGATCGCATGAAGCTCGCCCTCAGATGGGTTCTCGCTCTGGTAGCGCTCGCAGCTGCGTCCACAGCCTGGGCCACGTTCCACACCTACCAGATCGACGAAATTTTCTCGAACGCGGACGGCACCGTCCAGTTCATCGTGCTGCGCGAGGCGGCGGGAATGAACGGCCAGAATTTCCTCGCTGGTCGTACGTTGACGAGCACCGCCGGCAGCGCGAACCAGACCTTTACCTTCCCCACGAATCTGGGGGTCAGCATGGACACCGGCTATGGGCAAATGCTGACCCCGACCGCGTTCACGCGCGTTCTGATCGCAACGCAGGGGTTTGCACAACTCGGGATCGTGGCCCCCGATTACCTGATCCCGAACGGGTTCATACCGACCGGCAACGGAACGATCAACTATGCAGGCGTCGATCAAGTGACGTACACGACGCTGCCTGTCGATGGCGTGACCGCTCTCAAGCGCGGCGGTACGACGCAGCAAAATCTGGCGACCAATTTCGCCGGGGTGTCGGGGTCCGTTTCGGCTGCCGTCGCCAATTACGAAGGCTTGTGGTGGAACGCTCCTGCGGGCTCCGAGTCCGGCTGGGGAATCAACTTCGCGCATCAGGGCGATGTCATCTTCGCGACCTGGTTCACCTATGACGCTGCCGGCAAGGGCTGGTGGCTGGTCATGACCGCGCCCAAGACTGCGCCCAATACGTATTCCGGCACTCTCTACAAGACGAGCGGTCCGGCGTTTAACGCGGTGCCGTTCAACCCGATGCAGGTAACGCCGACGCAAGTGGGCACCGGGACGCTCAGCTTCAGCGATGCGAACAACGCCACGTTCGCCTACACGGTGAACGGCATCTCGCAGACGAAGAACATTACCCATCAAGTCTTCGGGCCGCTGCCGACGTGCACCTCCGGCGCCGGCAA
>DASYRZ010000056.1:0-69684 GCA_036003865.1 Gemmatimonadales bacterium | reverse complement strand
TCAGCACGGCGCGAATCGTGTCGCCCTGGTGGAAGTGCTCGCGGTGGTTCTGCTCGCGGTAGGGGATGATCGCCTCCGCCTCGCGGAACTTGTTCAGCATCACCACGATCTTGCCGCGCTCGATCTGCTGCACTTCACCGGAGAGCAGGTCGCCCACTTTGTCCGAGAACTCTTCGCGGATCCGGGTGCGCTCCCCTTCGCGGACGCGCTGGATGATGCGCTGCTTCGCCGCCTGGACCGCGGTCCGGCCGAACTGCTCGAACGGCACCTCTTCTTCCAACACGTCGCCGGGTTGGAAGTCGGGGTCCTCGAACCTGGCTTCCTCCAGCGTGACCTGGGTCCCGGCGTCCTCGACGGCCTCGACGACCGTCTTGAGCACGACGATCCGGATCGAGCCCTTCATCTCGTCGATCCCGATCTCGGCGCGGACATTGGGGCCGTACCGCTTCACGAGGGCGGCGTGAAGACCGTCCTTGAGCAGGTCGATCAGCTCGCCGCGTTCGAGCTGCTTGGTGTTCGTCAGTTCTCGGATCGCCGAGACGACGTCGGTTGCGTTGGCCATTCAGTCCTCAGTCCTCAGTCTTCAGTCATCGGGACGAGCCGGGCATCCTTCAGCTCGGCGAGCCGATACTCCACTGCTGGCTTGCCCTGCGGCTCGAGCACCACGGTGTCCGACGTGGGAACCGCCACGATCCGGGCACGTACCCGGCCTATCCCCGCCAGCTTGACGTTGACGTCACGTCCCACGAACTGCGCCCAATGCCGGTGCCAGCGCACGGGCCGCTCGATCCCCGGGCTCGACACCTCCAAGACATAGCGATTGCCCAGGGGACCGCCCGCATCGAGCCATTGTTCGAGAGCTCGGCTGACCCGGCTGCAGTCTTCGACCGTGACGTTCCGAGGCGGACAGTCGATGCGGACTTGAACCAGCGGCCGGTTCGGCGTGCCGCCGATGCGCAGGTCGGCCAGATCGAACCCCAACGCTTCCAGCCGGGTTCGGAAGGCCTCGACAAGACTCTCAGTGAGCATGGAAAAAAAAGCGCGGGCCGAACTTCGCCCGCATCACGGAGGTGAATGTAGCCGCGGTTGCCCCTATGTCAACCGACGTCCCCCGCGCGGCCGAGGTAGGCCACCATCCGTCCGTCGCGGCCGCGCGAGGCGCGATGGGAATAGAACCGGTCGCGCTCTTCGGCGCTGCACCAGGGAGAGATCGTGATGTCCTCGATGCCGAGGTCGCGCGCCTGCTTCGTCAGAATCGCGCGGAGGTCGAGCTTGACGGTGCCGGTCAATCCAAACCGGACTGCGACCTCAGAACCTACTTCATAACAGTTGCCACAAATGCCTACGCCACAATGCATTACAATATCATTGCCCTTGGCGAAGCCGCGCCATTTCAACAGCTCGACGCATTGCTCCAGAACGCCGTCGGCGGTGCCGCGCCACCCCGCGTGCACGAGAGCGATCGCGCCCTTCTGCGGCAGCGCGAGATACACCGGAATGCAGTCAGCCACCGTGACGGTGAGCAGCACGCCGCGGTCGGCAGTCGCATGCCCATCGATGCCGTCCAGGATGAGCCATCCTTCGGGCAAGGCGTCGTGCCAATGCACGTCGGTACCGTGGACCTGGTGCGCGAGGACGATCGAGGGAAACCGGGCGCCGAACGCGGCGCGGAAAGCGCGCCAGCGTCCGATGACCTGCCCCACCGGTTCGTCGCTCCACAACCCCAGACTGAGTGGCCGCGTCGTGATCCCGGCCACGAGGCCGTAGCGCGAGGCCCACTCCGTCAGCTCGAGCCGCGGCAGGGCCGCGTCGCCGGCGGGGATCTCGGCCAGCGAGAGCGGCGAAGGTAGGGGCGCAGCAGGCTGCGCCCCTACATCCCCGACCTGCGCCCCGAGTTTATGCTCGCCGTTCAATCTGCGCCCCCAGTGCCTGCAAGCGCGTGTCGATATGCTCGTACCCGCGCTCGATCTGTCCGATGTTGTGGATCACCGAGTCACCCTGCGCCGCGAGCGCCGCCAGCAGCATCGCCATACCGGCGCGGATGTCGGGGCTTTCGACCGACTGGCCGCGGAGCGCGGACGGTCCGGCGATGACGGCGCGGTGCGGATCGCACAGCACGATGCGCGCGCCCATCCCGATCAGCTTGTCCACGAAGAACAGCCGCGACTCGAAGAGCTTCTCGAAGATCAGCAACAGGCCTTCGCATTGTGTCGCCACGACAATCGCTATGGACATCAGGTCCGCCGGGAACGCGGGCCACGGGCCGTCCTCGAGCTTCGGCACGTGGCCGCCGAGGTCGGGTCGGATGCGGCGCTCCTGACCGGCATCGACGATCAGCTTCGCGCCATCGAGCCGCGGCCGCACGCCGAGCCGCTCGAAGGCGAGCAGCGTCGACCGCAGGTCGTCAGCCAGCACCCCGTCGATCGTGACCGCGCCGCCGGTTACGGCGGCGAGGCCGATGAACGACCCGATCTCGATATGATCGGGCCCGACGGCATGGGCTGCCGCAGTGAGGGGCCGGCCGCCCTCGATCGTGAGCGTGTTGCTGCCGATGCCATCGATCGTGGCGCCGAGCGCGGTGAGAAACCGCGCGAGATCCTGCACGTGCGGCTCCGAAGCGGCATTGCGCAGCACCGTGACTCCCGGCGCTCGCACCGCGGCCATCAGTGCATTCTCGGTGCCCGTGACGCTCGGCTCATCGAGAAAGATGTCCGCGCTCTTGAGCTTGCCCTCGAGCTTGTAGGCATCGCCGAGGCTCACCTCGGCGCCGAGCCGCTCGAGCGCGAGAAAATGCGTATCGACGCGGCGGCGGCCGATGACGTCGCCGCCCGGCGGAGGCAGTGTGACGCGCCCGAAACGCGCCAACATCGGTCCCGCCAGCAGGATCGACGCGCGGATTTCCTTGCACAGCGCGGGATCGAGCGGTTTCGGCTCCGCGCGGCTCGTGTCGATCTCGACGGTGTTGGAGCCGTGCCACTGCACCGTGGCGCCGACGTGCTGCAGGAGCGCGAGCAACGTCTCGACGTCCCGGATCTTGGGCACGTTCTCGATCCGGCAGGGGCCGTCGGCAAGCAGAGTCGCCGCGAGAATCGGAAGGGCCGCGTTCTTGTTGCCGGCAGGGCGGATCGTGCCAGAGAGCGCGCGCCCCCCCGTGACACGGAACGACGGTGGCATAGGTCCGCCCAAGCTACCGGGGCGCTTGCGCCTGCGTCAAGCGTTCGCGAACGTTGGCCCTCGTGCATCCCGTGCTGGCACTGGCACTCGTCATCGTCGCCGGAATCGGCGTGACGCGTCTCTCCCGCCCCGCGCTGCGACGCCCCGCCTTGCTCGACGATCTGCTTGCGACCGGCGCCCCCTTCCTGCTGCTCGGCTTGCTATTGGGACCCGGTCTCGGAGTCGTCGATGCCGCCGGGCTCCAGCTGCTCGAGCCGGTGGTCGCGCTCGCGATCGGCTGGATCGGCGCACTCTTCGGTGCGCGGCTCGAATGGCGCATGGTCCGGCGGATCTCACGCCGGACCTGGAGCATCGGCGCGACGCTTGCGGTCCCGGTGCTGTTGGTCACGACCGTCATGGCGTTGGTATTGGCGCGCGCGTTGTCGCCGCTCGCCCAGTCGTGGGGACATCCCTCACTCCCCGTGGCGCTCGCGTTGGGCGGCGCCCTCACAACTGCCGCGAGCCAGCGCGGCCCGCGACTCGGACGCCGCAACGCGCTCATCGACACGTTGTTCGGCACGGCGGCCGTCGCGATCGCAGTGGCACTGTACCATCCGCACTTCGCCGTGCGGAGCATCGTGCTGACGCTCCTCGCGGCGGGACTGCTCGGCGGTGTCTTCGTCGCGCTGGCCCACGGCGGCGTACTCCGCACTCCCGCCGACGCCAGTATCGCCGCCTTCGCCGTGATTCTGTGCGGCGCTGGTTTCAGCTATGCGGCAGGACTGTCGCCGTTCGTCGTGTGCGGATTGGAGGCCGCGATCTTCATGAGCTTTGCACCGGCGGCCGTGCGCCGGGCCGTTGCCGGATTGCTCAGCCGTTGGGACGGCGCCCTGTTCGCGGCCTTCCTTATCATTGCCGGCGCCCTGCTCCGCCCGATGACCGTGTGGGTGCTGCTGGCGGCGTTGATTCTCGCCTTGCTGCGGGTGCTGGTCCGGTGGGTGACGGTACGCTTCGGGCTCGATCAGGTGGACCCCGTGTGGCGGTCGCTGCCGTTCGCGCCGCCCCCGGAATTCGCGCACTCGACGATCCACCAGGGCGCGAGTGCCATCGCGCTGGCCGCCGGGTTCGATCTGGTGCGCGGAGGCACCGGCGCAATCCTGGTCACCGTCCTGGTGAGCGTGATGGCGGCCGAGGCGATCGCCTCGCTCACCCCGTTGACAGCACGCCCGAGGCCCGCAGAGGTTTCGTGATGCTTCCCACCTGGGTCGGTGTCGTTTCAGCGATCAGCCTCACAATCATCGCAGTCGCCGCGCTCGTTGCCGCCGGCGCCATCATCGTCGCGGCGCTCGGCGTGCGCGCGGCGGTCAAGGCCCTCAAGGGCTTCGCCGGGCCGGCGATTGCCGATGTGCACCAGCTGATCGCCGGGATCAAGACCGAGGCCGATGCCCTCGTGGGGGCGTCGCGTGACGTGCGCCAACGCATTGTCCGGGCTGTAGATGCTGCCGAGGAGCGGCTCACCGATCTCGATTCCCTCGCCGAAGTGGTGCAGGAAGAGCTGGAGGAAACCGCGCTCGACGCGGCGGCCACGATGCGCAATGTGCGCCGCGGGCTCTCGGTCTGGCGCTGGAGCCGCAAGCTGCTCAAGGGCAAGAAGCGGCATTGAAACGACTCGGCGCGGCCGTCGCGCTTGCCGTGATCGGGGTGGTCGTGTTCCCCGGCGTCGCCCACGCCTGGACTCCAGGGACCCACATCTTCCTCGGTGAGTCGGTGCTCGCCAACCTGCACCAGCTCCCCACCATCGTCGCCGATCTGTTGCGCGCCTTCCCGTACGACTTCCTGTACGGCAATATCGCCGCCGACACGTCGATGGCGAAGAAGTATGCGCCCGTGGGCCGGCACTGCCACGCGTGGCACGTGGGCCAGGAGATCTTCGATCTCGCGCCCCGCGATCCGCTGCGCGCCTTTGGCCTGGGCTACCTGTCACATCTCGCGGCCGATACCATCGCCCACAACTTCTTCGTGCCGCGCCAGCTCGTGCTCACGTCGAGTACGGTCGCGCTGGGGCACTCCTATTGGGAGAGCCGGTTCGAAACCCATCTTGGCGATGCCTACGCGCGCGAAGCGCGCGACGTCATCCTCAAGGATCACGCCGCGAGCGATGCGCACCTCGACGAGATCATCTCCCCGACCCTCTTCAGTGTGCGGACCAACCGCCGGCTGTTTCGCGGGATGGTGCATCTCACCGAGAGCCAGAGCTGGCAGTGGGTGTTCCAGGTGATCGCCGGCGCGAGCCGCTGGGATCTCGCCGACACGGACATCGAGAAACACATGGCCGTGGCGTTCGAGTACGTGATGGAGACGCTGGGCGCCGACGCCGCCGACGCGGCGGCTCGCCGGCTGGATCCAGCGGGTGAAAAAGCGTTGGGGCTCGCAAAACGGATGCGGCGCCAGGCGCTGCGCGAAGGTGGTCGCCACGAGCCCGAGCGCGTCGCGGAAACGGCGCAGCAGCATTTTGGGTTGCCGACGCCGGCGCTCGACTACTGGAAGCAGTCCAAGGCGCAGCGTCCCTGGCGGGAGAGTTAGGAAGAGAGCTTCGCCTCCAGCACACGCTGGGCCAATTTGGGATCTGCTTTGCCCTTCGACTTCCGCATCAATTGGCCCACGAAGAACGGCATCAGCTTGGTCTCACCCTTCTTGTACCGTTCGACCTCCGAAGGATGGTCGGCTAACACGTCCGTGACCCATCCTTCGATGACGTTTGTGTCGGCCACCTGAATGACGCCCAGCGATTCGGCGATGGTGCGCGGATCCCCACCCTTCGCCGCCACCTCGCCAAAGACTTTCTTCGCCGCCTGATTGCTGAGCGTCCCGCCCTTCACGAGGGCAATAATCTTCGCGAGTGCGTCCGGGGCGACGCGCAGCTGCTCGTGGTGATCCTTCGCATCCGCCAACGCTTCGGTCATCACCCAGTTCGCCGCGGCCTGCGGCTCCGCTCCGGCACGCACCACGTTTTCGTAGTAGTCGGCCACAGGGCGACTGCTCGTCACCACCGTCGCGTGCTCACGGCTCAGCGCGTACGTCGCGACGAAGCGCTCGCGCTTCTGCGCCGGCAGCTCCGG
The DNA here is from genome assembly GCA_036003865.1 of Gemmatimonadales bacterium. Lineage (GTDB taxonomy): Bacteria > Gemmatimonadota > Gemmatimonadetes > Gemmatimonadales > GWC2-71-9 > 20CM-2-65-7. The sequence continues at coordinate 63,412 of DASYRZ010000056.1, read as the reverse complement.
CAGCTCGCTCTGCTGCTCCGCGACGAACTCGGGCGTCAGGATGAGCGGCGGGAGGTCGGGCTCCGGGAAGTAGCGGTAGTCGTGACTCTCTTCTTTCGAGCGCTGGGGTCGGACCGTGTTCTCCTTGGAATCGTACAGCATGGTCTGTTGTGTCACGCTCCCGCCCGATTCGACGAGCACGATCTGGCGGTCGCGCTCCACGGTCAGCGCTTTCTCGACGAAAGAGAAGGCGTTGATGTTCTTGACCTCGGTTCGCGTGTTGAGCGCCGGGTCGCCCGAGCGCCGAATCGACACGTTGGCGTCGACCCGCAGGCTGCCCTTTTCCATGTCGCAGTCGGAAATGCCGATGTATTCGAGTAGCTGTTTCAACGTCTGCAGATAGGCGCGCGCCTCCGCGGGCGAGCGCAGGTCCGGCCCGCTCACGATTTCGATGAGCGGGACGCCCGAGCGGTTGAGATCGACCGCCGTCGCTTTCGGGAACCGGTCGTGAATCGACTTACCGGCGTCCTCCTCGAGATGCAACCGCACGATCGTCGCACTCACCGCGCCACGCTCGGGAGAGACGAACGACAGCGTGCCGTTCGTCGCGAGCGGCTGATCGAATTGGGAAATCTGGTAGCCCTTGGGCAGATCCGGGTAGAAATAATTCTTGCGCGCGAAGATGCTCCGGGGATGCACCGTGCAGCCGAGCGCGAGTGCGCCGCGCACCGCCAGGCCGATGGCGGCGCCATTGGCCACGGGCAATGCGCCAGGCAGTCCCAGGCACACGGGACACACCTGCGTGTTGGGAGGCGCGCCGAACGCCGTCGAGCAGCCGCAGAACATTTTGGATTTCGTCCGCAGCTGCACGTGGGTCTCGAGCCCGATGATCGTTTCCCAAGGAGGGTTCATGCTTCGTCCGTCGCCGGCACGACGCGCTCGAGCGCGTAGGCGGCCTCGATCATCTCGTCCTCGAGGAATGCCTGCCCGATCAGTTGACCGCCGATCGGCAGCCCCTTGATCCGGCCGATCGGCAGCGAGATCGCGGGCAGGCCCGCGAGATTCGCGGTCACGGTGAAGATGTCGGACATGTACATCGCGATCGGGTCGGCGAGCTTCTCGCCCGCCTTGAACGCGGGACTGGGCACCGTGGGCGTGAACAGCAGATCCACGCCACGGTCGAACGCATTGCGGAAGTCCTGGGCGATCAGGGCGCGCATCTGCTGGGCGCGCCGGTAATACGCGTCGTAGTAGCCCGCCGACAGGACGTAGGTGCCCACGAGGATCCGGCGCCGGACTTCGGGCCCAAATCCCTGCCCGCGCGTGGTGCGATACAGCCGCCGCAGGTCGGTCTTGCCGTCGAACCGCGGCCCGTACCGCACCCCGTCGTATCGCGCCAGGTTGGAGGACGCCTCCGCCGGTGCGATCACGTAGTACGTCGGCACGGCGTAGGGCGTGTGGGGCAACGAGACTTCGCGGACCGCGGCCCCCAGCTCCTTCATCATTCGGATCGCCCGGTCGCAGGCGCGCCGCACCGCCGGATCGAGCTCCGGCGGGAAGTATTCCTTGGGCAGCCCGATGACGAAGCCCTGCAACGACTCCGGTACGGTGGGGAGGCGCAGCGGGTCGCGGTCTTCGCAGGTCGCGTCCCTGGGATCGCGCCCGCTGATCACCGACAACACGCGCGCCGCGTCGTGCACGCTGCGGCCGAAGACGCCGATCTGGTCGAGCGACGACCCGAACGCGACCAGGCCGTAGCGGCTCACCCGGCCGTACGTCGGCTTGATGCCGACGACGCCGCAGAACGCGGCCGGTTGCCGGACTGATCCGCCGGTCTCCGAGCCGAGCGCGGTCGGCACCGCACCGGCGGCGACGAGGGCCGCCGAGCCCCCGGAGGAGCCCCCCGGGACACGCGTGCGGTCGAACGGGTGCAGCACCCGCCCGTAGGCGGAATGCTCAGTCGAGGAGCCCATCGCGAACTCATCGCAATTGGTCTTGCCCGCGATGAGCGCGCCGGCGGCCTTGAGCTTGGTGACGGCGGTGGCTTCGAACGGTGACCGATAGCCTTCGAGAATGCGGGAACCGCAGCTCGTCGTGAACTCGAGCGTGCAGATGTTGTCCTTCACGGCGACCGGCATGCCGTAGAGCACGCCGGTCGGGCGCGCCGCGGCGGCCTGCGCCAGCAGCGACTTGCGGAGCTCCTTGGGTGGCGTGAGCAGCGCGTTGAGGCGCTTCGCTTTCACCAGGCGGTCGGCGACCGCTTTCGCGTCACTCACTCGAACTGACCGAGCTTCGGAACGACGAAGAAGCCCTCCTTGAAGGCCGGCGCGAACACCTCCGGACCGAACGCGAGTGCGCGCGGCGCCACTTCATCCGGGCGGAAGCGAATCGCGTCCGGTCCCGGCACGAACGTCTTCACGCTGCCATTCGTGGGGATGGCGCTGAGCTGCGCGACGTAGTCGAGAATGCGTGACATCTGGTCCGCCATCTCCGGCAACGCTTCCTCAGCGACATCCAGCTCGGCGAGCTGCGCGATGCGAAGCACGTCGTCCCGCGAAACACTCATGCCCCTTCTCCTTCCCAATCCCGCTCGAGCCCGGCATAGGCCGCGAGCAGTTGCTTGGTCCCGATGTCTGGATCGTCGAAGTCCACGCTCACCCGCAGGTCGCGGCCTTCGCCCGACACCGCACGCACGACACCGCCGCCGAACTTGCGGTGGCGAACGCGCTCCCCTTGCACGTAGCGCGGCGCGTCCTGCGATCCGTCTTCCGGAAACGCGAGCTCCGGCAGCAGGCGTCGCGCCGCCGCGCCACGCGGCCGCGCGGCCCGTGGTGGCATCGCCCCGGACGCGCCGCGCAGCGGCCGCCACGCCGGCGTCGTACTCCGCGCTTCGACGACGTTCGGCGGCAACGCGTCGAGAAAGCGCGACGGCTCCGCGAGCTCCAGCCGTCCGTTGCGGTAGCGCGTGCGCGCCCATGAGAGATACAACTTTTCGCGCGCGCGCGTGAGACCCACGTAACAGAGTCGTCGCTCCTCTTCGACGCCGCCCGGCTGCTCGGTCGAGCGACCGAGCGGGAAGAGTCCATCCTCCAGACCCGCGAGCGCGACGATCGGCCACTCGAGTCCCTTCGCCATGTGCGCCGTCGTCAACGTGACGCCAGACTCGCCCTTCGCTTCATCCGCCGGAGTCACCAGCGCGGCCTGCGTGAGGTAGCGCTCCACCGGGCTCCCCGTGCCTTCCGCCGCATCGGGGTCCTGCACCTCGGCCCAGGCGGCGGCGCCCGCCACAAGCTCCCGCACGTTCTCGATCCGCTCCAGCCCCTCGGCGCCTTCGTCGGCCAGGTACTGCTCATAGCCGGTCGTGGCGAGAATCGTTTCGAGCGCGGTGGCGGGATCGGCCTGCCCCACCGCCTCACGCAGGCGGTCGAGCAGCGACGCCACCCCGCTGAGCGCCTCCCGCACGTTGGGACGCAGCTCGCTCACGCTGCCGGCGCGGCGCGCCGCCTCCAGCAGCGGCTTCTGCCACCCGGCAGCCGCCTTGCCGAGCACGGCCAGCGAGGCATCGCCGATCCCGCGCCGCGGGACGTTCACCACGCGCAGGAACGCCTCGTCGTCTGCCGGATTGGCGATCAGCCGGAGGTAGGCGAGCAGATCCTTCACCTCACGCCGCTCGTAGAAGCTGATGGCGCCGATCAGCCGGTACGGGATCCCCCGGAACCGGAACGCCTCTTCCAGCGGCCGCGATTGCGCGTTGGTGCGGTAGAGAATCGCCATTCCTTCATAGTCGGCGTCGCCTGCCGTGGCGCGGCGGGCGAACTCACCGGCAAACCATTCGGCTTCATCACGCTCATCAGCCGTGCTCAGCAGGATCACGGGGGCACCGCCCTTCTTGTCCGTGAACAGCGTCTTGCCGAGTCGTGCCGTGTTCTCCGCGATGATGCCGTTCGCCGCGTCCAGGATCACCTGCGTGGAGCGGTAGTTCTGCTCCAGACGCACGAGCGTGGTGCCGGGAAAATCATTCTGAAACGAGAGCATGTGCCGCACGTCGGCACCGCGCCAGCCGTAAATCGCCTGATCGTCATCTCCCACGACACACAGATTCCCGTGCCGCCGGGCCAGCTGCTTGACGAGCAGGTACTGCGCGGCATTGGTGTCCTGGAATTCATCCACAAGGACGTGCTGGAAACGGTCCTGCCAGTACGCGAGCCGCTCGGGGTGCTCGCGGAACAGCACCAGGGGATGCAGGAGCAGGTCGTCGAAATCCATCGCATTGGCCTGCTTGAGCGCGGGCCCGAGCACGGCGTAGATCTCGCCGGCCACCTTCACCAGGGGCGTGTCGGCCTGTTGCCCCAGTTCCTCGGGGGTGAGCATGCGATTCTTGGCGCTCGAGATCACGGCGTGGACCGTGCGCGGCGGGTAGGCCTTGGTGGACAGCTGCCGCGCTTCCAACAGGCGCTTGACCAGCGCCTCCGAGTCATCGGCGTCATAGATCGTGAAGTTCGGCCCGAAGCCGAGCAGCGGCGCTTCGCGCCGCAGCAGCCGCGCCGAGAGAGCGTGGAAGGTGCCGATCCACAGGCCGCGCGGGTCGGCGCCGAGCAGCTGGGCGATGCGCGTGCGCATCTCACCCGCGGCCTTGTTCGTAAACGTCACCGCGAAAATCCGTTGCGGCGCCACATGCAACGTGGTGATGAGGTGCGCGATCCGGGCGGTGAGGACGCGCGTTTTCCCTGACCCCGCGCCGGCCAGCACCAACAACGGCCCCCCAGGATGCTCGACGGCCTCCCGCTGCGCGGGGTTCAGGGGCAACGAATTCAGCGGCATTTCCCCACCCTAAAGGGTGGGCTCGGCACTGCATTGTCCTTAAGGACAATGATTTGCCGAGCACAGGCTTCAGCCTGTGAGAGTGGGTGTGAACTCATCAAGTCAGCGGAAATTCCAGCACAAACACCGAACCCTTCCCCTCCGGCCCAGGCTGAAACGCGACCCGGCCGTCATGCTGCTGTTCGACGATGCGACGGGCCAGCGCCAGGCCGATCCCCCAGCCGCCCGTCTTGCTCGAGGCGCCGGGCTCGAACAGCTGACCCTGCATCTCGGGCGCCACACCGGGGCCGTCGTCGCGGACGCTGACGCGGCCCACGGAATCGCTCGCCTCGATCTCGACATCAATCCGTCCGCCCCGGCCGCTCAGCGCGTCGACGGCGTTCTTGACGATCACTTCCAGCGCCCACTCGATCAGTACCGGATCGCCCGTCACGCTCGGCCCGGCGCCCGGCGACGTCAGCGTAATCGTCACCGAATGGGCCAGCGTCGGCAGCCTCGGGCGGAAATACGCGACAACCCGCTCCGCGACGGTCCCCAAGCCCACGGGCTCACGCCGCGCCGGACGGCCGATGCGCTCGAAGCGCTTCGCGACGCGCTGCAGCCGCTCGGCGTCCGCCTCAAGATGCGCGATGAGCTCGCTCCCTGGCGTATCCGGATTCTCCCGCAGGTAATCAATCCACCCCGTGAGGCTCATCAGCGGGGTCCCGAGCTGGTGCGCCGACTCGCGGGCCATCGCCACCCAGAGGCGGTCGCGCGCGGCGGTGACGCGCTCGCGCATCGCCCACAACGCCAGGAGGACCAGGCAGAGGAACATCGCGCCCTGGAGCACGGCGAGACCGGTGAAGGCCCGGGCGGCGGGGAGCGCGCCGTAGTGGATCATGCCCACACCGGGCTGGATCAGCGGCGGATGGATGCGGTCGAGCTCGACGATCCACGCGCGCCGCGTTTGCTCGCTCGCATTGGCGTCGAAGGGCGCGTTATCGAGCGCGGTGATGCGACCGGCGGTATCGGTGACGGCGAGCGGGATGCCGAGGTGCCGGACTTCATCGGCGAGCGCGAGCAGCGCATCGGCCGCGGCCCCCTCGCGCGGATCGTTCAATCCGGCGAAGACGTGGCCGAGCAGCCGGCTCGTCTCCCGGGCATCATCGCGCAGATGTCGCGCCACGATCCACGCATATCCGACCGAGAGCACGCCGAACAGCAGCGCGGCGGCGATGAGTGCGGGAGGGCCGGCGCGGCGCAGCGCGCCTTTAGGCAATGCGATCAGTGCCGACATACGGCACCAATGCCGGCGGAATGGTCACCGAGCCGTCGGACTGCTGGTGGGTCTCGAGCAACGCGGCGATCGTGCGCGGCAGCGCCACGCCCGATGCATTCAAGGTGTGCACGAACTCGGGCTTCTCGCCGGGCCGGGGCCGGCAGCGGATGTTCGCGCGCCGCGCCTGAAAATCGGTGAACGTGCTGGAGCTCGAGACCTCGAGCCACTGGCCGACGCCGGGTGCCCACGCCTCGAGATCGTACGTCTTGCCCGCCGCGAACCCGAAGTCATTCGCCGGCAACACCGCCACGCGATAGGGAAGCTCCAGGCGCCGCAACACCTCTTCGGCGTGTCCCGTGAGCTTCTCGTGCTCCGCCGGCGAATCGGCCGCGCGGCAGAACCGCACCAGCTCGACCTTGTCGAACTGATGCACGCGCAGCAGGCCGCGCGTGTCCTTGCCCGCGGCTCCCGCTTCGCGACGAAAGCAGGGTGTATAGGCGACGTACGCGAGCGGCAGAGGGCGGTCGATGATCTCGTCGCGGTGCAGATTGGTCACCGGAACTTCCGCGGTCGGCACGAGGAACAAATCATCGGTGGTGCGATAGACGTCCGCTTCGAACTTGGGCAGCTGCCCCGTTCCGGTCATGACGTCGCGCCGCACGAGAAACGGCGGCTCGACCTCGATGTATGCGTGCTCGCGCGTGTGGAGGTCGAGCATGAAGTTGATGAGCGCGCGCGCCAGGCGCGCGCCCCGGCCCAGCAGCACCGGAAACCCGGAGCCGGCGAGTTTTGCGCCGCGCGCCAAATCCAACATCCCGAGCTGCTCCGCGATCTCCCAATGCGGCTTGCCGCCTTTGGGCGCCGGCGTCCCCCAGCTGCGCAGCGTCGTCTGCTCGTCCGGAACATCCGGCAGCGGCGGATTCGGCACGAAGAGCGCTTTCGCTTCGAGCGTCGTCTCGATCTGGCGCAGCTCCGACTCGAGGCCCGTGATCCGCTCGCCCAGCTTGCGGCGTTCGGCGACCACGGCGGCCGGGAGGCCGCCTTGCGCCTTTGCCGCGAGGGCGTCGGCTCTGGCCGCGTCGTTGCGCTCGGCCTTCAGCGTGTCGAGCTGCGCCGTCAGCGTGCGGCGCTTCATGTCGAGCGCCTCGATCTCGTCGAGCAGCCGCGTCAGCGACGCGTCGCCACGACGGGCGAGCGCCGCTCGCACCTGACCGGGCGAGGCGCGCAGCAGCTTCAGGTCGATCACGGTTTAGTGCTTTGGCAGGCCGGGCTGGAGCCCGCGAAAGCCGCAGTTGCGATTGGTAAGAATCTCGAAGTCGAGCCGCCGACCGGTGGGCGCGGATGTCGTGTCGATCGTGAGGACGTGAAGCTTCGCGTAATAGTACGACGTGACCCCGATCGTGCAGCTCACCGGCGTCGAACGCAGGATCAAGACGGTGTTCTCAGTCACCACCTGCGCGCTGTCGAGATTGTAGTTCCCCGTCGGCGCGAACTGGATGGAATCGAACTGCTGCGCGCTGAGCAATGTCCCGGATTGCCGCCCGAGTTTCATCGCTCCCGTCGGCAGCAGCACCGCCCGCCCTGACGTGTCGATGTCGAACGCAAAGTCGAGCGCGGGAGCCGACTCGGTTCGCACCGCCTGCCGCCCGGCGATCGAGTAACCCGACGGCAGCCAGACCGGCGTACCGCTCAGCGAGTACAGCGACACCGTGTCGGTGACGTTGAGAATGTAGGCCTGCAATTCGAACGGGTTGCCACAGGAGGCCGCGAGGGCGCACGCGAGCACGAGAATGATGTAACGCATGGAAGTGTGGACAACTTACAGGGCCGCGTTGGAGTGGGTCAACCCATAGTGGCTGCTTGACTTCGACTTACGGGAAACCTACGTTGCCCGCGCGTATGCCGACCATTCGTGATGTGGTGGAGGCACTGAGCCGGTCCAACGGCGTGGATGCCGTGGTCGTAGTGGGCCGCGATGGGCTGCCGATCGATTCCCGCGTGGGCAACGGCGTCGATGCGGACAGTGTGGCTGCGCTCCTGCCTACCGCGATCAAGCACATGGCGGAGCTTGGGGACGCCGGGGGGCGGGGCGATTTCACCACCGCCGTCCTCGAGTTCGGCCGGGGACTCGCCATCGTTGCGGTCCTCAACGCCGACGCCCTCCTTATCGTGCTGGTGCAGCCGGCGACGAACGTGGGCGCCCTCCTGTTCGATTTGCGCCGCCACCGCCCCGCCATCGCCGGACTCCTCTAGCTCCCCCCGACGGGCAAGCCGGTGGCCTCCTCCCCCCCCAGCTCCGCACGGCACCTGCTCGTCGTCGATGATGAGCCCCATATCGGGCTCGTGCTGCGCCCCTATCTCGAGCAGCTCGGCTACCGCGTCAGCTTCGCGAAGACGCTCGACGAAGCGCGCAGCGCGATGCGCGCGACGCCGCCGGCCGATGGCTTGTTGCTCGATCTCCATCTCCCCGACGGCTCCGGACTCGATTTTCTGCGCGACCTGCGGAAACAGCGGGACACCTCGCGGCTTCCCGTCCTGGTGCTGACGGCGGAAGGTGAGGACCGGATCCTGCGCGAAGCGCGCCGGCTCGGCGCGACGCTGGTGACCAAGCCGTTCAGCCCGACGAAACTCAGCCGACGCATCGCCATGATGTTCGGCGACGCGCAGCCGGAGACCCCCTGAGCACCTGGGCGGCGATTCTCGCGGGCGGATCGGGCACGCGCTTCTGGCCGCTCTCGACGACTGAGCGGCCGAAACAATTCCTGCCGCTCACTGGGGATCGGCCGCTGCTGGCGCACGCGGTCGCGCGCTTGCGGGGGCTCATCCCCTCCGAACGCATTCTGATTTTGACCGGGCCGGCGCTCGTGGACCGCGTCGCCGCGACGGTGCCGGAAGTGCCGGCGGCCAACATCTTCGCCGAGCCGCGCGCCGCGTCGACCGCGCCGGCGCTCGCGTGGGCGGCGCACTGGATCGCGAAGCACGATCCCGGCGGCCAAATGCTGTCGTTGCATGCCGACTGGGCCGTCGGGGACGATCGCGCCTTCCGCGCCGCCGCCAGTCATGCGCTCGGGGTCGCGGCCGATCAGGATGTGCTCGTAACGGTGGGCGTGAAGCCGACGCGAAACGAAAGCGCGTACGGATATATCATCCCCGGCAAGCCATCCGGCAGCGCACGCGCGGTCAAACGATTCATCGAAAAGCCGAGCCCCGCGCGCGCCGCGCTGCTGCGCCGGCGCGGCGCGCTGTGGAACAGCGGACTCTTTGCGTGGAGCGCGGCGCGCTTTCTCGGCGAAGCCGGGGCCTACGCCGCAGAGCTGGCATCGGGCTGGTCCGCTCTCACGAGCGGCGACGCGGAACGGTTTTTCGCGGCGGTGACACCCGTGGCCGTGGACGTCGCGGTGCTCGAGCGCACCAAGCGCCTCGCCGTCGTGACCGGCAACTTTGCCTGGGACGACATCGGCTCCTGGGACGCGCTGCTGCGCGTCCGCCGGCGCGACGCCCGCGGCAATGTCACGGTCGGGAACGTGACACTCGGCGACGACGTGAAGAATTCGGTGATCTGGGCGGAGAACGAGGATCTCGCCGTCACCGGTGTCGAAGACATGGTCGTCGTACGCGCCAACGGTCATACACTCGTCATGCCGGCGGGCCGTCCGGACAAACTCAAAGCGCTGGTGCAGAGTCTGTGACGCACGCGTTGTATCTCCTCGATCCTGATCCCGCCCCCGCCTGGGCGCCCTTCGCCGGGATCCGCCCGCTCTGCGAGCTGCGCGCGGGGGCGCATCTGGTGCGCGAGCGCTGGGAGACGTTCGTCGGCACCGAAGCCACGGCCATTTTCGCTCTGCCACACCTCGCCGGATTTCCCGAGCCCGGCGTCCCCACGGTCGAGGCCCGACGCCCCGTTCCCGGCCCGGCGGTGATCGGGTCGTCGACGTTTGCCCCGCGTGGTCTCGCGGGCCCGCTGCCCGACGCGCCGGCGCGGCTGACTCACGACGGCATCACGGTGGGCTGGGCCGTTCCCGCGGGGGAGACCTGGAAGGGGCCGGTCGCCAACGCGCAGGCGATGCAGGTCGACGGCGTACTGCTCCGTGGCGTGCACGATCTCGTGAGTGCGCTCGAACAGTTATTGCGCGACGACGTCATCAAGCTGCTCGGCGATTCCGACGCCGTGCCGAAAGCGGCGATCGTACTCGGCGACGCGGCATGGATCTCCCTGCGCGAGGGGGCCATCGAACCAGGCGTCGTGTTCGACACGCGGAACGGGCCCGTCGTATTGGAAAGCGGGGTCGAAGTTCGCGCTGGGGTGCGACTCGAGGGTCCCCTCTGGGTCGGAGCAAATACGCGGATCGTGGGCGGCGTCATCCGGAATTCGGCAATCGGGCCCTGGTGCGTCGTGCACGGCGAAGTGTCCACGACCGCGTTCCTGGGATATTCCAACAAGGGGCATCACGGTTTCGTGGGGCACTCGGTGCTGGGTCGCTGGGTCAATTTCGGCGCCGGTACAACGACGTCCAATCTCAAGAGCACGTATGGCCCGGTGCGGCTGGATGTCGCGGGGGCGAGACTCGAAACCGGACACCAATTCCTGGGTAGTCTATTCGGCGATCACGCCAAGACCGCCATCGGGATGCTGTTCGATGCCGGGTCCGTCATCGGCGCCGGCGCCAGCGTCTTCGATGGTGTGCGTGCCCCGAAGTATGTCCCGCCGTTCGCGTGGGGAGGATCCGTATCCGACCGGATGACGCCGCAGGGGTTCCTGGCAACGGTGGAGCGGGTACTCCCCCGGCGCAACGTCCAGGTGACCGACCCGATGCGGTCGTACCTGCGGCGCGCCTACGACTGGTTGACGCAGTGAGCGAAGCCCAGCAGCGCTATCACCGGCTCGGAAAGTACGAGCTGCACCAGCTCCTGGGCGAAGGCGCGATGGGCATCGTGTGGAAGGCCTACGACACGGTGCTGCGCCGCTACGTCGCGCTGAAGCTGCTGAGCTCGAGCTTTCGCAAGACGAAAGACATGCAGGAGCGGTTCCTGCGCGAGGCGCGCGCCGCGGGCGCCATCCAGCACGCCAACATCGTCACCGTCTACGACCTCGGCGACGCCGAAGGCCAGCTGTACATCGCGATGGAGCTGGTCGAAGGGCGCGATCTCTCCGACATGATCGCGCTGCGCGATCCGCTGGCCCTCGAGCGCAAGCTCGACATCGCGATCGAGGTGCTCGCGGGGCTGCACTTCGCGCACCAGCGCGGCGTCATTCACCGCGACGTCAAGCCATCGAACGTGCGGGTCATGGCCGACGGCCGCGTGAAGATCATGGATTTCGGGATCGCGCGGCTGCAGAAGGCGGACGCCACCGGCTCGGGCGCGATCGTCGGCACACCGACGTACATGGCGCCGGAGCAAATCACCAATGGCGCGATCACCGCGGCGACCGACGTCTTCTCGGTCGGCTGCCTGCTCTACGAGCTGCTCTGCTATCAACGGCCGTTCGAGGCGGAATCGGTGCACGGCGTGCTCTATCAAGTGCTGACGACGGAGCCCCGGCCGTTGCGCACCGTCGCGCCTTCGATTCCGGCGGCGCTCGAGCGCGTGGTGGCGAAGGCCATGAACAAGGTCCCGCACGAGCGCTACGAGTCGGCGGGCCAGATGATGTCGACGCTGCAGCAGATCCGCGCCGCGCTGTCGGGCGCCGACGAGGAGGCCACACAGCCGCTCGGCCGCTGGACGCCGCTGCCCCGGCCGGTGCTGAAGCTCATCACGCACGCGTCGATGCGGGCCCGGCTCGCCGTGCTGGGCGCGCTCGCGGCCGTGGTCGTGCTGTTGCTCTACGCCCCCAGCCAGCCGGTGGACGACACACCGAACATTGCGGCGGCGACACCGCTCAACCCGCCCGCGGCCCAGCCCCCTGGCGCGCTGGGCGGAGCACCGCCGTCCGGTCCGAACGCCGCCCCGGTCTCGATGGCGGTGAGCGTGCGTCGCGACTCCGCGCTTGCCGCGCGCGACCGGGCCATCGGCGCCGGCGCCCAGAAAAACAGCGTCCCGTCGCTGCTGCTGGCGCAGTCGATCATGGAAGCCTCCGACCGCGCGTTGCAGCGAGGCGATCAGTCGCTGGCGTTGCGCGGGTACGTCCAGTCGGCGCAGTACTACGGGCAGGCTCGGGAAGAGGCTCGCGTGATGGAGCGCGAGGCGCAGCGCATGATCCAGCGCGTCGCGCCGGTCGTGCAAGCGATCCCGACCGGACGAGCCGCATCCAACGCCGGCGTCTACCTGGCGCGCGCCGAGTCGCTCCTCAGCCAGCAGGACTTCACGCTCGCGAAGATGGCCGCGCAAAATGCCGAGCAGATCGGCGTCGACGCCGGCATCGCGCCGCCCAGTGCGCAACCCGCCGAGGCACGCGCGGCCGTGGACGTGCTGCTGAGCGATCTCGCCCGCGCGCTCGCCAGCCAGCGCATTTCCAACATTCGGGTGCTCTACCCGCAGCTGACCGACGCCGAACGCCGCGAGTGGGAGGCGTTCTTCAGGGACTGGAATCAGATCTCAGCGAAATTCGCGATTGAAGACTTCAGACTGCAGGGCGCGACTGCGAACGGGAACGTGCGCGCGACATTCGAGTATGTGCCGGCCCGCGGCGGCGCACCCCGCGAGGACCGCCGGCGCTTCGCGATGCGGTTCGAGAAAAAGGATGTCGGTTGGAGGCTGGCGGGCGTGACGGAACTGAAATGATCTGAGGCGGTCTCGACCAATTACCAGGCCCGCTGATTGGGTGCGGGTGGATCAGGAATCGTCAACGTATCGGGGCGCGCCCTGGGCGGACCCACGCGCCGCAGCGTCACCGGCTTCTCCAAATCCCCGCCGCTGATCGTGAGCTTGTCGCCGTTGAGCCGCATGCCGTACACCTGCCACACGCCGTCACCCAGCGTGATCCACAGGCTGTCGCCCACGACGCGCCAGCGCGCGACGTCCTGGCCGAACTGCGCCGAGCTATCGTTGCGCACCATGATATGGCGGATCTCATCACCGGCGCGCGCCTGCCAGTCGCCAGTCAGCCGCACCGGTGCCTGCGCGGCACCCGCGAAGACGGCCGCTCCGATCAGCCACACGCGCGTCATGGCACCAATCATACCTGAGGCTGGTTGGTTTTGGCAGCGGGCGCCGCGCCCACCGGGGCGAGCACATCCGACAGGACGGTGACCTGCCCTTCCCACTGCTTCATCATCCGCACGAACGCCCCACACAGCTCCGGATCGAACTCCAGACCGCTCCGCTCCCCGAGGTAGCCGAGCGTTTTGTCGAACGACCACGCTTCGCGGTACGGGCGTCGCGTGCGCAACGCATCGTACACATCGCACACGTGCACGAGTTTGCTGGCCTGATGGCAGTCGCGCGCGTAATGGAGCACTGGGTATCCGCCGCCATTGATCATGATGTGGTGCTCGTAGGCGACGACCACGGCGAGATCGAGATCCTCGTGGACTTCCAGCAGCATGCGGGCGCCCGCCACCGGGTGCTGGTTCATGAGCGCCCGCTCGTCGTCGGTAAGGCGGCCGGGCTTCGTGAGGACCTCGAGCGGAATCTTGATCTTGCCGATGTCGTGCAGCAGTCCGGCGATGCCGAACGCCCGCACGTCCGTCGCCGAGAGGCCCAGAAACTCCGCCAGCGCCATCGCGAGGACCGCGACGTTCATCGAGTGCGTCGTCGTGTACTGATCGAATTCCTTGAGCTGCAGCAGCGGCAGCATGATCTGGCGGTCGCCGTGCATCGCCACCGCGAGCGAGCGGACCACAGTCTCGGCCTCGGCGAGCGGCACGGTGCCGGTCGTCTGCACTTCGTTTTGGAGCCAGCGGAGCGTATCCACCTCTTCGCCCAGCGAGAAGCTGATCGTCGCGGTCGGCAGCGGCTGGGCCGGGAGCTCGCCTTCCCCCTTCAGGCCGACGGCGCCGAACTTGATGCTGGATCGCCGCATCTGCCGCGCTTCGGTACTGATCGCCGACAACGTCAGCCGCGCCAGCACCTCCTCGAGAAATCCTTCAAAGTCCTCGCGCGTGACGCGATCCTCGAACTCGAGCCGCTGCACGCCGGCCAGCGCCAGGCGCTGTCCCCAATCCCACGCTTTCATGTCCCGCAGCGGCATCCGCCCGAATACGACTTCATCTCCCAGGAACGTGAACAGCGGCTGGGGCGTATCGGCCTGCAGATCCTGCATCTGCTGGTACGCGACATCGACGGCGCGTTCACGGGCGGGGTGGCCGACGCGGTAGAGCGTCATCGCCGCCATCGCCTGGGCAAAGGCGTTGAGGAACCGGGCCGGATCGCTCATCGCGACGGACCGGCCCGGCGGTTGGCCGCTGCCGCGTTGCGGACGTCGGGATCGCTCGAAGCCGCCGCAAGCGCGAGAATCGGTGCGACGCGGCCGTCGCCACGCCACCCCGCGGACAGCGCCATCAGCGCCGCGAGCAGCTCGAGAGAGCGTGCCGCGAGTTTGGGCCGCCCGAGCCAGTTCGTCCCACCATCGGCCAGCTGCACCAGGGCCGTCAGTGCGGCCTGCCCTCCCGCCCGTCCCAGCACCTTGATCGCCAGCACGCGGAGCTCTGACGCGCCCTGGGGGTCGCGCGCCAGTTGCGTCACGAGTGGCAAGGCGCTCGCGGGGCAGTTGTCGAGGGCGGCGGCAAGCGCGAGTCGTACAGTTCGCGGATCGGGATCGTGCAGCCCATCGAGCACCGCACGTTCGCGGTCGAGCGGCAACTTGAGGGCGACCTTCAGCGCCTCGCGGCGGACGCGTGCGTCGGGATGGGTGAGAAACGCGGCCGCCGAAAACCCTTCCGGGATCGCCGGCAGACCGTCGAGAATCAGCAGGAGATTGCGTGCGACATACCACGGCACGTCGCCACGCAAATGCTCGATCACAATCGGCCCGAGCTCGCGCGGCGCGCGTGACAGCCGGTCGAGGAGACCGCGCCGCGTCGTACGCGACTCGGAGACGGCGAGCACGTCCAGCAGCGGCTCCAGCCGTTCCGGCGCGAGATGGGGTAACACGCGGTCGAGCGTCGTGAAGTTGGGCGGTTCGATGCTCGCGAGCTGTCGCACCACATCGGCGTGCGTGGCGCGCGTCCACAGTTCCTGGACGTCGGCTCCCGCGGGCGCCGCCTCGAGCATCGCAACCAGCGCTCCGACGTGATGGCCCGTGATCAACCGCTCGACCGCGCGCCACGACCGGATTCCCAACGCCCCCGTCTCGAGTGCGGTCTGAACCAGGCGCTCCGGTTCTGCGGGCTGGGTCACCTTGGCCTGCAGCGAGGTGGCCGGCGCCGGATGCGTGGTCGACATCCGGTGTAGGGCCTGGCCGTACGCCTCCGGATTGGGATCCTCGAGAATCCACCCTTCCAGCAGGTCGCGCACCTGTTCGCGCAGCGCCTGATCTGCTTGCGCCTGCACTTCCGGAGTGCCCCCCCCCGCCGCATGGTGCGCCAGTTTGGACAGCAATCGGAGCAGCGGATCGGAAACCGTCTTCCGCGACGCGTCGGCCATGGCGCGCACGATTTCGAGTACGGCATCCACCGCGAGGCCATGCGTCGCGTCGATGGCGAACTTGGTGCGTTGCGCGTTGTCCCCGCCCATCTCGATCAGGCGGCGCAGCGTTCCCGGTTGCAGCGCGCCGACCAATTTCGAAGTCCGGCGCCGCAACGCCGCCGCTTCCGCTCCGCCCGCGTGCTTCAGCTCGTCGGCGATTTGCAGCAAATAGCCGACGATCACCTGATCGTACGCCGCGCTGCGCGGGGCCGCATCAATCGCCTGGGCGATCGCGGCCGGCTCCGTGGCGGACGCCGCCGAGGTCGGCGTATCGCCGGTGATCGAGTCGGCCGCCAGCGCCGCCCGCGCCAGGCCGAGCCAGAGCTGCGCGCCGCGAACGCTCCGCTCCGTCCCGCCGGTGTCCTCCCCCGGTGCAGCGCCATCCTGATGCATCAATTCCAGCCGCTCGTACGTCACCGGATGGAGACGCACGTGGTCCCAGGCGTGCAACTGCTCCGGGGGTCCGAGGCCCAGCGGCTGACCCGACCGCTCCGCGTCAACCGCGAGCATCCGCAGGACGTCGGCGACTTCGGTGCTGGCGAGGCCGCGGTGAAACGTGACGGCACCGAGATGGTGGCGGTGCAGACGCCCGGCCAGCTCCGCCAGCAGCGGATTCTTCGCGTCGGTGGCGACGCCCTCGATCACGAGCTGCTGCCGGGCGACGCCTAGGGCGATGGTCATGCGGTTTTCGAAGAGATGCTCGGCCCGGCGCGTGACGGCGGCCGCCGCCGGCGCCAGCGAGGGGTGCCCCTCCGGGTACATCGCGTGCTTGTGCAGGGAGATCGAGAACTCGATCAGAAAATCGGCCAGCTCTCGGGAGAGAGCGGCCTTCTCGGTCGACGGGACCCCGGTCATGGCCTCCCATAATAGTGCTCCCCCCCGTGCGGACCATCACACGAGGGGGAGCCTAGGGTTTTTCCTAGCCGTCTAAACGTCTAGACGCCTAGCCTTTAGTACATGCCACCCATGCCGCCGCCCGGCATCGGGGGCGCCTTCTCCTTTTCCTTCTTCTCTACCACGACGCACTCGGTCGTGAGAAGCAGGCCCGCGATCGACGCGGCGTTCTGCAGCGCGGTCCGGGTGACCTTGGTCGGGTCGATGACGCCGGCCGCGACGAGGTCCTCGAACTTATCGGTCGCGGCGTTGTAGCCGAAGTTCTTGTCCTTCGACTCCTTCACCCGACCCACGACAATCGAGCCTTCGGCGCCCGCGTTCTGGGCGATCCAGCGGATCGGCTCTTCGAGCGCCTTGCGTAGAATGTCCACGCCGGTCTTCTCATCGTCATCGTGGCCTTTGGTCTTGTCGAGCGACTTCTGACACCACAGCAGCGCTACGCCGCCGCCCGGCACGATGCCCTCCTCGACCGCCGCGCGGGTCGCGTGCAACGCGTCCTCGACACGGGCCTTCTTCTCCTTCATCTCGGTCTCGGTCGCCGCACCCACGTTCAGCACGGCCACGCCGCCGGCGAGCTTCGCCAGCCGCTCCTGCAGCTTCTCTTTGTCGTAATCGGACGTGGACTTGTCGATCTGGGCCTTGATCTCTGCCTTGCGGCCCTCGATATCGGTGTCCTTGCCCTTGCCGTCGACGATCGTGGTGTTGTCCTTGTCCACGATGACGCGCTTGGCGCGGCCGAGATCGTTGAGCGTCGTGTTCTCGAGCTTGAGGCCGAGCTCTTCCGAAATCACCTGGCCGCCGGTCAGAATGGCGATGTCGCGCAGCATCTCCTTGCGTCGATCACCGAAGCCCGGCGCCTTCACAGCGCAGACTTTCAGCGTGCCGCGGAGCTTGTTGACAACGAGCGTCGCCAGCGCCTCACCCTCGACGTCCTCGGCGACGATCAGCAACGGCCTGCCTGACTGTGCCACCTTCTCGAGCACGGGCAGGAGGTCTTTCATCGTGGAGATTTTCTTGTCGTAGATGAGGATGTAGGCATCCTCGACCGTGCATTCCATCTTCTCGGGATCGGTGATGAAGTAGGGCGAGAGGTAACCGCGGTCGAACTGCATGCCGTCCACAGTCTCCAACGTGGTCTCGAGGCTCTTGGCCTCCTCGACCGTGATCACGCCGTCCTTACCGACCTTGTCCATTGCGTCGGCGATCTTGTCGCCGATTTCAGCGTCGCCGTTAGCGGAGATCGTGGCGACCTGCTTGATATCCTTCCGGCCCGAGGTCGGCACCGAAATCTTCTTCAGCTCGGCGACGACGGTCTCGACGGCACTCTCGATGCCGCGCTTCAGCGCCATCGGATTCGCGCCGGCTGTGACGGACTTGAGGCCCTCACGGTAGATCGCCTGCGCCAGCACGGTCGCCGTGGTGGTCCCGTCGCCCGCGAGGTCGGAGGTCTTGGTCGCCACTTCCTTCACCATCTGGGCGCCCATGTTCTCGATCTCGTCGTCGAGCTCGATCTCCTTGGCGACGGTGACGCCGTCCTTGGTGACGGTCGGGCTGCCGAACTTCTTGTCGATGACGACATTCCGGCCCTTGGGGCCAAGCGTCACCCTCACCGCATCGGCCAGCTGATCCACGCCGCGCTTCAGGCGGGCCCGGGCCTCGGTGCTGAACTCCAGAAACTTGGCTGCCATGTCTGTGCTTCCTCCCTAGAGGCTGCTTACGCGAGCTTCGCGATGACGTCGGCTTCCTTGATCAGGATGATCTCTTCGTTGTCCAACTCGATCTGCGTGCCGCTGTACTTCCCGTAGACGACGCGATCCCCAACCTTCAGCTCCATGGGGATCGTCTCACCCTTCTCCCGCCGCCCCGGTCCCACGGCGATGACTTCGCCCTGGATCGGCTTCTCTTTGGCGGTATCGGGGATGTACAGCCCACCTTTCATAGTCTCGGTCTCCTCCATCGGCCGGATCGCGACGCGATCCGCCAACGGATAGACCTTGTACTTCTGGGTTGTCTTGGTTGCTGTTGCCATGATACCCTGAACCTCCGTAACTCTTTGAATTGATTATCTGTTAGCACTCGCGGATGGTGAGTGCTAATTGACGACGGAGGGGAATCTGACCTCACGCGCGAGGGGTGTCAAGGGCTCGAAAGCGTCGAATCGCCGGCCAGTAACGCACGCACCGCCGCCTGCGCGCGGGTGCGTGGCGTCGCCGTGCCTGAATCGAGCTGGATCGTGCTGGCCCGAACGATCACGCCGGACCGGGTGTCAGCCAGACGGAGGTGGAACCAGGTCGGCTCGCCGGGCTCGGAGTAGCGAAACGTGAAATAGATCAACGCCGCGGTGGGTCCACTGCCCCCGCGGACCCGGGCCCGCACCTTGATGCCGGAGTCGCGCAGCGCCCGCGCGAGCTCGACGCTTTGCTGATCCCTTTCCTCGACGACGATCGCGTACCCGTGCAACTGCGCTGGTAGGTGCGCTGATGCGCAGCCAAACGTGAGCATCAATGCAATACACGTCGGCATGTCGGCACGTCGGCATAATGCCACGAGACACGTCGGCACGACTGCACGACTGCACGACTGATCATGCCGACGTGCCAACGTGCCGACGTGCATCACGGCATCACCCGGCGTGCCCCAACCCACCGAGCAACCCACCAGGCGCCCTCGGCATCCTGCGGCTCCAAGCGCGACAGCTTCACGCCGGTATTCGAGCTGTGGATGAATTTCTGTTCCCCGACGTACATACCCACGTGGGTGACGCCGCCACCGGGCTGCGCCGCGAACAACAGGATGTCTCCAGGCTGCAGCGCGTCGAGAACGGGCGTGATTTCGCTCCCGGCGTGCGCCTGATCGCGACTCATGCGCGGCAGTCGGATACCGTGCTGGCTGTAGGCCCACTGCACGAGGCCCGAACAGTCAAAGCCATTCGCCGCGGTCCCGCCCCACACGTAGGGAGTGCCGAGCGCGTCAAGCGCGGTCTTCACGACGCCGGCCGCGTTGCCGACGATCATGAGTGGTGGCTGGGGAGGTGGGAGGCGCGGTGGCTCGCTACCCTCCCGCCTTGGCCAGCGGCGGTCCACCGCCCTGCCAATGGTCACCGATACACCGATCGAGGCGGCGATTCCATCGCGTGAGTTTGCGCTCGTGCGCCAGAAGCCGCGCGGCCCGACGTCTTGAAGCCGGTACACGGTTTCCAGGCCGAGTGCAGCCCAGCGAATCGGGCGCCATTCGACTCCTCCACCCAGGGTCCACAGCGCCGCCAGCTCCTGCGACGATGTATCCGTAGAGACGCCGAGCGAAACGCCGGCGAGGGCGTATGGGCCGACTGTGGAGCGACGCCGAAAGGCGTGCAGCTGCCAGCCCGCGCCGTAGAATGCGCGGTGGCGGCCGAGGCTGTCGTGGATCAGGACCTGCGCGGCGAGACCGTACGAGAAGATCCCCCCGACTGGCGCATCGGTGCGCAGCTCGTAGGTGGTAGATCGATTTCCCTGGTACCAGCGGCCGAAGCGCAGATCGACGTCACGCCCCTGCGCGTGGAGGTGGGAAACGCCTACAGCGAGAAGGAAGAGCTCAATCCGCGGCCGCAATCGCGGCATGCTCCTCGGTAGCTCGAGGCGCCATGTGATGCGAGAGCAGATGCGGGAGGCGGCGCATGAAACGCACCCAGGTCCAGAGCACCGCAAAACCGAACAGGAACGCGCCGACACCGGCGATCACGAGCATGACGACCGGATTCTCGAACCGCAACGCCACGAGCGCGCCGAGCCACAACCCGACATGGGAGGCGGCCCAGGCCCAGGCGGGGGTCAACAGCCACCCCACAACCACGAGCAAGTGCGCCATCCATCTCGGCACGTTCGTTACCCTCTGCGCGCCAGCACAATCAGCGCAAAAACGACCAGGGTGACCAAGAAGCCCGCGCCGGCGGCGACCGGCATGAGGATGACGCCCGCGAGCCCCAGTCCCAATCCAAATCCCAAACCGCCCAGCACGGCCGGCATTGCCAGCGACCGGATCGACACATCACCGCCGCGAGCAGCCCGGCCCACCGTCACGATCGCGCCCATCCACGCGAGGAGCGTCCCCAACATCCACCAGATGGGGAGGTACCACCACGTGCTGCTACCGCCGACCGCGTCCCACGTCCAGGGAAACGCCTTGAACGGCCGCAGCAGGATGATGTCGACCGCCATGAAGACAATCGTACCCCACAGTCCGATCGCCGCGGCACTCGCGACGCCCTGCACTGTCCGGGATGCCGCGAAGAAGCCTGGCAGGAACGCGGCCGTCACGCCGCCGGCGAGTACGATGATCATCAAGAGCAGCGAGGTCACCGTCCCCGCGGGGAGCAGCCGGGCGACGAGGAGAAAGAGGATGACGGCAGCCGCGGTCGCAGCGCCGACGATGGTGCCACTGAGGAGAATGTGGCGAAACTCAGATCGATCAGCGGTTGCAGAAGTGGTCATGCTGCCCCTCAAAGAGTTGGTGGAGGTCGGTGGAGGGTTGTGGAGGTTGGTGGAGGTACCTCCGCCAACCTCCACCAACCTCGACCATCCTCCACAACTCTCAATCTAAGTCGCCTACACTACGAGGCAAAGACAAATAGCGCCGTAAGATCGGTCACGGCCCACGCGGCGAGTGCGCGATACATCCCCCGCTGGTGTTGCTTCGGGCTCCAAGTCGCATGGTCAAACAGCCATGGCAGCAACACCCCGAGCCACAGCGCCAGTGGCAGTAACAGCACTAATCCCCTCGCCGGGATATGTAGAAGCAGCACTGCCCAGGCGAATAGCCCGAATGCCAGCAACGTGGCGAGTACCGCCACGACGAGGCTCGCCCGCATTCCGAGGATTAGGGCCAGCGTACGATCACCGCGCCGCCGGTCCTCATCGAATTGATAGAGCTGGGTGAGCGGATAGAGCGCGGCAAACAACGGACAAAAGGCGAGCAGCACGAGGGCGTGACCCGCGTCGAGCGGTCGTCCGGTCGCGGCCCACGCGGCATAGGGGGTGAGGGTACCGAATCCCCACATGTTGATGACCCAATCCACACCGGCGACCGCTTTGAACCGAAACGGCGGGACGGAATAGAGGATCGAGAGGACGAAACAGATTGCATACGCGATCTGAAAACCGAGTGGCAACGTGAAAGCCAGCAATTGACCGGCGACAAGCAATCCAACGCTGAAGTGCAGCAGGTATCGGGGTAAGGGCGGCGGGGCGTTCAGGTATCCAATGTCGCCCTCATCCTTGTCGAAGACGCTATTGATCGCCAGTGTGCCGCCGTTGAGGAACACGACCCAGATCAGCAACGCCCGGAGTGCCGCGCCGAGCTGCTGCCCGCCCACCGCTCCCTGCACGCCGACCGCCAGGACGTAGCCGAGCAGCGTGTGCCCCGCCATGATCGGCCACTCGGCGGGACGCATGTGGAGGATGTAGGAGTAGAGGTCTCCCGGGAGCACGCGGTAGCCCCAGCGCCGCCACGCGTTCAGCGCGCGCGCATCCCAGGCCGTCACCACTTCAGGCCGAGTGCCGCCGCGGCGATCCGGAGACCGATGAGTGTCAAATCGGGGTGCACCGATTCGATCTCCTTGCACAGCGGCGCGACGAGCGCGGCCAGCCCGCCGGTCGCGACAACCATCGGGGGATTTCGCGACGGCCATTCCCCCCTGATGCGGCGCACGAGCCCGTCCACCGAATCCGCCGTGCCCCACAGCACACCGACGCGAATGCAGTCTTCCGTGCGGCGACCGATCGCGTGCGTCGGCGGGAGCAGCTCCGTGGCCGGCAGCTTCGCCGTCTTGCGCACCAGCTCATCGGACGCCGTGCGCAGCCCCGGCATGATCACACCGCCGATGAAACGGACGTCGTTCCCGACGGTGATGCAATCGAACGTCGTGGCAGTGCCGAAATCGACGACGATCGTGTCCTTCGCGAAGAGCTCCGCGGCGGCCAGCGTGTTGACGATGCGATCGGCGCCGACGGTGAGCGGCTCATCGACATCGAGCACGATCGGCAGTTGGGAGCGCGCGTCCACGCGCACCGGCGTGCGCGTCGTCGCCGCCTCGACTCCGTCGCACAGACTCTGCGTGATCTGCGGCGCGACCGACGCGACTACGGCGGCGCGAATCTCCTGTGTCGAATGCCCTGCCTGGGTCAGGTGGGCCGTGAATGCCGCCGCCCATTCGTCGGGCGTGCGCTGCGGGGTCGAGTGCAGGCGCCAGTGCGCCTCCAGCCGGTCTCCAGCGAACAGGCCGATGGTCGTTTCGGTGTTGCCGATGTCGAAGGCGAGCAGCATGGGGCGGCTAAGATAGCTCGACGTGGCCGGCCTGCACCATCGTGGTGCCCGCGCCCGTGTCGACGAGCAGCGCGCCGTCGGGACGAATCCCGGCCGCGCGACCGGCGAGCGGCGTCCGAATGTGCCGGCCCCGCAGCCAGTCACGGCGCGCGAACGCGGCGCACTCGAACTGCGTGAGCTCCGCGCCGTGCGTGGTGAGCCGCAGCAAAGCGGGGACGAGCTGATCCAGGACATCGATGCGACGGACGCTGGGCCGCAGCTCGCGCAGCGCGACCGCGCGATCCGCCAGCGACGCGGGAATCTCGTTCAGGACATTGACGCCAATACCAACGCCGAGCCACTGCAGCGCATCCCCCTGCCACCGGCTCTCACAGAGAATCCCGGCGACCTTGCGGTCATCGACCAGCACGTCGTTCGGCCATTTGAGGCCGGCCCGCGGTCCCGACAGCGCTTGGGGACGAACGCCCAGCACCGCTTCGACGACGTCCGCCAGGACGAGTCCGATCCTGAGCGACAACACGCCAGCCGCGGGCAGCGGGGGGGGCGGTCGCAGCAGTAAGCCGAGCCACACGCCGCCCACCGGCGAGTGCCAGGTGCGGCCGTCGCGCCCCCGCCCCGCGGTCTGTTCGTCGACGAGCACCACGGTTCCCGCCGGCGCGCCCTGTGCACCGAGGTCATGAATCGCATCGAGACTGGATGTGAACGTCCGAAACACGCCGCACTGCGGCACTCCCCAGCGCCGCGCGAGGGCCGCGGCGGGGACGTCGTCGATGGCTAGCCGTGCCACAGCGCGTACGCGAGCGTGAACAGCCCGATGGCAAAGCAATACGGGGCGAACGCATAGAATCGGCCGCGCCGGAGCATCGCCACGAGAAACCGGATGGCGAAGACGCCCGCGAAAAACGCGACGACGCAGCCAACGAGCAGCGGGACGGCGCCAACCTGCGCGATATCGATGGACGCGTGCCGAGCCTCGAGCAGCCCGGCGCCCGCGATCAGCGGGATCGCCATCAGGAAGCTGAAATCGGCCGCCGCGACCGCGCCGAGACCGACCCAGAGACCCGAAGCGATCGTCGTGCCGGAGCGCGACACGCCGGGCAGCGGCGCGAACGCCTGCGCCAATCCGATGATGAGTGCCCCCGCGGGCGTCGGCTGGGTCGCGCCCTGCGGCCCCGCCCCTCCCGCCCTTTCCTCTCCGCCGCGATGTCTGGTGGACCAGAGCAATGCGCCGGTGACGAGGAATCCGATTCCCGCCGCCCAGAGCGACTCGAACGCGCGCTCGATCAGATGTTCCAGAAAGATCCCGACGAATCCCGCCGGAATCATGCCGATGATCAGCAATCCCGCGTAGCGCAGGGCGTCGGGCTGGCGCCGCAGCACGTTCACGACGAGCCGCCAGAATCGCCCGCCGTAGACCACGAGGATCGAGCCGAGCGTCGCGACATGTAGCGCGACTTCAACGAACACGCCGGGGGTGTGCACGCCGGCGACGTGCCCGATGACGGCGAGATGCCCGTCGCTCGAGACGGGAAGAAACTCCGTGAGTCCCTGTACCAGCCCCAGGAGAATGCCTTGCCAGAGCGTCATGCGACCTTTCCCGCGACCAGCGCGACGAGTCCGATGACCATGGCACCTTTGAGGAGCACGCTCACGCGCTCGACCTTGCCGAGCAGCAGCCACGTGGCGGCGATGAGCACCGCGAGCTGTGCCAGGAGTGCGATCACAAAGTATGCGCCCCCGTACCCGGCGTTCCGCGGAAAGAGGAGACTCGCCGGCACAAACAGCAGGCCGATTCCGGCCGCCACGACCAGCGCCGGCTGCCGGCCGACGGCGATCGGCAGCGTGCGGCGACCGATCGTGCGATCGCCGGCTTCGTCCTCGACGTCTTTCACGATTTCACGCACCAGATGCAGCCAGGCGGCGAGCACCCAGGGGACGACCCCGGCTGCCGGCAGAGCGACCGCGAGCGCGCCATAGAATGGCGGCGAGCCCGCCACGACCGCGACCGCCACGTTGCCGAGCAATGGCCGCGGCTTGAGGAGCGGCGAATACGCGAACATCACGGCAAGGGCGGCAAGGGCGGCAAGGAATAGCCAACCGCTGACCAACCCGGCGAATGCCAGTCCGATCAACGTACCGTCGAAGACAATCAAGTCGGCGACACCGCGGGAGACCTGCCCCGCCGCGAGCGGCCTGGTGCCTGGGCGATTGACGCGGTCAGCAGCGACATCCCGGATGTCGTTCCACGTGTTGCCGACGGCGCCGAGCGCCACGCCGGAGATCGCTGCAAAGAGCAGCTCCTTGGGCACGGCGATGTGGCTGAGCGCGATCCAGCCGCCCGCCAATACGCCCGCGGCCGCGATCAGCAGATTGGGTGCACGGATCAGCCGCAGGACGGCGCCCACTACGAGAGGACCTCCTCGTACAGCGCCTCGTAACGCGGCACGACGCGGTCGGCGGAGAAGTCCAGCGCGCGCGCCGCGGCGGCCCGCTGGATGCGCTCGTGCTCCGTCGAGTTCCCCAACAACCGCAGGGCGCGCTCGGACATCGTTGCCACATCGCCCGGCGGCGCCAGGAAGCCGGTCTTGCCGTCGTCGACGACCTCCGGAATGCCACCCGCCGCGCTGGCGATGACCGGGACGCCGCACGCCATCGCCTCGAGTGCCGCCAGTCCAAAAGATTCCGTCGCGGACGGGAGCAGAAACAGATCCGCGCCGCGAAGCACATCGCCGACGCTCTCGACTTTTCCGAGGAAACGCACATCCTTGCGCAGGCCCAGGCCGTCCACCTGGTGTTCGGCGGCGTCGCGGTCGGGTCCGTCGCCGACCAGGACGAGCGTGGCGGGCAACTGCTTGCGGACGCCCGCGAAAATCTTGATGACGTCGCTGACGCGCTTGACCGGCCGGAAGTTCGAGACGTGGACGAGGATACGATGGCCCTGCGGGGCGAGGCGGCGGCGGAAGGAATCGTCGGTGGGCGGATGGTAGTCCGCCGTCGAAATGAAATTCGGAATGACCCGCACCTCGCATTCGCCGCACCCGAACGCCCGATATGTCTCTTCGCGCAGGTAGGCCGAGACGGCGGTCACCGCGTCGGACTTCTCGATGGAGAATTTGGTGAGCGTGTAGTAGGAGGGATCCTGCCCGACCAGGGTGATGTCGGTCCCGTGCAGCGTCGTCACGATCTTCAGGTCGAGCGCCTCATCTGCGAGCATCTGCTTGGCGAGCCACGCGGTCGCCGCGTGCGGGATGGCGTAATGCACGTGCATCAAATCGAGCTGCTCACGCTTGGCGACTTCGTGCTGCTTCACCGCGAGCGCGAGCGCGTACGGGGACGACTGCTCGAAGAGCGGGTATTCGAGCTGGGTGACTTCGTGGAACGTCACGCGCTCGGCGAACCCGCGCAGGCGGAACGGACTGGCGTAAGAGACGAAATGGATGTCGTGGCCGCGCCGCGCGAGCTCGAGCCCCAGCTCGGTCGCGACGGCGCCCGACCCGCCATACGTCGGGTAACAGGTGATTCCGATTCTCATAGACCGGGACGGGGGACGGGGGACGGGGGAAGGGTACGCCAACGCTCAAGAATCTTAGCGGCTAACGTGTCCGGCGACTCGGTGGCATCCAGCATCCACACCCCGTCCCCCTTCCCCCGTCCCTCGTCCCCTCGAATCTGATTTCTAAACCAAGTGTCTTGTCGTTTCGCGTACCGCCGGGTTGCAACGAGTATCGCATCACGCAACGCGTCTTTGGATAGCGCGCCGTTCAGCATCGCCACAACCTCACGGTAGCCAATCCCATCGAGGCCCGGCGCGTCCGGTGCGACGCCCGTGGCGAGCGCGCCCTGCACCTCCTGCACGAGCCCCGCACGGAGCATTTCGTCCACACGCGCGGCCAGGCGCCGGTGCAAGACTTCCCGCGGCACAGTCAGGTGAATGTACCAGGGACTGAGCGTTCCGCTTTCGCGGGCCTCGTGTTGCCACCGCGACAAGGCGTGACCGGTCAGTAAGGCCACCTCGACCGCGCGGGCGGCGCGCTGGCGGCCCCCGGCGATGAACTGGGGGTCGAGCCGCCCTGCCCAGCGCGCGAGATCGGCGCCCTCGAGCGATTCCGACCACTGGCGGAGCCGCTCCCGCCGCGCCGGATCGAATGGCGGCTCCCGAAACAGACCCTCGGCCAACGCGCGGATGTAGAGGCCGGTCCCGCCCACGACCACGGGCTGGCCACGGGCAGCCCGCGCTTCGGCAAGCCACCCCGCCGCATCACGGGCGAATCGGCCGGCGCTATACCGCTCGCCCGGATTCACCAGGTCCAGCCCGCGATGGGGAACGCGCGCCAGGGTGGCGTGATCGGGCTTGGCGGTGCCGATGTCGAGACCACGATAGACCTGTCGAGCATCGGCGGAGATGACGGTGATTGGCGTGAGCGACGCGAGCGCGACGGCGACGGCGGTCTTGCCGACGCCGGTGGGGCCTACGAGAACAGGGGTAAGGGGTCGCTCGGCGTTTTTCACACGCTAAAGCGTGTGCTCGGCAAACATTGTCCTTAAGGACAATGCAGTGCCGAGCGCATCCTTTAGGATGTCGATCTCCCGAAACGACGTTCTAATTCCTCTTTCGGCAGCTGGACCATCGAGGGCCGGCCGTGGACGTCGTGCGCGGGCAGCGTCGCCGTCAGCAGCCGGACGACCAACTGCCGCATTTCGTCCGGATCGAGGGTTTGTCCCGCCTTGATCGCCGCGCGACACGCGTAGCTGGCCGCGAAACGCTCCAGCCGGTTCTGCCAGCCGCCAAATCTGCCGCCGGCGAGATCGGCGACGAGCTCTTGCAGGCACCGCGCGGCTTCGAAGCGGGGATGCGGATTCGGCGCGGTGTGGACCACGATACTGTGCCCGGAGAACGGCTCGATTTCATAGCCGATGCGCGTGAGCAGCTCACGATGGGCCTCGATCGCATCGAGCTCGGCGGGCGCGAAATCGAGCGTGAGCGGCAGCAACAACCGCTGGGCCGGCGCGCCATCGCCGGAGAGTTGCCGCATCACGTCTTCATACAGCACGCGTTCGTGGGCTGAATGCTGGTCTACGAAGGCTACCCCGGCATCGGTTTGGAAAAGGATGTAGGTGTCGAACACTTGCATTAAAGGCGCTATCGGGTATCGGCTATCGGCTATCGGGTGATCCCCTCCGAAGAGTTCGAGAGGCATGCCACCGGGCAGCGTTACCTCCTGGTCACCCGCAATACCCGATAGCCGATAGCCGATAGCTCCCAGTGGCGCTGCCGCATCCAACGGCGCTAGCGCTTCTCGCACCGCCTCCTCGACAACCTTTTCAACGAAGAACTTGTCACGGAAGCGAGCCTCGAGCTTGGCGGGATGGACGTTCACGTCGACCGCATCGCCGGGGAGATCGAGAAACAGAAGCAGCGACGGCCGGTCGCCCGGTGCAATCGTCGAGCGGTAGCCGGCCTCGGCGGCGCGCAGGATGAACGGATCGCGAATCGGACGGCCGCGCACGAAGACGTAGCCCTTGCGTCCCGCCGGGCGCGCCTGCGCCGGACGCTGCACCAGCCCCGTCACCTCCAACGGCCCGGCGCGATGCGAAACCGCGAGCAACGTGTCGGCGAGCTCACCGCCCCACAAGGCGCGCGCCCGATCGATCAACCGCGGCGCGGGCGGACACTCGAGCAACACGCGCCCATCGCTCGTCAGTGAAAACGCGACATCGGGACGGGTGAGTGCGAGCACCGTGAGCGCCTCGACGGCGGCGCGCGTCTCCGTCGCGGTGGCGCGGAGGAATTTCCGCCGCGCCGGGGTGTTGTAGAACAGACCGCGGATCGTGACGGTGGTGCCGCGCTGGCGCGCGGACTCCACCGCACCCTCCAGCTTTCCGCCCGTGAGCCGCAGCCGGACGGCCGCTTCTCCATCGGCGCAGGTCTCCAGCTCGAAGCGCGACACGGAGGCGATCGCGGGGAGGGCCTCACCGCGAAAACCGAACGTCGCGACGCCGATGAGATCGGTCGCCGTTCGGATCTTGCTCGTTGCATGACGCTGCAGCGCGAGCTGCGCGTCCTCGCGGTCCATGCCCGAGCCGTCGTCGCTCACGCGAATCAGCGTCTTGCCGCCGTCCTCGAGCTCGACGCGCACCGCGCCGGCGCCCGCATCGAGCGCGTTCTCGACCAGCTCCTTGACCACGGAGGCCGGCCGCTCGACGACTTCGCCGGCGGCGATCTGGTCGGCAACCTGACTCGCCAGGACCTGCACACGCGCACTGCCCCGCGAAACGACACTCACAGTCCGGAGATCTCCCCCCCGAGCACCCAGCCGTGGATTCCGTCGTTGCGGTGCACCTCGACCCACGGACCATAGCTCCGGCCGACGAGAAGCGCACCGCCTGCCTGCACCGTCGCCGCCGCGCTGGCACCGCCGTACGGGGCCGCCCGCACCGGCGCCGCGTCGGCGATGACGACCGCGACGGCCTGCTCGCGACGCCGCCACTCGAGCGCACCGAGAATCGACGCGCCTACTGCGACGGCGCCGAACAGGGCGATCACCACGCGACGCCGACTGCCGAAAGCAATCACCAACCAGAGCAATAACCAACCCGTTGCGGCAATGACACCCCATTCCGCGGGAGTTGCCCAACCGACGCGCAGCAACTGCTCCGTCACGGGATCGGGCGCGGGCAACAGCCGGAGCGCGCGCCGGATCGCGGGATCGCGCGGTGCAAGCCGCGCGGCGCGGGTCCATGCCGCCGTCGCTTTTCCGTCGGCGCCGGCACGGTACAGGGTCGCGCCGAGGTTGTACCAGTTGGCCGGCTCGCGCGGCTCGCGGGCAGCGCGCGCCGCGAAAGAATCCGCGGCGGCACGCAACGCTCCCGCCTCGAATAAGGCTTCGGCGCTGGGTGTTTGGGCGGCGGTTGTAGCGGGCACCGTTTGGGAGTGTAGGGACGCAGCATGCTGCCCCCCCAGCGTGGCAATCGCCAGCAACACCGACGCAAAGGTCGGCCTAGGACGTCGTCCTCCCCGGTGCCCGTGCCCGTCTGACGCAGCCCCCAACACGTGCAGCACCTGCTCGATTTCCGCCGCGAGCTCCGCGGCATCGCCCAGACCACGCGGGCCGTAGCGCGCAGCCCGCAGGCGGTCGCGGAGTCGCTTGACGTGGTCGGAGACCGCGCTGTCCACGCCGGCGGCACGCAGTGCCTGGGCAAGCCCGTCACCGTCTCGCGCGAACGGATCAGATACATAGCTCGCGAGCACGGCCAGGAATTCTCGCTCGAGGCGACCCAACGGCGTCAACTCGGGGCTCCCCCCTGCTCCTCCCCCAGCCCCCTGACTAACAACCACGGGAGCCGGTGCTCGACGCCGGCGTCGCCACGCCAAGCCGGCGACCAGCGGCGGGGCCGCGAGAACAGCGAGCCACCCCTGCCACCCGAGCCGGCGGCTCAGGGTTTCCGCCGGGAGCTCTCCGTGGGCGGGCAGCAGCGGCGGCAGAACGCGCGCCGCGCGAGGCTCCGCCCCAGGCGCAACCGCGAGCGCGCGTGGGGCGGCCGATGCCGTCTGATAGCGGCCAGCCCGCACATTGAAGTACAGATAGCGCATTTCGGGCAGCACGAAGTTGCCGGACGAATCCGGCACCGCCAGAAACTGAAACATCTTGCTGCCGGCGATGCGGCCGGCATCCGTCGCGACTCGCACCTCGGTTTGCGCGGGATAGACACGAAATCCCGCCGGCCACTTGAGCGGAGGTTCGGGCCACAACGCCACGTTGCCGATGCCGCTGATCGTAACCGCAGCCTCAATCGGCTCCCCGACGCGCGTCGTCGCGGGATCGACTCGCAGATCGAGACTCAGGCTTTCGGCGACCACGGTCGTGGCGGGATTGGCCGGTGGTAACGGCAGGACGGTAATCCCGATAGAATCACTCCGCAGGGTGTAGCGTTCCTCGCGGCTGAAGAACGAAAACGTGACCGGCAGCGCGTATTCCACCGACGCCGGGGGAATGATCAGACGTCCCGGCACGAGCGGGAATGCGACCTGATGGGCGATGAACAAATCCATCCACCGCCCGTTCACCTGGCGCGAGAGTGCCGCGCCCCCGCCCGACGGTGTGGCGGCCGGATAGGCCCACACGCCTTCCGGCGTGACGAGCGTCAACAGCGGCGGGCGCCGCATCCGCTCGCCCAGGTCGCGCGGAATCCAGGCCGCCGCGATGATGTCCACTTGCTGCCCCGCGTATACCGTGTCACTCGGCACGAGCATCGTCAGCGCGACGCGATCGGAGCGGCGGGAGACGGGCGGGGGCGTGCTTTCGAGCAGCGAACGGGCGAGCGGACTCAACGTCGATGTGGTGCGGTCCGCCGCGCTGTCGACCGTGACGAGAATTGGATCGGTCGAAACCACACTTCCACCCTGGCGCGCGCGAATCGGTCCGATGAGCAACGCGCCCGGCTGCTGCGCGCGCAGCTGCAGCTCACGCACCGTCGTGCGGATCGAGCCGGACGCGCCGCCGAGGGCGACTTCCGTCATGTCCCGGGAGCCCACGATCGCGAATCCGGTCAACGACGGCACCACGATTTCGACGGGATCGGCCGCGCGGCTGCGTGCCCGGATCGTCAGCATCAGCTCTTCACCGACGCGCAGGTGGGTGCGATCGACGCCGGCAGTGACCTCGGCCCCCTGGACGAGCACCGCAACGGCGAGCAGCGGAAGCATCACCAGTCCTTCACCCCCGCGGGTGCGGCGCGGCGCGTGCGGCCCGTACGATCCCGGCGCGTGCGCAACTCCTCCTGACCGATGGAGCGCAGCACCTGATCCGCCTGCGATTCGCTCATGCCTCCACTTGCACCGGCACCTGGCGGCGGAGGCGCCTGCTGCTGCGCGCTTCCCCCGCCCCCGCCGCCGCCTGGCGAAGGGGGTGGCGGGGGATTGGGTTTGTTCTGTCCTCCACCGCGGCGCAGCCGATTGACGAGCTCCAAATTCCATTTCGCGCGAATGTGATACGGCTTGAGGAGGAGCGCCTCGCGATAGGCGCGCTCGGCATCGGCCAGGTGCGTCTCGCGATTGGTAGTGTCCGCCTTCGCCTCGAGCAGCGACAGCAGGCCGAGATTGTAGAGCGCGCGAAACCGCAGCTCGGGATCGAGCGAGGCCGAGGCGCGCGCCAGTGTCGAGCGCGCCAGCGCGGGATCCCCGGCGGCAAGCGCTGCGGTCCCCGTATTGTACCAGGCGGTGTCGTCGTCTTCGTGCGCCTTGAGCTCCGCGAGATAGGCGGTCGCGGCCGCGCGCACGTCGCCCTTATCCCACGCTTTTTCAGCAGGAGAGCGAGGCCGCTGGGCATGCGCGACGGCCGGAGCGGCGACACAGAGCAGGATGCCGATGAGGGCGGCGGTGCGGCGCGTGAGCGTCTGTGCTCCGAGCACCAGCCCCGCGAGCAGCAGCGGAATCCACGCGCGGGGGCGCCCGCGTTGCGTGCGGCTTTCGGTCGCCGTCGCCCGCTTGTACGACGCCACCAGATCGCGCACCGCGCCCGCCTGATCCGGAAGCTCCGCCGCGACAATCGTCCCCTGCGCGGCGTCAGCGAGCGCGCCGAGCACCTCGTCACGCCGGGTGGTGAGAACGGGACTCCCGGTTTCATCCTGCTGCCACGAGACCAGTGTGCCGCGATCGTCACGCACGGGAATCTTCGTCGGCTGGCGTCCGCCCTCGGCGACGAGAATCAGGTGAATGCCCAGTCCCGTCAGCCGCCGGGCTTCTTGCACGGCCTGCTCCAGCGAATCGTGACCCTCGCCGTCGGTGAATATGACGAGCACGCGATCGGCGATCTCGGGACTCGCGTGCAGCAGGTCGATCCCCTGAGCCAGCGCGGGCGCAAGGGACGTGCCTCCTTCGGAGGCGACGTCCGGATCGAGCGCGTCCAGATACAGCGTCAGCGCCGACCCGTCCACGGACAGCGGTGACAGGATGTAGCTCGTCCCGGCGAAGGCCGAGAGGCCGAGCCGGTCGCCGTCGAGATCCTGTACCAGGCGTCGCGCTTCGCGCAGCGCCCGGCCCAGGCGGCTCGGCTTGACGTCCTCCGCCAGCATCGAACGGGAGATGTCGATGGCGAGCACGAGATTGAGCCCGCGCGTCTCGGTGACGATCCGTTCCTCGCCCCAGCGTGGTCCCGACAGCGCGAGCGCCGCAAGCCCGGCGGCGAGGCCCAACGCCGGCGCCCCGAGCCTCCCTGCGCTGCGTGCGACGCCGGCGGTGGTCTCCGACCATGCCGCCGCCCGGCGGACCCGCGAGCGCCGCGCCCACGCCGCCGCCGCCCAGACGGCCGCTCCCACGATCGGAGCGAGGATCACGACGACCGGCGCGTCGAATGTGATCATGGCACGCGCACCGCGAATGTGCCCGCGAGGACGAGCTCGAGCGCGAGCGCCAGCAAACCGATCCCCAGCGGCCAACGATACGCCTCTTCAAACCGATGATAGACGAGATGCTGCACCGGCGTCTTCTCGAGCCGGTTGATCTCGCCAAAAATGTTGGAGAGCGATGCGGCGTCGGTCGCGCGGAAGTAGCGGCCGCCGGTGGTATGCGCGACCTCGGTCAGCAGCTGCTCGTCGATCTTCACCGGCATCGTCTCGTACCGCAGCCCCAAGGGTCCCTGCCCCGTCGGTACCGGCGCCTCACCCTGCGTCCCGACGCCGATCGTGTAGATCTTGACGCCGAACGTCGCCGCGGCCTGAGCGGCCGTCCGCGGGTCGACGATTCCCTTGTTGTTCTCCCCGTCGGTCAACAGGACGACGACCTTGCTCTTGCCCGGAGCGCGGCGCAGCCGATTGGCGCTCGTCGCAATCGCGGTCCCGATCGCCGTGCCGTCCTCGAGCATACCGACCCGCAGCTGGCGGATGGCTTCCTCGAGCACCTCGTAGTCCGTCGTGATCGGCACCTGGGTCAATGCCTGCCCCGCGAATGCCACCAGCCCGATCCGGTCGGACGAGCGGGCGCGCACGAACTCGGTCGCGGTGCGGCGCGCGACGTCGAGCCGGTTGGCCGGCGAGAAGTCCTCGGCGAGCATGCTGCTCGAGATGTCCACCGCCAGGACGATGGAGATTCCTTCGCTACGCAGCTCGGCACGCGCCGACCCCAACCGCAGCCCCGCCGCCGCGATGATCCACGCGGCGAAACAGAGCGAGCGCAGCGTGACCGGCAGGCGGGCGATCCAGAGTCGCTCCGCCGGTCCCGTGGCGGGCCGCACGTCGCTCATCGGCGCGCCCTGGAGCCGCGCCAAGCGGCGGCGGCGCCACCACCACCACAACGGCAGCGCCAGGAGCAACACGAGGAGGAGCGGACGCGCGAAGCTCATCGCGCCGCTCCAACGCCCGCGAACTCGCGCGCGAGCGCACGGGCACGGGCGGCGAGCGGAGCCACGTCCACCCCGTGGGCCGTCGCGAAGGCGACTTGATCGAGTGCGAGCAGCAGGTCCCGCAGGGCGCGCAGCGGCGCATCGGGCCGCGAACGTTCGACAGCCGCTAGGCACTCCGCGGTGCTCAGCGCGTCGTGCGCCTCCGGGATCGCCTGTGCCACCGCGCGGCGCAGCTGCCGCGCGGCGCGCGCCGCCACCGCCTTCGGCTCCCCGGCCGTCAGCCACCGCGCATCGGGAATCTCGGCGTCGACCGCGAGCCCTGCCCCGGGGCCCGCCGTCACGGCTCTGGGCCCGCGCCGGCGCCACAGGATGAGGAGCAGCAACGCACCCGCCGCCAGCAGCGCGGCGGCGATCACCGGAAGCGGACTGGCGCGATCGCGACGCAGCAGCCCCTGCGAGGGCTGGGGTGCGGGGGACTTCACACTATCAGGGATGACGCTCGCAACGTGGAACGTCGCGGTCCCGCCGGACAGCGAGTCAGCCGTGCCGTCCGGAGCGAGACGCCACAGCGCCGGCATGTCGAGCGCGATCTCACCCGGCGTCCAGGCGACGACGGTGAACCGCACGACCCAGGCGCCGACACCGGGCTGAGCCGATACGCTGGCGTCACCAAGGGGCTCGGCCACCGCGCCCGAGGCGAGCTTGCCCGCGCGCACGCGCCAGCCCGGTGGCGCCGCAATCGTGCGCGCGAGCTGAATCGTATCGCCGACCGTGGGCTGGCTGGGCGCGGCGGTCCAGCCGGTCGCCTGGACCGCGAGCAGCAACCAGACCGTGCCGCCGATCATCGACTCAGCCTGCGCGCGCGTTCGGCGAACGCGCGCCGCAACGGTACGCCGTACGGCACGGTCGTGAGCAGCGAGACGCGATCGACGCCGGCCTGCACCAGTTTGCGGCTGCGCTCCTGCTGGATCCGCTCCGCCGCCACACGGATCCGGGTGCGGGTCGGCGCGTGGCTGGTATCGACGAGCTGGCGCTGCCCCGTTTCCGCATCCTCGAGCTCCACCCACCCGGCGTCGGGGAGATCGTACTCGCGCGGATCATCGATCGTGATCGCCACCACTTCGTGGCGCGCGGCGAGCTGGGCCAGCGGTTCCTCCCAGGCCTCCGCGCGGAAGTCCGAAAGCACAACCACGATCGCGCGGTGGCGCAGCAGTTTCCCCGCGTAGGCCAGCGCGCCCGCGAGGTTCGTGCCGCGGCCCCGTGGAGCGAACGCCACCAGGTCGCGAATGACTCGCAGCGCGTGCGCCCGCCCTTTGGCGGGCCGCACGACGTACTCAGGCATGTCGGCGAAGAGCAACGCGCCGACGCGGTCGTTGTGCCGCGCCGCGGCGAGCGCGAGGACGGCGGCGACCTCGACGGCGAGGCCCGCCTTGGTGTAGGGGCGGCCGAAATGCAGTGAACCCGATTGGTCGACGATGAGGAGCAGCGTCAGCTCGCGCTCCTCCATGAAGGTCTTGACGAACGGGTGACCCATCCGCGCCGACACGTTCCAGTCGATGGCGCGGAAGTCGTCGCCCTGCTGGTAGGCGCGCACCTCCGCGAACTCGATGCCCTGGCCTCGAAAGACGGAGCGGTACTCGCCGGTGAACAGGGTGTTGACCAGGGTGCGGGCGCGGAGCTCGATCCCCTTCACCTGCTTGAGCACCTCGGCGGGCACGGTCCGCCGACGCGCGCGGACCGGGGACGTTACCGCACGGCGGCGCTCTTGTCCCTCATACGTCACGGCACGCCCACCGCCTCCAGGATCCTGGCGATGACGCGGTCGGTGTCCATGTCTTCTGCCTCCGCCTCGAACGTGAGCAGCACGCGGTGCCGGAGTACGTCGAACGCCATCGCTTTGACGTCTTCGGGCACGACAAACGCGCGCCCCCGCAGATACGCGTGCGCGCGAGCGGCTTGCGCCAGGTAGATCGAGGCGCGCGGCGAGGCGCCGAACGCGATCAGCGGCTTGAGCTCCGCCAGGCCGATGGCCTGCGGCTCTCGGGTCGCCCGGACGGTATCGACGATGTAATCGACGACCTTCTGGTCCATGAACAGCTCGGCGATCGCGCTGCGCGCGGCCAGAATGTCATCCGCTGCGGCGATGCGCTGGACCTCGATGGGCCGGCCTCCCGCCATGCGCCCGACGATTTCTTTCTCCGCATCGCGCGTGGGGTAGCCGACGCGCACCTTGAGCATGAACCGGTCGAGCTGCGCTTCGGGCAGCGGATAGGTCCCTTCGTGCTCGATCGGGTTCTGCGTCGCCAGCACGAGGAACGGCTCGCCCAGGAAGAACGTCTCGCCGCCGATTGTGACCTGCTTCTCCTGCATCGCCTCCAGCAGCGCCGACTGCACCTTCGCCGGCGCCCGGTTGATCTCGTCGGCGAGCACGAGGTTCGCGAACAGCGGCCCCTTCTTCGGATAGAACTCCTGCGAGCGCTGGTCGTACACCATCGTGCCGATCACGTCGGCCGGCAGCAGGTCGGGCGTGAACTGGATGCGCGAGAAGCTGATCTTCAGGCATTCCGCGACGGTGCGCACCGCCAGCGTCTTGGCGAGGCCGGGCACGCCTTCGAGCAGGATGTGGCCGCCGGTGAGCAGACCGATCAGCAGCCGCTCGACCATGACCTCCTGACCGACGACGCGCTTCGCCACTTCGCGGGTGATGCTCTGCGTCAGGACCGCGTCGCTCGGTTTTGCCGTCCGTGTGGTCATCGGAGCGACGCTTCCGCCGCGCGTTTCACCGTCGGCTCTTTATCGCGTGCGTAGAGTTCCAGCAAGGCTTTGGCCTCCATTCGATCCAGTCGCGCCAGTCCCTCGATCGCCGCGGCGCGCACGAACGGCGTGCGGCGCGGCCGACCCCCCGGTTCGGCATACTTCGCGAGCACCTCCAGCGCTTCCTTCGCGCCGAGCTGGCCGATCGCTTTCAGCAACGCAGCCAATACCCCTTCGTCCTTCTCCTGCTCCAGGCGCCGCACCAGCACGGTGGTCGCCCCCACCTCGCCCGCCGCGGCGACGGCGCGGGCCGCCGCGGTGCGCACCAGCACCGATTCGTCTTTCAGCGCGGGCATCGCGGGGCGCGACACTTCGCGCCCCCCCAGCTCGGCGAGCCCGAGCAGCGCCGCTTCGCGCACGCGTTCATCGCCGTGATGCGTCAGCCGGATCAGCGATTCGACGACCTGCGGGCTGCCGCTCAACCCGAGAAACTCCGCGGCGGCGGCGACGACCTCAGGCACCTTGCTGTCGATCCCCGTGAGCAGCAGCTCCACCGACCGCTCGCCCGCCGCACGCATCGCCGCTCGATACGCCTCGCGCAGCTCCGGCGCGGCGTGCAGATACGCGTCCACCACGAGAGCAGCCGACACGGCACCCAACGCGCCGACGGCATTCACGAGATGGGCCCGCTCGGCGGGTGGCACGCGCGGCTCGCCGAGCCGGGCGACCATCCGCTCCACAATAGACTCATCCGCAAGCGCCCCCGCGACCTCCCCGATCGCTTCCTGAATGTCAGGATCTTGAACCTTTCCGAGGGAGCGATCGAGACCGGCGACCACTTCCGCAACCGCCCCAATATCGCGCAACGCAACCACGTCCGGTGTGAGGCTACGCAACTTTTCGATCATTGCCCGCTGGTCCTCCGAGCGCGATGCCAGCTGCAACGCCTGTACGGCCCTCCTCGCCTCGACATCGGCGGGGAGCACATTGGGCCGGAACACACCGCCGGCGCGTGCGGGACTGACGGCCTCGGACGGCGTCGGAGGAGCGGCCGCGACGAATACGGGCGCGGCGGGGGCGGCGGGGGCGGCGGGGGCGGCGGGCGCCGCTGGAGGTGGCGACGATTGAACCGGCGGTGATTCAACCGGCGGCGAAGGGGCGGCGGGGGCAACTTCCCCAAGAACGCGCGAGGCGGAGAGCCGCTGACTCGCGCGCCGGCCGAGCAGCACCGCGATGCGTCCCAGGACCGCGTCGTCAGGTGCGACGTTGCCGACCGCGACTCCAAACAACCCCAGCCACTGCTCCGGCGTCACGCCGGGATTGACCTGAATCGCGCGCACCCCGCGCGCAAACAACAATCCGGCGAGCTCGGCGACCTGCGTGTTGCGTGGCAGGAGGTGCTGGCCATGCCAGTGTAAGCCGGTCGCGCCCACCTTCCACTCGACCGTGCCCAGCCCCGCGAGTTCCGGCAACGACGCGCTGATCTGCCGCATTGCCTCGAGCACGGCGGGATGCGACGCCGGATACAGGCGCGTCAGCCGGAACGTCGAGCCAATCGCGCCAAGAGCGCGGTCCACTGCTGCAGTGTCAATCGCCATCAGCGCTTGATTCTATCTGTTGCCTGAGCGCCGCGTCAGTCTCGAGCAGGCGCCAGGCCGCGTCCGCCACTGCGGCTGACTTGCCGGCGGCGAGCGCCCGCACGTCGGGACAAAGGTGGCGGCACAGATACGACTCGTACAGCACTGCCGCCCAGCAGCATCACCGTCCGGTCAGCGAGGTCCATGTAGTCGGTCGATCGCCTCGATCTCCTGCCGGGTGAGCTCGCGCCACTTGCCTTCGGCCAGCTTGCCGAGCCGCACGGGGCCGTAGGACACGCGGTGCAGCCATTCGACCTTGAGACCGAGCGCTTCGGCGATGCGGCGCACAATCCGCTGCCGCCCCTCAGCCAGCGACAGCTCGATCTCGACCGACTTCCCCTGCGGCCGCACGCGCGACTCGACGACGCGCACCGCGCGGCCGTCGATCACGATCCGCTGCGCGAGAGCAGCCCGGATCGCGCCGGCGTCGGCGCCGTGCACGCCGAGCCAGTAGGTGCGGGGCACCTCGTAGCGCGGATGCATGAGCCGGTGGGCTGCGGCACCGTCAGTGGTCAGGAGCAGCAGGCCCGACGTCATCACGTCCAGCCGCCCAACGTACGTGAGCCCGGGCACCTTGGGGACAAGCCCGAACACCGTGCGGCGGCCTTCGGGATCGGAGCGGCTCACGACGTAGCCGATGGGCTTGTTGAGCGCGAGCCACGTGGTGCGCGTGGCGCTGCGCACCGGACGACCGTCCACGGTGACCTTCTGGGAATCGGGATCGACGCTCATCCCGATGGTCGCGATCTCGCCATCGACGCGCACGCGTCCGGCGCGGATCAGGTCCTCCGCCTTGCGGCGCGACGCGACGCCCGCGCGCGCCAGAGCGCGCTGCAGGCGCATGAGGGTCATTCGGGTTCGTCGACGGGGGTGGGGCGCCGGAGGGCCACGGACAGCTCCTCGAGCCGGGGCAGATCCTCCAGGTCCTTCAAGCCAAGAATCTCCAGGAACGGCGGCGTCGTGCCGTACAGCAGCGGCCGGCCGAGCCCTTCACCGCGCGTTACGACTTCGATGAGGCCGCGCTCGACCAACCTGTCCATCACCGCGCCCGAATCGACGCCGCGGATCTCGTCGACCTCGAGCCGTCCGACCGGCTGCCGATACGCGACGATGGCGAGGGTTTCGAGCGCGGCGGGAGACAGCCGCCGCGGCCGCAAGGCGAACTGCGCACGCTCGATCGTCTCCGCGTACTCGCGGCGCGTAAGGAACTGCCACCCTTGTGCGATTTCGACCAGCTCCACACCGTGCTCGTCGTTATACGCCGTCGCCAGCTCCGCCAGCGCGGCGCGCACGGCATTCTCCCCCGCGCCGGGATCGAGGGAGGCGAGCTCCCCGAGCGTCAGCGGGCGCGACGCCGCGAACAACGCGGCTTCAAGCAGCTTCGCGAGGGATTCCACGCGTGATCACCATCGGTCCGAAGGGTTCAGGCTGCGACAGCGTCAGCGCGCTGCGTTTGGCGAGCTCGAGCAGGGCGATGAAGACCGATAACACATCGACGATCGTCGACTCCCGCCCCACGATGTCGGACCAGCCGAATTGCTCGCGTTCCGCGAGGAGGGCGGTGATCCGCGCCGTGGCGCCTTCGACGTCGAGCGGCCGTGGGACGACCCGGTGCAGCATCGGCTCGGGAATGAGCGCGATGACCCGTTCGGCGGCGGCAAGCAGATCGTTCAGATCGATCTGCAGCGGCGCCGGCGGCGCATCGGGCGGCGGCGCCTCGTACCCGCGGCCGAACCGCTCGGCCCGCACGTCGGCGGCATGCCCCAGCCATTCCACCAACTCGCGGATCTGCTGGTACTCGAGCAGGCGGCGCACCAGCTCGGCGCGCGGATCCTCCCACTCGTCGTCGCCCAGGCGCCGCGGCAGCAGCAGCTGCGCCTTGATGCGCAGCAGCCGCGCGGCCATTTCGAGGTAATCCGCCGCCTGATTGAGGCCGAGCTCGTTGATCACGGCGAGGAACTGATCCGCGATCTTCGCGATCGGCAGATCGGTGATATCGACTTCGTCTTCGCGGATGAGATGGAGGAGCAGGTCGAGCGGGCCGGAAAACTTCTCCAGCTCGACGACAAATCCCGCTTCGCGCATCAAGGGACCGGTCATCACACTCCGGGGATCCCGCCCTGGAGCACGAAGGCCTTGACGGCACCGAGCGTCAGCCGCAGCAGACTCATGCCGGGCCACATGAACGCCCGAATCACACCCGGCAGCAGCCACATCACCAACAGGATCGGCACAATCCCGAGCGCGTACAGCTGGCGAAATTGCATCCCCGCGGCGGGCGGCAGCACCTGCTTCAGGACGTGGCTGCCATCCAGCGGCG
The DNA here is from genome assembly GCA_036003865.1 of Gemmatimonadales bacterium. Classification (GTDB taxonomy): domain Bacteria; phylum Gemmatimonadota; class Gemmatimonadetes; order Gemmatimonadales; family GWC2-71-9; genus 20CM-2-65-7. The sequence goes on along the minus strand of DASYRZ010000056.1, from coordinate 22,549 downwards.
GAACCGGGATGATGTTGAAGAACGCCAATACCAGGTTCAGGTACATGCCGTAAAACATCATCTTCTGCACGACGGCCAGGATCGGGGTCGCGTCGGGGACGACCTGGGCCACCACGCCGACAAAGGCGAACAGAATGGCGCTCACTACGAACAGGGCCAGGTTCGTCGCGATTCCGGCGAGCGACACGATGATGTCGCCACGACGATACTGGCGGTAATTGCGGGGGTTGACCGGCACCGGCTTCGCCGCGGCAAACACGAACGGCGCGTGGCTGAACAGCAACAGGGCCGGCAGCAGGATCGTCATTACCGGATCAATGTGCTTGAGCGGATTGAATGTCAGCCGGCCGAGCATGTAGGCCGTCGAGTCGCCCTGCCGGTAGGCGGCTTCGGCGTGGGCATATTCGTGCGCCACGACCGAAAAAAGGAGTACGGGGATTTGCAGCAGGATATCTTCGAGCGGCACGTGCTAAAATACGTAGTGCCTTGACCTCACGCAACTTACCGTCTACCTTCCGCGCCATGCCGAAGATTAAATCCGCCAAGAAAGCGATGCGTCAGGCGCGCACGCGCACCATCCGCAACCGCGCGCAACGTTCGTCACTGCGCACTGCACTGAAGCACGTGCGCGTCGCGGCTACCGCCGATGCCGCCGCCGCAGCCTACGCGCTCGCCGCCCGCGTGCTCGATCGCGCCGCGCGCAAGGGACTGATCCACAAAAACAATGCCGCGCGGCAGAAATCGCGCCTCGCGGCGTTGGTGAAACGGTTGCGGGAAAAGGCTTCCGCGTAAATGCCGCATGTAGGGACACGCCGCTGGCGTGTCCCTACATCGCGGCGAGTTCCCCGCCGCAGTTTTCGCAGTACCACTCCGTCGCCAGATTCATCGTCCCGCATTCGCGGCACTTGAGCGTCTTCTCGACGGGCGCGTCTGCGTCGATCGGCGCGTGGGGCGTGGCATCCTGCGGATCGTCGACCTGATACTGCGCGCCGCTCGCCCGCCGCGGCGACGGCGCGTTCTTTTCATCTTCCGTCACGGACTTCAGGAACGCCAGTTCGTCCACCGGTGTCTTGCGCTTCTCGGATTTGGGCGGCGGCGAAGGGGTGAGCGTGAGTTCCGCCGCAGCACCCCGGGAGGGGGGCGCCGGTTTGGCTTTCACCAGCGCGTCGAGCTCCTCGAGCCGTGTGATGTCGCGCTCGACATCCAGTAGCTCGTCGCGAACCGCACCGAGATCCGCGAGCGCGTCCTTGTGAACCTGCGCCCACTGCCCTTCGTCGTACTCGCCGACCTCATGCCGCAGCTCCGTCTCCGCGAGCCGCTCGGCGGCGGCCTTCTCCTTTTTTTGGAGCTCGAGCAGCGTTTCTTTGCGTTGCGCGATCAACTGGCGCGCCGCATCGGCGTGGGCTCGCAGCTCCTCGGTGACCGCCTTGAGGCGTGCCTCGTAGTCGGCTTTCACGCGCGTACGGACGTGCTCGGGCGCCGAGTCGGCCGTCGCCTTGATGCGCGCAAGCCACGCCTCGTACTGGCGGCGCTCTTCGAGCAGCCGTTGAATCGCGGCGGCGCTTTTCGACGGGGTCTTAGGCATTCTGCTCCCGCTGCGCGTGGAGCCGCTCGACCGCGACGGCGGCGAGAGGTTGCGGCGTGCCCAGGCCCCTGGCAAGGGCGATGATCCGCGCGGCATGCTCCAGACTTTCCATCCGAATCCAGGCCTCGTCGAGCGTCCGGCCCAGCGTCACCGCGCCGTGATTGGCGAGCAGGAGCGCCTGGTGCCGTTTCGTCTCGATGTATGGGACGATGCGCTCGCCGAGCTCCGGCGTCCCTGGCATCCCGAAGGGCACGAGCGGCACCGGTCCCACCACGAAGATAAGCTCCGGCAACAAATTGCCCGGAATCTCTTGGCCCGCAACGGCAAACGCTGTAGCGAACGGAGGATGCGCGTGCACCACCGCCTGAACGTCGGGCCGGGAGCGCAGGATCCGCAAGTGTAAGTCCAACTCGCTGGTAGGCTTGCGAGTGGTGCGGCGGCGGAGCTTCCCCGCGAGGTCGACTTCGACCATGTCGGCCGCGGTCACGAGCGATTTGAGCAGTCCGCTTGGCGTGACGAGCACGCGGTCCGCGCCCAGGCGTACCGAGAGGTTCCCGTCACGGCCGGCGATCAGTCCCCGCGCTGCAAGCTGCCGGCAGCACAGCGCCATGCGCCGGGCCACCGCCGCGCGATTCACAATTCGTGGACGATCGTGCCCGCGACGATGGTCAGGACCGCGCGACCGGCGAGCGCGCGGCCGGCGAAGGGCGTGTTGCGGCTCTTGGAATAGAATGCGGTCGGATCGACCGACCACTTGGCGGCGGTATCGAACACCGCGACGTCGGCGACGGCGCCCGGAGCGAGCGTGCCACCCGCGAGCCGGAACAGGCGCGCCGGCTCGGTGCTCATGCGTCGAATCAGCTCCGGCAGCGTGAAGACCCCGCCCTCCACGAGCTCGGTGTGCGCGACGGCAAACGCCGTCTCGAGTCCCACGACCCCGAACGGCGCGTCGTCGAAGGCCGCTTCCTTCTCGTCGTACGCGTGGGGCGCGTGGTCGGAGGCAATGCAGTCGATCACGCCATCCTTGAGCGCGCCGCGCAGCGCCGCGACATCGGCGGCCTCGCGCAACGGCGGGTTCATTTTGGCGTGCGTGTCGTACTCTTCACAGGCGTAATCGGTCAGCGTGAGATGATGCGGCGTCACCTCGGCGGTGACGCGGATGCCCCGCTCCTTCGCATCGCGGATGATCGCCACCGAGCCGCGGCACGACATGTGGCAGAGATGCACGTGCCCACCCGTCAACTCCGCCAACAATATGTCGCGCGCGACCATGATTTCTTCGGCGGCCGAGGGCATCCCCTTCAAGCCGAGCCGCGTGGCGACGAGCCCCTCGTGCATCACGCCACCGGCGGCGAGGGTCGGCTCTTCGCAATGATCGGCGACCGGAATGTCGAATGTGCGCGCGTACTCGAGCGCCGTGCGCATCAGGTGACTGGAGACCACGGGCTTGCCGTCATCCGACACGGCGACGGCGCCGGCGCTCACCATCTCGCCGAACTCGGCGAGGCGCTCGCCCTTCTGGCCGATCGACACCGCGCCGATGGGGTGCACGCGCGCGAGTCCCGCGCGGCCCGACTGCCGGACGATGAATCCGACGGCGGCCTGGTTGTCGGTCACCGGGTCGGTATTCGGCATCGCGCAGACCGCCGTGAACCCGCCGGCCGCGGCGGCGCGCGCACCGCTCGCCACCGTTTCTTCGTCTTCATTGCCGGGCTCGCGCAGGTGGACGTGCAGATCCACGAGGCCGGGCGTGACGACCTTGCCCTTCACGTTTCGCACGAGGGCGCCCTCGGGCGCTGTGAGCCCGCGGCCGACGCTCGCGATCTTGCCGTCCTGGATCAGCACGTCCGCGGCCTGGTCCATGTCTCGGCTCGGGTCGATGACCCGCCCGCCCTGCAGCAGAATCGGCTGCGTCATTCGCCGCTCCCGCGCTTGGCGGCATCGGCCAGCTCGGCGCGGCCGCCCGCGAGCAGATACAGCACCGCCATGCGAACCGCGACACCGTTCGTGACCTGATCGAGAATCACGCTGTGCGGCCCATCCGCGACCCGTGAGTCGATCTCGACGCCGCGGTTCATCGGACCGGGATGCATGATCGTGATCGGGCGCTTGGCGCGCTCCAGGCGCTCGGGCGTCACGCCGAAGACGCGGTAGTACTCGCGCAGGCTCGGGATGAAGCCTTTCTCCATGCGCTCGAGCTGCAGCCGCAGCACGTTGAGCACGTCGGCCCATTCGATCGCTTCTTCGATGCGGCCGAAGACCTTCACGCCCAGCTCGTCGATGCCGCGCGGCAGCAGCGTCCACGGCCCGCACACCGCGACTTCGGCGCCGAGCTTCGTCAGGCCCCAGAGATTCGAGCGCGCGACGCGCGAATGCAGCACGTCGCCCACCAGGCAGACCTTGAGGCCTTCGATCTTGCCGTGCTTGTCGCGGATCGTCAGCAGGTCGAGCAACGCCTGCGTGGGATGCTCGTGCTTGCCGTCGCCGGCGTTGATCACGTTGGACGCGATGCGATCGCCGAGGAACTCCGCCGCGCCCGAGGACGGATGGCGGATCACGACCATATCGATCCGCATCGCCTCGAGATTCCGCGCCGTGTCGACCAGCGTCTCGCCTTTCGAGACCGACGAGCCGGTGGCCGCGACGTTCACCGTGTCCGCCGAGAGCCGCTTCTCGGCGAACTCGAACGACACCCGCGTGCGGGTCGACGCTTCAAAGAAGAGATTGACGATCGTCTTGCCGCGCAGCGCGGGCACCTTCTTGATCGGACGTTCCGAGACTTCCTTGAACGGCTCGGCCGTGTCGAGGATGAGCCGAATCTGCTCGGGCGTCATGTGCTCGAGGCCGGTCAGGTCCTTGCCGAGGGTCGGAGCAGCGGTCATCGGATCACGTCCACCTGATCTCGCCCGTCGAGCTCTTCCACCTGCACGTCGACGCGATCGCCGGGGCTCGTCTTGACGGCTTTCCCGACGATGTCGGCCTGAATCGGGAGCTCGCGCCCACCCCGGTCCACGAGGACGCAGAGCGAGATCCGCTTGGGGCGGCCGAAATCGGCCAGCTCGTCGAGCGCGGCGCGCACCGTACGACCCGTGAAGAGCACATCGTCCACGATCACCACGTGTTTGTCGGTGAGGTCGCCGGGGATGTGCGTCTCCCCGATCACGGGCTTGGGACCCACCGTTTCCAGATCGTCGCGGTAGAGGGTGATGTCGAGCGCACCGCGCGGAATGCGCGCGCTTTCCTCGTTCTCGATGAGTTTCGCGATCCGGTCGGCCAGCTCGACGCCGCGGCGCTGGATGCCGATGAGCACCAGATCGTCCGTGCCGTGCGCCAGCTCGAGGATTTCCACTGCCATACGCTGCAACGCCCGCGACATCGCGCGGGCGTCGAGGAGATTCGTGCGTTCTTCTGCTTTTGGCCGAGGCATCTCGGGGCTGAAACTTACTGGCTCGGCCGTGTTACATTCAAGTGAGCGCCGCCCGGGCGGCCCACGGTCCGCGTAAAGGGTTTCTGACCCACCCATGAGGTCTGCCGACAAAACCTGACTTCCTCGCCCCAGAACGCGGACAACGGGCGGCCAAGGAAGGAAGGTTTGCCTTATGAAGCCCAACCTCGCGTGGCTCCGCAAGCAGGCCAAGCGTCATCTCGCCGAGCTCCACAAGACCGATCCCCGGGCCAAACTCGCCGACGCGCAGCTCGCCATCGCCAGGCAGAGCGGTTTTCCGAGCTGGCGCGCGCTCAAAGCGCACATCGATTCCCTGAGTGTCGAGGGCCAGTTGTTCGACGCCGCACGCCGGGGCGACGTCGAGAGGTTGACCGCGCTCCTCGACCGCCATCCCGAGAAGCTGCAGGCTCGCGACGAGCCGTATGCATGGACCCTGCTCCACGCCGCGGCGCGCGAAGGGCAGCTCGCCGCTGTGGACCTGTTGTTACGCCGCGGACTCGATCCGAACACGCGCGAAAAGGGCGACAATACCTACCCGATGCATTGGGCGGCGGCGGCTGGCAAGCTGGACGTCGTGCGTCGCCTGGCCGACGCAGGTGGAGATGTCGTGGGCGGCGGCGACGATCACGAGATCGAGGTGATCGGCTGGGCCAGCTGTTGGGAGGAAACCGACGACGCCGCGCACCGCGCGGTGGTCGATTTTCTCCTGAGCCGCGGTGCTCGCCACCACATCTTCTCCGCCATCGCCTGCAATTTGGCCGGCGAAGTGCGCCGCATCGTGGCGAGCCATCCGGCGGCGGCGCTGGCCAGCCGGATGAGCCGCAATGAAAACCATCAGACGCCGCTGCATTTCGCGGTCCGCCACAATCGACCCCAGATGGTCGCCCTGCTCGTCGAGCTCGGCGTCGATCCATTGATCGCGGATGGATTCGGTTATCCGCCCGCGACGTACGCAACGTCCCCCGACATCGATCGGCCGGTGATGGCAGCCATTCGCGCCATGACGGCCGGCGAGCTCGTCAGCGCCGACCGCGGCCACCGGCCGACGCGCGCCGGTCCCATGGATCTCCTGGCCAGCGTGGCACTGGGCGACTGGGACGCGGCCGCTCGGCTGGTACGCGACAACCCCGAGCTGCCTAACGGCGGCGTGCTTCATTTGGCTGCCAAACGAAACGACCTGAGCGCGGTGCGCTGGTTACTCGAGCATGGCGCCGGTCCCAATGTGCTCTGGACACACTGGGATGCCGACGTCACGCCGTTGCATCTCGCCATTCTGCAAAACCACGGCGAAGTCGCACTCGCGCTGATCGAAGCGGGCGCCGACTCGACCATTCGCGACAGCAAACACGACAGCGATGCACGGGGATGGGCCGAGTTTTTCCAGCGTGACGCAATCGTGGAGATGCTGAAGCCCGTTAAGGGTAAACCGGCGTGAGGGGCGGTTTGCCACTCAGGACGCTCTGCACGTTGGCGACGGCAATCGCGGCCATCTTGCGCCGTGTCTCCTCCGTGGCACTGCCGATGTGCGGCAGCAACACCGTGCGCGGCGCGGCCAGCAGCCGAGCATGGATCTTGGGTTCGTCGGCATAGACGTCGAGGCCGGCGGCGCCGAGGTGCCCCCGCTCGAGCGCCATCGCGAGGGCTTCTTCGCGGACCAGATCGCCGCGCGAGGTATTGATGAGAATCGCGCCGCGCTTCATGCGCGCGAGCGTCTCACCGTTGATCATTCCCTTGGTCTCGGGGCTGGACGGGACGTGCAGGCTCACGATGTCGCTCTCCGCCAGCAATCGGCTCGTATCCACGCGCGTCGCGCCTGTCTCACGCTCGAACTCCGGCTTGGGCGTGCGCGCCGCGTAGAGGATCCGCAGCCCGAACGGCGGCGCGCGCCGACCGACCGCCTGGCCGATGCGGCCGGCGCCGAACAGCCCGAGCGTCCGGCCGCGCAGCTCGAGGCCAAGCAGCTGTTCGGGCTGCCAGCCGGTCCATTGGCCGCTGCGGACCAGCTCGACGCCCTCGATTAGACGGCGCGCGGTCGCGAGGATCAGCGCCCAGGTGAGGTCGGCGGTGGCCTCCGTGAGCACGCCCGGCGTGTTCGTGACGATCACCTTGCGCATCTCCGCCGCGACGACGTCGACGTTGTTGTAGCCGACGGCGACGTTCGCCACGATGCGAAGGTTCGGGAGATTCTTGAGCTCTGTTCCCCCAACCCAGCGAGAGAGCAGAGGAACAATCGCAACCCAGTCGCCTTTCGGCGTGGGCTGATCGGCGGCGAGCCAGGTGATATCGAGGTCTGCGAGCTGCGACGGCGCGAGGAGATTCTTGAGCTCCGCCGCTATCAGAACTCGGTGGTTCAATCGACCTTCAGTCCCCTCGGGCCGACATACTCCGACTGTGGTCGGATCAAGTGATCTTCGGCGTGCTGCTCAATGACATGGGCACACCAGCCCGCCACACGCCCGCACGCGAACGTCGCCACAAACGATCGCGGCTCGAGACCGATCGCCTGCAGCACGAGCGCGGTATAGAACTCGACGTTGGTGCGCAGGTTGCGCCCCGGCTTCACTTCATCGAGCACCTTGAGAATCGTCTGCTCCGCGGCGCGGGCCAGATCGAACAGCTTCCGATTCTCCAGTGCCCCTCCCGCCGAGCCCAGCTGATCCGCGACCTTGCTCAGCACATCCGCCCGCGGATCGCGCACCTTGTAGACCCGATGCCCGAAACCCATGATCCGCCGGCCCGCGGCCAGCTCGTTCCGCACCCAGGCCTCGGCGCGATCGGCGGCCTTGATGTCCTTCAACATGTCGAGCACCGGCCCGGGCGCGCCGCCATGCAGCGGGCCTTTCAACGCGCCGATCGCGCCCGTCACGGCGCTGACCATGTCGGAACGCGTGCTCGCGATCACGCGAGCGGTGAAGGTCGAGGCGTTCATCCCGTGGTCGATCACCGTCACCCAATAGGCGTCAACCGCGCGCGCGGCCGTCGGATCGGGTTCCTTGCCGTGCACCATGTAGAGGAAATTCGCCGCGAGCGGCAGGTCGGCCCGGGGCGCGATCGGCTCTTTGCCCGCGGCGAGCCGAGCATGCGCCGCGACCACCGTCGGAAAGCGCGCCGTGAGCAGCTTCGCGGCCTGCATGTCGGCCGCGGGCGAGATGTCGTCGGGATTGGGCAGATCGAGCGAGAGGGTGGCGCATGCCATCCGCAGGGCGTCGATCGGCGCGGTCTTCGCGGCGGCGCGCACCACCCGCATCGTCTCCTCGGGAAGCGCTCGGACCCCGCTCATCTCGCGGCGCAGCGTCGCGAGCTCGCTCGAGTTCGGCAGCGCGCCGCGCCACAAGAGGTGCGCCGCCTCCTCGAAGCTCACCCGGCCGGCCAGCTCCTTGAGCGCGTAGCCGCCGATGATCAGCTCACCGGCCTGGCCGTCGACGTGACTGAGGCGCGTCTGGGCGGCGACGACGCCATCCAGACCGCGCTGCCTGGTATTAGAGCTCATGCAAGAGGGCGGCGAATGGCGGCGAAGGAAGGCGAGGGGCGGCAAAGCCACGAGCGGCGGCGCAGGGCGGGGCAGGGCGGCGAGGGGCGGCAAAAACATGCTCCCCGCAAAGAAATGATTCCCCTTTCCGGCGGGACACGGTTATTCAGACACATGGCGACACACAAACGGTTCTTGGCATGGCAGGAATGCCATAAGCTTGTCCTTGCAGTCTATAAGGCAACCGAGTGCTTTCCCAAACATGAGCTATATGGTCTGACATCCCAACTCCGCCGCGCCGCGCTCTCGGCTGCCGTAAATATCGTCGAGGGCGCATCAAAAAAGGGCCGAAACGAATTTCGACGCTTTCTTGACATGTCTCTCGGATCGCTGTCTGAGGTCGAATATGAGTTAGAGGTGGCCGGTGCGCTCGGCTATTTGAAGGACGACGTGTGCTCCAGTCTCACTGACCAAGTACGCAGAGCCCATTTCTTGACGTGGAAGCTAAAAATCTCGATGAACGACGCATCCTAGCGCCGCCCTTCGCCGCCCTTCGCCGCCCCTCGCCGCCCCTCGCCGCCGTTGTACCTGCCGCCGTCTCACCTGCCGCCGTCTCACCTGCCGCCGTTTCCCGTGACCGCCTTGACGAGCTGGTAGATGTACTCGGCCCCGTCGTAGTACTCCTGCACCCCGATTCGCTCGTCGCGGCCGTGCGCCCGGATGTCGTTGATGTCGACGAACACGCCCGACACGCCGTATACCGGAATCCCCGCATTGCGGAGATAGAGGCCGTCCGTCGCTCCGGTTTCCATCACCGGGATAACGGGGATGTGCCACAGCCGGTTCGTGACCCGTTCGATTGCATCCATCACGTCGGGTTTGAGCGCCGCGAGCGGGCTGGGGACCGCCGCTTGCACGACGCTGATCTGCACCGCGGTATCGGCGACGACTCTCGTGAGCGTGCGCTGCACGTCGTCCTGCTGCGTTCCGGGAAGCATCCGGCAATTGATCGTCGCCGTCGCGGTCTGCGGCAGCGCGTTCTCCGCATGGCCGCCCGACAGCTCCGTCGCGACGCAGGTCGTGCGCAGCTGCGCGTTGTACAACGGACTCGCCTCCGACAGCCGCCGAATCGCGGCGGTGTCCGGCGTGGGCTGAGCGACGGCCGCCATATCTGCGGCGAGTGTCCCCTGCTGGAGCTGCGCCCATTTGGCGAAGGACGCCCGCGTGATGTCGTTGAGCTGCGCTGGAAAGTCGTAGGCGCTCAGCCGGCCAAGGGCCGCGGCGAGGCGGTAAATCGCGTTGTCCTTCGTCGGCAGTGAGCTGTGACCACCCGGATTGTGCACCTCGAGCTTGAAGGTCACGTACACCTTCTCCGCGGCCTGCACCGAGCGGAACAAGCGCTTCCCGTTCATGATCACCGGGTCGCCGGCGTCCATGTTGATCACGTACGCCGCGTCGATCAGATCGCGGTGATTGGCGAGGAGCCATTGGACGCCGTTGTAGTCGCTGCCGCCTTCCTCGCCCGTGGTCAAGGCGAGAATCAGATCGCGAGTGGGCCGATAGCCTTCCTGCTTGAGCCGGGCGAGCGTGGCCACGAGGATGGCGGCGCCGTCTTTGACGTCCAGCGTGCCGCGACCGTAGAAGAACCCATCGCGCTCAAGGAGCGTGAACGGATCGACGGACCAATCTTCCCGCCGCGCCTCGACGACATCGAGGTGGGCCAACAGGAGAATCGGCTTCTGCGCCCCCCTGCCGGTGCCGCGAAACCGCGCCACCAGATTGTGATTGCGGGAGTCCGCCGGGCCGATCACCTGGACGTCGGCGGCCGGAACGCCCGCCTTGAGGAGCCAGTCGGCCATCGCCTGCGAGGCGATGGTGGTGCTGCCGCTCGAGCCGGTCGTATTGATGTTGATCAGCTGCTCGAAGATGTCGCGCGCGCGCTGATCGTTCGGGGACAGGGTGCGTGGGGTTTGCGCGCGCAACGGCGCACTCATGCCGATCAGCAACGCCACCAAGCCAGCACGCTTCATCTGGTGCTCCTCAATGCAATGGAGGGTCATTCCGGCGCGCGATTGCGCCAGGCCATCGTCAGCGCTTCACGCACCGCCGATTTCTTGGCGCTGCGGAGCAGCACATGCGTGCCGCCCTTCCTTCCCCAGCCACCCGGCACCGGCTGAAAAGTCTTTGGCTCCGTGCGCACGAACAACTCCTGCTGCTCGGGGGTCAGCGCCACCATGGCAAACCCTGTGCGCGGATAGCCGAGCGTCGCGAAGATCTTGCCGCCCACGCGGAAGTCGGGATGACCCATGTGAGCCGCCTCGCTCGCACCGGGCAGGTTGACGGCCATGCGACGAAATTCGTTCGCCGTCATCGCGGTGCCGTCAAAACGAGACACGGGCTGGTGCAGTCAAACCCGTATTGCTTCCCGCGATGGTCGCCTGCGGCGCCACGTCTCCCGTGGAGCCCGGGCCGTACACGGTGAGGCGAAACTGGTGACTCGCAACAGCGGCGTTGACGACATAGATCCGGCTGGCCGCATCCAGCGCAATCCCCTGCGGCTGATCGAGTGCGGTGCTCGGGCCGGTGATCGTGTCGATGGGCGCCACATTCCCTTTCGCCATCGACGCGAAGACCGTCACCGTGGAGCTGCTGGGCCCCGTGCCCGAGTTCGCGACATACAGCTGCCCTCCGGGATCCAGCGCGATCCCCAGCGGCACTTTGAGCCTCGTGTTCGTGCCCACGATGGTGTCGGTCGGCCTGATGTTGCCCGTCGCCCTCGCAGCGTAGACGGTAATGCTATTGCCGCTCGCATTGGCGACGTACAGTCGCCCCCGCAGATCGAAGGCCAGACTCGATGGGGCGCTCAACGCGGTGTTGCCGCCGGCAATGGTCCCCGCCGGAGCCACGTTTCCGGATGCGCCGTTGGCGAAAATCAAAATGCTGTTCGTGCCCGCGTCGGCGACGTAAAGCCGCCCGGATGCGTCGAGCGCAAGACCCCGCGGCTGCGACAGTCCCGTATTGGAACCGACGATGCTGGCGATAGGGACTTGATCGCCGACGGCATTGGCGGCGAACACCAGAATGCGCGCGGGAGCGGCGCTCGTCACCAACACAATGCCGGTCGGATCGCGCACGATGCCGTCCGGCTGATCCAACGTGGTGTTCGTGCCGCTGATCGTCAGCCTGGGTGCCACGTTCCCCGTGTCGCCTACCGCAAACGCCGTGATCGTATTGCTGCCGGTGTTCGTCACATAGAACAGCGGCGGCGGCGGCGGTGGCGGCGGTGGACCGCTGCTCGACGAGGAGCAGGCAGCGGCCAGCGCGAGCAAGAAGAGGAAAAGAAGACGCACGAGGCCTCCTTGGGCTCCCTCATTACCCCAAGGCAACTCGCCTGCTCCTCATCGCGGCTTGAGACTGCGCAGCTCGACTTCCGATGCGATGAACCCGAACGCCGGCCATCCGCCCGACGCGACCGATCGTTCGAACCAGCTGCGGGCCTTTGCCGTATCACCGTGGACGAGATACCAGTTGCCGATGCCGTAGCTCAGCGTTGCGATCTGAATGTCGCTCGTGTCGGCCGGCGTGAAGACGGAATCGGCAGCGACTTCACCACGATAGACCCGTAGGCGCTGCGCATACGCGTTCCCCGCGTTTGGCGTATCGGGGTGACGATCCAGCAGTGCCTGCGCATCGGCCGTGCGAGCCGCCCGCGACAGCGACATCCACAGCCAGTCGGTCGCGCCGGCCCGCTCGGCGGAGTCCGGCGCCATGGGCAGTGCGCGCGTGAAGGCGTCCGCGGCGCCGGAGAAATCGCACTGCACATACCGCACGATGCCCAGGTGATACCAGATGCCGTAAATCGTGCTGTCGAGTCGCGCGCCGTGCAGCAGATCATCCTTGGCGCGATCGAATTGGCGCGTCGACAGGTAGCGATGCCCGCGCCAGCGGTACAGCAGCGCGTTGTTCGGCGCGAGCTTGAGGCCGCGGGTGAACGTCTCGATCGCTGCGCGGTACTGCCGCACACCCGACTGCGCGACCCCGAGCGCGATGATGCGATCCACGTTGCGCGGATCCGCCGCCAGCGCGCTCTCGGCGCGCGCAATCGCGCCGGTGTCGCGCTGGGCACGGTACTCGACACCGGCGGGTGAGCGGTATTCGACCGACTGCAGCAGGCACAGCGGAGCGAGAACGCCGAGCAGTACGGACATAGGTGCCTAGGGCGTCGGCGCGGCGCCGATGAGCAGCAGCGCAGGCGCAAGAGCGGCCAGCTGACGCACGGATCCTCCTGAGTTTGGGAAGGCGCGCCCAAATCTACCGTGCGAAGCGGGATTGGTTAGGCGTCAAGAAGTATGACTACGTGGCCTTTCTTGTGTCCCGCCTCTGCGTAGCGGTGGGCCTCGGCGATCTCCGCCAGCGCATAGCGCCGATCGATGACTGTCCGCAGCTTTCCGGCCTCGATAAGCTGCTTGAGAAACGCCAGATCCCCAGGGACCGCGCGCGCCACCCCGAAAACCACCCTCGCGGTGCTCGTGATTGAGACCCAGAGCCCCCGAATCAGGTCTGCGAGAATATCCGACAGCCGTCCGGAACCTCCGATCAGCGCATAGGCACCGCCGCGCTTGAGGGACTTCATACTGCGCGAAAAGCCGCTCTTGCCGACGGTGTCGACGATGACGTCATAGACCCGGCCCGCGCTCGAGAAATCCTCCCTGGTGTAATCGACCACCGCGTCGGCGCCGAGCGATTTCACCAGGTTCAGATTGCCGGTGCTGCACACCCCCGTGACGTGTGCCCCGAAGTGTTTCGCGAGTTGAACCGCGAACACGCCGACGCTCCCGGAGGCTCCGTAGATGAGCACCTTTTGCCCGGCCTGGATCTTTGCTTTCCGCAGGAAGTGCAACGCCGACACCCCGCCAAACAAGACCGCCGCGGCTTCCTCGAACTTCATGTTGGCCGGCTTGCCGGCGAGCAGGCCATTCTCAGACAGGCATACGTATTCGGCATGCGCGCCAAACTTGAACCCATTCGATCCGAAGACCTCGTCGCCGACTGCGAACCGAGTCACCGCCTTGCCCACTGCCTCGATCGTGCCGGCGAACTCCGTGCCGAGGATGTGGATCTTGGGACGCGCGAGCCCGTTCATGAATCTGATGATGAAGGGATCCGCTTTGCGCATCCTCCAGTCCGCCGCGGCCACCGTGGTGGCGTGGATGCGAACGAGGACTTCGTTGTCCGAGGGAACCGGCTTTGCCACGTCCGTGATTCTCAGAACGTTCGGGGGGCCGTATCTGGTGTAGATGGCGGCTTTCATGAAAGGATGGACCTGTCGCTCTCGAGGGGGGCGCGTCCCATACGCAACTCGGGATGGAGCCGTTTCAGGTCAAGACGCGTACCGAAAGCACGAACAACAACATCGGGACGGACAGGGAGGGATTCGAACCCTCGATGCCCTTGCGGGCATACCGGTTTTCGAGACCGGCGGTTTCAACCACTCACCCACCTGTCCAAACTGCTAGACGCCGAGCCGCTCAGACGCTGAGCCGCTGAGGAGGAGCGAGGACAAACTCGCTCCTCGCTCCTCACAACCACTCAGCGGCTCGGCGGCTCGGCGTCTTTGTTACAGCACGGACAGGGTGGGATTCGAACCCACGTAACGGTTGCCCGTTAACACGCTTTCCAAGCGTGCGCCTTAAGCCACTCGGCCACCCGTCCCGGCACAACAAAGTAATCAGTGCCCGGCCCTCATTGAAGCCGGAGCTTGCCGCGATCCACCTTGCCCAGGTGGGTGCGGGGGAGCGCGTCGAGGAATCGGACCGTGCGCGGCGCCTTGTACGGCTCGAGTCGTTCGCGGGCGAACGTTTGCAGCTCCTCGGCGAGACCCGGCCGTTGCTCCGTCGCGACGACGAAAGCGTGCGGCTTCATCAAACCGCTCGCGTCCTCCACGCCGACCACGGCGACTTCTTTCACGAGCGGATGCTGCAGCAGGCAACCTTCCACTTCTTGCGGCGCGAGCCATTTGCCGCCCACCTTCAGCAACTCGTCGGCGCGGCCGCAGTGGGTGAAGTAGCCGTCCGCGTCGCGACGAATGAGATCACCTGACACATACCACTCGCCGCGGAACGCCGCTTTTGTCTTCTCAATCTGCTGCCAGTAACCGATGGCTCGCGAATCCCCGCGCACCCACAGCATCCCGACTTCACCATCCGGCAGATCGTGCGCGAAATCGTCGCGCACCCTCACGTCGAAGCCCGGTACCACCGTGCCGATCGTGCCGGGCCGCACGGCCCCCGGCTGGTTCGAAATGAAGATGTGCCACATCTCCGCGGGGCCGAGGCCGTCGAGCAGCTCGACGCCGAAGGTTTGCTTCCACCGCTCGTACAATTCGACGGGCAGCGCCTCGCCCGCCGACGTGGCGATGCGAATGCTCGACAAGTCCTGCTGTGCGGCGTCGGGATGGGAGACCATCTGATTCACCATTGTCGGCACATTGACGAACACCGTCGGACGGAACTGGCGGATCTTGGCGAACAACGTTTCGGCGGTGCTCTTTTCCGGAAACAGCGCCGACGCCGCGCCGACCGAAAACGGGAAAAACAGATTCGAGCCGGTCGCGTAACCAAAGAAGAGCTTCGGGACCGCCATCGTAACGTCCCGTTCGGTGAGCCCGAGGACCTTCTGGCCGTAGCACACTGTCGTATTGGCGAACGAGCCGTGGCTCTGTACCACCGCCTTGGGTTGCCCGGTTGTCCCGCCGGAGAAGAGCCAAATCGCGGCGTCGTCGCGGTGACTGGGGAATGTCTCGAGCTCCGGCGAGGCGCCGGCGATTGCCCGCGTGGTCGCGGCTTCGCCGACCACGATGATTTCCTTGAGATGTCGACCGGCGTCGCGGCGCGCCGCCTGAAATGCCGGCGCGGTGTGGCGGTGCACCAGCGCCACCGTCGCCCGGGTGTAGGAGTAGAAGTACTCGATCGCGTCGACCGCCAGCTGCGGGTTGACCATCACCACCACCGCGCCAACTTTGAGTGTGCCGAACAGCGCCGCTACGAACTCCGGCCCGTCGGGCAGCGCGATGATGACCCGTTGCTCGGGCTCCACGCCGGCACTCTCGAGCAGATGACCGAACCGGTTCGCGAGCGCCTGGACCTCACGGTACGTGAGCGTCCCCTGGTCCGTGAGCAGCGCCGGCCGATCTCCTCTTCCCTCACGGATGCGCGCGTCCAGCAGCCAATCGGCGATGTTGAGATGCTCGGGCAGATTATTAGTCATCGTGCCCTCGTCATATCGAGGAGTACCCGGGCTAAGCGCGAATCAATTGGGGATTCTGATGCCGGTACATGAGCTGGCGCAACTGACATGGGAGGAGGTTCGCGAGCTCGACCGCGAGAAAACGGTCGCAATCCTCCCTGTGGGCGCGATCGAGGCCCACGGGCCGCATCTGCCGCTCGATACCGACGTCGTGATCGCCACCGCGATGGCACGCGCCGGCGCCAGGAAGCTCGCGGATCGCGGTCGTATCGTGGTGATCCTGCCAGCCCTGGCGTACACCGCGGCCAGCTTCGGCGCGGCGTTCCACGGCACGCTGTCGGTTTCGGCCGTCACGGTCACCGCACTCATCGTGGACGTCGCGCGCAGCCTGTCCGACCAGGGCTTCCGGCTGCTGGCACTCGCGAATGTGCATCTCGACCCCGATCATCTCACCGCGCTGAACGAGGCCGCAAAGCTCGCGCGAACCCACCGGCTGCTCCCGATCGTCTTCCCCGATCTCACGCGCAAACCGTGGGGCACGCGTCTGGGCGATGAGTTCCGGAGCGGCGCCTGCCACGCGGGGCAGTTCGAAAGCTCCATCGTCATCGCCGAGCGGCCCGAGTCCGTACGCGAGACGATCCGCGTCTCGCTCGCCGCGAATCCAAGCTCGCTGTCGCAGGCGATCAAGGCGGGCAAGCGCACGTTCGACGCGGCCGGTGGGCCGCGTGCCTACTTCGGCGATCCCGCGGCGGCCACCGCGGACGAGGGCGCTCGGCTGATCGACGCGCTGGGCGCGATCCTCGAGGAGGCGGTGAGTGCCGAGATTTGACGGCGCGGTCGCCGTCGTGACCGGCGGCGGCCAGGGCATCGGCGCCGCGGTCGCGAGCGCGCTCGCGGCCGAAGGCGCGGCCGTCGTGGTCGCCGCGCGCCGGACCGATCGGATCGAGCGCGTGGCGACCGCAATCCGCGGCGCGGGCGGCAAGGCGTGGGCGGTGCACTGCGACGTGACGGACGCCGCGAGCGTGAACGATCTCGCGAAAGCGGCGGCGCGCCACGCGGGAGCGGTCGATATCCTGGTCAACAACGCCGGCGTCGCGCACAGCGCGCCGCTCGCCAAGACCTCGCTCGAGGACTGGAATCGCGTGCTGGCAGTGAACGCGACGGGTACCTTTCTCTGCACGCGCGCCTTTCTCGGTGGCATGCTCGAGCGCAAGCGGGGCTCGATCGTCAATGTCGCCTCAGTCGCCGGGCTCGTGGGGGCGCGCTACATCGCCGCCTACGCCGCCGCGAAGCACGCGGTCATCGGCCTGACGCAAAGCGTCGCCGCCGAGGTCGAAGGTGCGGGCGTCACGTGCAATGCCGTTTGCCCCGGATTCGTGGACACCGAGATGACGAAGGAATCGATCGAGCGCGTCGTGAGCAAGACCCGGAAGGGTCCCGATGCGGCGCTCGCCGCGATGCTCGCATCGGCGGGGCAGCGCCGCCTGATCACGCCGGAAGAAGTCGCGCACGCCGTCCTGGCGCTCTGCGGTCCCCGAGGGAAGCGCCCCAACGGCACGGCCGTCACGCTGGCAGGCTGAGGAAACAACCATGGCGTTCGAGATCATCAACCCTGAAGTCTTTGGCGCGCGGCCGAGCGGCTGGAATCATGGGATGCTGGCCGAGAAAGGCGGGCGGATATTGTTCGTCGCCGGTCAGATCGTTCCCGTGGGGGATTTCGTGACGCAATGGGATGGCGCGCTGGGTCGTATCATGGAAGTCGTGCGCGCGGCGGGCGGCAAGCCGGAAAATGTCGGGCGGATGGTCGTCTACCTCACCGATCGCCCCGCCTATCTCGCGAACCTCACCCCTCTCGGCGAGGTTCACCGCAAGCACATGGGCCGCCACTACCCCGCCATGGCCGTCGTCGAAGTAAGATCGCTGATGGACTCCAAAGCTCTGGTGGAAATAGAGGCGGTGGCGGTGTTATGAGCTATCGGCTATCGGCTATCGGCTATCAGGTAGATGCAAACACGCAAGTGGCAACGATCACGTTGAATCGCCCCGAGCGGCTCAACGCTCTGACGTTCGAGGTCTATAAGGAGCTGCGCGACACATTCCAACGGCTCGACACCGAGCCGGGCGTGCGCGCGATCATCATCACGGGCGCCGGCCGGGCATTTTGCTCGGGCGGCGACGTCGAGGACATCATCGGCGCGCTGCTCGGCCGCGATCTCAAGGCGCTGCAGGAGTTCACGCGTCTCACCTGCGACCTGATCCTCGCCATGCGCCACTGCCGCAGGCCGATCGTCGGCGCGCTGAACGGCACCGTGGCGGGCGCCGGCGCCGTGATCGCGGCGGCTTGCGACATCCGCGTCGCGGCCGAATCAGCGAAAATCGCGTTCCTCTTCACCAAGGTCGGACTGTCGGGCGCCGACATGGGCGCTGCCTGGCTCCTGCCCCGCATCGTGGGGTTCGGTCATGCGTCGGAGCTGCTGCTGACGGGCGACTTCATCGACGCCAAACGCGCCCACGAAATCGGCCTCTATAATCGCGTGGTACCGCAGGCCGACGTGCTGACCGTGGCACGCGCGCTGGCGGAGAAACTCGCGCGCGGGCCGTCCGCCGCCCTCGGCGTGACGAAGCAGGCGCTCGAGGCGGAGGCGGCGCTCGACTTCGCTGCGGCCCTGGCGTACGAAGCCGAAGTGCAGGCGCAGCTCATGCAAGGGCCGAACTTCCGGGAGGCACACGAAGCCTTCCGCGCCAAACGCGATCCCAAGTTCATTTGATGGTCGACACCGCGCCGGTCCGCGCCTTTCTCGACGACACGCATGTGACGTTGGCCGAGCGCGTCAGCGAATTCGCCACGCGCCAGCTCGCGCCGCTCCCCGAACCCAGGGACGATACGGCCGCCCGCCAGCAGGCGCGCGATCTCCTGGGCATACTCGGCGCCGGCGGTTGGCTGCAGCCGATTCGCGATCAGGATTGGCGGGCGTGCTGCATCGTGCGTGAGGCGCTTGCGGCAGCCTCACCCCTCGCCGATGCCGTGTTTGCCTTGCAGGCACTCGGCGTCGTGCCCATGCTCCTCTCGGCCAACGACGCGATGCGCAAGCGCTGGGTCCAGCCGGCGACCGAGGGGCGCGCGATGGCGTCGTTCGCCATGACCGAGCCTGACGCCGGCTCCGATGTCGCGTCGCTCGGCGCGACCGCGGACCAGGACGGCGACGGCTATGTCCTCTCCGGCACGAAAACGTTCATTTCGAACGCCGGGATCGCCGACTTCTACACGGTGTTCGCGACTACCGATCGCGCCAAGAAGGACAAGGGGATCGCGTGCTTCGTGGTAGCTGCGGACACGCCGGGTCTGCGACTGGTGCGGCCCCTCGTCCTTTCTGCCCCGCATCCGTTGGGCGAAATCGCGTTTCAGAAGGCACGCGTGCCAGGTGAATGCCGGCTCGATGCTGTGGGTGAAGGATTCAAACTCGGTCTCGCCACGCTCGATCGCGTGCGCTGCACGGTCGGCGCCGCGGCGTGCGGCATGGCGGCGCGCGCCTTTGCCGAGGCGCTCGCGCACGCGAAGTCACGCCGCCAGTTCGGGAAGCCGATCGCCGAGTTCCAGCTCATTCAGGAAAAGCTCGCCCGGATGGCGACCGACCTGACCGCCGCCCGGCTCCTCGTCTACCGCGCCGCGTGGGAGAAGGACCGCGGCGCGCCGCGGGTGACCCTCGAGGCGGCGATGGCGAAAGCATTCGCGACCGAGGCGGCGCAGCGCATCGTGGACGATGCGGTGCAGGTCCTGGGCGGTCGTGGCGTCCTGGCGGACAATCCGGTAGACCGGTTGTATCGGTCAATCCGTGCCTTGCGGATCTATGAAGGAACGACTGAAATCCAACATCTGATTATCGCGGGACAGCTCGTCAAGTGAGAATCGTCACGATCGGCGGCGGGCCGGCGGCGCTGTACTTCGGCATCCTGATGAAGAAGGCGCATCCGCGACACGAGATCACGATCCTCGAGCGCAACCGGTTGGAGGACACGTTCGGGTTCGGGGTCGTTTTCTCGGATGCTACGCAGAACAACCTGGCCGCGGCCGACCCCGACACGTACGACGCGATGGCCAGTCAGTTCGCGCACTGGGACAACATCGATATCCACTACCACGGACTCGTGATCACCTCGAGCGGCCATGGGTTCAGTGGGATATCTCGTCGCAAACTCCTCTCCGTGCTGGGAGAGCGCTGCGAGGCGCTCGGAGTGTGCGTGGAGGTTGGTAAGGATGTGAAGGATGTGGAGGTCTATCGCCAACGGGCTGACCTCGTCGTTGGGGCCGACGGGTTCAACAGCATGGTGCGCTCCCATTACGCCGAGCACTTCCAGCCGACGATGGACGAGCGGCCGAATCGATTCGTGTGGCTCGGCACGACGCGCCCCTTCCCTGCTTTCACGTTCTACTTCAAGCGGGACAAGCACGGGCTCTGGCGCGTGCACGCCTACCAGTACGAGAAGGGCCATTCGACGTTCATCGTCGAGACCACGGAATCGGTCTGGCGCAAAGCGGGACTCGACAAGGCCACCGAGGACGACACGATCGAATTCTGCGAGGCGCTTTTTAGTGAAGAGCTGCAAGGTCATCGCTTGCTCAAGAACCGCTCGGTGTGGCGCAACTTCGTGACGATCAAGAACGCCGCCTGGTCGCACAGGAACGTCGCACTGGTCGGCGACGCCGCACACACGGCGCATTTCTCGGTGGGATCGGGGACCAAGCTCGCGATCGAGGACGCGATTGCCCTCGCGGGGGCGTTGCAGCGCCAGCCCGACGTGCGCACGGCCCTCACCGAGTACGAGACCGAGCGGCGGCCGGCGGTCGAAAGCCTGCAGCGCGCGGCGCAGGTGAGCCTGCAATGGTTCGAGGATACCGAGCGCTACATGAGCCTCGAGCCACCGCAGTTCGCGTTCAATCTGCTGACCCGCAGTCTCAGGATTACACATGACAACCTCAAGGTTCGCGACCCGCAGTTTGTCGAGAAGATTGATGAGTGGTATGCAGATCAGGCCTACACGCAAGCAAACGCCGCACGCCACACGCCGCACGCTCCTCCACCCATGTTTACTCCCTTCAAGCTGAGAGACGTGGTATTGAGCAATCGAGTAGTAGTCAGTCCGATGTGCCAGTATGTGGCCGAGGACGGCATGCCGAACGAGTGGCACCTCGTGCATCTCGGCAGCCGCGCCATCGGCGGCGCGGGACTCGTGTTCAGCGAGATGACCGACGTGTCGCGCGAAGGGCGGATCTCACCGGGCTGCACCGGGATGTACAAGCCAGAACACATAAAGGCGTGGAAAAAAATCGTCGAGTTTATTCGTCGAAATACTTCGTCGAAAATCGGCATACAACTGGGCCACGCTGGCCGCAAAGCGTCGACGAAGCGGATGTGGGAGGGGATGGATGAGCCGTTGCCGGAGGGGAACTGGCCAATCATTTCTGCTTCTCCGATTCCCTACTATCCCTATTCCCAAGTCCCCAAAGAGATGACGCGCGCAGACATGGACGAGGTGAAGGCCGATTTTGTGCGCGCGGCGGAAATGTCGAACGAGGCGGGATTCGATCTGCTCGAGCTGCACTTCGCGCACGGCTATCTCCTCGCGAGCTTTATTTCGCCGCTCACGAACAAGCGCACCGACCAGTACGGCGGTTCGCTGGAGAACCGCATGCGGTTTCCGCTCGAGGTATTCGACGCGGTGCGCGGCGCCTGGCCCGGCCACAAACCGATGTCGGTCCGCATCTCGGCGGTCGACTGGGCGCCGGGCGGGATGCAGCCGGCGGATTCCGTCGAAGTGGCGCGTATGCTCAAGGCGCACGACTGCGACATCACCGACGTCTCCGCCGGCCAGACGGTGGCCGATGCCAAGCCACAGTACGGCCGCCAGTTTCAAACGCCGTTCGCCGACCGGATCCGTCACGAGGTCGGCATTGCGACGATGGCGGTCGGCAACATTTCATCCTATCAGGACGTGAACACGATTCTGGCCGCCGGCCGCGCGGATCTGTGTGTTCTGGCGCGCGCTCACTTGTGGGACCCCTATTGGACCAGACACGCGGCGTATGAGCAGGGTTATCCATTTCCCTGGCCCGATCCCTACGCGACGCTCAACAAGTACAAACCCAGACCATGACCGTCACCTACTCGAGTTACCTAAAACTGGATCAACTGCTCTCGCTCCAGGCTCCTCGCCCGGGTGATCTCGAGCACGACGAGACCCTCTTTGTCATCATCCATCAGATCTATGAGCTTTGGTTCAAGGAGGTGCTGCATGAGCTCGAGTACCTCCAGAAGCTCCTGCGCGCGAACAACACGCCGCTCGCCGCTGCCACGCTCAAGCGGATCCTGACGATTCTGAAAACACTGGTCGCGCAGATCGACGTGCTGGAGACGATCACGCCGCTCAACTTTCTGGCGTTTCGTGATCGCTTGGAATCAGGAAGCGGATTTCAGTCGCATCAATTCCGCGAGATCGAGTTCATCCTCGGGAAGAAGGCTCGTCCCTCGTTTGAGCGATATCCCGAAGGGAGTGTCAGTAGAGAGAGAGTTGAGAGCAGATTCAAGCAGCCGACGCTGTGGGATGCGTTCCTGCATTACCTCGCGGCCAACGAATACCGCGTACCGAAGACCTTGCTTCAGAGAGATTACGGCAAGGCCTACGAACCGTCGCCCGAAGTGCAGCGGATTCTCGTCGAGGTCTACAAGAAGAACCCGCTCGTGGCACAGATCGCCGAGCGGCTCGTGGATCTGGATGAGGGGTTCATGGAGTGGCGGTATCGGCACGT
>DASYRZ010000055.1:0-6871 GCA_036003865.1 Gemmatimonadales bacterium | reverse complement strand
GCAGCGCCGCGCCCACCGCGGCGGCGACGGTGATCTCGAACAACGCGTCGTCGGAGTAGCTGTCGCGCAGCTCGGCGACATCGGCGTCGGTGACTTTGTAGGCGTGGCGCGCGACCTTGTCGACGTACGACGCGAGGGGTGCGGGAATTGTACCGCATTGCATGGCGGCACGGCGTAGCGCGCTGGGCGTTTCGCCGGGCGTATTCAGGACCGCGAGCTCCAGATGCTTCCGGAAAACATCGTAGCGCATTCAAAGAATCTAGTCGTCTTGACACCTCTTGTACCGAAGCGCCTTTTGGACGGCAGTCCACATCCGTTTCCCGTCACAGCCTGAGAGGTCGTATGAGCCGTTTCTCCCATTTCATGGGTGCGCTCCTCGCATTGTCTTGGATCGCCCCAACAGCAGTCGCAGCACAGCAACCTGCCAGTATTCGCGGACGCATCACCGACAACACCACACAGCAACCGCTCTCGGGAGTCACTGTCGCCGCCGGCGGCCGTGTCGTTCTCACGCAACCTGATGGTCGGTACGTCCTGTCCGTACCGGCTGGCACCGCGACCGTTCGAGTGAGAATGGTGGGCTACGCGCCGGCAACACAGGACGTCGCCGTCGCCGCAGGGGAAAGCACGACGCTCGATGTCGCGCTCGCTCCCCAAGCGATCAACCTCGCTGAAATCGTCGTCACCGGCTACGGAGAGCAGCACGCGGGTAACATCACCGGCGCGGTGACGCAGGTCTCGGCAGAAAAATTCAACCCCGGCCGGGTGATCAGTCCGGAGCTGCTCATTCAGAACAAGATCCCCGGTGTGCAGGTCGTCGAGAGCAACGAGCCCGGGGGTGGCGTGACGATCCGTACCCGCGGTGCCGCGACCGTTGAATCCGGCAACGATCCGCTCTACGTGATCGATGGCATCCCTGTCGGCATCGCCCAGGGCGCCGGCGGCGGGCTGTCCGCCGGCCGCAACGCCCTCAATTTCCTGAATCCGAGTGACATCGAGACGATTACGGTGCTGCGCGACGCCTCCGCCGCCGCGATTTACGGCGCGAACGCTGCCAGCGGAGTAGTGATCATCGAGACAAAGGGAGGCAGAGGGCGGCCACAGGTCGAGTATCAGGGCAGCACGTCGGCATCGTCCGTCACGCGGCTGCCGCAGATGCTCGACGCGGCGCAGTTCCGGACGGCCGTGATGACGTACGGCGATACGAGCCAGCAGAACCAGCTGCAGAACGCCACCACCAACTGGTTCGATCTCGTCGGCCAGACCGCATTTGGCCAGGAGCACAACGTCGCGGTCGCGAATGCAACGGATCGAACCGACTGGCGTCTCTCCGTCGGCTACCTCAATCAACGGGGTGTGCTTCGCTCATCCGCCGTCGAGCGCATGTCGCTGGGCTTGAGTCTCACTCAGCGGATGTTCAACGATCGGCTCGAAGTCCGCACCAACCTACGCGGTTCGCGCGTGTTCGACCGCTTCACCCCCGGTGGTGTGTTGTCCAACGCCGCTCAGATGGGACCGACGCAGCCGGTCTTGGACCCGAACGCTCCCAGCGGATACTATGACTGGCCGGGCAACCGCCTGACGTCGGCGGACAACCCGGTGGCGATTCTCGCGCTCGCCACGGACCGGGGCACCACGTACCGCAGTATCGGCAACGCGGCGGCGTCCTACCGCGTGCCGTTCCTCCAGGGACTCCGGGCGAACCTCAACCTGGCGTATGACGTGACCAGGACCGACCGGCTGACGTTCACGCCGAGTATCCTCCACAGCCAGACCAAGACCGGAAACGACGGCAGCGACTACCGGGCGAATCAAAGCCAAACCAACACGAGTCTCGAGGCCTACGGCAACTACACGGTGCCGCGCAGTGTCGGCCCCGGCACCATGGAGTTGACGGCCGGCTACTCGTTCGCCCAGTCATCGGGCGATTATCCGTGGTACTTGGCCTCGGGACTCAGCACCGACGTACTGGGCGGCAATGGCGTCACCACGGCGCGAACCGTCCAGAATTTCCGCGACATCCAGGAAAGCCGCCTGATCTCCTTCTTCGGGCGCGCCAACTACAACGTGAATGACCGTTACCTGGCGGCCCTGAGCGTCCGGCGCGACGGGTCATCGCGCTTCGGGCCTGCCAATCAGTGGGGCACGTTCCCATCGCTATCGCTGGGCTGGCGCATTTCGGAAGAGTCATTCCTCAAGAACGTGGGCAGCCTGTCGGACCTCAAATTGCGCGCCGCATGGGGGGGAACAGGGAATCAGGCGATTCCGAATTACCAGCAGTATGCGCGGTACTTGCTCGGCGACGCGCAAACGCAGGCCCAATTCGGGCCCGACTTCATCCCGACGATTCGGCCCAGTCCGTACAATCCATCCATCAAGTGGGAATCGACCCGATCCTTCGACCTGGGCGTCGACTTCGGATTCATGAAGCAGCGCGTGAGCGGCTCGCTCGATTGGTACGACAAGGAAACCAGAGATCTGGTCTTCTTTGCACCGGTACCCGCCGGCTTCACGATCGGCAACGCCACGTGGCGCAACATCGGCACCATGCGAAACCGTGGGGTGGAGCTGAGCCTCAATACCCGGCTGCGCGAAGCACCCAGCGGCGGCCTTCGCTGGACTGCCGACTTTACCGCCTCCCACAACAGCAACGAGATGCTCACCATTTATCCGAGCGAGGGCACCACGCGCGTGTTGACCGGCCTCGTTGCCGGAGGCGTGGGGACCTACATTCAGGTCCTCCAGCCCGGCCAGCCGATCAACTCGTTCTATGTCTATCACCATATCCGTGGCGCCGACGGCAGGCCGATATATCAAGATCGAACCGGCCTCACCAACAACAAGTTCAACGGTACGCCGGATGGGACGATCAACGAGCAGGACCTGTATGTGGACCTGAACGGCGACAGCGTCATCAATCAGGACGACCGCCGGCCGTTCCACGATCCGGCGCCGAAGTGGATCTTCGGCCACTCATCGTATTTCGGCTACGGTAACTTCGAGCTCAACTTCACGCTGCGCGCCTACCTCGGGAACTACGTCTACAACAACGTGGCGTCCAATCTGGGCACCTATTCCGAGGTCACCCGCGGGTCGCCGTACAACCTGCACGCGTCAGTGTTGGAGACCGGCTTCGAGACGCCGCAATACCTCTCGGACTTCTATGTCGAGGACGCGTCGTTCCTGCGCATGGACAACATCACGCTGGCCTACTCGTTCATGTATCAGGGGCAGCCGCTGCGTGCCTTCGGCACGATCCAAAACGCATTCACTCTGACCGGCTACAGTGGCGTGGATCCCACGGCAGGGCTGAATGGACTGGACAACAACATCTATCCACGCTCGCGTACCTTCACCGCCGGCCTGAGCGTCCGGTTCTAGGGGGACGAACATGAACCGTATTCTGCAAAGAGCGCTCACCACCGCCGCCACGCTCCTGGTGGTGGTCGCGACCGCGTGCACGGACCTGACGGTCGAACCGAAGAGCACCGTCACCGATGCAAACATATTCAGAGATCCTTCGTCGTACCGGGCCTTCCTGGCGAAGCTCTACGCGGGCCTCGCGGTCAGCGGCCAGCAGGGCGCCGCGGGCCAGCCCGATATCGCGGGTATTGACGAAGGCTTCTCGCAGTACCTCCGTCTCTACTGGGAGCATCAGGAGCTGCCCACCGACGAAGCGGTGATCGGCTGGGGCGACGTCGGCCTACCCGAGATGAACACGCAGCTTTGGGCCGTGAGCAACAACTTTGTCGGGGCGATGTACTACCGCATCTTCTACCAAGTGGTGCTTGCGAACGAATTCCTGCGCCAGACGACCGACGCCAAACTCGATTCGCGAGGACATTCGGGCAGCGCGCTCAGAGCCGAGGTCGCGCAGTATCGCGCCGAGGCGCGGTTCCTCCGCGCGCTGAGTTACTGGCACGGCATCGATCTGTTCGGCAACATCCCGCTGATCACAGAAGACGACCTCTTGGGGTCTCTCCCGCAGCAGCGCTCACGCAGCGAAGTCTACGATTTCATTGTGAGCGAGCTGACGGCGATCCAGGGCGACCTCCCGCCGCCAGGCGCGGCCACGTATGGGCGGGCAACCGGCCCAGCAGCATCCATGCTCCTCGCGAAGGTCTACCTGAATGCCGAGGTGTACACCGGCACACCGCACTACGCCGAGGCCCTGACCGCGGCGCAGGCCGTCATCGCGGGTCCCTACACGCTGGATCCCACCTATCAGCGGATGTTCTTGGCCGACAACAATACGTCACCGGAAATCATCTTCTCCGTTACCCAGGATGGATTGCGCACACAGACGTGGGGCGGAATGACGTTCGTGATCCATGCGTCGTGCGGCGGCAGCATGACCGACACGACGTATGGGATCGCCGGCTGCTGGTGGGGGCTGCGACTCAAACCCGAGGCGTACAATCGCTACACGGCCGGCGACGGCCGTGCGGGAAGCTTTTACACCACCGGTCAAAGCGTCCCCATCAACAGCATTGGAAACTTCAACGATGGAATCGCCGCGCCGAAGTTTCGTAACAAGACGTCGACTGGAGCAAACGGATCACACGCGACGCATGTGGACACGGACTTCCCGATGTTCCGGCTGGCGGACGCATATCTGATGTACGCCGAAGCCCATCTACGCGGCGGTGGCGGCAACGCAGCAACCGCATTGAATTACGTGAATGCGTTGCGCGTCCGCGCGTATGGGGACTCCAGCGGCGTCATCACTGCTCCCGAGCTAACGTTGGATTTCGTCCTCGACGAGCGCGGGCGCGAATTGCTGTGGGAGGGCCACCGCCGGACGGATCTGGTCCGGTACGGCCGGTTTACGAGTGGCACCTACATCTGGTCGTGGAAGGGCGGCACACAAGCTGGAGCATCAACGCCCGCTCATTTAAACCTGTACCCGATTCCGGCCAATGAACTCGTAGCCAACCCGAACCTGCAGCAGAACGCGGGTTACTGACGCTGGAGCGTTCGTTGTCCCCGAGCCCCGCCGTGTCGCGACATTCCGCTACGGCGGGGCTCGTGCTTTTGATGCTGAGCTGCAGTGACAAGGGGTTGCCAACGCCGTCACCGGGACCCCCTCCACCCCCACGGCCCACCCTTCCACCGACCTACCGGCCCAGCGGCCACATGGCCGCCGGTGACGTCGCCGTCCACCTCTTCGAATGGAGGTGGACCGATATCGCCACCGAGTGCGAAACCGTGCTCGGCCCCGCCAGCTTCGCCGCCGTGCAAGTTTCGCCGCCCCAAGAGCACAGCATCGTTCCCTCGCACGACTGGAGTGAGCGCTACCAGCCGGTGAGCTACAGCGTCGAGCGCAGCCGCTCCGGGACCGGGGCAGAGTTCACCGACATGGTGAATCGCTGCAAGACCGCCGGCGTCGGGATCATCGTGGATGCCGTGATCAACCACATGACCAACTACCCTAGCCCGGGCGTCGGCAGCAACGGCACGTCCTACACCAAGTACGAGTACCCGGGTCTCTACACGGCCAGCGATTTCCATCCTGCCTGCACCGTGAACAATTACCAGAGTGCCGCGAACGTGCAGGACTGTGAGCTGTTTTCGCTGCCGGACCTGAATACCAAACTCGCATCGGTACGTCAGAAGATCGCCGACTATCTCATCGCGCTCGCACGCATGGGCGTTGCGGGATTTCGTGTTGACGCCGCCAAGCATATCCAACAGGTGGATCTCGACAGTATCCTGCAGCTCGTCAACACGACGCTGACGGCTGAAAGCCGACCGCTCCCATACGTCTTCCTCGAGGTCGCCGGCGGCGGCGGCGAAGCCCTGTCGCCGCGCGACTACTTCGGCGAGGGCTACGGCTCGGGGGGCGCCGCCGACATCACGGAATTCATCTTCACCGGCGTCGGCAACAAGTTCCGCGCCGTGAACGGCGAGCACATCTCGCAGCTCAACCCGAACGGCACGCCTGGGAACCGCTTCTCCGAAGTCGCCTGGGGCCTCATGCCGTCGGACAAAGCGGTGGTCTTCCTCCAGAACCACGACACGCAGCATCAGTGCGGCATCAGCTACAAGAACGGCGACGTCTTCCGCATCGCGAACGTGTGGATGCTGGCCGAGCCGTACGGCTATCCGTCCATCCTCTCGAGCTACGCGTTCGACTGTCCCGCGGGCAATTCCATGGGGCCGCCATCGGACGCCGACGGCTGGACGACCCCGGTGACGTGTGCTTCGAGCTTGGAAACGGCGACGGTCGGCCAGTGGGTGTGCGAGCACCGCGATCCGTACATTCGCAACATGGTGAGCTTCCGGCGCGTCGTGGCGGGCGCCGACATCAATCACTGGTGGGATGACGGGGTGAACGCCATCGCGTTCACGCGTGGCAACAAGGGCTTCGTGGCAATCAACGGAGGGAGCACCATCCTCGCGGCGACAATTGCCACGGGCATGGCGTCCGGGATTTACCTCGACTTGCTGGCTGGCGATTCCATCGTCGTGGACTCTGCGGGCGCGGTACAGGTCAATCTCGCTCCCCAATCCGCGATTGCGATCGATCTCGCGACTAAGATCCCTTAGTCTTGATGACGATCACGCCGTTGGCCCCGCGGATACCCCACGCCGAGGTGCTCGAAGCGTCCTTTAGGACCTCGATGGATGCGATGTCGAAGCGATTGATCGCCCAGAAATTGCCCGCGTCGCCCAGCGCAATGCCGTTGACCACGAACAACGGTTCCCCCTGGTCCATTAACGAGGTCACGCCACGAATCTGGATCACGGTGTGCCCGTCGCGGCCCTGCGTCAACGCGAGACCGGGAACCTTGGCGACGAGTAACTGCTCGAGCGGTACCGCCGGTGAGCGCTCGATGTCTTCCGCGGTAAGCGTCGCGCTGCGCCGCGG
>DASYRZ010000054.1:0-95986 GCA_036003865.1 Gemmatimonadales bacterium | reverse complement strand
CGAACAGGTCCCACCGAAGTGCGCATACTCGACCACCGGCAGCTGGCCGGTCGTTGTGCAGGGATCGTTCGGGTAGCAGTGCAGCCCTTCCATAATATTCCAGCCGAAGTTGACGCCGCGGCCGCGCTGCTGCGCGGTCGTGGAGACATCGACTTCTTCGTAGCGATTCTGCCCCACGTCGCCGATAAAGAGATCGCCCGTCTGCCGGTCGAACGTGAAGCGCCACGGATTGCGCAACCCGTACGACCACACTTCCGGCGCGAACGAGGTGTCCGTGGCACCCGGATTGTCGGCCGGCATCGTGTACCCGCTCGCGCCGCTGACATCGAGCCGCAGCAGCTTACCCAGCAGCGCGTGCTTGTTCTGGCCGTTGCCGTCGGGATCGCCGCCCCCGCCCCCATCCCCGGTCCCGGCCCAGAGCATGCTGTCTGGCCCGAACTGCAGCTGCCCGCCGTTGTGATTCGTCTGCCCGGGATGCGGCACTTTGAGGATCGTGTCGGCCGTGGCCTCGTCGGCGCTGTCGGGATCGGGCGACACGTTGTAGCGCACGATGCGGAGATCGCCGTTGGAATCGGTGAAATAGATGAAGAAGCGCCCGTTCGTCGCGTACTGCGGATCGAACGCGAGGCTCAGGAGCCCCTGCTCACCGCCGAACGCAATCCGGCCCCTGAGGTCGAGGAACCGGCGCGCCTGGATCGTGTCGTGGTGCACCACCCGCACAGCTCCATCCTGTTGCACGACGAAGAGACGCCCCGTGTCGCCGGGCGCCGCGGTGAGGTAGACGGGATACGTGAAGTTGCCGAGGAGGTGCAGCGAAGGCGTGCCTGGGGGTGGCGGTGGGGGTTGGTCGAGGAAATGCTTGCAGCCCGTTTGAGAGGCACAAATCAGGAGAAGGACGATGACCTTCATGCTAGGTTCTTGGAACTATTTTGTAGACCGTCCCGCCGTACGTCATCATATAAAGCTCCCCGCGCGCATCCTCGCCCCACGACACGACACCCGTTCCCGGTGAGATCTCCGTGGTCCAGCTGCGCTGCTCGGTCGCGACTCCGCCCACGAGTTTGAAGCTGCCCACGAAGCCGGTACAGTAGTCCACGTACAGATAGTACCCCGTGAGCTGTGTCACCCGCGTGCCGCGATAGACGTATCCGCCCTGCACGTCACAGAGTCCGTTGAGATGCTGGTATTCGATGACGGGCAGCGTGAGTCCCGCGGTACTGCAGCCGGCGTTGATGCAGTGCGTCCCTTCCATCGTACTCCAGCCGTAGTTCTGGCCCTTGCCGCGGCCCGGCGCCGGCCCGACGTCGACTTCTTCCCAGGTGTCCTGCCCCACATCGCCGATGTAGAGTTCGCCCGTCTGCCGGTCGAATGAAAAGCGCCACGGATTGCGGAATCCCCATGCCCACGTCTCGGGCGGGAAGCTCGTGTCGCTGACGAACGGATTGTCGCCGGGCACCGTGTGGCCGGTCGCGCCGTCGACATTGATGCGGTGGATCTTGCCGTTCATCGTCTGGTGGCGCTGGCCGTTTTGCTGCGGGTCGTAGCAGCAGCCGCCGTCGCCGAGCGAGACGTAGAGCATGCCGTCGGGCCCGAACTGCAGCTGTCCGCCGTGATGATTGCCGAACGGCAGGCTGAAGCCGGCGACGGGATGCGGCACGGCGAGGATCGTGTCGACGGCGGTGGGATTGGCGCTGTCGGGATTCGCGGTGCCGAGGTAGCGCACGACGCGGATATCGCCGTTCAGGTTCGTGAAAAACAGAAAGAACATTCGATTGATCGCGTACTGCGGATGAAACGCCATGCTGTACAGCCCGTTCTCATCGGCGGCGCTGATCTTGCCCGTGAGATCGAGAAACGCAGCCGCCAGGATCACGTCGTTCTTCACGATCCGGATCCGGCCGGCGCGCTCCGCCACGAAGATCCGCGTCGAGTCCGCCACCGGCGCCGCCACATACGTGGGATTGGTGAACGTGCCGATCGGACGGAGTGTGGGAGTGCCGGGTGGCGGTGGCGGAGGCGGTGGTGGCGGTGGCGGCACGGTGGGCGGCGAGTTGAACCAGTCCGCACACCCCGTAAGGAGGAATAACGTCAAAATCCCGTATCTCATCCCAGTACTACCTCGACCCCTTCCTGTCGCAGCCGACCGAGCAGCCGAGCCTCGATCCGCGCGCGCAGCGTCACCACGCCATCGGTCTGTTCCTGACCCAGAATCTCGGCGTCGCGGTGTAAAATCGCTAACAACTTGCCGTCGCTGATGGGCACACGAATCTCGGCGATGGGACGAAGCGCCTGGGCTGAGGTGCGGAGAGCAAGGCGGAGATCTTCCACACCAAAATGCGGAATGCGAAATGCGGAATGCGGAATTGTGGAGGTAAGAATCGCGTGCGGATAACGCTCCCGGACCATTGCCAAAAACGGTTCTGGATCCGGCAACAGGTCCGCCTTGTTGAATACGTAGATTGTGCGTTTGCGGGCCACACTATCCTTGACATTTCGCATTCCGAATTCCGCATTTCGCATTTCATTTTCGACCACCTCCACCTGCTCTTCCCAACCAGGGTGTGAGGCATCGATCACGTGCAGCAAGAGGTCCGCATCTTCAGCTTCCTCCAACGTCGCCCGAAAGGACGCCACCAGATGGTGGGGGAGCTTGCGAATGAACCCGACCGTATCGGTGAGCCGATAGCGATAGCCTTCGCCCACATCGACCTCTCGGGCGAGCGTATCCACCGTCGCGAACAGCCGATCCTCGATGAACACATCTTCGCCCGAGAGCGCCTTGAGCAGGCTCGACTTGCCGGCGTTCGTGTAGCCGACGAGCGCGGCGGTCGGGAGGTCGCGCCGCCCCTGGCGCTGATTGGCGCGATGCTCGGCGACGTCCTTGAGCCGCTTCTTGAGCATCGAGATCTTGCGCCGAATCACGCGGCGGTCGGTTTCGAGCTGGGTTTCGCCCGGTCCCCGCAGACCGATACCGCCGCGGATACGCGACAGGTGGGTCCACATCCGCGTCAGGCGCGGCAGGAGATACTCGAGCTGCGCCAGCTCGACCTGCAGCTTGGACTCGTGACTGCGGGCGCGCGTCGCGAAGATATCGAGAATGACTTCGGTGCGGTCCATGACGCGCACGCCGAGACTCTTCTCGAGCTTGACGCCCTGCACCGGCGTCAGCGACTCGTCGAACAGCATCAACGTCGCGCCCGCCGTGGACAGCTCGCCCTTCAGCGATTCGACTTTGCCCTGACCGAGATAGAAGTTGGGCGTCGGCGCGTCGATCCGTTGGACCGTCCGACCGATCACCTCAGCGCCGGCGGTGTCGGCGAGGCGCTCGAGCTCTTCCAAGTGCTCGTCGACATGCACCGCGTCGTCGGATCCTTTCCTGGGAGCACCAACGAGGAATGCCCGCTCAACCGGAGCCTGAATCTCAATTAGTCGCCGAATAGCCGTGTCCCCTGTCCCGTGTCCCGTGTCCCGTTATTGGATCAGTTTCCGCAGCGGCACTTTGCCGGTATCCTGCAACTGTACCCTACGTTCCCCCAGGGGTGTATCCAGTATCACAGCCCCGGTAATTCCATAGGGCAATTCTTGCGATTGCAGGAGCGAGCGGGCGGCCGCGCCCACCCCCGCCCAGGTAAACCGCACGGGCATGACCACGCGGCTATGGTTCTGCGGGGAGAGGTCCAGGGGTTTGTCTATAAGGGCTTCCCCGAACTCCGTGCTTGCCAATTCCAGATCAACTTCGAGCCGCGTACTGCGCAACCGATACTGATTCGGATTGTAGACATCGAACACGAGGTCGAGCGTGCCGCTTTGTAAGCCGAGACTCGTAATGTTGATTTCCTGGAGCTCGATTTGGGGCTTCTCGAAAGTCATTGCATTACGGAGGGTGGCGCAACCCGATAGGGCAGCGCAAAGAACGGCGACGCGCGACAAGACGCCGCTAGCGTGTTCTTTCATATCCGCTAACATAACGCAGCCATGACCGCCCCCGTCCAGCCGACAGTCCTCCTGGCGAACGCCGACAAGTGGCTGACCGAATCGCTCGAGAGCGTGCTGACGCAGGGCGGGTATCAGGTCGTGGCCACGGCGAAGCGGTTGCAGGTGCTGGAGCTGGCGCGGCGCTACCTGCCCGACGGCATCCTGCTCGACATGGGCCTCGACCAGCGCGCGAGCGACAACCTCGCCCTGTGCCGGGCGCTGCGCGCCGAGCCGAGCATCTCGCGCGCCACGCCGATCATCCTCACGACCGCGGGGCCGGCGCTGCGGACGCAGCAGATCGAAGCGCTGCGCGCCGGCGCGTGGGAGCTGCGCGGCGATCCGCTCGACATGGAAGAGCTGGTGCTGCGGCTCGGCGTCTACGTGCAAGGGAAGCTCGAGGTCGATCGCCTCGGCGCCGAGGGGTTGGTCGATCGCACCAGCGGATTGTACAACGACGCCGGCATGACGCGCCGCTCCGCCGAGCTGGCCGCGTTCGCCGCGCGCCAGGGATTGCCGCTCGCCTGCGCCGTGTTTCAGCCGGCTGATAGTGTGCTGACGAGCAGTGGCGCGGATCGGCTGGCGCTGGCGTTCCGCCGCGCCGGCCGGATCTCCGACGCGCTGTGTCGCACCGGGCCCGCGGAATTCGCCGTGTTTGCGGCAGCCACGGACGAGACCGGCGCCGAAGGACTGGTGCAGCGAATTTCGGATTCGGTGTCACGCCAGGCGGCCGTGAAGTTGCGCGCTGGGGTCAGCACGGTCCCGGGCGCTCCCCGGCGGCCGTCGCGTGGTAGAACCTCGACCAGCCTCCCCCAACCCGCACCAACTTCCACAACGGATTTGCTGGAACAAGCGCGCAATTCGCTGCGCTAAGTGGACCGTTTGGTCGGTCCGCTGTTGCGCCGCCCCTCCGGACCGCTGTTCCGCACGGCATGCGTGCCGCTGTTGCGCACGGGGTGGGTGGGGCTGCTGCGTCGCGCGCCGTGCGGGCCGGAGCGTCGCGCGGTGACGACCGGCAGATCGAGCTCGAAGAAGAACCGCGTCCCCCAACCGGTCCGCGATTCGACCTTCAGCTCCGACTTCATCGCGGTCGCGAGCTTGCGGCAGATGGTGAGGCCGAGCCCGGTCTGCGAAAAGAGCTGGCCGCGCCGGCCCGACTCCTTGCGCAGCGGCTGAAACAGCGTGGTGATCTTCTCCTGCGGAATCCCGCGGCCCGAATCGCGCACCGCGAACTCGATGCGGCTCGATTCCTCCAATTCCTGCGCCACGATTTCCACGTAGCCCTGATCGGTGAACTTGAGGGCGTTCGTGGTGAGGTTGAGCAGAATGCGGCTCAGCGCCACCGGATGGCCCATGCGCTGGTCGTGTGTGGGCGCGAGCAGGCGCACGGTGAGATGCTTTTCTTCGGCGATGGGGCGCACGATGTCGCGCACCGACTCGAGCATCGCCGTCACCGAGAACGCCGACGGCTCCTGATCCACGAGCTGATCGCCGCCTTGCGTGAACTCGATGATGTCGCTCGCGACGGACGAGAGACCGAGCGCCGCCGTATAGATGAGCCCGAGCTGGCGGCGCTGGACGTCGTTCACCTCGCCGCTCTGGCCGCGCTGCAGCGTCTCGGCGAGCACCAGGATGGACGTCAGCGGCGAGCGCAGGTCGTGCGCCACGTCCATGAGCAGTGCGAGGCCGTCGTTGCCCGAGAGCTGTTGCGCAAATGTCTGCGCCCAGTTCGCCTGAATCGTGACGCGCACGCGCTCGATCGCGACGAGCAGGGGCAGCAGCTCGGTGTCGGCGACGCCGAACGTCCCCCACCCTTCCACCACTTCGCTGCGCAGCAGCTCGAGGAAGCGGCGGCCCAGCGCCGTGTGAATCCGCGGGTCGACTTTCGGCCGCACCGGTGCGACAGGCGCCAGGGCGAACCACGCCTGGTGAATCGCCGCCGCGACCAGGCCGAGCAGCTCGGAGACTTCGTCCGACGTCGTGGAGCGTGGACGTTTGCCGGCCCCCGTCAAGACGACCCGAATGGCGCCCCGGAGGACCTTACACGCAGCGCAGCGCGCATCGGCGCCAAACGGATGTGGTGGTGGAGGCGAGTTCCGCACTGGTAGCGGAATCGGCGTAGAAGGAGGGGACGCCCGCGGCGAAGGCATCGGAGTTCCTACCCTAGGGAATCAACCAGGTTTCATCCGCGGGATGCCCCTACAGCGCGATCCAACCCTCGCGGATTGCATAGCGAACCAGGTTCGCGGTGTCGTGCACGTTCAGTTTCTTCATGAGCCGACCCCGATGAAACTCGGCGGTTTTCACGCTGATATGGAGGACTTCCGCGATCTGCTTGGTCGATTTGCCCTCGCCCACCAGTTGCAACACTTGACGTTCCCGCGGTGTGAGTCGAGAGCCATCCTGCTCGGGCGTCGCACAGGCGTCGACGATAGCCTGCGAAGCGCCGGGACTGACATACAGCCGGCCTTCGCGCACTTCCTCTATAGCGTGCACCAGCTCATCGCAGCCCTGGCTCTTCTGCACGAAGCCGCGGACGCCGACCTTGAGCGCCTCGCGCACAAAGCGGGTGTCGTCGACCCCGGACAGCAAGATCACCGGGCAGGAGGGCGCGACGCGGGCGATCTCGCGGGCCGCTTCCACCCCGTTGAGGACCGGCATGGCCACATCGAGCACCGCGACGTCGGGGGCAAGGCGCTGGACGGCGGCAACAGCCGCCCGGCCATCGGCCTCGTCCGCGACAACCTGCAACCCCCGCTGCTCCAGCAGCGCGCGCAACGCTTGCCGCAGCACGAGATGATCATCCGCCAGGACCAGGCGTAGGGACGAGTGAGCAGACGACGACGACATCCGTCTCAATTTGGTGACGCGTAGCCTCTGAGGCCAGAGCGAGTTGGGCTCAGCGCTTCCTTCTGGGGGGCTTGCGTTCGAGCAGGGGCCGCTGCGACCCTCCTCCCAAGCCGAAGCGCGCCAGCTGTGACTGCTTCGCCTGGACGCGGCGCGCCATACCCGCAGGACTCAGCAGCTGGCCACAGCGGGTGCACACCCCGTCGCGACTGCGGGTCCGCCCCTTGCGGCGAGCCCTGGCGCGCCGTCCTGCTCGCGATTGCAATTCCTGGCAAGCTCGGCACAGCATGATGGGACGACACTCTGGTCAAGTTTCGGGCCCGCCCGAAGTGCCCGCAGCACAGGGCGTTGCCACTTCGGTTTGTGGCCGGGTCGCAGCAAGGAGGTCGCAGAACGCAGCGCGCAAACGGCACTGTCGAATGCATGCAACACGTGGCGTGCGGTGGTGTACAGGATGTCGCGCCGACGCAACAGCGCCCTGGGAGGCGTCTCCGAAGTCGCTGTGATAGCAGGACTTCCGAGGCAGAGCAGTCCGGCGCAATCCCTGCGGCACGGTCTGAACGTTCACGCTCCTGGTGTTGTGGCTCGCAACCGGAACTCAACGGGGAGTCGCCGTCCGATGCCTACCTCCGCTACTCCACATCGCGCTCCGCACTTTCACCCCAACCCCGCGACCGCGCCGGACGTGATTGGCTTGCCCGCGCTCAACCCTCAGGTGAAGGCGGGCATCCGGTTCCTGATCGTCGATGACGATCGCACGCTGCGCGAGAGTTGCGCCAATCTCCTCCAGCTCGACGGCTACCAGGTCACCACCGCGGGGCGTGGCCACGAGGGGCTGGAGCTGCTGCGCCACCGGCGCTTCGACATCGTGCTGCTCGATCTCTACATGAGCGATGTCTCGGGGTACGAGCTGCTGAAGGCCGCACTCGAGACCAGCCCTGAGACGATCGCGATCATGATGACCGGGAATCCCAGCGTCGCGTCGAGCGTGGAAGCGTTGCGCCTGGGCGCCTGGGACTATCTCCCCAAGCCGTTCTCCGCGACGCATTTCCAGATTCTCGTCGGCCGCGCGGTGCATACCGTCAGCGTCGCTCAGGAATCGAAGCAGGAGCAGGCCGAGTTCGCGAAGGAGCACGGCAACAGCGATCGCGTCGAGGTGCTCGGCGTCTCGCCGATCTTCCGCCGGGCGATCGACCTCGCGCGACGCGTCGCACCGACCGATGCGTCGGTGTTCATCACCGGCGCGAGCGGTTCGGGCAAGGAGCTGATCGCGCAATTCATTCATGCGCACAGCCGGCGCAGCAGCAAGCCGCTCGTGGCGGTGAACTGCGCCGCGCTGCCCGAGGCGCTGCTCGAATCGGAGATGTTCGGGCACGTGAAGGGCGCGTTTACCGGCGCCGTGCGCGACAAAGCCGGCCTGCTCGAGACCGCCAACGGTGGCACGCTCTTCCTGGATGAGCTGCTCGAGATGTCGAAGCCGACCCAGGCGAAGCTGCTGCGCGTGATCCAGGACGGGGTGGTACGGCGCGTGGGCAGCGAGACGACGGATGCGGTCGTCAACGTGCGGTTCATCGCGGCCACGAACGGCGACCCCGAGGAAGCGGTCAAGTCGGGTGCGCTGCGCGAGGACTTGTACTACCGGCTGCGCGTCGTCCCGATTTACGTCCCGCGACTCAAGAACCGGCAGGAAGACATCCCGCTGCTCGCCAACCATTTCCTGAGCTACTACTGGCGGGCGCACCGCGATCAGAAGAGTGCGCTGCCGACCTTCTCGGAAAGCGCGCTGCGGGCGCTGCGCGCGCACGCGTGGCCGGGCAACGTGCGCGAGCTGCAGAACGTGATCGAACATGCGGTCGTCTTGATCGAACCGGGTGCCGAGGTGCGTGCGGAAGATCTTCCCTTCTCCCAGGGCGAGGTACCAATCGAAGAGGTCGCGTCTCCGGCCGACGCGCTTCCGATGCCGATCGAGGAGACGTATCACGTCGCGCGGGAACGGGTGCTCGCGGAGTTCGAGCGGCGCTATCTGACGTGGCTCGTCGCGCAGGCCGGCAACAACATTTCGCGCGCCGCGCGCATTGCCGCCGTCGATCGGACGACGCTGTATCGCCTGATGGAACGCCACGGGTTGCAACGCGTGCTGTCTGTGAACCCCGAGAGCACTGAAAACTGACGCTGGCAAGTCGTGTGACAACAAGCCATTAGCCGGCCACGCCGGTTGGGGCCCGCGCCGCGCGCGCTTCACCTGGGCGTAGGGGATAGCTTGCGCGGCGGGACGTTTGGCAGAACTTTATTCCCGCCCTTGCCCATGCCCATGCCGCTACAGCCGTGAGCCGTCCCTCGCCCGCGCCGGGCCCCATCCGGCAGCGCACTTCCGATCCTGCCGTGGGGGTCGCCCCCGTTACAGGGATCAGCAACCGCCTGCTCACTCGCGCGATTCGGCGGGTCGAAGCGCGGTGGCGCGAGCTGTACGGCCCTTCCACCGATGTTGCAGACATACCACGGATTTTGGCGGCGTCGGCCCTGGCGGCCGATCGGGGCGACGCTTCCTTTATAGACGCGCTCACCCCGCGGCCCTCGTTGCGGCTGAGCCTGCACCTCGTCGATCTGATGGAAGATGAGCTGCTGGCGCTCGCGCGCTCGAGCGAGACGGCGGCGTCACAGGTGCTGCAAACGGTGGGACGGCTCCGCGTGGTGCGAGCGGCGATCGAGCGCCGCTTTCAACAGCTGCCGGGCGCACCGCTGGTTGGGATCGATGGCCTCGAGTTTCTCATCGAGTTCGTCCACGACATGCGGTCGCCGCTCAACTCGCTGTTGCTGTTGGCTGACCGGCTCCAACAGGGGTGGAGCGGGCCACTGACACCGCTGCAACTGCGCCAGCTGCGCCTGATCTACGCGGCGGCGCACGCGCTCAATACGGTCACGAGCAACGCGCTGCAGATGACGCGCGAATACGACCAGTTGGAGGAGCCGGAAGCGCGGCCGTTTTCGGTCACAAAGCTGCTGTCGGAAGTCCAGGATGTGGTGCGCACGCTGGCCGCGCAGAAAGGGCTGGAGGTCACCTTCATTCGGCCCAACGTCGACCGGCGGCTGGGGCATCCGATCGAGCTGCAGCGCATCCTGCTGAACCTCGTGACCAACGCACTCAAGTTCACGCGCGCGGGGACGATCACCGTCAGCGCCACCGATCGCGACGGCAGTCACATCGAGTTCGCCGTGCAGGACACCGGCCCGGG
Source organism: Gemmatimonadales bacterium (assembly GCA_036003865.1). Lineage (GTDB taxonomy): Bacteria > Gemmatimonadota > Gemmatimonadetes > Gemmatimonadales > GWC2-71-9 > 20CM-2-65-7. The sequence continues at coordinate 85,934 of DASYRZ010000054.1, read as the reverse complement.
GATCCACGCGTCGGCGCAGGAGACGCTGTTCCAGCCATTCCGCCGCTCAGCCGGATCGGGCCGCGCCACATTCTCCGCGACGGGATTGGGGCTCGCGATCACCCAGCGTCTCGTGGCGGCGCTGGGCGGTCAGCTACAGTATGAGACCGCGCAGGGGAAGGGGACGCGCTTCTACTTTACTCTGGATCTCGCCGTCGCCTGATAGCCTCGGGCTGCAGTGGCGCGACCGCCACACACCCCAAAGATGTAGCCCGAAAATTGTAGTTCAATCTCCAACCAAAGATTGATTCCCGAGTCGCGCCAACGAGCGATTCGCACTCGCCACTCGGGAAACTATTGTCCAAGCCGAACCCAGACCGAGCCCTAGCACATGTCCGTTTCTCCGCGTGACCTTCGTTTGAGTTCACCCCACGTTTCGCGCGGGCGCATTCGGCAACGGATTGCCGATCCATCCTCCGGACTTAATTCCCTCTCCTGGCAAACCGATGGCTTGCTGCTGCACGCCATTCGCCGAGTCGAAGCGCGGTGGCGTGAGTCCTACGGCGCATCCGGGCCAGGGGCGGACATTACCCCGCTGCTCGAGGCCTCGGCGCTAACTGTCGCCCGAGGCGACGCGTCGTTCATCGACGCGCTCACGCCCCGTCCGTCGCTGCGTCTGAGTCTGCATCTCATCGATCAGCTGGAAGATGAGCTGCTGGCGCTGTGGCGTCCCGCCCACGATTCAGCGCGGATCCTGCAGACGATCGCACGCCTGCGGCTCGTGCGCGCGGCGATCGAGCGCCGCTTTCAGCAGCTTCCTGGCGCTCCGCTGGTCGGGCTCGATGGCCTCGAGTTTCTGATCGAGTTTGTGCACGATCTGCGGTCACCGCTCAACGCGGTCCAGTTACTGGCGGATCGGCTGCAGCAGGGACTGAGCGGTCCCCTCACCGCGTTGCAGCTCCGCCAGCTGCGCCTCATCTACGGGGCCGCCTACGCGCTCAATACCGTCACCAGCAATGCGCTGCAGATGACGCGCGAATGGGACCAACTCGAGGAGCCCGAGCCGCGACCGTTCTCCGTGACGCGGTTGCTCTCCGAGGTGCAGGATGTCGTGCGTGTCCTCGCCGTCCAGAAAGGGCTGGAGATCATCTTTATCCGGCCCGATGTCGACCGCCGCCTCGGCCATCCGATCGAGCTGCAACGCATCCTGCTGAACCTCGTGACCAATGCTCTCAAGTTCACCCAGGTCGGCCGTATCACGGTGAGCGCGACTGATGTGGAGCACGATCGCGTGGAATTCGCCGTCCAAGATTCAGGGAGAGGCATTCCCACGGGTGCCCAGCAGACCCTCTACCAGCCGTTTCGTCGCTCGAGCAAAGGCGGCGATGCGATCTTTTCGGCGACCGGACTGGGTCTCGTCATCACGCAGCGGCTCGTGCGAGCGCTGGGTGGCTGGTTGAGGTACGAAACGGCACCGGGCAAAGGCACGCGTTTCTACTTCGTCCTCGATCTTCCCACTGCCTAGGATCGCGGGTGATGTAGATCACAATCCGTTCCGCAGCTCGATGCTTGACACTCGGGACAGCGTAGGCTATTTCCTACGGCCGCCAACACGACACTTGTCCAGCGACCCCAGGTGACATGACACAACTCACGCTTTCCTCGCCCACCCAACGGACGCTCTCGCGACCGGCGCGTCCAGCACCGGACGCCGCGGCTGCCGCCAATATTCGCGTGCTGGTCGTCGACGACGAGGACACGCTGCGCGAAAGCTGCGCCAGCCTTCTCGCAGACGACGGCTACAACGTCACGATGACCGGGGTGGCGCGCGAGGCACAGGCGCTCCTGCGCTACAACGTCTTCGACGTGCTGTTGCTCGATTGGTACATGAGCGAGATTCCCGGCGCCGAGCTGCTGCCGCTCGCCTTGGCGGCGAATCCCCAGACGCGGGTCATCGCGGTGACGGGCAAGCCGACGCTCGCGTCGAGCCTGGAAGCGATGCGCATCGGGGCATTCGCGTATCTGGCCAAGCCGTTCTCCGCCATGCAGCTCGCGCTCATGGTGGGACAGGCGGCGCACGCGACGCTCACGGCACGCGAAGCGCTGCAGCGCTCGCAGCAGCTCGAGCAAGCCGGTGAGAACAGCGACAAGATCCGGATCCTGGGTCTCTCGCCCGCATTTCGCGGGGCGATTGCGCGGGCGCGGAAGGTCGCGCCCACCGACGCCTCGGTCCTGCTGTCCGGCGAGAGCGGCGCGGGCAAGGAGCTGTTCGCGCAGTTCATCCATCATCACAGCCATCGGGCGTCGCGCCCGTTTCTCGCGCTGAACTGCGCCGCGCTCCCTGAGCCGCTGCTCGAATCGGAGATGTTCGGCCACCGCCGGGGCGCATTCACCGGCGCGATTCGCGATAAACCCGGGCTCCTGGAAGCCGCCGACGGTGGCACGCTGATGCTCGATGAGCTGATCGAGATGCCGAAGCCGGTTCAGGCGAAGCTGCTCCGGGCGATCCAGGACGGCGTGGTGCGTCGCGTGGGCAGCGAAACCGCCGATGCCGTCGTCAACGTGCGCTTCATCGCGGCGACGAACCGCGAGCCCGAAAAGGCGGTGGTCGAGGGGGCGTTACGCGAGGACCTGTACTACCGGCTCAGCGTCGTGCCGATCCATGTGCCCTCGCTGCGCGATCGCACGGAGGACGTCGAGCTCCTGGCGACGTCGTTCCTCGCGCACTATTGGCGCAAGTACCGCGGGCCGGACATCCCCCTGCCGAGCCTGGGCAAGAGCGCCATCGGCGCGCTGCAGGCCCATCCCTGGCCCGGCAACGTGCGTGAGCTGCAGAACGTCATCGAGCAGGCCGTGGTGTTCCTCGAGCCGGCGACGGAGGTCCGCGCCGAGGATCTCCCGTTCCCGACCATCCCGACGGCGGCGCCGGAGCCGGACGAGGGGATGGGGCCGAATCCGGAGCTCGGCGCCACCAGCGACGGCGGCTACTATGGCGCGCGCGACCGGCTGCTGGCGAAATTCGAGCGGCAATTCCTGACCCGGGCGATCGTCCGCGCCGGCGGCAATCTCTCCAAAGCCGCGCGGCAGTGCGGCATCGATCGCACGACGTTCTATCGTCTGATGGAGCGCCACGGCCTGCAGCGCGACGAGTCGTAGCGGTCCGGCAGCTACTCCAGGCTGTAGCTCTTGGCGAGATGTCTGGGCTTGTCCACATCACAGCCGCGCAACACCGCGATGTGATAGGCGAGCAGTTGCAGCGGGATGACCGTCAGCACCGGCGAAAGCAACGGGATCACCGCGGGCACGCGGAGCTGATGGTCGACGAGGCGTCCCAGATTTCCCCCCCCGCCCCCCCCGCCGCCCCCGCTGTCGCGGCTCGTGATGGCGACGATGCGTCCATCCCGCGCGCGGATCTGCTGCATGTCGGACAGCGTCTTGGCGTACATCGCATCCTGCGGCACCACGACGACCACCACCATGTCGCTGTCGATCAGCGCCATCGGCCCGTGCTTCATTTCCGCCCCGGGATAGCCTTCCGCGTGGAGCCGGCTGATCTCCTTGAGCTTCAACGCGCCCTCGAGCGCGATCGGCAGGTTGGCGCCGCGCCCCAGGCACACCCAGCTCCCGGCGCCGGCAAACTCCGCGGCGAGCGTGCGGATCTGGGGCTCGAGCGTCAACGTTTCCGCCACCAGACCCGGGAGCGCGGCAAGGTGGCTCGCGAGCTCGCGTCCGTCGGCCGGTGACATGTCGCGCCTGCGACCGAGATAGAGTCCGAAGAGCGTGAGGGCGAGCAGCTGCGACGTGAACGCTTTGGTCGATGCGACGCCGATTTCCGGTCCGGCGTGGAGATAGATCACGCCGTCCGCTTCCCGCGCGATCGAGCTGCCAACCACGTTCACGATGCCGAGCACGCGCGCGCCCGCCACGCGGGCCGCGCGCATCGCCTCGAGCGTGTCGCCCGTCTCGCCCGACTGCGAGATCGCAATCGCGAGGGTACCCGGCTCCTGCAACGCGCGGCGATAGCGGTACTCGGACGCGTACTCCACCTGCACGGGCACTTCGGCCAGCGACTCGATGATGTCCCGGCCGACGAGCGCCGCGTGCCAGGAGCTGCTGCATCCCAGCAGGACGATGCGTCGCAGGCCGGCTAGCGCCGACGCTGAAAGGTTGAGGTCGTCGAGGCGGGCGCTGCCCTCAGTGAACAGCAGCCGGCCCCGCAACGTCGCGCGCGTGGTGTCGGGTTGCTCGTGGATCTCCTTGAGCATGAAATGCGGATATCCGGCCAGCTCGCCGCCGAGGAGATCCGCCGCGATGTCGGAGACCTGCCGCACGCGGGGACGCGAGTCCGCATCGAACAACTCGTAGCCGCCCGGGCGCAGGACCGCCACGTCGCCGTCGTTCAGATGCACCACCGAGCGCGTGTGCTCGAGAATAGCCGCGGGGTCGGACGCGACGAACATCCCCGTGCCCTGGGCCGGGATCCCGATCATCATTGGGGTGCCCTGCCGCGCCACGACCACCTTGTCGGGCTCCGCCGCCGCAACAACCGCGAGACCGTACGTTCCCTCGATGTGCTCGAGGGCCGCCAGCACGCGCGCTTCCAGCGTCTCGCCCGGCGCCTCCTCGATGAGGTGGACGAGAGCCTCGGTGTCGGTCTCCGTGACGAAGTCGTGCCCGGCCCATTCGAGCCGCTGGCGCAGCACGTCGGCATTCTCGATCACGCCGTTGTGCACCAGCGCGAGCTCGTGACGGCAGTCGCAGTGCGGATGCGCATTGCTTTGCGTGGGCGCGCCGTGCGTCGCCCAGCGCGTGTGCGCGATGCCACAGGCGCCCGCGACCGGCAGCTCGGTTACCAGGCTGGCCAGCGCGCTGATCCGGCCCGCGAGCTTGCGAACCTGCAGCCGGGCGGCTCCCTCGCTCCCGACGACGGCGAGTCCCGCCGAGTCATAGCCGCGATACTCGAGGCGACTCAGGCCCTGGAGTAACAGCGGCGCGGCCTGCTGCGGCCCGACGTAGCCCACGATCCCGCACATGCTTCAATCCAATGTCAACTTTGGGGCCAAGGCACCAGCGGCAGGCGCGGTGCCACGACACGGCGGAAAGCGCGTCACGTTCGCCACAGGTCTGTCAGTGCGGCGACCGGGTTTACGCGACGGAGGAAGCCTTGGTCCGCGGCGGATTGCTATTGCGCCGGGAAGGACAGACAGGCAAGTCGAGCTCAAAGAAGAAACGCGTGCCCCGGTCCAGCTGCGTCTCGACGCGCAAGTGCGAGCCCATCGCCTCGGCGAGCTTGCGGCAGATGGCGAGTCCCAGCCCGGTCGTGGAGAACATCTTGCCGCCGCGCTGGTCGTCGTCGCGCGGGGCGTCGCGCACGGAATCGAACAGCGTCGGCATCATCGCGGGGTCGATCCCCCTGCCGCTGTCGCGGACGCCGAACTCCAGCCTCCCCGGTTGCGTCTCGCGGGTGCCGATCTCGACGAACCCATGTTCCGTGAACTTCAGCGCGTTCGTCGTGAGATTCAGCAGCACGCGGCGCAGCGCGACGGGGTGCCCCAGCCGCTCGTCGTCGCGCGGCGGCTCCAGCCGTACCGTCAGGCCTTTGACTTCCGCGATCGGCCGCACGATGTCGTGCACCGATTCGAGCACGCTGGTCACGCCGAACGGGATCGGCTTGGGTTCGAGCAGCATCTCGCTGCGCGTGAGAGCGATGATGTCGCTCCCGACCGAGCTGAGCCCCAATGCCGCGGTGGAGATCAGGCCGAGCTGCCGTCGCTGCATGTCGGTGAGCGGGCCGCTTTCCCCGCGCTGCAGCGTGTCGGCGAGCACGAGGATCGACGCGAGCGGTGAGTGCATGTCGTGCGCGACGTCGGCGAGCAATTCCAACCCGGCAGCGCCACCCAGCTGCGAGACGAGCTGGTGCGCGGCGCGGTTGCCGGTCGCTTCGCGCACGCGCTCCATCGCGAGCAGCAGGACCGGTAACTCGGTCTCCGTGATCCCGTGCGCCTGCCAGCGACGCATGACCTCCTCGCGCATCACGTCGAGCAGGCGCCGGCCGAGACCGGACTGCGTCCGCGAATCGATCACCGCGGCCGGTGTCACTTGCATCTCCAACACGGCGGCCACGACGCCGGCAACGATGTCCTGGACTTCGTCAGCAGAGGGATTGCCGAACTGGTCAGCGTAGCGGGGGAGGATCTGCCGGACGGCCCACTGCTGCAGCTCTGGAGCGATCCCTACCAGTCCACTGCGCCCGGTCTGAGGCACGGGCACCGACTCCAGAACCAGCGGTTGTGACCAGCGTTGCGCGGACATCAGGCCGTAGGTGATAGGGCGGTAGAAAAGCTACACGCTCCTAGGGAACTTGCTAGTCACCACGACCGCGAAAACCCTACAGCGGGAACGAAGCCCCCTCCCCACAGCCGTGTGGCCATTGTGCATCACTTTGAGCAATTGTGAAACGCTGGGATCAGCCAATTGCGCGTGGCAGGCCATGTTAGCAATCGACATCCGCGCACGTATCCTGCGGGGCGATGTGACTCTTGGGGGCGCCAACGAGGACTGGTAATGCCAACTCGAGAACCTGGACCGGCGGCACGGCCTGTCGATCTCCTAATCGCGAGTACCCATGAATGGACCAGCCGATCGCTGGCCACGATCCTCGCGCCGCACGGCTACGTGGTCGCCAGGACGTACAATCGCGCGCAGACGCTGAAGCGCATCAGCGCGAACCCACCCGATGCGGTGATCATCGACGCGCAGCTCCCTGATGGCGACGGCTATACGTTGTGTCGCACGCTCACCGACGAAAACCTGATCTCACCCAGCACTCCCATCTTTCTCGCGCTGTCAGGCTCAGCGACGCGCCGCGACCGGATTGCGGCGCTACGCGCGAACGCGTGGGCATGTCTCGGCGAACCCGTGGATGCCGAAGAATTGATCGCCATGCTCGATGTGTACGTGCCGGCCAAGCTGGAGGCGGACCAGGCCCGGGCGCAGGGTCTCATCGATGACGCGACGGGAGTCTACAACGTGCGTGGCCTGGCACGCCGGGCCCAGGAATTGGCCGCCAGCGCGACGCGCCGTAAGACGGCGTTGAGCTGCATCCTGCTTGCGCCGGAGGTCGTGCCCAAGGGCGGGCGCGCCCATCCAGCACCGCCATTATGGGTCCTGCGGAGCATCGCGACGGCACTGCGGTCGGCGACCCGACATTCGGACGTCATCGGACGGCTCAGCCCAAATTCGTTCGCCGTCGTCGCGGTCGATACGGACGCCCGGCGGCTGGCTGCGCGGCTGGGCGCGGCGATTGTCGCGAGGCCTCGGAACCCCAGCGTCCCACCCTTGCCGCGGCTCCGCGTGCGGGCGGGCTATCACGATGTCACCGCGGATGAGAAGCGTTCGATTGACGTCGGCGCGCTGATGCGGCAGGCGGATGACGCGCTCCGGCGGGCACGCGCCGATTCCAGCCGGGGCTGGCTCCAGGGTGACTTCGGCTAGACCTTTGCATTCTACGGCGAAGTTGTCGCGCTTCGCTAACAGAAGTCGGATTTGAGGTCGCCCAGCCCGCACACCAGGATTGGCACCCCCCTTGCACGAGCGCGGAGACATGAAACGCGCTGTGCTTCCCTTCGCCGCAACGGTCCTCGTCGCCCTCGCACCTGGCGCGGCGGTGGCACAGCGGGCATTGCCGCCAACCTCACCGGGTGCTGTGGCGGTGCGCTGGTCCCTGCCGATGAGTCACGTGAGGCGGCAGGTGCCGTCCTGGAGTGCGACCGATCTCAGCCTGGCGGGCGGGTTCCTGACCCTACTGTGGGTGGACGCTTCGCAGACGCGCTCGCTCGCCCGCAAGAACTGGAGAGGCTTCTCCGAAGCGAATCCGCTGCTCGGTCGCAAGCCGAGCGAGGGGCAGGTCAACACGTATACCGCCCTAGCCGCGGTGACCACGCTCGGCATCGCGCAGGCGCTCCAGCCGAAAGCCCGCCGCTGGTGGCTCGGCGCCGCCGTGGCACTGCAAGCGTTCACCGTCTACCACTCGACCGCCCACCTGGGCGTCTCTTTTTCAGTTCGGTAAACCCGCAGGATCCTACAGCAACAACTAAAAGCGGCTGATCGTGAGGATTGCCACGGGGATGCTCAGGATCACGGCAATCGTGCGGAGCGCGTTGACCGGCGAGTCCCTTAGCCCCACGGCTATCACATCCCCAGGTTGAACCTGTAAGTCGTCGAGCGTCCTTCCCTCAGCGATAGCCCGCTGCAGTGCCCGGCTCTTCCAGATAGTCGTGCCGTGGTGCACGATCTTTAGATCCGTGATTTTGCCTTCTTTAATCCCCCCGCCTGCCGCATTGATCACGGCTCCGACCAAGGCATCCGGCGAGACGGCGTAATAGCCCGGTTTCAACACGCCACCAGATACGGCCACGACGATAAGGGCCCGAGCGTGCACCTCAGGGTCCCGAATTCGGGTGCCAATCTGGGTGGTCAGGTATGGCTCGATCTCGCTCCGCAGTACGCCACGCAGCGATATGTCGCCCAGTAACGGGAGCGGTAGCGCTTGAGCCCCGTTCACCGTGAACGTGTCGCTGAGCTGCTGCTCCGGCGATTTAGCCGAGCTCGTTCCCCCTCCCCCAGCCGGTGTCACTGGCAGGGGATCCTCCACGCGGATCAGAACCCGGTCGCCGACGCGAAAGTCTCCGGATTCAAGTCGCTGCTCGAGGGCGCTGATCTCGCCAGCAAACCCGGTGAGCGACGGGTGGGAGTCCCGCAGCTGGCGGAGTGAATCGAGGGTCGACTGGACCTCGAGGCGGGTCGCGAGCAAGCGACGGGCGGCTGTCCCGGACGGCTGTTGCACCCACGCAGGCGCCGGCAAAACAGCGAGCAGGGTGAACACGAGAGCAGCCGCCCTCGAGGCAGTGGCGGTGGGGCTGGAGGTCCTCATGCATGCCGGTGATTCAAGTTTGAGGCCGTGACGCCGTTGAGAGCGATCGCGCGAATTCCTTGGCGCTGGCAACCGGCCCGCATCAGGAATGTTACAAGCTTGTGAGCAGTTTTCTGCGACTCCTGCCGGAGACGTCGGGCCTAAACCGCCGAGCGAGCAACGACTTGTGCGTGCAAACCGGCGGGTGCAGAGGTTGCACCTGGTGATGCACGAACACCACGACAGGGTCTATTCTTGCTGCCGCCAATACACCCCTCTCCTCCGTCCCGACGGAACGGCTTGCCGTCGGTCGGACGGGATATGTCCCAGCTTCTTCCGCTCAACAGCACGATCAAGGCGAGCGTGCGTATTCTCGTGATCGATGACGAGCGTACGCTGCGCGACAGCTGTGCGACGGCGCTGCGATACGAGGGGTACCAGGTCGAGGTCTGCGGGCGCCAGGACGAGGCGCTCGACGCCCTCCAGCGCCACGCGTTCGATATTGTCCTCGTCGACCTCTACCTGAATGGCAACGCGGGGATGCAGCTGATCGGCGCGGCCCTGGCGGCCAATCCGGACGCGATCGTGATCGTCATTACCGGCAAGCCCACGGTCGAGACGGCGCTCGAGACGCTCCGCGCCGGCGCCTGGGATTACCTGCCGAAGCCGTTCACGGGCAGCCAGCTGCAGGTGCTGGTCGGTCGTGCTGCTCACACGGTTCACGTCTCCCGCGAGACCCATGCCCAGCGCGCGGCAGCGGAAGTCGGCCCAGACGACGCCGTCGGGATGGGCACCGCACGGGTCTTCCGCGAGGCGATTGCGCTCGCCCGCCGCGTCGCTACCACGGACGCGTCAGTGTTCATCACCGGCGAGAGCGGCAGCGGCAAGGAAATGATTGCCCAGTTCATCCACCGCCACAGTCGCCGCGCGAGCCGGCCGCTCGTCGCGGTAAACTGCGCCGCGCTCCCCGAGATGCTGCTCGAGTCCGAGATGTTCGGACACGTCAAGGGCGCCTTCACCGGAGCGGTGCGTGACAAGCCCGGGCTGCTCGAGGCGGCGAACGGGGGCACGATGTTCCTCGATGAATTGATCGAAATGCCGAAGCCAATTCAGGCAAAGCTGTTGCGGGTGATCCAGGACGGCGTGGTCCGGCGCGTCGGGAGTGAGGAAACGGACGCCGTCGTAAACGTACGCTTCATCGCCGCGACAAACCGGGACCCCGAGGCGGCCGTCCACTTAGGCCTGCTGCGTGATGATCTGTATTACCGGCTGCGCGTCGTCCCCATTCGGGTGCCGACGCTCCGCGACCGCGCCGACGACGTTCCGGTCCTGGCGAACTACTTCCTCGACCACTATTGGCGGCGGCACCGCAGCCCTGACGAGCGGCCGCCGACGTTCACCAAGGCAGCGCTGTGGGCGTTGCGCACGCACTCCTGGCCCGGCAACGTGCGCGAGCTGCAGAACGTGATCGAACACGCGGTCGTCTTGCTCGAGCCAGGCGCCGAGATCGGCGTCGAGGACATCCCCTTTATCTCCGACCAGCGACCCGATGCCGAGCTGATCACGGCCTCCGAGCAGGAGGGTGACTCCGACGGGTATTACGTCGCCCGCGATCGGCTGCTGGGCGAGTTCGACAAGCGCTTTCTCACGCGGGTGGTGATTCGCGCCGGCGGCAATCTGTCGAAGGCGGCGCGCCTGGCGAAGGTGGACCGCACGACGTTCTACCGCTTGATGGACCGTCATAGCCTGCAGCGCGACTTGATGGGTCCCCAGGACAAGTAGCCCGTCGCAGATCACCACCGGAGTTGTAAGCCCGCCGCGTCATTCTGCCCCGCCTCCGTGCAGACGAGCCTCGTAACTTCTTCAGCCGCAACACTTCAGCAAATGTGAGGATGTGCACGGGTCCTGCTTAGGCATACCTCGGTCATGTCCACCGCCACCTTGCTCGAATCCAATCTCGCGCCCGTCGCGCCGTCCGGCGGGCCGCGACGCGTCCTTGCCATCGCCGCACACCCCGACGACGAAGTCCTGGGCTGCGGCGGGACGCTCGCGCTGCACGCGCGCGCCGGTGACCACGTTACTGCCGTCATCGCCTGTGAAGGGGAGTCGCTGCGCTACGGTCCCTCGGGCGTCGGTCAGGCCGGGCACACGCGTCGCGCTGCCGAGGTGCTCGGTCTGACCGAGTCCCGCCAGCTCGGCTTCCCCGACCAGCGGCTGGACACCCTGTCGCTCCTCGACCTCATCCAACCGCTGGAGCGGGTCGTGCGGGAAATCTGCCCTTCGGTCGTCTACTGCCAGTTCGGGAGCGACGCCAACCGCGATCACGAGCTCTTGTTCCGCGCCGCCCTCGTCGCCACGCGACCGCTCGAGGCATACATCGAGGGCGTCTACGTGTTCGATACGGCGAGCAGCACCGAATGGGGCTATCCCCGTGAATTCGTTCCGGACACCTGGGTCGACATCTCCCAAACGCTGGAGCAAAAGCTGAGCGCCATGGCGTGCTACGAGAGCGAAGTCCGGCCGTATCCTCACCCGCGATCACTCGACGCGCTGCGCCATCGCGGCCGTGCCTGGGGAAATCAATGCTGCATGGACGCTGCCGAGGTGTTCATGACCGTGCGCCGGACGCTGCGGGCTGGTCGCATCCCCGTATGAGCGCTACACCCTCATGACCTCGCTTCGCTTCGAGCTCGACTCCCTCGCCCGGCGGCTCAGCTGGCCGGCCCGGATCGTGGCGCTCGCCGCGCGCGCCCTCGACGACGCAGTGCGTCGGCCGGCGTGGCGGCGCGCCGCGAAAGCTGCCGTCGACTTCGCGTGCGCGGCGGGTGCCGTGGCCGCGGCGGTCGCAATCGACGCGGGGTTCTCGCGGCACGATCTGCAGGAGACGGCGACCCTGGCGCTGCTCGTCGGTCTGCTGCTTGTCCTAGCAGACACCCTGGTGGGGAGTTACCGCACGATCTGGCGCTATACCAGCCTGCCCGAGGCCCGCGCGCTCGGCTTCGCCAGCATCTTCGTGCTGGTCGCACTGCTGTTGTTACGAGCGGCGGGAGTCGTGGATCTCTCGCTCTCGACCCTCGTGTTGATCGTCATGTTCACGCTGCTGCTCTGCGTCGGGGTGCGGGGGTTGCGGCGCTGGTCGCGGGCCGAGGCGAGCCGGGGCGTATGGCAGATCGCCGCCCCTCGCCGGGTCATGATTGCCGGCGCGGGCCGGCACGGGCTGTCGATCGCGCGCGAGCTCACCGCGGGCGGTGTTCCCGGCGTCGAGCTCGTGGGCTTCCTCGATGACGATCCCGCCAAGCAGGACTCCGTCCTGAACGGCGTCCCCGTCCTGGGGCGGCTGCAGGAGGCGCTGGCGCTCGCCGAGCACCGCGCCGTCAGCGAGGTCATCGTCGCAATGCCCGACGCCAAGCGCGAAGTCGTGCGCGCGTTCGGCCGGCGGCTGGAAGATGTGGGGATTCGCGTGCGGGCCGTAGGCGGCATCGCCCGCTTTGTCCAGGGGCGGGACGTGCATCGCCCCGGCAGAGTCACGCTCGACGAGCTGCTCGCCGGGATGCCGCCGTCCCTCGCGCATTCCGCATCCTCGGGAGACTCGCGGCGCGTGCTCGTCACCGGCGGGGCGGGATTCATCGGTTCGCACCTCACCCGGATGCTGCTCGCCCGCGGCTACGCCGTGCGGGTGCTGGATCGCTTCGACTACGGCCAGGCCGGCCTGAACGGGCTGACGCACCCGCGGCTGGAAGTACTCTACGGCGACGTCTGCAGCAGCCGCGATGTCAGCCGCGCGCTGCGCGACGTCCACGGCGTCATCGCGCTCGCCGCGATCGTGGGCGACCCCGCCTGCAACCTGGATCCCGAGGAAACGATCAACCTCAATTACACCGCGACGAAGGTGCTGGTCGAGGCGTGCAATTTCTCCGGCGTGCACCGCGTGGTGTTCGCGTCGAGCTGCAGCGTGTACGGCGCGAGCAATCAGGATGTGTTGACCGAGCAGGCGCGGCTCAACCCGGTGTCGCTGTACGCGCGCACGCGCGTGCTGAGCGAGAACATCCTGTTCGATCGCGCGGGGGACGTCGAGCCGGTGGTGCTGCGCCTCTCCACGGTCTTCGGGTTGTCGCCGCGGATGCGCTTCGATCTGGTGGTGAACACCCTCACCGTGCGGGCGGTCGTCGACGGCAAGATCTCGATCATGGGCGGCAACCAGTGGCGTCCCAACGTCCACTGCCGGGACGCCGCGCGCGCGTTCATCCGCGTGCTCGAAGCCCCGGCGGGACTCGTCGCGGGCGAGGTCTTCAACGTCGGCGGCGACGCGCTGAATCACACCATCGCCCAGCTCGGCGACATGGTGGCGGAGATCGTCGGAAATGTGCACGTCGCGCAGCAGCAAGACGTTGCCGATCCACGCGACTACCGCGTCTGTTTCGAGAAGATCCGGAACACATTGGGGTTCGAGCCCGAATTCACGGTGGCGGCCGGGATCCGCGAGGTGGCGGCCGCGGTCCGCGCCGACCCCGCCCTGCGCGAGTATCAGAACGCCGTCTACCACAACGTGCAAGCGCTCAAGCAGACATTCGTCACCCCGCGCCGGCGTCGCACCGATTGGTTTCCTGGGGCAGCGTCCGCGGCGGCCTCCTCCACCCGCGCGGCGGCGTCGGTGTGATGCTGTCGGCCTGCCATGGCCATGCGGACCACTGACTTCCTCGTCGTCGGCGGCGGCATTGTCGGCCTGACCCTCGCCCTCGAGTTGAAGCGCCGCTACACCGACAGTTCGGTCACGTTGCTGGAGAAGGAACGCGCCTGTGGCCTCCATGCGAGCGGGCGCAATTCCGGCGTGCTCCACGCCGGCTTCTATTACAGCGCGAACAGCTTGAAGGCCCAGCTGACGCGCGAGGGCAACCAGCTCCTCGCGGCCTACTGCGCCGAGCGCGGCCTGCCGCTGTCCCGCTGTGGCAAGCTGGTCGTCGCGACGACCGCAGCGGACCTCCCGGGGCTCGAGGAGCTGCAGCGCCGCGGCACTGCGAACGGCGTGCCGCTCGAGGCGCTATCGGCAGCGCAGCTGCGCCGCGTCGAACCGCGGGCCCGGACGCACGAGTGGGCGCTGTTCTCCCCCTCCACCGCGACCGTCGTCCCCGCTGCCGTCGTCGCGTCACTCGTCGCTGACGCGTTGCTGGCCGGCATCGCGATTTGCACCGGCGTCTCGTATCGCAGGCGCGGGCGGGGAGGCGTGCTCACTTCGGAAGGCCCGCTCGCCGCCGGCTATGTCGTGAACGCCGCCGGCCTCTACGCCGACCGTGTGGCGCGTGACTACGGCTTCTCCGAGCGCTACCGCATTCTCCCGTTTCGCGGGCACTACCTGGTCTCGGAGCCCGGCGCGCTGCCCATCCGCACGCACGTGTATCCGGTCCCCAAGCTCGCGAATCCCTTCCTGGGCGTGCACATCACCCGCCGCTTGGACGGCAGCGTGAAGATCGGGCCCACCGCTACGGCCGCGCTCTGGCGGGAGCATTACGGTGGCCTGAAAGGCTTCGCCCTCAGCGAGTGTCTCGCGATCGCGGGCCGCGAGCTGACGCTCCTGGCCAGCGATCGCACGTTCCGCCAGCTCGCGGCCTCCGAGCTCGTCTCCGGCACACGGCTCGGCATCCTGCGCCGTGCGGCGGCGTTGGTCAACGGCGTGCGCCCTGAAGCGTTCCGCCACTGGGGTCGGCCCGGTATCCGCGCCCAGCTCTATGATGTCCGTGAGCACCGGCTGGAGATGGATTTCCGCTATGAGGGCGATGACCGGTCCTTCCACGTGCTGAACGCGGTGTCACCGGCGTTCACCTGCGCGTTGTCCCTTGCCGCTTACCTCGGACAACGGATCGACGAGCGCCTCAACGGACCGGCGCAGGAGGTCGCGGAATCGTCCGTGAACGCCGCGGGGGCGGGGGCGGGGGCCGCGGGGGCCGCGACATGATCAAGCGCACGCTGGACGTGGTGCTCGCCGGTCTCGCGCTCATCGTGGTCAGCCCGATCCTCCTGCTGGCCGCGCTCGTCGTCCGGCTCTCCAGCAAGGGCCCGGTGTTCTATCGGGCGCGCTTGACCGGCCGGCATGGCCGCTGCTTTACGATGTATAAGCTGCGCACGATGCACGTGAATCAGCTGGACTCGTCGAGCATCATCACCGCCGCAGGTGATCCGCGGGTGTTCCGGTTGGGAGCGTGGCTCCGGCGAGTGAAGCTGGATGAGCTGCCGCAGCTCGTGAATATCTTGCGCGGCGACATGTCGATCGTCGGACCACGGCCCGAGCACCCCCGGATCGTCGCGCTCCACTACAGCGCCGCTGACCACGCGCTGCTGCGGCTCCGCCCCGGACTGACCAGCCCGGGGACGCTGTACGACTATACGCATGGTGAGGACATCATCGGCACGGCGAATCCGGAGCGCTCCTATGTGGAGCGCTTCCTGCCGATCCGCCTGGCGCTCGACCACGTCTACCTGCGCCACGCCTCGCTGCGCTACGATGCGGCGCTGGTCGGCCGGACTCTGGTCGTCATTGCGGCGACGCTCTTGGGCCGCCGTTCCTTTGCGTTCCCACGGGAGTATTTGGAAGCGCGTCTGTTGCTCGCGCGGATGCAGCCGTCCGCGCCGACGCAGAGCCCAGCCGTCGTCTAGTCGCTTTTCCGCAGGACTCGCGCGCGCGGGCCTTCCAGCTCCTCCCGCGCTTCGTAGCCTTCCAAGTAATACGAGTAGTAGCGGTACGTGCCACCCGGCTCCACATCGTTCAACACCGCGCCAAGCATCCGCACGGGCAAGCGGTCCAGCACGTCGAGCTTCGCTTCGGCCATCTCGCGATCGGACACGCCGGCGCGCAGGACCATGAGCATGGTGGATGTGAGCGTGCCGAGCACATAGGCGTCGACCCCGGCGCTGAGCGGCGGGCTGTCCAGGACGATCACCTGGTAGCGCGTCCGCAGCTCAGCCATCACCTGCGCCATCGCCGCGGTCCCCAGCAGCTCCGGGCCATTGGTCGTGCGTGAGCCGCATCCGATGAATGACAGCCCCGGATAGGGAGTTGCCTGAATCACCTCGTCGAGCGGCAGTTTGCCGGCGAGCACGTCGGTAAGCCCGGGCTTGCGTGCGGCGCTCAGCAGGCGATGCAATCCGCCGCGGCGGACGTCGCCATCGATCAGCAGTGTCTTCGCGCCCATGACCGCAAACGACAGCGCGAGATTGCAGGCGACAAACGATTTGCCATCGCTGCGACCGGGGCTCGTGATGGTCAGCAGCACCGGACCGGCCGTGCCGTGTGCATGCACGACGTTGAGGCGCACGCCACGCAGGGCCTCGATCGCGCGGAGCGTGCTCTCACCGCCGTTCCCGCCATTGTGCACGACGCGCGGCACGACGCCGAGGATGGGAAGTCCCATCGCCTCGGTCACCTGCTGCGGATAACGGAACTTCGGATCGGAGCGGTCCCGAATCACCGCCACGAGCATCCCGAATCCGAACCCGCCAACGAGGCCGGCGAACATGAGGAACGGGCCGGTGCGGATCGCGGGCGTTTCGGGTTCCACCGCCAGGTCGAGCACCTGCACGTCCGGAATGCTGGTCGCCTCGGCAAGGCGCGCTTCGTCATAGCGCTGCTGCACACTACTGAAGAGGCGATCGGCGTTCGCGACGTTGCGCCGCAGCTGCTCCTCCTCGATCGCCAGCGGGGGAATCTTGTGCAGCGTGGCCGACGTCGCGTTGATGCGTTGCGTGAGGTCTGCCTCGCGTGCCGCGAGCCCGGCCACGACCGCCCCGGCGAGTCGGGGAATAGCGGTGCGCTCGAGGTTCCGCACCTCGCCGGCCAGTCGCTGCACCGGGACATGCGCGTCGGTGTAGCGGTAGCGGAGCGCCCGCAACTCTGCGCGCTTCGCGGTGAGGTCCTTCAGGGCCGCAGCCAGCTCCGTGGACCGATCGACCGATTCGATGGCCGCCAGCTCATCCACGGCGATCCCCGAGTCCGAGACCTGCGCGAGCGCGCGCGCGATCGCCATGCGGTCGCGGTGGATCAGCTCCACGCTGACCTTCATATCGAAATAGCTCGCGAGCGCGGGATCACGGGCGAATTCCAGGCCGGGCGTGACCCGCGAGGAGTTCGCCCCCCCCGCCCCGCCCGCCCCGCCCGTCACGAAACTCACGGTCCTGCCGAGATACTGCTCGAGTGCGGCCTCCGCGCTGGTGAGGTTTTGACGCGAGCGCTTCAGCTGCTCGGCGAGGATGCTCACCAGCTCACTCAGCTGTTCCTTCTTCAGCTCGCCGGCCACGGTTACCACGCGTCGCGCGGCCGAATTGACGGTGGCCGTGACCTGCGCGGGATTGCTGCCGCGCAGCTCGAGACGCAGGAAATTCCCGTCGAGGTCTGTCTTGACGCGCAACTTCCCACCGAGCCGCACGGCCGCGGCAACCGGTTGCTCGACCGTGAAGTCGACTCGCCGCTCCGCCGCGAGCTGGGCCGCCGGGGGCGACCAGGTCCAGCCGAGATCCGGGCCCCCAATCACATCGCCGGGCGCACCGCGTTGTACGAGACGGCCACCCTTGGTGGTGAGCGTGAACGTCTGACCGGTCTTGTCGACCTCCAGCCGATAGGCGCCGGCGCGCATTACATCACCCACCGTGAACCTCGCGAACAACGCCGAATCGGCGTCGTCCTGGGGATGGATGTAGAGCTTCAGATCGCGAACGACGGGCTCCAACACCTCGGTGGAGCGCGCCAGCTCGACCCAGCCGGTGGTTGCCAGGAGCTCGCCATACCAGGCGCCGGCCGACGGTGCTGCCGCCTTCTGATTCGCGGCCTCGATCCAGACCGATGCGCGCGCCGAGTAGACCGACTTCACCAGGCGGGCAGCGCCGAAGCCGGCGACCGCACCGAGCAACGTCGCGACGAGGACGGCCCATTTGTAACGCCGCAACGCCAGGCCATAGCGTCCCCAGTCAACGTCGGGGCGCATGTGGGCCTGGGCAGCCACGTGGGCCGCGTCGCCGCGCGCTTGGGGCACGAGCGGCCGCAGAGAAGACGCTGGCAGCGGGAGCGGTTGTTTTGCGTTGCCGTCCGACGGGATCAGGGAGCCGTCCTTCACAGGAGGAGTAGGGTGCCCTAACCCGTTCGCAAGGGCAGTACCGCCCCCCGGTGCGGACAGGGATTATGCATCCTGCGGAGTAATAAGCACCTAGCGAGCCGCCAGCCACCGCGCTGGGGCGAAGCCGTCACGCGCTGTTGCACTTCACTTACAGCACAGCGTGCGAGGCGCCACAAACGCCCGGTGTGGCGCTGGGTGCCGTAATGCAACTCCCAGTGACTCAGCTAGTTAGAGACATCATCGCCCGCACAGGCTTTGCCATGAACGCTAGACATGAACGAGAAGACCGTCGTTGCCGCTCCGCCCCCGCCGCCGCCCCCGCCCCCGCCCCCGCCCGCGGCGGCAGCAAACGTCCGGCCTCACGGGGCTTTGGACACCGCGATCCGCGTGCTGGCAGGGCTGCAACGTGAGCAGGTCCGCTACTGTCATTGGAAGAGTGTGTGGGGGATCGAACGCTCGCTTGCGGGCGACTCCGACCTCGACCTGTTGATCGACCGCCGGCAATGTCGCTACGCGCAGGAGGTTTTCGCCCGTTGTGGGTTCAAGCGGTTCATGGCAACGGAGGCCACGGGTTATGCCGCCGTAGAGGACTACGTCGGGATAGATCCGGAAGCCCGTCGCCTGATTCACTGCCATGTGCATTACCGGCTGATTCTCGGCGAGCCTAACCTCAAGAGCTACCGCCTGCCGTGGGAAAAACTGCTGCTCGATACCCGGCGGCTCGACGCCGCGACGAACGTCTACGTCGCCGAGCCCAACCTGGAAATGGTGTTGCTGTTCGTGCGTTTTTCCGCGAAGCTGCGGTGGCGCGACATGGTGGCCCAGCTCTTCGGACACAATTGGCTGGACGTCCTGGTGCCGGAATACCTGTGGATTCGCGATCGCATCGATCCCGACAAATGCACCGCCCTGTGTCGCGATCTGCTCGGGGAGCCCGCGGCGGTCACGTTGCGCGAATTACTGGACGGGCCGATCACGCTCGCCAAGATCCTCCGCTTCAAATCCCGCGCCGCCCGCCGGCTCCAGCTGTTCCGCCGCTACGGCATCGTGACGCGCGTCGCGCTCAGGTGGCGCAGGGAACTGGCCTCAGTGCGCGGCGCGATTGGCCAGCGGCTACTCTCGGCACGGCGGCCGCAGCGCCGCAGCGTCCCGAATGGTGGCGTGTTGATCGCCTTCCTCGGGCCGGATGGCTCCGGGAAATCGACGATCACGCACGATGTCGCAACGCTCCTGGCGCAGAAACTCGACGTCCTGCTGTTGTACTTCGGGAGCGGCAGCGGTCCGAGCTCGTGGCTGCGGTGGCCGCTGAACGGCCTGCGCGCGATAGCGGCCCGCCTGGGCCTCCTGCCGACGGGCCAGGGCTTGCGTGGCGGGCCGAATCCCGATCGCAGCCCCCTGTTCACCTTCGCCCTGATCGTCTGGGCGCTGGTCCTGGCGCGCGAGAAGCGGCGCAAGTTGCTCGATGCGTGGAAGGCGCGCGATGCGGGTATCGTGGTGCTTGCCGACCGCTACCCGCAGTCGCAGATCGCCGGATTCAACGATGGCCCGCTGCTCAGCCAATTCATCCACCACCGGAATGGGCTGCTCCGGTGGATTGCGCGGCACGAAGCAACGCCGTATCGCTGGGCGGAGGAGTTTCCGCCCGACGTGGTGATCAAGCTCGACGTGTCGCCCGAAACCGCATTGCAACGCAAGCCCGACATGAAGCTGCGGGAGATCATTCGACGGATCAACGCGATTCGCGACCTGTCGTATGCGTTCCCGGTTTCGGTGGCAGCAGTTGACGCCAACCGCCCGCTGGCCACCGTGCGCGCAGAAGTGTGCAGGATCGTATGGAACAACATCTAGCTCAGCACGGCCTCGGGTGACGGCGACCGCGACCCGAGGATTTCACGCGCCGGCCCGCGCCGCGGCAGCGGTGACGCCACAGCCGCTGAGTGGGGGGAGAACGCTCCTGCTGGTGTTGCTCGCGCTCCTGTACCCGTGGCACATCGCCCTGTGGGCGACGAGCTACACCGGCAAGGATCCCGTCATCCCGCACGGCGGATTGAACGTCAGCCTCGGGGACTCGGTCATCGCGATCATTGCAATCGTTCTCGTGCTGCAGGCGGCAGTGGGGCGCGTCCGCCTGCCGCGCTACGCGCTGCACGCGGGCCTGTGGCTCCTGGCTGCGGCGATCTCGACCACGGCCAACGCGATCAGCCCAGCCGTCTACTTCGCGATTCGTGATTCGGTGACGGGACTCGTCAAAATCAGCGCGGCGATATTCTGGATGATCGCCGTGTTCTGGTTGCTGCAGGATTCTTTCCCCAGGCGTTTCTTCCAGCTCGCCGGCCTATCCGTTCTCGCCGCGACCGGCTTTGCGTTTCAGTCCGTGTTCGAAAACATCTTTCTCGGCCGCGAGCGGGCGTTCGGTCCGTTTCAGAATGCCAACATCTACGGCAACTACGTCGTGTTGAATCTGTTTCTGGCGATCGGGATCGATCGCTTCCTTGGAGCCGGTGCGCCGGGTACGAATCTCCGGCCTGCTACGCGTGCCGTGCTGCGCCCGCTGGTGCGGTATGTGTCTATCACGCTGCTCCTGCTGGGGTTGCTGGCGACCGGTTCGCGGGGCGCTATCGTGGGCCTGCTGGCGGGATTGATCCCGGCACTGCCATGGCGGCAGGTCAAACGCATGAGCCGGAGGGGACTCGTCGCCGCGGTGCTGGGCATCGCCGTGTTCGTACCGGCGCTCGATTGGTATTTCTCTCAAAACCCCTTCGTGGTTACTCGCATGACCCAGACCGCGGAAGGACGCGGTCCCAACGTCGCCGAGCGACTCGAGCTGTGGCAGGGGGCGGTGCAGGCATTCTCGGAGAACCCCGTGGTGGGAATCGGTTACACGCAATTTCCCAACTACGCCGAGCACGAGCCCAACCTGCGCGCGACGCTCACCCATCAGACCTATCTGGCCGCGGCGGCAGAGCTCGGCATCGTGGGCCTGTGTGCCCTGATGTGGCTCTTGCTCTCGGTCATCGTCGATAGCTGGCGGGCGCAGGACCGGAACGGGCCATATGTGGGTGTTGCGCATGCGTGCTGCGGATTTGTCGTAGCGGCGTGTACGCAGGGGCTATTCAACAACGTGCAGCAAGAGCGATCCCTCTGGATCGTGTTTGGGATCGTCGCGGCGCTGATCTTTTATCTCCGGCACCCCCGCGTTCCGAGCGTGACCCCGCTAGCGCACAGCAGCGCTGGCCGCGGCCGGCTCCGGCTCACCACGCCCGTCTGAGAGCTGTCGCAACACGTCGGCAATCTTGTCGGCGCGTTCCGCCAGTCGCCCATCTTCGTCGTTGTTCAACCGTAGTAACGTGATCCGCCCCTTGCGCGACAAGCGTGCGATCGCCGCCTCGGTGCGGGCCAATGCCCCCATGGCGCGCGCGAATCCGGTGGCCGAAAGTCCGGCCGCGATGTCGCGCTCGACGCGACTCACCAATCCAGGGCGATCGCGCAGCCGAGTGCCGATCGTGTCGAGGCTCGCTTCCACCAAGATGATGACCGATTGGCCGGGCAACGACCGCGCCAAGCGGGCGAGCGACTCTTGTGACGTGATCTCGGTGCACGTGGCCTCATACACGATCGACCAGATCGCCTGGCAGAGCCCTTGGTCGAAGAGGTGAACCCCGGGTTCCGCCGTCTTCCCGCGAACGGTCGCCATCAGGTAAAACCAGTTCATCGCTTCCGCGAGCAGTCGTCCGACGCTGGGCTGGCGCGACTGCCAGAGGACCTGACTCCAAAACCCACCTTCGCGGGGCTGGCCAAAGAGCCCGCGGAACGCGTACGATGCCTTGAGCACGCGCCGGCCAGCGGGGCGAACCACGTGGTCCAGGTGGTAGGTGGGTTCGGTGACGGTGAGACCGTTGCGCCGGAGCGCCTCGGCGACCTTCCGTGACGCGACCGATTTCCCCGCGCCCGGGAGGCCCACGAACTCCACATAGATCCCCGGTCCACCGCCCTTCGGGAAGGTTCCCTCCGCCACGCCGTTGCGCGTGCGCAGGAGGAAGGCGATGCCTTCGTGCATGAGCCAGTTTCCGTCGGGGCCCAGCAACCGGCTGCCGATCATCAGCAGCACCGGAATGGTGACGATGGCAGTGCCAAGCACCGTCGCGACGAGAACGACAGGCGACGGCAGCTCGAGGACCGAGCGGGTCAGCGTCGCGATGGCGAGAGCCGGAATCGCCACCACCAGCGCGAGGCGCAGGCCCGGCGCATGCGCGCCGAAGTAATCGGTCCAGCGCA
Source organism: Gemmatimonadales bacterium (assembly GCA_036003865.1). Taxonomy (GTDB): domain Bacteria; phylum Gemmatimonadota; class Gemmatimonadetes; order Gemmatimonadales; family GWC2-71-9; genus 20CM-2-65-7. The sequence goes on along the minus strand of DASYRZ010000054.1, from coordinate 63,671 downwards.
GCGACACGAGGCTCGTACCGAGCTGGGCCGTCAGCAGGTAGTTTGCAAGCAGCGCGAGCAGTACGGCGGCGGCGACGCCCGGCAGACCCCACTTCTGCCCGATGATGGCACCGCCGATGACGAATGCCGCGTAGGTCCACTCGCGCCAGGCGCGCCGGTAGACCGCGCCCAGCGCCCGTGTGAGCGAATCGCTCACCTTGTAGCTGGTTCGGAACAACGTGCCCACGGCGAGGATCCGGAACGGCAGGACGACGTCATGCCACTTGGGGCCGAGCAGCACATTGACGATGTCCGGAGCCAGGATCAGCACCACCGCGCTGAGGGGGAGCGCGAAGAGCGCCACGGCGGCCGCAACCCGCCGGTATGCCCGCGCGACACGCTCCGACTCCGTCTGAATCTGCGCGATGGCGGGGAACAGCACGTCATCGAGCACCTGGCCGACGAGAATCGCCGGCATCGCCATCAATTGATACGCGCGTTCATAGAGACCGAGCGCATTGACGCCCAGCCATTTGACCGTGACGAGATAGTCGCCTTCGGTCGCGAAGTAGTTGCCGATCTTTCCGATGCACAGGCCGGCACCAAACGTCACCAGCTCGCGCAACGCGGGACCCGACACGTTGATTCGTTTGCTGTGCGGGCGACGCCGGAGCAGCAGCGTCGTGTTCAGCGCGGCCTGCGACAGGTTCGCGGCGACCAGGGCCCATAATCCGCCACCGAGCAGCGCCACCGTGATGCCGACCGCGCCGTACCCAAGGGCATACGATGCGATCCGGATTCTCGCGATGGAGCGAAACGCCAGATCGCGGCGCACCAGCGCGTCGGCCACGGCGCCGAGTCCTTGCAAGGGCAGAATGCCCGCCAGCGCGCGCAACACCGGGCTCATGTTCGACGCGTGCAACGCCGTCGCGACCGCCGGGCCGAGCAGCCAGAGCAAGCCGAACAGACCCACCCCCCCCGCGAGTGCCATCGCGAAACCGGTCTCGACGTGATCGGCGCGCAGCCGCGGGTGCTGAATCAGCGCCGGACCCACGAGCACCTGCGACAGGTTGGAACAGAACGTGATCACCAGCATGCCTGCAGAAACCGCCCCGAAGTCGCTGGGCGACAACAGGCGCGCGAGGACCGCCAGCGATGCGATGGTGACCAGCCCCTGAACGACGGCTCCCGACGACAGCCAGAGCCATCCGCTCAGCGCCTGATCAACCCTGTTGGGAACCGCTGAACCCGGGGGGTTGGGGGGAGTGGGGGCGTGCGGCTCCAGGGGAGGGAGACTCGTCCTCGTGCCTAGTGACATGAGCCACTGCCCGAATCAGTGAACGTCTGGCCGGCGATCGGAATGAATTGCCAGCTGTAACTCCCGTCCGCGAGCGTGAGCTTCAGCACCCCGAATAGGTTCGTGGCGCGCACTTCGCTGTTCGCGATGGGGGTCCCGAACACATCGATCGTCGAGCCGCCCGTGCCCACCGTGAATTGCCGGATCCCGTTCACGGGATCCGCGACGCCCGCCGGCGTCTGCGGCGCGAACCGCTCATACAAGCGGTAGTGCGCGTTCAGGACCAGGTCGGCCCCTGCTGCATACAGATCGTCCCACAACGGCTTCACCGCCGAGCGGACGCTCGTGCCGCTCGAGCTGAACCGCGGTTGATCCCAGATCGCGACCGTGCAGCGCTTCGTGCTGGCCGCGAGGTCGGCTTTCAACCACACCTCTTGCGGCGATCCCACGGTCATATCGATCTGGCTGTTCAGCACGACCACGTGCCAGGCGCCCGCGTCGTAGCTGTAGTAGTACTTGCCCGAGTCTCCGGCCACGGCGCCGAAGTATTGCCAGTATCCCGCCGCGCCCGGCTGCGCGTAGTCCTTGTGGCCGGACGCCGGCTTGGTGCGCGCTTTGTGGCGGCCCCACGACGACCCGTAACAGTTCTGGAAATCGCTCGACGAGCCGTCGCCGTAGATGTTGTCGCCGGTCGTATAGACGGTCCCGGGGATGTTGTCGATCAATGCGGCGGTCGCGTCGTCATTCAGTGTTCCGCAGTTCGCAATGTTCCCCGCCCCGACCAGCGTGACCGGCGGAGGTGACGCGGGCACGGTGATCGCCGAGCTGCCGCTCTTCCCCTCACTCGTGGCCGTGATGTTCGCCACGCCAGTTGCAACCGCGGTGACGAGGCCGCTGCCGTTCACCGTCGCGACGCCGGGAGCGTCCGTCGCCCAGGTAATTAGCCGGCCGGTGAGCGGATTGCCGTTGGCATCGAGCGGCGTGGCGGTGAGTTGCTGCGTCGTCCCCATGAAGACCGACGCCGTCGAAGGACTGACGGACACCGAGGCGACCGGGACCGGGTTCACCGTGATCGCGGCGCTGGCGCTCTTGCCTTCACTGGTCGCCGTAATATTGGCCGAGCCGACGCCCACCGCCGTCACCAGACCGCTCGCATTCACCGTCGCCACGCCGGGAGCGTCCGTCGACCAGAGGATCGCCCGTCCGCTGAGCGGATTGCCGCCGGCATCGAGCGGGGTGGCCGTAAGCTGCTCGGTCCCGCCGACCAGAAGCGTCGCGCTGGACGGGCTCACGGTCACAGACGCTACCGGTACCATGACCGTAATGGCTGCCGTACCGCTCTTGCCTTCGCTCGTCGCCGTGATGTTGGCCGTCCCGGCCGCGCCCGCGGTCACGAGCCCGCTGCCGTTCACCGTGGCAACGTTGGGATCATCGGTTGACCAGCCGATCGTCCGCCCAGAAAGCGAATTGCCATTGGCATCGAGCGGCGTGGCGGTGAGCTGCTGCGTCGCCCCGCTGAACACGGTGGCCGACGCCGGACTGACGGACACCGAAGCGACCGGGACCGGGTTCACCGTGATCGCGGCGCTGCCGCTCTTCCCCTCGCTCGTGGCGGTGATGGTCGCCGAGCCGACGCCCACCGCCGTCACCAGACCGCTCGCATTCACCGTCGCCACGCCGGGAGCGTCCGTCGACCAGAGGATCGTCCGTCCGGTGAGCGGATTGCCGCCGGCATCGAGCGGCGTGGCCGTAAGCTGTTGCGTTCCGCCGACCAGAATCGTCGCGCTGGGTGGGCTCACGGTGACGGACGCCACCGGTATGGTGACGGTGACCGCGGCCGTTGCGCTCTTGCCCTCACTCGTGGCCGTGATGTTCGCCGTACCGGCCGCGGCGGCGGTCACCAGTCCGTTGCCGTCCACGGTGGCGACGCCGGACGCATCCGTAGTCCACGTGATGACCCGACCGGTCAGGATATTGCCCAGCGCATCACGGAGCGTTGCCGTGATCTGCTGGGTGGCGCCGACCCCCACCGTCGCGGCGGTGGGACTCACACTCACCGACGCCACGGGCGCGGGGTTCACCGTTATGGTGGAGCTTCCGCTCTTGCCCTCGCTCGTCGCGCTGACGTGCGCCGTACCGGGCGCTACCGCGGTCACGAGTCCCGCGTTCGAGACGGTGGCGACCGCGGGGTTGTCGCTGGCCCACGTCACGACCCGCCCGGTGAGCACATTGCCGTTCGCGTCAAACAGGGTCGCGCTGAGTTGCTGCGTGTAGCCCGCGATGATCGTCGCCGCGGAGGGGCTCACGGTCACGGTCGCGACGGGCGCGGAGGTCACCGTAATCGCCGCCGTTCCGCTCTTGCCCTCGCTTCTGGCGGTGATCGTCGCCGACCCTGAAGTTACCGCCGTCACGAGACCGTTGGCCGACACCGTCGCGATGGCCGTATTGGAGCTGGACCACGTCACCACGCGATCGAGCAACGCGTTGCCGCTCCCGTCCCGCGGCGTGGCGGTGAGCTGCACAGTCCCGCCCGGCGCGGGGAATGCCGCACTCGGACTCACGGCGACGGACGCAACGGCTCCCTTCGTATGGCAGTCGGTACTCCCTGCATCAGTAAAGGTCTGGCCCTGGATCGGAAGGAATTGCCAGCTATAGCTCGTGGAGTTCAGCGTGAGCTTCAGGACACCCCAGGTCTGGGTCGACCGCACCTGACTCGTCGGGAACGGCGTGCCGAAGGAGGTCCAGCTTTGGCCACCCGTGCCGACCACAAACTCGCGGATGCCGCCCAGCGAGTCCCGGACTCCCGCAGGGGTTTGCTGCGCGAAGCGCTCGTAGAACTGGAAGTGCGAGCCCAACACGACGTCCGCGCGGGCTGCGTATAAATCGTTCCAGAGCGGCTGCACGGAGCCCCACACCTGCGACCCGCTCTGGGACCCGAACAGCGGATAGTGGAAGTACGCCAGGATGCACCGCTTATTCGTCGCCGCGAGATCCGCCTTGAGCCACAGCTCCTGGGCCGACCCCGCCGCGGTGGAGATGCTGCTGTTCATCGCGATGATGTGCCAGGTGCCGAGATCATAGCTGTAGTAGCCCTTCCCGGCCTGCCCCGCGGCCGCGCCGAAGTACGAGAAATAGCCGGAGGCGCCGGAGGTCTGGTAATCCTTGTCGCCGGGCACCGGCAACGTGCGCGGCAGCGAACGTCCCCACGTGGGCGCATAGCAGTTCTGGAATTCGGTGAGCGAGCCGCTCGCGTACGTGTTGTCGCCGACCGTGACCACCGTGCCGCCGACGCGGTCGAGCAGATCCGCGGTGCGGTCGTCGTTCTGCGTATCGCAGCGCGAGATGTTGCCGGCGGCGACGAGGATGTTGGCGTTCGTCACGGTCACGTTCGCCTTACTCGAGCCCGTCAGCCCGGTATTGTCGGTCACCGCGACCGTCAGGAGGTACTGCCCGGTCGTCACATAGGTGTGGTTGGCCCGAATACTGTCGACCGGGGCGGGCGTGGTGGTGGTGCCGCTCGTTGTAGACCCGTCGCCCCAGTTGATCGTGTAGTTCCAGGGGGTGCTGTTGTCGTAGTCCGTGAACGTCACGATCAAGTTGAGCGGAACATTGGGCGCGACGACCTGATCGTAGCCGGCGCTCACAACCGGCCGTGTGCCGTGGCACGACGCGCTGCCGGAATCGGCGAAGGTCTGCCCTTTGATGGGAATGAATTTCCAGTCGTAGCTCGTAGGGTGGAGCGTCATCTTGAACACGCCCCACGTCACGCCGTTCTTGACCTCACTGTTGCGACGCGTGCTGGTGAAGTTGGGGCCGGCCAGACCGGACCCTCCCGTTCCGACCACGAAGGACCTGAGGCCCGTTTCAAGATCGAGATTGCCGTCATTGTCTTGTGGAGCGAACCGCTCGTACTGATGCTCGTGGCCGGTGAGTACCACGTCGACGCCGCCGTTGTTCACCGCGACCCACAGTGGTTTCGTGTCGTTGTCTACACCGGAGTCGGTGTTCGAGAGGGGTGAGTAAAAGCGCGAATGGTGCCAGATCGCGAGCGAACAAAGGCTCTGGTTCGCGGCGAGATCGGCCTTGAGCCACTGCAGCTGGGGTGAACCGTCGGCAATGGAAACGAACGGGTCGCCCATGCTGTTCAGGACGACGATGTGCCAGCTGCCGAGGTTGTAGCTGTAATAGGCGTTTGGGTACCCGAACGACTGCCCGAAATAATTGAAGTATCCGTTCGCGTTGCCGAGACTGTACTCGTGATTGCCGATGGCTGGATAGGTGCGGGCCTTCTCTCTCCCCCAGGTCGGGTTGTAGCAATTCGTAAAGTCGGCGTCAGAGCCGTCGGGGTAGGCGTTGTCACCGACCGTGAACACCGTTCCGGGGATCCCCTGCAGCAGTGTGTCGGTGGCGTAGCTCCGGCTATCACATTGCGCGATGTCGCCCGCGCCCACGAAGACGGGATCGTTCCCAACGACGTCGGCGCTGGGCCCACTTGGTGAGGGGGGAAGCGTCGGCTCTTGCGGCTCCGTGCACGTCGCGATAGTCAGGAGCGCACCAAGGGCACCAAGTCGGGCCGCACGGACGATTGTAGAACGCATGAATCCTCAGGACGGGCTGTTGTCGTCCGCTCGGATTACAAGTCTTGTGCCTTCCCTGCCCGTTTTGCGGAGCTGGAGTTAAGCGAACTCCTTATAGGCACATAGCTTCGCCGCTCAGGTCTTTGGAGAGAGCACGGCGGCTGGGCGTCAGCGGGTCTTGTAGCAGATTGGTTACAAGTCCGCCGATAGATGGCTGACAGCGACCCGCCGACGGTCTCGGGGCGCCGTTTCGCAACCCATTGCCTGATGGTGTGTTACGCCGGACGCCGCTTGTGCACGTCCCTTGCGAGATGGCACTCCTGTCGTGTCACAAACCCAACTGCAACCTGAGACTCGAGCCGATGACGATCCCATCGCTGCGCCCCCTCCGCCCACGCGAGCAGTTCCTGCCCTTCGCGCCGCCACTGATCGGCGAGGAGGAGATCGCCGAGGTGGTGGACACGCTGCGGTCTGGGTGGATTACGACGGGGCCGAAGACGAAGCGGTTTGAGTCGGAATTCGCGCAGTTTCTGGGTGCGCCCCAGGCGCTCGCGCTGAACTCCTGCACCGCCGCGCTCCATACCGCGCTCGTCACGCTCGGCGTCGGCGCCGGCGACGAGGTCATCACTACGCCGCTGACGTTCGCCGCCTCGGTGAACGTGATTGAGCACTGCGGCGCCCGCCCCGTGCTGGTCGACGTGCAGCCCGATACGCTGAACATCGATCCTCGAGCGGTGGAGGAGGCGATCACCGCGCGCACCAAGGCCATCATTCCGGTCCACTTCGCCGGTCACCCGGTGGACCTCGATCCCATCGAACACGCCGCGCAGCGACACGGCGTCACCATCGTGGAAGACGCCGCCCACGCGGTCCCTGCCCGCTACAAAGGACGCCTCATCGGCTCGGGAGCGAACCCCGTCGCGTTCAGTTTTTACGCGACGAAGAACCTCACCACGGGAGAGGGGGGCATGCTGACCGCCAGCCCGCAGTTCTTGGAGCGGGCGCGTCTCATCAGCCTCCACGGGATGAGTCGTGATGCGTGGAAGCGCTACGACAAGGGCGGGAAATGGTTCTACGAAGTGCTCCATCCCGGCTTCAAGTACAACATGACAGACATCCAGGCCGCGCTCGGTCTGTGGCAGCTCAAGAAGCTTCCGGGTTTTCAGCAGCGTCGCCGTGAGGTGGTTGCGCGCTACACCAACGCCTTCGCGGATCAGGACGCGCTCGAGACACCGGTGGAACGGCCGGACGTCGAGCATGCCTGGCATCTGTACGTGCTGCGGCTGCGTCTGGAGGCGCTGCGCCTCGATCGGGATCAATTCATCGAGGAGCTCACGAAACGCAATATCGGCACCTCGGTGCATTTCATTCCCATTCACCTCCATCCCTACTACTGCGACAAGTATCGCTTCGTGCCGGGGACGTATCCGCTCGCCTACTCCAACTACCGCCGCATGATCAGCCTGCCGCTCAACTGCCGGCTGAGCGACCAGGATGTTGACGACGTGATCGACGCGGTGCTCGACATCATCGACGCGTTCCGCCGGTGACCCCCACTCCCAAGGTGGCCTACGTCATAACGCGGTCCGACTCGATCGGCGGCGGGCACATCCATATCCGCGATGTGGCGCTCGAGTTGCGCGCGCGTGGCGGGGAGCCGGTTGTCGTGGTCGGGGGAGAGGGGCCGTTCACGGAAGAGCTGCGGGGCCGCGCCATTCCGTACCGTTCGCTGCGGCATCTCGTCCGGCCGATCCACCCCTGGCACGATGTGGCGGCATTCTTTGAGCTGCGGGCCGTGCTGCGCGAACTCCGGCCGGATCTCGTCTCCACCCACGCCGCCAAGGCGGGTTGGCTTGCCGCGCTCGCGGCCGCGTCGCTCGGCATTCCCTGCATCCAGACGACGCACGGGTGGTCATTCACGACGGGCGTGCCCCGCGTCGCCGCCTACTGTTACCGCTGGCTCGAGCGCATCGGCGTGCTCGCCGCGGACCGCGTCATTGCCGTATGCGATTACGACCGACAGCTCGCCCTCCGCTATCATGTCGCCCCGGCGCCGAAGGTGACGACGGTGCACAATGGGATGCCGGACATCGCACCCGAGCTCCGCACGACGCCGGAGGGCTCGCCAGTGCGGCTGGTCATGGTCGCTCGTTTCGAGACGCAGAAGGATCACGGGACGCTGCTGCACGCGCTCGCCGGTCTGCGCGGGCGAGCGTGGCAGCTGGACCTGATCGGTGATGGTCCGGACCGTGCGCAGATCGCCGCGCTCGCCCAAGACCTTGGCATAGCGGATCGCGTGCATTTCCTCGGCGCCCGCAATGATGTGGCCGAGCACCTTGCGCGCAGCCAGGTCTTCTTGCTGATCAGTCGCTGGGAGGGGTTTCCGCGCAGCATCCTCGAGGCAATGCGAGCGGGCTTGCCCGTCGTTGCATCTGACGTGGGCGGCGTGAGCGAGTCGGTGGCGGAATTCGAGACGGGATTCCTCGTCCCGTCGGGGGACGTCGGCGCACTCCAATCGCGGCTGGAGCTGTTGCTCGAGTTTCCGACGCTGCGGAGGCGCCTAGGACGCGCCGGTCGCGCGCGCTACGAGGCGCAGTTCACCTTCGATCACATGTTCGAGCGCACCGCCAGTATGTACGGCGAGCTCAGCAGGCGGCGGACGCTGCCGGCCCCTGCGCTTCAGCGCGCGTCGACGACATAGGCCTGCACGACCGGCGGTGCTGCCCCCCCTGCCCCCCCTGCCCCCCCTGCCCCCCCCGGTCGCGGTTTCGTTCCCCACGTGCTCGCCCAGACGATGCGCTTGCCGTCCCGCGATGGCACGGCGTGCGCCTCGCAGCGGTAGCACCCCGCCGTCTCGGTCCGCGTGTGCGCGTACCGTTCCACCGTGCCGCTGCCATCCATCCGCACGGCGATGATCTCATCGCTAAACCTCCCCCGGCCCCCCGCCGAGGGCCAGTATGACACGTACGCCCATCCCGGCCGGTCATAATTCCGGGTCGATATGTGATAGGGATACGCTTCGTTGGTTGGCGTCGTCAGCGCGGTGATCGCCCCGTCGCGCAACCGCACCATCATCACCCCCCCCACGAGAATCCTCCCGCCGGCCAACCGTTGGCCGCGGTTGCCGCAGTGCTCCTGGCCGATGATGACGTCTTCGTTGTGATCGAACGGGTTGAGCGCCATGTCCTGATGCCCAAGGTCGTAAATGAACCCATTGCTCGCCGTGCCGCTGCACTTGGGATACGTCGTCGGCATGGGACGCGGTGTGATAGCGAGCGTGCCGGCGTTCACATCGTAGACGCGCAGGTGATCGCCGTGGTAATTCACGACCATGTATTGGCCTGATGGCGAGATCGAGACCCAGTTCACGGCACAGCCCTCGGGCAATTCGCAGTCGCCCGTGAGATCGCGCGGCGGTCCAATGCGTCGGTTGGGATATGGTGCGAGTGGCGGCTGCGGGTCCATGTCCACGATGAACGCGTGCCGTTCATCGGTGAGCGCCACGAACCTGCCGTCGTCCGACGGGTTGCCGCCGATCCCCTTTACGGGAATCGGCAGGGTCCAGCTGCGCGTCTCGGTGCAGTTGATGACGTCGAACCAGGTGAGCTTGTCCGTCCGATTGACGTTGATCCGCTCCCGTGGGTGGCGGCGGCTCGGATGCCAGCGGTCGTCGTAATAGTCGTAATTCGCACACGGCCCCCGCACCGGGCGATACGTCTCGCCATCGAGATAGACGTAGTTGGGAGTGCCGCCCCCGCTGTTCTGGATGGCGAGGAGGGCTCCATCCGCACTCCAGGGTTGATCGTTGGAATAGTGGTGGCGAGCATCCGACCCCCAGGTGCCGCGCTGGCTCGAGGGGAAGCCGATTTGTTTTCCCGTGTCATCGGTAATACGCAGCACTTTCAGCCCAAACGGCTCGGGAAACAGGGGCACCAGGTACGCCGGCTTCGGCACGCGCGGTTCGGGGAGGACGGCATCAGGATCGGTGAGCGGGCGGCGGCCTGCTTGGGGAGATGCCGCTCCATTCGGGATGACCGAGCGGAAGTACTCCGCTCCCCCTATGGACAGAATCGTACAGGCCAGCACGCCGGGAACAGCACAACGCAGCCGCATGACCGCTAGTGGCAGTCGCCGCTGCCCGAATCCGTGAAGGTTTGGCCGGCGATGGGAATGAATTGCCAGGTGTAATTCCCGTCCGCGAGCGTCAGTTTCAAGACGCCATACACGCTCGTCGCCCGCACTTCGCTGTTCGCAATCGGGGTCCCGAACAGATCGGCTGTCGATCCGCCGGTTCCGACCGTGAATTGCCGGATCCCATTCACCGGATCCGCCGCTCCCGTTGGCGTCTGCGGCGCGAATCGCTCGTACACTCGGTAATGCGCATTCAGCACGAGCTCGGCTTTGGCCGCGTAGAGCGCGTCCCAGAGCGGCTTCACCGCGGAGCGGACGCTAGTGCCACTCGAGCTGAACCGCGGCTGATCCCAGATCGCCACGGTACAGCGCTTGGTACTCGCCGCGAGGTCGGTCTTCAACCACTGCTCCTGCGGTGATCCGACCGCCATGTTGATCTGACTGTTGAGCACCACCACGTGCCAGGCGCCCAGATCGTAGCTGTAGTAGTACTTCCCCGAATCGCCCGCCGCCGCGCCGAAATACTGCCAGTAGCCCCCAGCGCCGGGAGCCTGGTATTCCTTGTTCCCCGACGCCGGCCGGGTCCGGGCCTTGTGGCGGCCCCACGATGGCCCGTAACAGGTCTGGAAATCGGTCGGTGATCCGTCGCCGTAAATATTGTCGCCCGTCGTGAAGACGGTACCCGCGATGTTGTCGAGCAAGGTCGCGGTGGCATCGTCGTTCGTCCCGCTGCAGGAGGCGATGTTGCCCGCACCGACGAATGTCACCGCGCCCGGAGCCGTGGTGACTGTGATCGTCGCGACACCGGTCCGCCCCTCGCTCGTGGCGGAGATTGTGGCGGTACCAACCGCAGCCCCCCGCCCGGTCACCACTCCGCCTCCATCTACCGTCGCCACGCCGGCGTTGTCGGTCGCCCAGGTGATCGTCCGGCCGAACAGCGCGTTGCCGCTCGCATCTCGCGGTGTGGCCGTGAGCTGGATGGAGACACCGGCCTGGATGCTGGCGTTGGCAGGACTGACGTCCACGGACGCGACCGGAGCGGGCGGGATGCTGATGGTCGCTGTGGTGCTCGCCGACCCGCTGGACGCGCCCAATGCATCCATCACGGCGAGCCGTACCGTGTACGTACCGCTCAACAGGTAGCTGTGCGTCGGTGTCACCCCGCTCCCCGTTGTCCCGTCGCCGAACGTCCAGGCGTAGGTGAGCGGCAGGTGGTTATCCGGATCGGATGAGGCAGCGCCGTCGAACGTGACTGTCCCCGTCGAGGAGGCGTACGGCCCACCTGGATTGGCAACCGGCGGCGCGTTCGGTGGCGGGGTACCATGGCACGAGCCGCTGCCCGCATCGCTAGAGCTCGCGCCCGCGACCGGGATGAACTGCCAGTCGTAATCGGTGACACGCAGTGTCAGCTTCAGCACGCCGAAAGACGTGCTGTCCCGCACCTCGCTGGTCGGCAACGGCGTCCTAAATCCGTAATGGTCCTTGCCCCCGGTTCCGACGATGAACTCCCGGATGCCGTAATTGGGATCGGAGAAGCCCTCGGGTGTTTGGGGCGCGAAGCGCTCGTACGCATGATCATGCCCGGAGATGACGATTTCCGCGCCTGCCTGATAGAGCGCCTGCCACACGGGCAGCGGGTCGGTGGAGCTGCCGTGGTGCGATCCAGAACTGAAGCGAGGGTGATGCCAGTACGCCAGCGTGCAGCGCTTGCTCGAGGCGGCGAGGTCCGCCCGTAACCACTGCTCCTGTGGCGAGCCGGCAGTCATGGAGAGATTGCTGTTCAGCACGACGACGTGCCAGGCGCCGAGGTCGTAACTGTACCACCCCGTCGTCGGATCACCGGCCGCAGGCCCAAAGTAATTGAAGTAGTCGGCGGCGCCGAGCGCAGGGTTGTCGAGGTAATCGTGATTACCGGCCGCCGGGCGCGTGCGCGCCAGATGGCGGCCCCACGACGGGTGATAACAGCTCGTGAATTGCGTTGCATCGCCCTCCGGGTAGACGTTGTCGCCGGCGGTAAAGACCGTGCCGGGGATCGCGTCCAGTAGGGCCGCCGTCGCCTCGTCGCCAGTCACGCCGCAGTCCGCAATGTCGGCCGCCCCCACCAGCACATTCGTGTTCGCAACCGTGACGATCAGATCATCAGATCCCGCGCCGCCGTTCTTGTCGGTCACGGTCACGCGAGCAGTGTATGACCCGCTCGTCGCATAGGTGTGCGATGCCCTGACTGCGCTTGCTTGGGTCGCACTGCCGCCGTTGTCCGTGCCGCCGTCACCCCACGCGATCTGATACGTCCACGGCGCATCGTCGAGGTCGAGATCGCTGAACGTCGCGCTCAGATTGAACGCAACGCCGACGGTCACATCCGATCCAGCATTCACGACCGGGGGATTGTTCAGCGGAGTCGCAATCGTCGCCGTCGTGGTGGCGGGGGTGCTTGCGGTACCCAGCGTATCGGTGACAGTCAGCGTCACTGTATAGGTGCCGTTCCCCGCGTAACTGTGCGCGGGCGCGACGCCCGTGCCTTGCGTGCCGTCGCCGAACGCCCACGTGTAGGCGAGTGGCAGGTTGTTATCCGGATCTGAAGAGCCGCTCCCGTCGAACGTCACCGTCCCGGTGGACGACGTATAGGGACCACCCGGATTCGCGGACGGCGCTTGATTGGTGGGCGGAGTGCGATGACAGTTGCCCGTCCCTTGATCCGTGAAGGTTTGGCCGGCGATGGGAATGAATTGCCAGCTGTAGGTCCCGTCCGCCAGCGTCAGCTTCAAGACGCCATACACGCTCGTCGCCCGCACCTCGCTGTTCGCCAGCGGCGTCCCGAACACGTCCACGGTCGATCCGCCCGTCCCCACCGTGAACTGCCGGATCCCATTCACCGGGTCCGCCGCTCCCGCCGGCGTCTGCGGCGCGAACCGCTCATAGACCCGATAGTGCGCGTTCAGCACCAGGTCCGCTTTAGCCGCGTACAGCGCGTCCCACAACGGCTTCACCGCCGACCGCACGCTCGTGCCGCTCGAGCTGAAGCGCGGTTGATCCCACAGCGCCACCGTGCAGCGCTTCGCGCTCGCGGCGAGGTCGGCCTTCAGCCACACCTCCTGCGCCGAGCCCACCGTCATATCGATCTGGCTGTTCAGCACGACCACGTGCCAGGCGCCCAGATCGTAACTGTAGTAGTACTTGCCCGAATCGCCCGCTGCCGCGCCGAAATACTGCCAATACCCCGCCGCGCCTGCCGTCTGGTACTCCTTGTTGCCCACCGCCGGCCGGGTCCGCGCCTTATGCCGGCCCCACGACGGTCCGTAACAGGTCTGGAACTCGGCGAGCGCGCCTAATCCGTAGATGTTGTCGCCCGTCGTGTAGACAGTGCCCGCGATGTTGTCGAGCAATGACGCGGTCGCATCATCATTCGTCGTGCTGCAAGTCGCGATGTTCCCTGCCCCCACCAGCACCTCGGGGGGGGGAGCGATCGAGGACGTCGCCGACGGCGCGAAGTCCTTCGTCGGACTGACGACGTGGTTATCGGAGGTACAAGCGAGCGCCAGAGTCAGCGCGACAGCCGCGATCTGCTTGGGCCAATGCGACCTGGCAGAACGACGCAAGCGATTAGGGAATTTGGCGGGCGAGAACTGGACCGACGAGATTCGCTACGCGCACCGGGATGTAACTCCACATCGCGGTGGCGACCCGATAGATCGGACGCTCTGGAGATGGCGTCGTGGCGATCTCGCTGGGAGACCACTGTAACCACGGGAGCGGCACATCTACGCCGCCCCACTGATGCTTGAACCGATGCGTGCGACCATTCGGCGTACAGCGGCCGAAATTGAAAACGCGGACGCCCCGCCCAATCAGGTGCTGCATGTACGACCAGTACAGAAACATGTTGGGCATCAGATGATCGTACTCGCGCAATGACGAGACCCACGTAATCTCGAATTCATCACCCCAGACGAAGCCGCAGCCGCCGGCAAGGGGTCTGCCGTTGCCGTAGGCCACACCGAACACCGCGAAATTCGGAAAGAGGCGGGCGATCTCCTCGAACAGGCGGCGCGGCAGCACGGGCGTACCGAGGTCACGCATGTTGCGCGCGAAGACCTCGTAGAAGGGCTCCAGCTGATCCGGACCGAACCGCGCTTCCAAGCCCTCCTTCTTGGCGCGCTCGATCTGCCGTCGCCGGGAGCTCGGCAGAACCTTGCGCCACAGGAGCTCCGGTGACTCCGGTAGATTCAGCACGACCGTAATCTTGCGATTGGAGATCTCCAGATCGCACGGCACACTGTGACGCGTGCGCAACTCGAGCAGATCAACGGCTGAGCGCCGCGCGAGCACGTTGGCGTCCTCGGCGAGTAGGCGCTGCGCCGCGGGAGTGCCGATCGGCCCGCCATAGTTGAGAAACGGCATCGACACGAGGTAGTGACCAAACAGCCGGCTGCGCACCCGCACGAGCGGCAGCACGCCCTGCCACCTGCCGTCCGCATCGGCAGCGATGCGGTACAGGCACTCGTGGCCCAGGACGTCGGTCATGATCTCGCGCCACCCCGCCAGATGGCAGAACGTGGAGCCGGGGGTGCGCTGCACGAACGCGTCCCACTGATCCGAGTTCTTCTCGAATGGCAGGAGGGCCAGCGACCCGACGGCGGGATCGAACGCTGTGATCACGTGGTCGCGATGAGCACGATCCGGGCCAAGTCACGTGGCCACTTAAGCGACGTCGCCCCGCACTGTTGAGCGCGGAGCGACGTAGGGTCTGCAGGTCGGCTACGGCAGAGTCGTAAGCGAAGTGCTACAGGGACCAGCGCTTATCTGGCATCCACGACATAGGCTTGGGTAACGGAACTGGACCCGCCCGTCCCATTGATCGTCCAGGTGCTGGCCCAGAGGATCCGTCGCCCGTCGCGCGCCGGCACGCTGTGCGGTTCGCACCGGTAGCAGCCACTCGAGTTGCTGTGGCTGTGCGCATAGCGCTCGACCGACCCGCTGCCGTCGAGCTTGTAGGCCACGATCTCGTCGTTGAAGCGCTCCCCCGCGCTCGGCCAATACGTCACGTACACCCAGCCGGGCCGATCGAGGTTACGGGTCGAGATGTGATACGGATACGACTCGTTCGTCGGATCGCTGAGCGACGTGATCGCGCCATCGCGCAACCGCACCATCATCACGCCGCCGATCAGTTGCCCATTCACCGTGCTGCCGATGTTGCCGCAGTGCTCCTGCCCGATCACCACATCCTCGTTGCTGTCGAACGGATTCAGCGCCACGTCGGGATGGCCAAGATCCTCGATGAACCCTTGCGCCGCCGTGCCGTGGCACCGATACGAGCCGCTGGGCATGGCGCGCGGCGTGAGGGCCAGCGTGGTCGGATTGACGTCGAGCACCTGCTGCCAGTCCCCCTCGAAATGCACGATCACGTACTTCCCGGACGCCGACACCTGGGTCCAGTCGAGCTGACAGCCGCTCGACACGCCGCAGCTCGAGTAATCGTACGCCGGCCCGATCCGTTGATTCGGATAGGGCGAGTACGGCGCCTGCGGATCCATGTCTACGACGAAGACCCGCTGGCCGTCCGAGAGCGCGAGGTAGCGCCCATCATTGGAGGCCCCCATCTCGATGTCGGCCGTGGCCGAGAACGGAAGGTTCCAGCTTCGGGTGGTCGCGCAGGTACGCACATCGTACCAGAACAGCGTGCCACCCTCATTGGACACCCGCTCGAACTTATGCGCGACTGTCGGAACCCAGCGACCATACCCACCGTCGCTGCACCCGCTCTTGTAGGGCGCATACGTCGCACCGTCGAGCAACAGATCACCGGGCGAGCCGCTGTTCTGCAACATCAGCAACGTGCCGTCCGCGTTCCACGGCTGGTCATCCGAATAGTGATGGCGCGCGTCGGACCCCCAGCTCCCGCTCCCTCCCGCGCTCATCGTAAACGACGAACCGGGGTCACCGACGATTCTCGTCACCTTCAAACCGTATGGCGCGGGGAGTATCGGCGTCAGCGCCCCGGGCTTGGGAAGCGTCGGCTCTGTGAGGACGACCCATGGGTCGGTGATAGGGCCCGAGCCGGATGACTGCGTGACCGTCACCGTGGCCGACCCACTGACGCTGCCACTCGTTGCTGTAATCGTCGCGCTGCCCGCGGACACGCCGGTCACCAGTCCAGTCGCAGTCACTGTCGCCACCGTCGGCGATCCGCTCGCCCACGTCACGGGCCGACCGGTCAAGGTGTTCCCCGCGGAGTCCTTCAGCGTGGCCGTCAACTGAACGGTGTTCCCGACGCCGATGCTCGGCGTCGCCGGCGTCACCGTGACCGATGCCACCGGCGCTGGCGGCCTGACCGTGACCGTGGCCGAGCCACTGACACTGCCGCTCGTCGCCGTGATCGTCGCACTGCCCGCGGACACGCCGGTCACCAGTCCACTCGCGTTCACCGTCGCCACGGTCGGCGATCCGCTGGTCCACGTCACGGGCCGGCCGGTCAAAGTGTTCCCCGCGGAGTCCTTCAGCGTGGCCGTCAGCTGAACGGTATTCCCAACGCCGATACTCGGCGTCGCCGGCGTCACTGTGACCGAAGCCACCGGCGCGGGCCCCGTGACCGTGACCGTGGCCGACCCGCTGGCGCTGCCGCTCGTCGCCGTAATCGTCGCGCTGCCCGTGGACACGCCGATCACCAGCCCGTTCGCGTCCACCGTCGCCACCGTCGGCGAGCCGCTGACCCACGTCACCGGTCGCCCGTTCAGGGAGTTGCCCGCAGAGTCTTTCAGCGTGGCGGTCAGTTGCACCGTGCTCCCGACACCGACACTGGCTGTCGACGGGGTCACGGTTACGGAGGCGACGGATGCCGACGTCACGGTGATGCTCGCCGTGTCGGCCGGGCCGTCCTGTGCTTGCGCCGCGATCTGATACTGCCCCGGGGCGGAGGTCGCCTGGTACTGCACGTAATGGCGACCGCGACTGTTACTCTCACTGCCCACCGAGCCGCCCGTGACACTCCACGTGACACCGGCCTGCGACGTGTCGCCAGCCGCTGTCAGACCAACCGCCATGAACGTGATGGACTGATTCGGAAACAGGGCGACGGATTGAGGCAAGACGGCGACCACGGCGGTCGGGTCGTTGGGCGTGCGGGTGGGAAACTCGCAGGCGATCACCACCAGCGTCAGCACGCACGCCTTAAGAAGGAAGAGGCGCGAGGAACGCGTGGACGTAGTGGTCACGCGCGCTAGTGGCATGTCCCGCTGCCGGAATCGGTGAAGGTTTGACCGCCGATTGGCACGAACTGCCAGCTATAGGTCCCGTTCCCCAGCGTCAGCTTCAGCACGCCGAACGTGCTGCTATTCCGTGCCTCGCTGTTGGGAAGTGGGGTGCCGAAGGAATACAGCCCGCCGCCGCCAGTGCCGACGACGAACGAGCGAATGCCGCGTTGCGTGTCGGCCTGACCGCTCGGCGTTTGCGGCCCAAAGCGCTCGTATTCGTGGTCGTGACCGGCAATCGCGATCTCGCCGCCAAAGTCGTACAACGCCTGCCACAGCGGCTGCACATCGCTGTCGCTGCCGTGATTCGCGCCCGAGCTGAATCGCGGGTAGTGCATGATCGCGATCGTGCAGCTCTTGCTGCTCGCGGCGAGGTCGGCGCGTAGCCACTGCTCCTGCGGTGAGCCGGGGAACTTGTCGATGTACGTATTGAGCACGACGATATGCCAGGCGCCGAGATCGTAGCTGTAGAAGTACTTGGCGCTGTCGCCGACCCAGGTGCCGTGCTCGCGGTAGAAATAGCGGAAGTAATCGGCTCCAGCATCCGACGCGACGTCGTGGTATTCGTGGTTGCCGGCGGCCGGATGCATCTGCGCCTGGTACTTGCCCCACGAGGGACCCCAACAGTTGACGTAGTCCTGGTAATAGCCATCGGGATAGGCGTTATCACCTGCCGTGAAGAACGCGCCTCCGATGCGCCCCAACAGCGCCGCGGTGCTGTCATCGGTGTCGTCGCCGCATTCGGCGATGTCACCGGCGCCCGTGAGCGTTACGGTCCCGGAGCCGGCTGAGACCGTGATCTGAGAGGTGCCCTGCTTGCCCTCGCTCGTCGCCGTAATGGTCGCGGAGCCGGCGGAGACGCCGGTCACGAGACCAGTGCCGTTGACGGTGGCAACTGACGGCGTGCCGCTGGCCCAGGTGACTACGCGGCCGATCAGCACATTGCCGTTCCCGTCATACGTGGTCGCGGTCAGTTGCACCGTGCCTGTGACCTGCAGGTTCGACGAACTCGGACTGACCGACACTGTCGCCACAGGCGCCGGAGGCGGTGGTGGTGGTGGTGGTGGCGGCGGCGGCGGCGGCGGCGGCGGCGGCGGTGGCGGCGGCGGCGGCGGCGGTGGCGGCGGCGGCGGCGGTGGTGGCGGCGGCGGCGGCGGTGGCGGTGGCGGCGGCGACGGTGGTGGCGGCGGCGGCGGTGGCGGCGGCGGGGGCGGCGGCGGCGGCGGCGGGACTGACGTCACCGTTACGGTCGACGAGCCACTCTTTCCTTCGGTTGTGGCGGTGATAGTCGCCGTTCCGGCAGCGAGGCCTGTGACGGTGCCGCTCTGGTCCACAGTGGCGACCGAGGCCGCGTCACTCTGCCAGCTCATCGTCGAGGAAACCGTGTGGCCACTGGAATCCGTGGCCACGGCACTCAATGACAGCGTTTGACCGACCTGAAGGCTCGCCGCATCGGGCGTGACGACGACACTGACAACAGGGCCAGAGGTGTTACGGGGCTTCAGCGGGAATTCGCACGACAGCGCAACCGTCAGCACAAGGGCGAGGAGGAATCGCGACGGTGTTTTCAGCCGAGCGAGTCGATTCGCAAGCTTGTGCAGGAAGACCATCGGATCCGCCTCCGCTGCTCCGGGACATTGTCAAATGCGACCGGGCCGCCAACGAGACCCGTGTCGTGGTCCGCTGGCGGCCCGGCTGGCATGGCGGCGAACCGCCGTAGCCCCGTAGCTCTGCGTCACCGCCTTTCGACGGCTTTGCTCTGAGCAGCGTGCGAGCGCTTTTCTCCACCGCGCGCTCGCTCGGGCCTGAGTTTACAAACCCATGCCCAGAGCGTCCGTGACGCGCGTCATCATCCTTTGTGTCAGATGTCTAGCAGGGGTATCGCAAGGCGGCGCTTGTCGTTAACTCACGTCTCGGATGAATCACCACGCGCCATTCGCTGTTTCAATTTGGCCCAGAACTCCATCCGCTCCGCGACCGTCTTTTCGTATCCGAAATCGGTCGGCCGATACCAGTTCTGCCCCCGCAGGCTCTCCGGCAGATACTCCTGCGGGACGTAGCCGTCCGCGTACTCGTGCGCGTACTTGTATCCTGCGCCGTAGCCGAGCTCTTTCATCAGCCCTGTGGGGGCGTTGCGAATGTGCAGCGGGACGGGCTCCGCCGGATGCTCCTGGGCCGCCGCCTGCGCATCCCCGAACGCGGCGTAGACCCGATTCGATTTGGGCGCCGTGGCCAGATAGATCGTCGCTTCGGCCAGCGCCAGCTCTCCTTCAGGGCTGCCGAGGAAGTGGTAGGCGTCCTTCGCGGCCAGCGCGACGGTCAAGCCGCGCGGATCCGCGAGTCCGATGTCCTCGATCGCCATGCGCACGAGCCGTCGCGCGATGTAGAGCGGGTCTTCGCCACCCGCGAGCATGCGGGCGAGCCAATAGAGCGCCCCGTCCACGTCCGAGCCGCGCACCGCTTTGTGCAATGCCGAAATCAGATTGAAGTGCTGCTCACCGGCCTTATCGTAGACTGGCAGCGGCTTTTCGAGCACGCTCCGCACTAGATCAGCACCGAGGGGACTGGGGAATGGGGACTGGTGCTCGGCGTGCTTGAAGACGGCTTCGAGAGTATTCAACGCCCGACGCGCGTCTCCTTGAGCATGGCGCACCAAGAGGTCCAGCGCGTCTGCATCGAATCCCAGAACCGCGCCGGCGCTCTTCCCCTTTCCCCATTCCCCAGTCCCCCGCTCGATGATTATCCGGATGTGCTCATCGGTGAGCGGTTCCAGGACAAACACGCGACACCGCGACAGGAGCGCGCTCGTCAGCTCGAAGCTCGGGTTCTCCGTCGTCGCGCCGATGAGGGTGATGACGCCGTTCTCGACCCACGGCAGGAACGCATCCTGCTGCGCCTTGTTGAAGCGGTGGATCTCGTCGCAAAACAGAATCGTGCCCTGCCCCTGGTACTTGAGCCGGTCCTCGGCTTCGCGGATGATTTCCCGGACTCGGGCCACGCCTTCAGTGACCGCGGAAAACGGCTCGAAGTGGCGGTCCGTATAGTTGGCAATGATTCTGGCGAGGGTGGTCTTGCCCGAGCCTGGCGGGCCCCAGAAGATGCACGACCCCACGTCGCCGCGACGGATCAAGTCACCGAGCGCCTTCCCGGGTCCCAGTAGATGTTCTTGACCAAGGAACCGGTCGAGCGTCTTGGGGCGCATTCTGGCCCCTAACGGCTCTGTCGAGCCTTGAAACAGCGTGGGCTCAGTCACGGAACGACGGCGACTGGGGAATGGGGAATGGCGCGCGTCGATTTGACTCTACCATGCATGCGTTGGATCCGAGCGAAGGGCATCGATTCACTAATAATTGAACCATGAAACAACTCGAGACTCTCGAGGCCTGGAAATGCGCACAGCAACTCGCACGCGCGGCCTACAGTCTGACGCTCAAACCACCGCTCAGCCGGCATTTCGGGATGGCGGATCAGATTCGTCGAGCGGCGACGTCCATTCCAGCGAACATGGTGGAAGGGTACGCCCTGGGCACGACGGCCCAGTTTATCCGGTGCCTGAGAATATCTCTGGGATCGACCGCGGAGCTGCATAGTCATCTAAAGATAAGCATGGATCTCGACTTGCTTCCCAAAACAAACGGAGAATCGATCGTCGCGTTGGCCGAACGGACACTGCGACTGCTTATCGGCTTACTACGTTCGCTTGACGCCCGACGCGGGCGAACGCCATTCCCCAGTCCCCATTCCCCTAAGCAGCCGTATCCATAATCAATTTGGTTAGATAGAATGCCGCGGCTCCCGCAAAGAAAGCCGCCGGGAGCTTCCATCCCCGCTTACCCTGGAATTCCGGGACGAGGTTCGACGCCGCCACGTAGATCGTCACGCCGGCGGAAAGCGCCAGGCCGTGCTGCACGAGGAATCCCATCTCTTCGGTGAGCACGACGCCGAGCAGCGTGGCGACACCCAGCAGCGCCGCGGCCCCGACCGCCCGGCCACCCGTCCGCCCGCCCGCCAGCATCAGGCTCGAGATCGTCACCCCCTCGGGCAACTTATGCAGAAAGATCGCGATGAACACCATGACACCCAGCTCGGGACGCACCAGAAACGCGCTCGCGATCGCCACGCCGTCGAAGAATGTGTGCAGGAGCAGTCCCACGAGTGCCGACGTGCCCGCGACGGAGCTCACGGGATGCGTTTCTTCGCCGAAGTGGAAGTGCGGCGTGACCGTGTGTTGTGTGAGATGGACGGCGAGATACCCAACGAGCACCAACGCCGGGGCGGCGCGGCCGCTGCGGGACAGCGCCGCCGGCAGCAGCTCGACGATGGCCACCGCGAGCATGAATCCGGCGCCGAAGGCGACCAGCAGCTCGATCACGCGCAGCTCGCGTACCGCGCGCCGGGTGACGGCGAGCGCGCCGAGCACGTTGCCCGCGGCCGCGACCAGCGCGTACAGCAGCGCGTTAGACACGGGAGAGCAGATACTCCTTGGTGTTGCGAGCCGGATCCTCGAGCACTTCCTCGAGCAACCGCGCCAGCGTCTCGCCCAGATCCGGACCGGGCCGTACGCCGGCGGCAATGAGATCGTCACCCCGCACCGCGAGATCCTTCAGTGCCAGGGGTGGGTTCTTCGCGCGGATTGCCGCGACTGCTTTCAGGAGCGCCGTGGGGGCGGACGGCAGGGTCAACAAATCGTCAGCGTACTCGCCCGTCGCGGAAAGCCAGCGCCGGATCGCCGCTGGATCTTTTGCATCGGGATACTTGTCCCGCCAGGTCCCAATCGCCCGCCCCCGCTCGATGTCCTTGCTGGAGCCCTTCAAGCGGATGAGCAACGACGCCGGGTCCTTCGCCAGGTAAGCCGTGATGAGCACCGGATCTCGCGGCAGCTTGTCCACGTTCCCCGTTTCCCGTTTCTCGTTTCCCGCGATTTCCGGCAGCCAGATCCGCGTGGCGCCCACGTCCCGCCACAAGGTCACGAGCTTCGACATCTTCTTCGCAGTCTTGAGACCCTTGAACCATTCGTCTCGCACACGCTCGGCCGAGAGCTGCGCGAGCCCCTGTGCGTTGGCCTTGGCGGCCTCGAGCGTGCGGGCGTGGATGCGGAACTCGAAGCGCGCGCTGAATCGCAAGGCCCTCAGGATGCGGAGATAATCCTCCTGGAAGCGCCAGTTCGGGTCACCCACCGAGCGGATGAGTTTCTTGCTGAGGTCCTGCTCGCCCTGAAACGGATCGCGCCACTCGTGGCGAATCGGATGATAGGCGATGGCGTTGATCGTGAAGTCGCGCCGCGCCAGGTCGTCCATGAGCGAGACTCCGAACGCCACGACGGCATGCCGCCCGTCGGTCTGAATGTCCTTGCGGAAGGTCGTGACCTCGTGCGGCTGATCGTGCGCGTCGAGCACCGCGACGGTGCCGTGCTCGATCCCGACCGGCACGGTGCGCTTGAAGAGTTTCTGCACCGCTCCGGGCGGCGCCGCGGTCGTGAGATCGAAATCGTGATTCGCGACACCGAGCAGGTTATCCCGAATCGCCCCGCCCACGCACCACGTTTCGAAGCCCGCGTCTTCGAGCCTCTTGGCGATCTTCAGAACTTCGGACGGGATGGGAAGCTGCGCGGGGAAACTCATCGGGACACGGGAAACGGGAAACGAGCCACGTGACCTAACCGCACAGCACCGACCCACCATTGACATTCAGGACTTCGCCGGTGATGTGGCGCGCGAGAGATGAACACAGAAACACGATGGGTCCCGCAATATCCGCCGCCGTAGCGATGCGCCCGAGTGGAATCGTCTTCTCGATCGCTCGTCTCCCGTTTCCCGCGTCCCGTTCAAACGGCTTTTGCGACATCTCCGTATCCACCCAGCCGGGAGCGACACAGTTCACGGTGATCTTGGGGGCGAGCTCGACCGCCAACGACTTCGTCAGGGAGATCACCGCCCCCTTGGTGGCCGCGTAGTCGGCGTGAAACGCCTCGCCGCGCTGACCCGCGGTGGACGCGACCAGCACGATCGTCCCGCCAGCCGTGATTTTGGGGATCGCCGCGCGGCACACGTAGATCACCCCATCGAGGTTGGCGCGCCGCGTGGATTCCCACTGCTCGTCGGTCAGCTTGGCGACGGGCACATCGTCGGGCGGCCACACGCCGTGATTGACCACGAGCATGTCGAGCGCTCCGCCGAGGGCGCGCAGAGCCTCGGCGACGGCCTTGCTCGCCCCGGTCGAGGTGCCGAGGTCCCCGCGGACGGAGGCGGTGATGTGCGGCTCGGCGGCGGGTTTGCGGCTACGGTAGCCGATTGCGACCTTGGCGCCGGCGCTCGCCAGCAGCAGCGCCGTCGCGCGCCCGATGCCCCGTGCTCCGCCCGTCACGAACGCCCGCTTCCCGGCGAGATCGATCATCCTGTGAGCCGATTCTCCACGAGATCGCAGATCACGTGCTCGATCGCGAGGTGCAGCTCCTGGATGCGCGCGGTATCGGAGGCGGGAATGATCAGCGCCGCGTCGGCCAACTCTTTGAGGTGGCCACCGCCCTTGCCCAGAAAGGCCACGACGCCGACGCCCCGCGCCTTCGCCGCCTGCGCCGCGCGAATCACGTTGGGACTCTCGCCGGACGTGGAATGCAGCACGAGCAGATCGCCAGGCTCGGCCAGGGCTTCGACCTGCCGCGCGAACACCTCGTCGAACCCCATGTCGTTCGCGCACGCCGTCAGCAACGACGTGTCCGTCGTGAGCGCGACCGCGCGCATCGCGGGCCGGTTGGTCTGATAGCGCACGACGTACTCGGTGGCGAGATGCTGGGCATCGGCCGCGCTGCCGCCATTGCCCGCGAAGAACAGCGTGCCGCCGCCGCGCAACGTCGTCTCGTAGCGATCGGCGATCGCCGCGATCTCGCCGGCCTGCTCCGCGGCGACCCGGCCCGCGAGTGTCGCCAGGTCGTCGAGCGATCCGCGGATTTTCTCGAGGCTCACCGCACAGCCTCGACGAATGCCTCCAACCCACCCAGCCCACCGCGCTTCCCCAGCTCCCCCTGCGGTCCTTCCTCGACGACGGTGCCGATGACGACGAAGTCGGCTCCCGCCTGCCGGGCCGCGCGCGCCTGCGCCGGCGTGCGAATGCCGCCGCCGACGAACAGCGGGCGCTGCGGTACGGCGGCGCGGCACGCCCGAATTACCTCCGGCGAAACGGGACGGTCGGCGCCGCTGCCGACGTCGAGATAGATCGCCTGCATCCCAATCAACGTGGCGGCCGTCGCGTGGGCCGCCGCCAGCTCGGGCTTGTCGGCGGGCAACGGCCGCGTCTGGCTCACCGACTCCACGCTCGTGACACGCCCGCCGTCGATGAGGATGTACGCGGTGGACAGCGTCGGCACGGGATGCTGCTGCAAATACGGCACGGCCCGGACATGCTCCTCGATCAGATACTGTGGGTTGCGGCCGGAGACGAGCGAGAGGAACAGAACGAGATCCACCTGATCGGTGAGCTGCATGGCCGAGCCGGGAAAGAGCGCGACCAGAATGCCGGGCGCGTTCTCTCGGAGCGCGCGCGCCACCTCGTGGGTTTGGGCCGCGCCATCGAACGACGAGCCGATCAACAGCCCCCGCACCCCGGCCGCCTTTGCCGCGCGGCCGATGCGTGCCGCCTCCGCGCCACCGGTGCGAACCGGATCTACGAGCACGAGCAACCCCTGACCATCAAGTCTCATGCGTCGATCCTCCTTCGGCTTGGGCCTCGAACGCGTACGTCGCGAACGCATCCGCGGCCAGTAGGTCGAGCGCCAGCTCCCGGCCGCCGTTCGGTTTGTCCACGACACCGTCGAGCAATGTGCTCCCCAGCTGCGCCAGGTACGTGGGGAGCTGGGAGCGAGGAGCCGGCCGCAGTTGCTGGACGGCGCGGTCGAGACGATCCCGCAGCGTCGGCGGAGGGGCCGGTCTGCGCGAATGGAGCCACGCCAGCACTTCTTCGCGAGTCATCGAGCAAACTCCCGAACGATCTCCGCTGTGCGAGCGCGAGCCTCACCGAGCTTGGTGACGTCGCCGACGCCGGCGGATGCAAAATGCGGCCGCCCGCCACCCTTGCCGCCGGTCGTCGCCGCGATGGCATTGGCGATATCGGCCGCCTTGATACCCTTGGCGACGAGATCGTCGGTGACGGCCACGTGGATGCCGGCTCGGTCTCCTGTCGTAAACAGCACGGAAATAGCGCCCTTATGCTTGGCCCGGAAGCCGTCCATGAGAACCGCGATCTGATTGCGGTCCTCGAGATCCGATTCGCTCACGTGCAGCTCTATATCCCCCACCCGTTGCGCGTTTCCCGTTTCCCCTGTCCCGGATTTCAGCAGCTCATCCACGCGCTTCGCGAGTTTGCGATTCTCCTCCAGCATCGACTCGATCCGCTTGGCGAGATGCTCGGGCTGCGTCTTGAGCAGGCCGGCCGCCTCGTTCAGCCAATTCTGCAGATCGAGCGCGTAGCGATAGGCCGCGGGACCCGTCAGCGCTTCGATGCGGCGCACACCCGCGGCAGCGCCGGTCTCGTGGGTGAAGCGAAACAGCGCGATCTGGCCCGTCGAGCCGACGTGGGTGCCGCCACACAGCTCGAGCGAAATGCCCGGCACGTCCACGACGCGCACGATGTCGCCGTACTTCTCGCCGAACAGCGCCATCGCCCCGGCGCCGATCGCGTCCTTGTAGGCCATCTCGCGCGTCTCGACGGGGATGTTCTCCCACAAGTGCGCGTTCACCTCGGCCTCCACGGCGGCGAGCTGGTCGCCCTTGACCGTGCCGTGATGGCTGAAATCGAACCGCAGCCGCTCGGGCGCGACGACCGAGCCCGCCTGATGCACGTGCGTGCCGAGGATCTTGCGGAGCGCGGCATGCACCAGATGCGTCGCGGTGTGGTTGCGCTCGATGTTACGGCGGCGCAGCTCGTTCACCTGAGCCAAAGCCCGTGTCGGCTCAAAGGTCTCGCCAAACGTTCCGACGACCGCGCTCCGGCCGTCCACCTTTTCGACGCCTTCAACGGTGAGCTCCCAGCCGTCCCCCTGTACGACGCCGGTGTCGCTGACCTGCCCGCCCGATTCCGCGTAGAACGGATTCTCTTCGAGGACCAGCTCGAGCTGATCGCCCGACTGACGAAACGCGATCGGTTCCGTCTCCGCTTTGGTCGCGTCATACCCGATCCATTTCTGTTTCTTCTTCTTCACCTCGACCCATTCGCCGCCGCGTTGCGCGTTTGCCGTTTCCCGTGTCCTGGCCTTTCGCGCCGCCCGTGATTTCCTGCGTTGCTGCCCGAGCGCCCGCTCGAAGCCCTCGACATCCACCGTTTGGCCGCGCTCACCGGCGATCATCTGCGTGAGGTCGATGGGAAATCCGTAGGTGTCGTACAGCTTGAAGGCGTCGTCGCCGGAAATCACCTTGGCACTCTTCAGCTCGTCCAGGCGCGACAGCCCCCCCTCGATCGTCTCGAGGAAGCGCTCCTCTTCGGCGCGCGTGACGCGCTCGATGTGCGGTTCCTTTGACCCGAGCTCCGGATAGACCTCGCCCATCACGCCCGTGACGGCGCGTGTCAGCGGCGCGAGCGTAGGCTCGCGGCGGCCCAACAGCCAGGCGTGCCGCACCGCGCGGCGCAGGATCCGCCGCAGGACGTAGCCACGGCCTTCGTTGGACGGATAGACCCCATCGGCGAGGAGAAACGCGACCGCGCGCGCATGATCGGCGAGCACGCGATACGGCGCACCGGATGGGCCGTGATCGTACGGGCGTCCCACGATTTCGACGGCCTGCGCGATGATCGGCAGAAAGAGGTCGGTGTCGAAGTTGGACGGCACGTTCTGCACGACCGCCGAGATCCGCTCCAAGCCGGCCCCGGTGTCTACGGACGGAGCAGGGAGCACGGAGCGCGTGCCGTCCGGCTGTTGATCAAACTGCATGAAGACGAGGTTCCAGATCTCCAGGAGCTGTCCCGCTTCGCTGATGCGCACGAACTCTTCGAGGCTCAGGTCTCTGCTCCGTGCTCCGCGCTCCGTGCTCCGGATGTCGACCAAGATCTCCGAGCATGGGCCGCAGGGTCCGGTATCGCCCATCTGCCAGAAGTTGTCCTTGTCACCCAACCCGAAGATCCGGCTGTCGGCGATCCCGGTGACCTGACGCCAGAGTTTGCGCGCTTCGTCATCGGAGTGATGGACCGTCACGTACAGCCGGTCGGGATCGATGCCCAGCCATTGGCTGCTGGTCACCCACTCCCAGGCGTATTCGATCGCTTCCTTCTTGAAGTAGTCGCCGAAGGAGAAGTTGCCGAGCATCTCGAAGAAGGTGTGGTGGCGCGCGGTGTGGCCGACCTGCTCGAGATCGTTGTGCTTCCCCCCGGCCCGCACGCACTTCTGGCAGGTGACCGCCCGCGTGTAGTCACGGCGTTCCAGACCCTGGAACACCCGCTTGAACTGCACCATTCCGGCGTTGGTGAAGAGCAGCGTCGGATCGTCGGCGGGGACCAGGGAGGAGCTTGGTACCTCCTGGTGCCGCTGGGCCTTGAAGTAGTCGATGAACTTGCGGCGGATGTCGGAGGACTTCATTCCGAAAATATAGCGTGCAAAGCGGTGCAACTGAAAGGAAGAATGGGAGTTACCGCCTTTTGTAGCCCCACGGCCGCGGAGAACTCCTTGTAGCCCCGCGCCACGGCCGCGGGGCTCCCTACTCTGGAGGGATCTTGTCGGGGTGATGGGCGAATTGCTTGGCGATGTAGCACCGGACGCGCATCACGTGCGACCTGCTAACAGAATCCGCCGAGTAACCGCGCTGCCATCGTAGGAATTTTCCGGCCCGCCTCGATGATTCAGACTTTGCTTCTCTGACAAAGCCGCTGACGGTCGCGTCGGGTGCACACCGAACGAGGATATGAACATGATCTGTGAGCACAGCCTGCGCGACCACGACCGATCGTGTCCGTGCACCCGCGCGCTGGAACGACCTCGCGGCGCAATCGGCGCAGCTCCGCCCGCTCCGTCGGCGTCAGCTGCTCGCGATCCCCCGTCCCATACTTCTTGCGCCAGCGCCAGAGGGCCTGCTCACTGACTTTCAATTCGGCGGCGACCTGACGCAACGGCCGCCCGGTCTCCTCGAGAAACCGGACGGCCTCACGCTTATACTGCTCATCGAACTTCCGCGGGCCCTTCCCCATGGGACACCCCCTTGGCAGAATCTACGCCATTGGGTGTCCACGAAATCGGGACAGGCTCAGAGTAAGCACTCCTACCGCCCCTTTACCGCCTCTTTACCGCCCCTACTTCATCACAATCATCTTCTTCGTAAATCGTCTACCGTCGACAACCAGCTGATAGATGTACACGCCCGACGCCGCTTCCTGATCGGTCTTCAGGACCTTGCCGTCCCAGTACGCGTTGAAGGTGCACCCCGTCGTGGGCGTATTACAGGTCAGCTCGAGCTCGGTGAGCTCCTCGCCCGTCCCTTGCAGGATGGGCGTCGCAACCTGCTGCGCCAGCACGTTGTAAATCTTGAGCGACACCTTCGGCCGGTGACCGTTGGCAAACAACTCACCATTCAACGTGAATGGGATCGTGGTCGCCGGGTTGAACGGATTCGGGTAGTTCTGCTTGAGCTCGACGAGCGGGGGTGGCGGCGCGGGCGGCGCCTGCCCCAAAACCCCACCGACTCCTCCCGTCAACTCTGCCCCGAGCCCCCCCACCAGCACTGCCCAGGCGTACAGCTTCATCTCACCGACTCCTCTGCAGACGTAAAGATGCGTTAGACCGCTCTCCTTGGTTGGTACAGGACGCAAAGGTTAATGGTGCTACCCAAAAAGCTAGGAACCGCCACTAGACTGTCAAGCACGTAAAACCCTGGTATCGCCCTTTCGACTTGTGATGCCACGCCGATCCGCCCACTCGAGCAGCGGGATCAAGTACTTGCGTGTCAGACCCAGCCGGTCGCGGAATTGCGCCGGGGTCGCGGCACCCAGCTCGCGCAGCGTGTCTTCCACCGCTCGACGGAACTCCTCCAGCGCCTGTTTCAGCGCATAGCGCTCCTGGTCCACGCGCTCGACCGATCCCTCCCGCGCGAGGTGCGCGAGCAGCGCGGGGACGGAAGGATCGGCAAACTCACGTTCTAGCTCGGCCACGGTCGGAAGCTGCCAGCGCGCCTCCCGCAGCCGCGCCGCCAGGCGTCCGCCAGCATCTCCCGCCCGTTCCCTGAGCGCCGCCTGCCAACCCGGCTTTCGGACCGCAGCGCCGTTCTCGACCAGCTCCCATGCCTGCTTCTTTACCCCATGTTCGATGAGCAAATCGAGCACCGCGGCCGGTGCAGTGATGCCGGCGCGCAACGCTTGCAATGAGAGCCCAGGATCGAGGGGATGCTCCTCATGGTGCGCGGCGACCACGCCTGCGAGCCGTTCCACCTCCGCCGCTATGGCCCGTCGCGCCACGACCACATCCCCTACGGACAGGACGCCTTTCCCGACGGCCGCGATTGTGGCGGATACGTCAGAAGGAAGAATGCCCAACCGCACGGGAAGATCCGCCGACCGCACTCCGCCGAGACCCGCCTCCTCCACCAATCGCGCCAGCCGCTCCGCCGCAGGTTGACCGACCGCGAGACCGCGCTCCGAGACCCGGGGGCGCTTGGGGGGAAAGGGATCGAACACGACGCCGCCGCCGATCGTCGT
The DNA here is from genome assembly GCA_036003865.1 of Gemmatimonadales bacterium. Classification (GTDB taxonomy): domain Bacteria; phylum Gemmatimonadota; class Gemmatimonadetes; order Gemmatimonadales; family GWC2-71-9; genus 20CM-2-65-7. Next base: position 33,771 of record DASYRZ010000054.1, on the reverse strand, counting down.
GACGGGCGAGAAGCTGCGGATGACGAATCGGTCGCCGCCGCGGGCGACGAGGGGCCGTTCCAGGAGCAGACGGGCGAGCCCCGTTTCCCCCGGCGCTATCCCACGCACCTGCGCTACGCGTCCCAGTACTTCGGTCGTGCCAAGGTGCACGCGGATCCGGGAACGGACGGCGAGCGGCTTGCGGAGTGATGGGAGCAGCTCGAGCGAGACATCCAGCGTGCTCGTCGCGCCCCATCCCGAGCCCGTGACGGCGACGTCGCCGCGCTCGAGTTCTTCCTTCGCGACACCGACCAACGCTAGGGCGGTCCGCCGGCCGGGGCCTGCGCGATCTGCGTCGTGGCTGTGAACCTGGATCGACCGCACCCGGACTTCGCGATCCAGGGGAAGCAACCGCACATTCGCGCCGCCGGACACCGTTCCGCTCCAGGTCGAGCCGGTCACCACCGTCCCCGCGCCGGGCAGCGAGAACACTCGATCGATCGGCAAGCGAAACAGATCGTCCGTCGACCGTTCTTGCAGATCCTCCACAACCTCCCCCAACGCTTTTTTCAGATCCTCCAAACCCTCCGCCTTGAGCGCGCTCACCGCAATGGGATCGGTCCACCGGATGCGACTGCGCGAAAGGCGTTGGGCCACTTCGGTCCGGACCAGCGCGAGCCACTCGTCGTCGACGAGATCGCGCTTGGTGAGGACTGGGATACCGCGCCGCACGCCAAGCAGCTCGACGATGGCGAGGTGCTCCTCCGTCTGCGGCATGATCCCTTCGTCGGCGGCGATGATGAGCAGCGCGACATCGATACCGGTTGCGCCGGCGAGCATGTTTTTGACGAATCCTTCATGACCGGGGACATCGACGACACTGGCTTGAATGCCGCCGGGCAGCGGCAGCGGGGCGAATCCGAGATCGATGGTGATGCCGCGGCGCTTCTCTTCTTCCCAACGGTCGGTATCCACACCGGTGAGGGCCTTTACCAGCGCGGTCTTCCCGTGATCGATATGCCCGGCGGTGCCGATTACGAAGCTGCGTGAGCCCACGCGCCGCGCTCCCAGATGTCGATGGCACTTGCCTTCGGTTCTTTTCCGTTCCTTCCCGTCTCGTCCAAATGGTGCCGGATGAAGCGCGCGATCAACCGCCGATGCGCGGCCGCGTGGGCGACGTCCAACGCGGGGAGTTCCGCCTGTTCGCTGTTCAAGGCGACCAGATCGCGATAGGCGTGGGGCGGCAGCTTGGTGGGAGGCTGAACACCCGCGCATTTGGTGCACAAGACACCGCCCTCGGCGATACTGAACGCGACCGTCCCGGAAACGGCGTTCCCGTCACGCACGCACGCGTCGAGCTGCGGTGCAAATCCCAGCACACCGACGAGCAGCCACAGCCAGCGGACCGCGACCGCGTCGGCCTGATGGGGCGCGGCGCCGACCAACGCGTCCAGGCCGAGTAGGAAGGCCTCGTAGGCGGCGGGAAGCGGCGCCGGGGGCGCCATCTTCAGCATGACTTCGGATAGCGCCGCCGCCCCCGCAAAGCGGCCCAGGTCACCCGCGAGATCGCGCCGCAGCTGGATCACGTCGAATGCCGCCAGCGTCTGCAGCTCGCGCGTCTCCCGGTGATACAGCTGTGCGACGCCCTCGCTCAGCGTTTCGAGCGCGGCGCCGAAGGGGCTGCGCGGGCGGAGGACTCCTTTGGCGATGGCGCTCTGGACGCCGTAGTCGCGCGTCGCGAGCCGCACGATCTTGGACGTCTCGCTGTAGCGGTAAGTCCGAAGGACGACAGCAGGTGTGGAAACGAGACTCACATCGGAAATATAAGGGCGACGAGATGAAGCGGCGGCGAGAGAAGACGGCGGCGTGATACTACGGCGGCGAAGGGCGGCGAAGGGCGGCGAACGTCGACGCGAGAATCTCCAATCCGTCGATGACTCGGGGACCGGAACGGCTGAAGTTTGCCGACGCGTCGAGCAGGTGGACCCGGCCGCCCACGGCCCGCAGCTGCCGTCTATGACGCACGGCCTCGCGCTGCGTTTCCTCGAGGTTGAAGCCGCAGGGCATGACCAGGAGGACATCAGGCTCGAGTCCCTGCAAGTCCGCCCATTCCATCCGGTACGAGGGCCGACGCGCGGTGCCAGCCAGCAGTTCGCCGCCCGCTGCTTCGACCAGTTCCGGTACCCAATGGCCGGGCACGTAAGGGGGATCGAGCCACTCGAGCGCGAGGACGCGCGGCTTGGGCCGCCCGGCGACTTTTGTGCGAACCACCGCGATGCGGCGCTGCAAGTCGGCAACTAGACGCTCGGCCGGTGCGACGGTGCCGGTCGCGTGCCCAATGTCCCGAATGCTCGTGAAGATTGCCGCCATGTCATGTGCGTCTAAGGACAAGACCCGAGTCCCTAGCCCCAAATCCCCAACCACCTGCTTTTCAGGCACCGCACACACATCGCAGATGCCCTGCGTGAGCACGAGGTCCGGCTGCAGTGCGGTGAGACCTTCGATGTCGATTTCGTATACGCTCCCATAGTCCCGCATCGCCGCCCGAATTGCGGCGTCGATCTCACCGCTCGACACCCCTTCGAGATTCGCGCGAGGACGGGAGAGCCGCGGCAGGCAGGTCACGCTCGGCGGGTAGTCGCAGCTGTGCGAAATCCCGACGAGCCGCTCTTCCAGACCGAGCGCGCACACGATCTCCGTCGCGCTCGGCAACAGCGAGACTATGCGTTGGGCCGGGGCTAGCATCTCCGCTTCACCGCCGACCCCCGCCCGGTGCGCGCGGCGATCGAACGCCGTGCAGGCGGCGATATCGCGTGTGATGAGCTGCTGCGGCGTTAGTACCGCCAGGGCGGCGCAGCGCCCCGGGACGGGGCACGTCGGGCGCCATGAGATACGAGCGGTAGCCCGGACTGCTCCGGGTATCGAGCGTCGGGGAGTGGTGCACGGGACGGCCCCAAGCTCTTAGCTCGGGTTGTTGTCAAATTCGATGAAGGTCACCCGGCAACCCCGCCTCTGAATATCCTGAGTCGCGATTCGTACCGACACTCGCATTCGGAGATCCGCAGGATTAGTGATCGCCGCTCGTTCAGCCGAGGTCAGTGCATAATCAAGCATTTGGGTGTACTGGCCCGGCTGTGCTGTAAACGTCGTCGTTGCGATTTGGGTAATCCCCTGGAGTAATGTCATCGTCGTCTGCACTGCACCTAAATTCTGTGGGAAATCGACAATGTAGACGAACTGTCGAAGCCGCATCACCGCAGGGTTAGACGCATTGTAGACATCGGCCAAGCTAGTGAGTTTCACCTCGAACGTGTACGTACCATCGTCGGCTTCTTTGACGACATAAGTCGTGTTCCCATCAGGTAGCGCCTCGTCGGTCATCGCCCACAAGGCTGTTCCAGAACTAGCAGTGAATCCCCCAGTGTTGCTGACATCCTGAAGCGGTCTACCAATTCGGGGAGCACCAAGACCGACGGCGTTCGCTGCGTCGACGAGGCCGTGACCAACTAAGAGTTCCTGACCTGGCGCGGCGAGTGCCGTGGCAAAGAGCCGATCGACGACTTGTTGGTTAGTCCAAGTAGGGTTCTGAGCCCACAGAAGTGCTGCCGCACCCGTGACATGCGGTGTCGCCATTGAAGTGCCACACCAGCCCTGCCGTTCGTCCTCATAGGCGGACGAGCCCACCGTACTCAGAGCCCAGAATGGAGCCGCGAGGTCGACATGCGAACCTGAATTGGAGGCTACCTGTCCCCCAAGTGGATGGGGGCATGGACTCGTACTCGCGAAACTCTTGTCGGTCTGGACCCCGGCAACCCCGATGACGTTGGTGTTTCCAGCCGGGTAAACCACGATATTGTCTTGGGGGCGAGCGGTTGAGTGGTTACCGGCAGCTGCGACGAGCACGATACCAGCTTGCCACGCTTGGGCCACGGCGTTCGCAACACCCTGATCAAATGGGCCATGCAAACTCATACTAATAACTTTCACCGAATCGGTTCGCCCCTCATCAATACCCGCAGCAATTTCTGTTGTGGAGCAACCGCCTGTATTCGAGTCACACGCTCCCCAAGCGAACAAATCGCTGCCATCTACCCCCGGAGCCACACCTACTACACCGATGGCGTTGTTTCGCGCAAGGACAATCCCGGCTACATGCGTGCCGTGAAAGAATGGACCGTCATCACAACCACCAAAACCGCCGCCACAGTTCACCGGGGGGATAGCCGGGAGATCGTCGTGCGCTCCGATGCCCGTGTCGATGATCAGGGTCTTGACACCAGTTCCGGTGGTGAGCGACCAGCTCTCTGGCGCACGGACCATCTTGATGCCCCAAGGCGTCGTCTGGCCTCCTTGCACAGCGAGCATTCCCTTCGCGGCCATTACGCGTGCTGGGCTACGATCGAGCTGGAACCACTGACGGGGCTCGATATAGTCGATCAGTGGGTGACGACGCAGTTGAGGCCCCAGAGCAGGATCGATGCGGACCCATGCAGCCCCGAAGGTGCGGTAGACATACATCACCTCGGCACCGCTGCCGCGGAGAAGCGAGAGCCCCAGCTCAATCGAGGCCGCAGGCACTGCCGCTCGCAGACCGCGTGCCTCGGAGGACCGACGGCTCGTTGGCGCCTTGAACGCGATGATGGCGTGGCCGTCCTGTGCTCGGAGCGCGTCAACAAGTCCACCATCGTCGGTATCCCAAGGACGCGGCCTCGGCGGGAGATCCATCTGAACTGCTCGTATGTCGAACTGCGGCGAATGGGCCGATGCGACAAGTGGATCGGAGCCCCGATCAGGTCTGGTTGGCTGATCTGAGCACGCGCCCAAGAGTACGAGGGCCACACTTACGCCGACGGCTCCTACGATTCGAAGTAAACGCATGCCGCACCCCCTGCTGATACAGTTGTAGAAACAAGTCGTACACCGTGCACAACGGGTTACGTGACTGCTTCAATTGCGTGCGCAACCGCCTGCGGATACCCCGCCGTGTCGAATGAGTGCCGGACATATTTCGACAGGCATGTGACTGCAAGCGGGCGCCAAATGTTTGCGATTGATAATCGGCGGTTCCTCTCGCACGCGGCGACGAGAGGCCTGCTCAGAGCGCCAAGACTGTCCGGCAACCGATGATCACAAGCCGTCCCCTGACCCGGAAGTTTGTGATTTCCGACGAGTGGTTGTTGAACAGGTTCTCCACACGCACACTCAAAGAAAGCCCCGCGACACGGTTCAGCGGCCGATACTCCGCGCTCACGTTAACGCGACTGTAGGGAGGGAGAGTTAGGCGCCCTGCAGGGGTCTGCGAGAAATCGAGATCGTCTCGATCGCCCACAAAACGGATCATCAGCGTTGCACGCAGCCGGTTTCCAATGGGCACGACGGTTTCCTGTACAAATCCGTGAGTGGGTCTCCGAAGCAGCCGCCTCCCCGGGCTAAACGCGGCGTCAGGTCCAGTACCGAAGCCCGGGTTCTCGACACGAGTGCGCAGGTAGTCATAAGTCAGCTTCGCGCTGCCGCCAGAGTTGAACTCGAATGCCACGCTCAACTCGACACCATCGGCTGACGCCCCTCCGACGTTGAAATAATTGAACGAATCCGGCGGAACAGGATTGGAGGTGAAATCAATCAGATGTTGGAACCGCTGGTTGAAATAGGTAACGGCCGCACGGGCGTGGCCTCCCTTCAGCGTGTGCTCAACCCCCACCTCCCAGCTCTTCGAGCTCTCAGGCTTGAGGTACGGGTTCCCACGAAATGAGCCACGCGCGAAGTTCTCAAAGAAGGTGGGCTCCTTGAAGCCGGTGCCCGCCGAGGCCCGCAGCCGCGTGCCGGCTGCAAGTCGATACACGACGCCGGCCCGATACGTGCCATGCGAGCCGAATTCCGAGTTGTCATCCACGCGCCCGCCCAGCGTGACGGAAGCGCGTCCCGCACCAATGACTGCCTGCGTAAAGTATCCCGTGTTGTTGCGTTGCACGGCAATGGAATCGGGAAATGGCGGGCCGGCCCGCGTCGTAAACTCACTGCGCCCGCGCTGGCGCTCATCTTCGTATTCGACGCCGCTGATCACGTTGATCTTGTCGTGATTTCGCCATGTCACGAATGCACCAACCGACGATCTTCGCAGATAGTCACGGCTCCAGAACGCGCCGTCCTCGCCCGGGGAATCGGGCTCGTCGTTGTAAAACTGGCGGGCCTCCTTCAGGGCCACGTTGATTCGCGCTTCGAGATGCTCGCCCAACACCCGGCCGGCGCTCAGGCTCAGCAACGGGCCGCGCTCGGCCGCGCGCTGGTTGGAGTCGACCGGAGCGCCCTGGCCGTTCGTCGGAAAGTGGTAGAGGTCGTCGCCATATCGATACGTGAGACTCGCATCGGTGCGGGAGTCGGGCATCACACGCAGGCGGGCGCTCGCCACGCGGTTGCGGTAGTGATTGTTGTAGGGATACAGCCCGTCGGAGGAGAATTGCGAGGCCCGGGCCGAATAGCTGAAGGTCCTGGTCCCGCCGACGATGTCCAGCGCGCCGTCTCTCGAATCGTAGGTCCCGGCCCGCAGCTCTGCTCCGAGCTGGGGCGCCGTGATGTGGCTGCCGCCGCCCGAGCGGGTGAAGATCTGCACCACACCGGTCATGGCATCCGAGCCGTATAGCACGCTCACGGGTCCGCGCACGATCTCGATCCGGTCGATGTTGTCGGTCGTGAGATGCGCGAGGTCGATCCCACCACCGGCCTGGTTCAACGGCACCCCGTCGAGCAACAGCTTCACGTAATCGCTCTCGCCGCCGCGCATGAACAGCGATGTCTGGCCGCCGTAGCTCCCCGTCTCGACGATGTGGGCACCGGGCACCATTTCCAGCGCGTCGGCGACGGTGCGGATCCCCTGGGCGACGAGATCGACGCCGCGCAGCACCGTCACCGCCGATGGCACCAGCTCCGCGGACACCGGCGTGCGGGTCGCGGTCACCACGATCGGCTTCAGGACGACGGTGTCCTGCGGTTGCTGGATGGTCAGGGCGAGGGCGAGCAGCGCGACATTCATGGGCGGGACTCCTTGGCGTGGCGGAGGGGAATCATTTGGGGACGGCCATCGACGGTTTGCATGGTGACCGGCCAGGAGAACACGGTTTCGACGGTTTGCTGGGTCAGCACATCCGTGGGTGGTCCCGAGGCGATCGCGCGCCCGCCCGCGAGCAGGAGCAGTGAGTCGGCAAAGCGGGCCGCAAGGTTCAAGTCGTGCGTGATCATGAGCACGCCAAGCCCCTGTTCGACGAGGCCGCGCACGAGCTCGAACAATCCCATCTCATGTTTCAGGTCGAGCGACATCCCAGGCTCGTCGAGCACGAGGAGCCTGGGCTCCTGTGCGAGCGCCCGCGCCACGCGGACCCGCTGATATTCGCCGCCGGACAGGGTCCACAACCACCGGTCAGCGAGATCGGCGACATCGCAGGCCGCGAGCGCGCGGTCCACCGCCGCGTGGTCTTCCGCGCGCTCGCGGCCCCACAGGGTGAGGTGGGGGTAGCGGCCGAGCAGCACCGTTTCGCGAACGCGCTGCGGAAAAAGATTATCCTCGCGTTGTGGAACGACGCCTACGAGCCGGGCGAGATCCGGGCGCGGCCAATGAGATGCAGGACGATCGATCACGTCGGCACGTCCCACGAGAGGCGTCAAGCCACCCAGAGCAATGCGCACGAGGGTGGTTTTGCCGCTGCCGTTCGGACCGAGGACTGAAAGGAACTCGCCGGGTCCGACTGACAGCGACACATCCGTCAGCGCGTCGCGCGAGGCACCAGGATACCGATAGCTGACGTTGGCGAGCTTCAGCATCGCGGCACCCCACGCACCACGTACCACACCCCACGCACGTTGTTCATGCAATCGTCCAACGCCGCAGCAGCAGCGCAAATACGGGCACGCCGATCAGCGCGGTGACGACGCCGACCGGCAGCTCACGGGGCGCCACAACGGTGCGCGCCAGCGTATCGGCCACGGCGAGTAGCGCGCCCCCACCGACGAAAGCCGCGGGCAACAATGCGCGGTGCCGGTGTCCCCACGTCAGTCGCGCGATGTGCGGGACGACGAGGCCGACGAACCCAATCACTCCGGAGACGGCCACCGCGGCGGCCGTGAGGAGCGAGGCGGCGAGATAGACGCGTCGCTTTACCACTTCGACGTCGGCGCCGAGATAGCCGGCGGACTCTTCGCCCAATGCCAGCAGATCGAGGGGACGTGAGGCTGCAAGCAGCACGATGAGCGGGATGGGCGCGTACAGTGCCACCAGGAGAACGGAATCCCAGGACGCTCCCGAGAGTCCGCCCCAGAGCCACAGGAACGCGTTGCGCAGCTCGGCGGCGTCGGCCAGCGACACGATGGCCGTCGTGATAGCGGCCGCAAAGGCGCCGATCGCTACGCCGCCCAGCAGCAGGATTCGCGGATCGAGCGCCGCTCCGCCGATCAGGCCGAGGCGATAGACGAGCCCTAACGCCGCCAGCGCGCCAACAAAGGCCGCGATCGGCAACGCCCAGGGCCCGGACAGATGGAGCGCGATCGCACTGACCGCGCCCAACCCTGCTCCACCGGACAAGCCCAGCAGGAACGGATCGGCAAGGGGATTGCGCACCAGCGCCTGTAATCCCGCGCCCGCGACGCCCAGCGAACCGCCGACCAGAAAAGCGAGCAGGGCACGCGGCACGCGCAGGCTCCACACGATGTCGGAGTGTAGGAGCTCGCCCAGCGGGACGGCCGCGGGGCCCAGGACCACGCTCGCGATGAACGCGAGCAGCGTTGCCACACCCAGGATGGTCCACTTCATCGGTTGGGTCCATGCTCGAGTTTTTCCCGCAATTCCCGAATCGCCTGGCCGGAACGCGGCCCGGGGCGGCCGAACAGCGAGCCTCTGAGCAGCAGGAACCGCCCTTCCCGCACCGCCCGCACGGCGCGCCACTCCCGGCGCTTGGCGAAGGCGGGCGGCGTCCCCGAGTCCGAGAGCACGGCGATCCACCGGGGATCGCGCGCGACGATCGTCTCGAGCGAGACCTGCGCAGACGGCGCCGCGACGTCGCTGAAGACGTTGCGCGCGCCGGCGCGGGTCGCCAGCTCGTCGAGGTAACTCCCGCGGCCGATGATGATCGGCGGGTTGTCCCAAACGACAAAGGCGAGGGTGGTGGAGGGTGTCGAGGTTGGTGGAGGTTGGTGGAGGAGGCTCTCCATCGCGCTCGCAAGCGATTCCGCTTGTTCCTGTCGCCCCGTTAGCCGGCCAAGCATCCGCGTAGCCGGACCGAGGTCTTCTAGTCGGTTTAAGTCCAGAAGCACTGCGCGAATGCCGATGCGCTCGAGCTGCTGCGCGGCGGTGACGTTGGGCCCGGCGTTGTACAACACCACGAGGTCCGGCTTCCGCGCCGCCACCGCTTCGACGTTGGGGGGCATGCCGTCGCCCACGCTGGGCACCGCGAACGCAGCGGGCGGATAGTCGCACCATTGCGTGCGGCCGACAACGCGGTCGCCGGCGCCGATCGCGAAGAGGATCTCAGTGAATGAGGGAAGGAGCGACACGACGCGGCGAGCCGGCGCAGCTTCGTGCCGACGTGCCGACGTGTGACATGCACAGAAGACGATTAGGACAACGACGGAGAGTCTGCGCAGCACCATCCCTCCCGCGAGGGAACCAACTGGTGGCGCGAACGAAGACGTCTCCTGGCTCCGGGCTCGAACACGAGGCCTTCCCAGGCAACAGATCCCAGTGGCCAGACGTGTATGGGCACGCCATTGACGTGCCCCAACTGCCCGTTACAGTGGCGGGGCCGCGCCGGACTTGCACCGGCTTCCGTATCCCCGTTCGCGAACTTGTGACTGGCTCAGTTTAGAAGTCCGACACGCGGTGCGCAAGCCGGCGGCCGACTGCCAGCAGCCGTCTGCCATCAGCAACCTTTACACAGATGGCTGACGGCTGACGGCAGATGGCCTCTTTCTCAGCGCCCAGACCAATGCGACGACCATTCCGCTCGCCAGGACAGCGATGATATACGGCAGCAACCGCTGCGCGCGGAATTCCCCGGCCGGCAAGTGGATCTCGATGCGGTCTCCCGGCGCGAGCGGGCCGGCGCGGTACGTCGCGAAGGTCCGCTGCTCGACCGCCTGCACGCCGAGCGACTCGAGCTTGGGCGCGCGGACCACCGCCGTGGTGTCCTCGACGAGCAGGTTGACGACGGCGGTCGGTTGATCGATCGGTATGACGAGCGTCCGGACGCCCGCGGCGAGCGTGTAGGCAAAGTTCAGCCGCTTCGGCTGGCCCGGTCCGATCGGCGCGAAGACCAGCACACTGTCATGGCGAAAGCGCATCGCTTCGGGCGAGATATCGCCCTCCCCACCGCGAAATTGCCCGGTATGCTCCGGCACGCGTCCCGCCCAGGTCGGCCGCACGGTGTCGTCCGTGACGCGGGTCGTCTGGCCGCCATTCTCGAGCTCCAGAATCTCCAGCACTTCCCGTGTGCCGGCGGCGCCCGCGCGCGCGATCGTCAGGAGGCGGCGCGCCAACGCGATCGGCGGCCCATCCGTGGTGGTCTCGAACACCACGATGTCATCGACGTGAGCGACGCGGGAGGGCCGGCCACTGATGCCGAGCGCCGCCGACACATAGGCGAGGCTGTCGTACCAGACACTGACGACGTACGGGCCGGTGCTGTCGACGTTGCGCAGCTCGAACCGATAGCGGCCGCGCGCGTCGCTGCGGGTCGAGTCGACCGGCCCGGAACTCATTCGGCTGATGTGATGCAGCACGACCATGGCGTTGGGGAGCGGCACCGTGTCCCGGCCGCCGTGAAGCACGCGTCCGCTGACGCTGACCGGCTGTTGTGCCGCCAGCGTCGAGCAGGCGCCGAGCCACACGATCAGACAGCTACGGCGTGAACTTCCCGAAATCTTCAGGATCGAGGTTCTGGAGGTACGACTTCAGCGTGTCGGCGTCGAGCGGCGACCCGCCCGGTCCCCCGCCGGGTTGGATCGAGCCGTCGCTCGTGTCGACGGAGGTCAGCTCGAGCAACGTTTCGCTCGTGAGAATGGGCGCCTTCAGGCGCAGCGCCAGCGCGATCGAGTCGGACGGCCGCGCGTCGATCTGGATGACCGTGTCGCCCCGATAGATGTGCAGCTCGGCGAAGTAGGTGTTGTCCTTCACCTGCGTGATGATCACTTTGCGGAGCTCGGCCCCCAAGCCGACGATTACCTGCTTCAGCAGGTCGTGCGTGAGGGGACGCGAGAATTTGACGCCGGCCAGCTCCATGGCGATCGCGCTGGCTTCGGCCGGCCCGATCCAGATCGGTAACACCCGCTGCCCATCGTTCTCTTGCAGAATCACGACCGGCGTGTTGGTCGTGCGATCCAGCCCGAGGTGAGCTACTCGAACCTGCAGCATGGCTCCCCCCGGTGCCGCCATCAGGTGCCCATATCCCAGGAGGCGAGATACTTGCGCTGTGCGGGTGTGAGCGTGTCGATCGCCACCCCCATCGACTGCAGCTTGAGGCGCGCGATCTCCTGATCGAGCTCGACTGGAATGCGATGCACGTCCTGGGACAGCTGCTTCGCCTGGTTGACCACGTACTCGGCAGCCAGCGCCTGATTGGCAAACGACATGTCCATGACGCTGGCGGGGTGGCCTTCGGCGGCGGCCAGGTTGATGAGGCGCCCGTCGGCAAGCACGAACAGCCGCTTGCCGGCGATTCGCCACTCCTCGACGAAGTCGCGCACCGGTCTGGGACCGTCGCCTGCTTTCTTCAACCCCTCGAGATCGATTTCCACGTTGAAGTGTCCCGAGTTCGCGAGAATTGCGCCGTCCTTCATGGCCCGCATGTGCTCCACTCGGATGACCTCGACATTGCCCGTCAGCGTCACGAACAAGTCGCCCTGCGGCGCTGCCTCTTCCATCGGCACGACCCGATAGCCGTCCATTTGCGCTTCGAGCGCCTTCATCGGGTCGATCTCGGTCACCAGCACGTTGGCGCCGGCGCCGCGCGCCCGCATCGCGAAACCGCGACCGCACCACCCATACCCCGCCACCACCACCGTGCTCCCGGCGATGAGCAGATTCGTGGCCCGGATGATTCCATCCAGCGTCGACTGGCCCGTCCCGTAGCGATTGTCGAACAGATGCTTGGTCTGTGAATCGTTGACGGCGATCACGGGGAACTGGAGCACGCCGTCTTTCGCCATCGCCTTGAGACGAATCACCCCCGTCGTGGTCTCCTCCGTCGACCCGATCACGCCCCCGACGAGCGCCTTGCGGTCCGCCGCCGAGAGCGTCTCGACCCACTTGCGGACCGGCGGCGCGAGGTCGTCGAGGCGATTCAGGGCGATCATGTGCAGCGCGCTGACGAGATCGGCGCCGTCGTCCATCGTGATGTCGGGACGGTGCGCGAGCGCGGCACGAATATGCTCATAATAGGTCGCGTGATCCTCGCCTTTGATCGCGAAGACCTTGATGCCGTGGTCCTTGACGAGATGCGCGGCGACGTCGTCCTGCGTGGAGAGCGGATTGGAGGCGCACAGCGCGACATCGGCACCGCCCGCCTGCAGCGTCACGGCCAGGCTGGCTGTCTCCGTGGTGACGTGGAGGCAGGCCGCCAGCCGCTTCCCTGTCAGGGGGCGCTCGCGCGCGAACCGTTCCCGGATCTGCCGCAGCACCGGCATCGAGCGCTCCGCCCACTCGGTGCGACGCCGGCCTACCTCGGCGAGCCGGATGTCCTTGATGTCGTTCGTCGCCTTGGCGCCGCCCTTAGTTATCGTCTCAGACATTGGCCTTCCGGGAAGTTCGGGATGCCCGCTCCGCCGCGACCTTCAGCTCCTCGACGCGGTCGACGTGCTCCCAGGTGAAGAGTTCCACTTCGCGCTCGCCTTGCTCCCCGGCGCCAACGCGGCGCTTTTCAGGCGCCCGTCCGAAGTGCCCGTAGGCCGCGGTGGGTCGATAGATCGGATTGCGTAAATTCAGCGCCTGGATGATCCCCGCCGGCGTGAGGTCGAAGACCTCGCGGACCGCCGCTTCCAGCGCGTCCTGCGGCACGCTACCCGTGCCGAACGTGTCCACCATGATCGAGACAGGCTCCGCCACGCCGATCGCGTAGGCGACCTGGACTTCGCAGCGCTTCGCCAGGCCCGCCGCGACGATGTTCTTCGCCACCCACCGCATCGCGTAGGTGGCGGAGCGATCGACTTTCGAAGGGTCCTTGCCGCTGAAGGCGCCGCCGCCGTGCCGCGCCATGCCGCCATAGCTGTCGACGATGATCTTGCGGCCGGTGAGGCCGGCATCGCCCTGCGGCCCGCCGACGACGAAGCGGCCCGTGGGATTCACGAGCACGTTCTTGTCGATCACGTCGAAGCCTGCATCGCGGACCACCGGCCGAACGACATGGGCCAGAATGCCCGCCCGCAGTTGGGTGTTGTCGATCATGTCGGAGTGCTGCGCCGACACCACGACCTTGTCGATCGCCACGGGCTTCGAGCCTTCGTACACCACGCTGACCTGCGTCTTGCCGTCCGGCCGGAGCCAGGGGAGCTCACCGCTCTTGCGCACCGTGGCGAGGCGTTCGGCGAGGCGATGGGCGATCACGATCGGCAATGGCATCAGTGAAGGTGTCTCGTCCGTCGCGTAGCCGAACATCATCCCTTGGTCGCCCGCGCCGCCTTTATCCACGCCCAGGGCGATGTCGGTCGATTGGCGATCGATCGTCGTCAGGATCGCGCAGGTCTGCGCATCGAAGCCGAAGTTGGCGTCGGTGTAACCGATCGACGTGATCGTGCCGCGCACGATGTCGGGAATATGGACGTAGGTGTCGGTGGTGATTTCGCCCGCCACCACCGCGACGCCGGTCGTGACCAGCGTCTCGCACGCGACCCGCGCCGAGGGATCTTCGACCAGGATAGCATCGAGGATCGCGTCGGAGATCTGATCCGCGATCTTGTCGGGATGGCCTTCCGTAACCGACTCGGAAGTGAAGACGTGACGATGAGTTGGCATGTGTTTGGGTCCTTAGAGTTTCAAACTACCGGAGCGCCGTCCGGCGGGCAACCGCGCGTCGGGATCGAGCAGTGTCAGATCCACCGCTTCTGCGAGTGCAAAACGCAAGATATCGAGTGCCAGCTCCGCGGACCGTGCCGCGAGCGCCGCGTCCGCTGCGGATCGCGCCTGCGCGGTCGTGACCTGGCGAATGAGCCACTTGATGAGCGGCAACGCCGGCGGAGCGACGGACAGCGTTTCGTATCCCAGACCGAGCAAGAGAAACGCCGAGAGCGGCTCCGACGCCATTTCGCCACACACGCTGGCCGGCTTGCCGGCCGCGCGTGCCGCTTCGGCCACCAGCTTCAGCAATCGCAACACGCTCGGATCGTGCGGTGTGAAACGGTCTGCCAGACGCGCATTGCCGCGGTCCACGACGAGGGTGTACTGCGTGAGATCGTTCGTGCCGACGCTGAGGAAGTCGCTCACCTCGACGAGACGATCGGCGAGCACCGCGGCAGCCGGCGTCTCGACCATGACGCCGAGCGGAACAGACCTGGCGGCGGCCACTCCATCTTTCTCCAGCAGTGCGGCTTCTTCCAGCATCAGTTCGCGCGTGCGCTCGACCTCATCGAGCCGCGTCACGAGCGGAATCATCAGATGGAGATTCGCGGTGACTGCGGCCCGTAAGACGGCACGGATCTGCGTGCGAAACATCGCCGGTTCGTCAAGGCAGACCCGGATCGCGCGCCAGCCCAGCGACGGATTTGCTTCGGGGGGGCCGCGGAAGGGGGCCGGAAATTTGTCGCCACCCAGATCGTAGGTGCGCACGACAACCGGGTGTCCCGGAAACGCCTCGCCTACATGCCGGAAGTAGTTCGTTTGGGTCTCTTCGTCCGGCAGCTCACCATGCCCTGTGATCAGAAACTCCGTCCGCAGGAGCCCCACTCCTTCGGCACCGTGCGCCTTCGCGTCGTCGAGCTCGTCGGGGAGGTCCACGTTGCCACGCAGCGCAATGTGCACTCCGTCCACGGTGACCGACTCTTGCGTGACTGCTTCCTCGAGGCGAGCGGCCAGCTCGCGCCGGCTCGTGTCCTTCCGCTCGGCTTCCTCCACTTCCGTGGGCGTCGGGTCGAGCAGCACCGTTCCACGCGTGCCGTCGAGGATCACCTTGGTCCCCTGAGGGATGCGCGCGACCGCGCCGCGCACGCCGAAGATCGCCGGGATGCCGATCGAGTGTGCCAGGATCGCCGCGTGGGATGTGCGCGTGCCCTCCTCGCTGATCAGGCCGACGATCTGGTCGCGATCGAGCTGAACCGTCAGCCCCGGCGACAGCTCACGCGCGACCACAATCGACGGCTGCGACAGGCTTTCCCAGACATCGGCCCCGCCGCGCTTGTGCATGAGGTGCTGGATCACCCGGATGGCGACGCCGGTCAGATCGGCGAGACGCTCCTTGAGCAGCGGATTCCCCGCCACCGTCCAGAGGTCGCGCACCTCGAGCGTCTTGAACTCGAACGCCTTTTCCGCGGTGAGGTGGTTCTCCCGGATCAGCTCCGCGACGCCGCCGATGAAGTCCTTGTCCTCGAGCATCAGCAGCTGCGCATCGAAGATCCGCGCCTCGTCCACACCAGCCCGGTCCGCGGCGCGGGCGCGCAGCTCGCTGAAATGGCCGCGCACGTCCTTCAGGGCGGCCCGCAGGCGCCGCACCTCTTTTTCGACTTGGGTGCGGGACACGACACGATGCGGGACCTCGGGCAGCGCCCACCGCACCGTGACGGTCGGCCCCATCGCGATCCCCGGCGACACGCCGATGCCCCTGAGGAGACGGTCTGGACTCACGCGTCTTCCTTCTCTTTGGCCTGCGGCTTCAGGTGCATCTCGTGGAAGCCCGCGGCCACGAGCTCGAGCAGCGCGGCCATCGCCTGCTCGGCATCATCGCCGTCCGCTCTGATGCGGATGGACGAGCCGCACTCGGCGGCGAGCGTCATCATGCCGAGGATGCTCTTGCCGTTCACGACGGCGCCGTCTTTGTGCACTTCGACAGTCGACTTGAATTTGTTCGCCACTTTGACGAACTCCGCCCCCGGCCGCACGTGCATCCCGAGCGGGTTCACGATCTGGGCGTCGCGCTCGACTACTGCCATATCAACCCGACGACGAGCGCCACAGCCGACAACCCCAGCGCCACCCGGAGACCATTCAACCGGTCACTGCGCCAACGCAGCGCCAGGAACACCAGCCCCGCCGTCACCACCGCGGCCAGCTGGCCCCAGCGCGGGAACGGAACCGCCAGGAAGCGAGCCGCAAGCGGCAGGGCAAAGCCCACGGCGAACGCCATGGCCGGTCCGAGCAGCGCCAACGCTTTCTGCAGCAGCGGGCTGTGCAGTGCGACGCTCACGCGCGCGCCGTATGTCCATCCGGCGTTGAGCGCCCACCAGCGCAACGCCACGTGACCGATGTTGTAGACGATCAGGAATCCCGCCACCGCAATCCATCCGCCGCCCAGCGCGATCGCCGCAATCGTCAGTCCCGACAGCAACGGCAGCCATCCGGCCCAGACCAACCGATCGCCGAGCGAGCCGAGCGGGCCACACAGCGCTTCCCGCAACCGCTCGATCTGATCAGGCGGAGCGCCGTCGTGTTCCGCGCGGGCCGCCGCGCCAACCGCGAGGCCGCTGAGATAGGGATGCGCATTGAAAAAATGAGCGCCGCGGGCAACGGCGGGGCGGTATTTGCCGTCGGCGAGGTCGCGGAGCAGAGGCTCCTCCGCAACCCCGACCCCGACGCCGAGCATGCGCTCGTAGTTGTAGGAGCCTTGGACGGCGAACAGCCGGAGTAACGCCCGGGCCAACGCGCCTTTCACCGGAGCCACACCGCCACCAGCAGTCCGCCGCCGAGCCCGGCGGCGAACCATTTCAGATTTGGCCCCGTACCCACGAGGCGCAGCGTGCCCGCCGCGCCGGCGGCCAGCCCTGCCGCGACCACGACCGCGGCGAGCAGGAGCGCGGGGCGACCGTCGCGAACGACAAGAGCTCCCGCGAGCAGCGGACGAGCCAACCAGGCGAGGACGAGGCCGACGCTGGTCACCAACGCGGCCCGCAGCACGTCTCGGAGCAACCCACCGACGTGGACGCGGACGAGCGCGCCGGGATCTCCAGACTCGAGCGTCGCCGCCGCCGCGTGCACGATGCGCGAGTTGAGGCGGCGCAGCTCGTTGATCGTGAGGCCGCCGACCAGGGCCGTCACGAGTCCCACGAGCGCGCCCAGGCCGAGTCCGAGCACTTCCCCACCGGGTGCCGCGTGCGCCGTCGCCACCGCGGCGACGGTCGCGGGCCCGTATTCGGGGTAGCGGACGGCACCGACGGGCAGGATGTCGTACTGCAGCAGCTCGAACACGACGCCCAGCTTGAGCCCCGTTGGGATGTCGCCGAGGATGGCGCCCGCGACGGTGCCCGCCACGAGCGGGCGAGCGATCATCATCTGGGGCAGGCTGACCAGATCGACGCCGACCAGCGTACCCCAGCCGACGAGCGCGATCAGGAGCTCGAGGGGGAGGTTCATGTGAACTCCCCGACGGGCACCGCGCGCGCGGTCGGCACGTCCTGCGCGCTCACGTCGACGCCGCGCGCCGCGAGTTGGCGCAGCTTCGCTGCTTCGTCATCAGTCAGGTAGACAAAGCGCAGGCGTTCTTTGCGGCCGGTGCGGTGGTGCACGCCGCCCACGTTGAAGCGCTTCACCTGGGGCGCCCGAGCCGCGAGCGCCACGGCGGTATCGACGTCGCCCACCAGCAGAATCCCGACCCGCGAATCCGCCTCCCAGCGGGGCAGCAGTTCGGCCGCCTGCTCCACCGACGCGAAGATCACCTCGATCTGGGGCGGTACGCCCATGCGATAGAGATCCTGTTCCCAGTCGCTGCTGCTCACCTCGTCGTCGACGAGGACAATGAACGAGGAATTGAGCGGTTGGCCCCACCCTACCACGACCTGGCCGTGGATCAGACGGTCATCGATGCGGTAGAGCGCGAGCGTCATGGCGGCGTGACGCGGATGGCCTTGGCGCCGGCATCCATGGCCCGGCGCGCCGCCTCCGCGGGCGGAATGTCGCGATGGAACACGAAATCGAGCAACATGGCGAGGTTGACGCCGGTGACGACGGCGATGTCCGCCCCTCCCTTTTTGGCGTAGCGAGCCGAGCTGGTGAAACAGGAGCCGCCCGGCAGGTCGACGAACAGCACCGCCGGCCCCGCGCCCACAGCCTCCCGCAGCCGATCGCCCAGCTGCTCCGTTCCACACCCTTCGTTCGAGACGGCCGTCAGCACGCCCTCGATGCCGGTGATCGCCGTGACCGCGGCGACGAGCGCCTGCGCGACCGCGGCGTGCGAGACGATGACGCCCCGGAGGTCACTCATAGTCTTCCTCCAGGTATTGCTGCACCCCACCTTTCTCCCGCATGCGGCGGATCAGGCGCTCGTTGAAGGCGTTCGCGGAATCCACGCCGCTGTAGCGCAGCAGGTGCGTCATCGCGACGACTTCGCAAATCACCGTCAGGTTCTTACCGGGATTCAGCGGCACCGTCACGAGCGGCAGCTCGACGTCGAGCAGCTCGGTGCGCTGCTGGTCGAGCCCAGTCCGGTCGTATTCGCGCGTATTGTCCCAGTCCTCGAGCTGCACCACCACCTCGATGCGCTTCTGTTGCCGGACGGAGCGAATCCCGAACAACGCATTGATGTCGATCAAGCCGACGCCGCGGATCTCCATGAAGTGCCGGGAGATCTCGTGCCCCCGGCCGATCAGCACGTCGTTGCCGCGGCGCGTGACGTGCACGACGTCGTCCGCGACCAGGCGATGCCCGCGCTCGACGAGATCGAGCACGCACTCGCTCTTCCCGATCCCCGAACGCCCGCGGAACAGCAGGCCCACGCCGAACACGTCGGCGAGGGAGCCGTGCACCGTCGTGCGCGGCGCGAACGCGTCATCGAGAAACGGCTTGAGCCGCCGGTAGAACTCCGCCGTCTTGAGCCGCGTGCGGATGACGGGGATGCCCCTGTCGCGTGCCAGCACGAGGAGCTCCTCCGGCGATTCTTGCCCCTTGGTGATGATGACGCAGGGAAGCTCATGCGACAGAAATGTCTGGATCGACTTGCTGCGCGCCTTGGCATCGAGCGACGCGAGATACGTGATCTCGGTCTCGCCGAGGATATGGATCCGGTCCGTGCCGACAAAGCGCGCCGTGTATCCGGCGAGCACGAGACCCGGGCTCGAGGCTTCGGGCGAGCGGATTTCGCGCTCGAGGCCGACTTCCGCCGTGAGCAGCTCGAGCTGGAGCGGATCGCCCTTGCGCGCGAGGAGGTCGCCGACCTTGAGCCGCGGGGTCGTCGTCGGTGCACTCACCGGGAGGAGGGGCCGGACACGCGTGAGCGCCGCGGCGCGCGCCGCGCGCGCGGCGTTTCCTTTTCGTCGAGCAGCTGGCGCTTGACGCGAGCAATGGCGGCGTCGAGCGCCGAGCGGTGGTCGGCGCCTTGCGACTTCGCCACGTGCACGCGGCCGCGGGGCGCATGGACCTCGATTTCCACACCTGCCTCGCCGTGATCCTCCGTGAAGATCACCTGCGCGTGATGCGGGCGCCGCACGAGCCTGGTCACTTTCTCCACCCGCTCACGCGTGTGCGCGCGCAGGTCGTCGTCGATCTCGGTATGGCGGGCGGTGATCGTGATGCGCATGCGTCAACTCTTCCTTTCTCGGGCGGCGACGGTATGCTCGATGTGTTCGAGAGTGGCCCGGGCGGCGGAGTCCCAGGACAGCCCTTCCGCAAACGTGCGCGCCGCGCGGCCCAACCGCTCCACCAGCGCGGGGTCGGCGGCCAACGCCAGCATCCGATCCGCCAGCGCCCGCGCGTCACCGTGCGGCACCAGATATCCCGTGACGCGATCCTGCACGGATTCTCTGAGGCCGGGGCTATCGGACGCGAGCGCCGGCGTTCCGCTCGCCGCTGCCTCGACGTTCGTAATACCCCACCCTTCCTTCGGACTCGGGAAGACGACAGCCCAGGCGCGGCGCAACAGGCGCCGTTTTTCCTCATCGGACACGAAGCCGAGAAATCGCACCGCGCCTCCCAGCCCCAGGTCGGCGGCGAACCGCTCGAGGCGCGGGCGGTCGTCCCCTTGGCCGCAGATGTCGAGCGTGATGTCGGCCCGCGCCGCTCGCGCGGCGGCCAGCGCCCGCAGCGCAATCTCCACTCCTTTATAACGCTTCAGTCGGCCCAGGTACAAGAACGTGGGCCGTGGCGCGCGCGGCGTCGCCGGATCGGGTCGATACACCAGCGAATTCACGCCGGGATGAATCACGACGACCCGTTCTGTCGCGACGCCGCGCCGGACCAGGTCGTCCCGCGTGCTTTCCGAGATCGCGTGAAACGCCGCCCTCCGATATACCCACGGAATCGGCTGTTCGGCCGCCCACACGGCCGCGGCCAGCGGTGGCGTCGCCTCCGCGAACGCGGTCGTGCCGAACAGGTGTGGCACGATTGCCACGAATGGCAATGCCGTCAACATGGGAAGGAACAGCGGGATCTTGTTGATATCCTCGACCACGACATCGAAGCGCTCCGCGCGCAGCGCGCGCCGCACCGCGCCACGGGCGCGCAGCGCGAAGCTGTGACGCCCTCCCACCCGCGTGACCTGGATCCCGTCGACGACCGCGTGCGGGGCCGCGCCCGGCCAGCCACTCGCGACGAGATGGACTTCGTGACTCCTCCCCCACCCCGCGATCCGGCCGAACAGCTCGTGGAGGTGGATTTCGGCGCCGCCGGCCTGCGGATTCTCGCGGTCGTTCCAATTGACGAGCAGGATTCTCACAGCGCGCCGGTCTCGCGCGCGACGGCATCGAGTACGCCATTGACAAATCCCGGCGCCCGCGAGCCGGCGAACCAGTGCGCCAGCTTCACGGCCTCGTCGATCACGACGCGGGCCGGCGTCGAGGCCTCGTCGAGCTCGGCGAGCGCCAGCCGCAGGATGTTGCGCTCCACGACGCCCACGCGCTCGAGCCGCCAGTGCTCGGCGGCGGCGGCGATCCGGGCGTCGATCTCGGGCAGACCGGCAATCGCCTTGGCGGCGAGATCGGCGCCGCGGTCATAACCCTGGGGCGCGCCACCGTAGATCCTGGCGACGCGCGCCACGACCGCCTCGATGGACGTATCGGGCTCACCCGACAGTTCCCACGCGTAGAGAAGCTGGAGGGCGCGCGCGCGCGCCTTAGTCTCGGGGCGCTGCATCGAGCCGCTCGAGCGCGGCGGCGGTCTCGAGCGCCGCCTGCGCCGCCTCGGCGCCCTTGCTCACGCGTGCCAGGGCCTGGACTTCCGTGTCGGTCGTCAGCACACCGAACCCCACCGCGATGCGGTGCGCGAGCGCGACATTGCCCAGGCCGCGCACCGCTTCGCCCGCGACGTACTCGAAATGCGGGGTCTCGCCGCGGATGACGCACCCCAGCGCCACGATCGCATCGAAGCGCTCACTCGCGGCCGCGGCCTCGGCGACCACCGGCAGCTCGAACGCCCCGGGCACCCAGGTGACCTCGACGTTCTGCTCCGCAATGCCGCTCCGGCGCAGCGCGTCGCGCGCGCCGTCGAGCAGCTTCGTCGTGATCGGTTCGTGAAACCGGCTGACCACGATCGCCACGCGCCGCTGGCGGTCCGAGGTACGCGCAGCGGAAGCCGGGGGAGCTTTGTGTGGCACGATCAGTGTGGGAGGAAGTGGCCGAGCTTGTCCCGCTTGACGTCCAGGTAGGCCCGATTCTCGTCCGACGGCGACGGCACAATGGGCAGCCGCTCGACGATCTCGAGCCCGTAACCTTCGAGGCCGACCAGCTTCATCGGATTGTTCGTCAGCACGCGAATCGACGAGAGTCCCAGATCGAGCAGGATCTGGGCGCCGATCCCGTAATTCCGCAGATCCGGCTTGAAGCCGAGCTTCTCGTTCGCCTCCACGGTGTCGTGGCCCTGATCCTGGAGCTCGTAGGCCTTGACCTTGTTGAGGAGCCCGATGCCGCGCCCTTCCTGGTCGAGATAGACGACTACCCCCGCTCCGCCTGCGGCGATCATCCGCATCGCGCTATGGAGCTGCCAGCCGCAGTCGCAGCGCGCCGACCCGAAGACGTCGCCCGTCAGGCACTTCGAGTGCATCCGCACGAGCACCTGCTGCTTGCCGGCGACCTCGCCGAACACGAGGGCGATATGCTCCGCTGCATCGACGTCGTTGCGATAGCCGATGATGCGGAATTCGCCGAATGGCGTCGGGAGCCGGGCCTCGGCAACGCGGTGCACCAGCCGCTCGTGCTTGAGCCGGTAGGCGACGAGCTGGGCCACCGTGATGAACGTCAGCCCGTGCTGCTGGGCGAAGCGCTCGAGATCGGGGCGCCGGGCCATCGAGCCGTCCGGATTCAGGATCTCGCAGATGACGCCCGCCGGATACAGGCCGGCGAGCCGCGCGAGGTCGATGCTCGCTTCGGTCTGGCCGACGCGCTGCAGCACACCGCCGGGGCGCGCGCGCAGCGGGAAGACGTGCCCGGGCCGCCGCAGATCGCTTGGCACCGTGGACGGATCGATCGCGACGCGAATCGTCGCCGCGCGGTCGGCCGCGGAAATGCCCGTGGTCACGCCGAAGCGCGCGGCGGCGTCGATGCTGATCGTGAACGCCGTCTCGTGCGATTCGTTGTTGTACTCGGTCATCTGCGGCAGCCCGAGGGCCTGGCAGCGTTCGGGCGTGAGCGGCATGCAGATGAGGCCGCGGGCGTGCGTCGCCATGAAGTTGATCATCTCGGGCGTCACCTGCTCGGCCGCGCCGATCAGATCCCCTTCGTTCTCGCGCCGCTCGTCATCCGCTACGATGACGAGCTTACCCGCGCGGATATCCGCGATCGCCTGTTCTACCGCGCTGAACGACATAGCTGCCTCACATATTTCCCCAGCACGTCGGCTTCGACGTGCACGCGGTCACCGCTGCTGAGCCGCCCCAACGTCGTATGCTCGCTCGTGAACGGCACGAGCGAAACCTGCACCACGCCCGGTCGCGGGATTGCGTTCACAGTCAGACTGACACCGTCGATCGTAATCGACCCATGCAGCACCGTCGTCTCCACAACGTCAGTTGGTACTCGAATGTCGATGAGCCACGCCTTTTCACTCGACGCAGTCTCGCTTGACGTAGTTCTCTCGACGACTCCAATGCCATCAACATGCCCTTGGACGAAGTGGCCACCCAACCGATCGCTCGCGCGCAGTGCGCGCTCGAGGTTTACCGTGCGACCCTTCTGCCACTCACCGATCAGCGTTCGACCGAGCGTCGTAGCGACGGCACGGACTGTGAAACCACCTTTTACGACTCGCTCGACGGTCAGGCAAGCACCGTTTACCGCGATGCTTTCGCCCTTCCTGACGCCCTTGTACGGCGCACCGATCAGCAGTTCAACGCCGTTTTTAACGCCGTTCTTCTCGACGCCGTCGTTAATACGCCTCTTTATTACGCCAGTCGCGTCGATTATTCCGGTAAACATAGTCGCCGATCCAAGACCAATAATGTATCAGAGCCCAGCGGGCGGCGCTCCACGACCACCCAGCGCGGCGCTTCCGCGAGCGGAAAGGCCGGAATGCCGGGAAAAGCGGGCACCCCGCCCTCCCCGAGCCAGACTGGCGATTGCACCCAGTACAACCGATCGACCAGCCCCTCGGTGAGGAGCTTCGTGCCGAGCGCGCCCCCGCCCTCACATAACAACGACTGGATCCCGGCGAGCCGCACCTGGGCGAAGGCCTGCTGCAGTGTCTGGGGACGAAACACGCGCACGCCGTTGCCTTCGAGCACCGACACGTTGGCGATCGGCGCTTCCGGCGAGGCGACGACCCACGTCGGGACCTCGCGCGCGGTCTGCACTAGCGAGACGCCCAGGTTGAGCATGGCACGACGATCGAACACGATGCGGACGGGCGGCTTGCGCGGCGTGAGTCCGCCCCGCGCGGTGAGCTGCGGGTTGTCGGTGAGCGCCGTCGTGCCGCCGACGGCGATTGCGTCGAAGCCCGCGCGCAACCAGTGCACATGCTCGCGCGCTTCGGGCCCGGAGATCCATTGCGAGCGGCCGCCGGCGTCGGCGATCCGCCCGTCGATCGACGTCGCCAGCTTGAGCGCGACGAAGGGCCGATCGGTCTGCAGTCGAGTAAAGAGGAAGGGCGCGTTCTGGGCCGCCGCCTCCTCCGCCAGCAATCCAGCCTGCGTTTCGATGCCGGCCCGCTTCAAGACGTCGAACCCACCGCGCGCGTCGGGATCGGGATCCCGGACCGCGGCGACCACGCGTCGGATGCCGGCCGCCCGGATCGCGTCCGTGCAGGGCGGCGTCTTGCCGTGGTGCGCGCAAGGCTCGAGCGTCACGATCAACGTCGCGCCTCGCGCCCTGTCGCCGGCGGCGTGCAGCGCGGCGAGCTCCGCGTGCGGTCCGCCGAACTCGGCGTGCCACGCTTCGGTGACCGTCTCATCGCCGCGGAGGACGACGGCGCCTACGAGGGGATTCGGAGAGACGCGACCCCAGCCGCGCCACGCCAGCTCCAGCGCGCGGCGCATCGCCTCGCGCTCCCTATCTTTCTTCAAATCGGACGGCTCCCTCGCTGGGCGCAGACTTTCGTGCCGGCCTGATCTCGCCGATAATCCACGATGGGATCTTGGCGCGCTCGCCGGCACGGATCGCGACCTCCACGTTGTCGCGCGCGACCACCGCGATCATCCCGATGCCGAGATTGAAGACGCGCCGCATCTCGTCGCGGCCGACCTGGCCGGCGCGCATCAGGACACGGAAGAGCGGCGGCCAAGGCCAGCTGCCCGCATCGACCACGGCCTCGACGCCCGACGGAAGCACGCGGACGAGGTTCCCCACAATTCCGCCACCCGTCACGTGCGCGAGCGCGTGCACGTCGGCGAGCACCGGCCGCAGCGTAGCCGCATAACTGCGATGCACGGCCAGCAACACGTCTCGCACCGACTGCCCCGTCTCGGGGAACGGATCGTCGATGCCGAGCTTCATCGAGTCGAACACGATCTTGCGCGCCAGCGTGTAGCCGTTGGTGTGCAGGCCGGTGGAGGCGTAGCCGATGAGCTGGTCGCCGGCGGCGACGCGATCGCCGTGGAGCGCCTGGTCTTCCTCCACGACGCCGACGATCGAACCCGCCAGGTCGTAATGGCCTGGCTGGTAGAGATCGGGCAGCTGCGCGGTTTCGCCGCCGGCGAGCGTCATGGCGTGCGCGCGGCAGCCGCGCGCGACACCGGAGACGATCTGCTCGGCGATTTCGGGGACGAGATTGCCGGCCGCGATGTAGTCGAGGAAGGCGAGCGGGGTGGCACCGTGAACCAGGATATCGTTCACCGAGTGATTGACGAGATCCTCGCCGACGGTGTCGTGCACGCCGGCCAGCGCGGCGACAAGCACCTTGGATCCCACGCCGTCGGTCGACATCACGAGCACCGGCTTCTGGTAACCTTCGGGCACCCGTACCATGCCGCCGAATCCCCCCACCGCGCCGCGTGCCAGCGGCGTTCGCGTCGTCCGCACGAGCGCGGCAATACGCCGCTTTGCCTCCTCGGCGGTGTCGAACTTCACGCCGGCCGCGGCGTAGCGATTTGGGAGGGCCTTGGTCATTCCTCACCGTCCAGCGAGAAATGCACGAGATCGCGGAAGGCCTTCACGCGGCCCCGCACCTCCTGCAGCGTGACCTGCTCGAGGCGCTGGACGCCGAACGCCTCTACGGCGAGCGATCCCATCGCCGATCCGTACACCATGGCGCGACGCAGATTGGGAAAGTCGAGGTCGCCCGTGCGGGCCACGTGCGCCATGAACCCGCCGGCGAATGCGTCGCCCGCGCCGGTGGGATCGAAGACGTCCTGCAGCGGGTACGCCGGCACCTTGAACGTCGTGGCGGGATCGACGAGCAGCGCCCCGTGCTCGCCCTGTTTGATCACGACCATCTTGGGGCCGCGGCCCAGGATCCAGTGCGCCGCGCGGTACACATTCCAGTCTCCCGACAGCTCGCGCGCCTCGGAGTCGTTCACCATCAGGATGTCGATGTGTCGCAGCAGCTCGAGCAGCAGGTCCCTCTTGCCCTGAATCCAGTAGTTCATGGTGTCGCAGGCGACGAGCTTGGGCTGCTTCACCTGGTCGAGCACGTTGAGCTGCAGCTCGGGATCGATGTTGCCGAGAAACACGAACTTGGCGTCGCGGAATTTGTCGGGAATGCGCGGCTGGAACTGCGCGAACACGCCGAGCCGGGTTTCCAGCGTCTCGCGGCTGTTGAGATCGTAGGAGTAGCGTGCCTTCCAGCGGAACGACTCGCCTTTCTTCCGCTCGACACCCGCCAGATCCACACCGCGCGCGGCCAGCTTCTTGAGATGCTCCTCGGGAAAGTCGCTCCCCACGACGCCGACCACCTGGACCGGATGGAGCACCGCGCCCGCCATCGCAAAGAACACCGCCGCCCCGCCGAGGGCGTCGGCGGTCTCGCCGAAGGGGGTGATGACGGAATCGAGGGCGATGGAGCCGACGACGAGCAGGCCCATTTACATCCGTTCCGGGGCGCGGATCCCCAACAGAGAGAGGCCATTCGCGAGCACCTGCTGCACGGCGCGCGCGAGTACGAGCCGAGCCGCTTCTTCCGGCTCTCCCAGGACGCGGTACTTGTGATACCACGCATGGGCGAGGCGGGCCAGTCCCTCGAGATAGCCCGTGATGCGATGGGGTTCGTAGACCGCCGCCGCACGCCGCACGACGTCGGGAAACTCGGCCAGCTCTTTCACGAGTTCGACCTCTTCGGGCTGCGTGAGGACGGACAAGTCGACCCCATCCGTCCGCACGCTCCCCGACTCCCGTCCGGCAACCCGGAAGATGCCGGACATCCGGGCGTGGGCCATCTGCACGTAGAACACCGGATTCTCCTCGGTCTGACTCTTCGCGAGATCGACGTCGAACACGAACTGGGAATCGCCGCGCTTCATCAGGAAGAAGTAGCGCGCCGCGTCCACACCCGTTTCTTCGAACAGATCACGCAGCGATACGAACTCGCCGCTGCGCTTCGAGAAACGCACCTCGTCCCCGCCTCGCATCACGCGCACGAGCTGCACGATCTCGACGTGGAAGAAGTCGTCGGGATACCCGAGTGCCTGCAACGCCGCGCGCATGCGCGGAATGTAGCCGTGGTGATCCGCTCCCCAGACGTCGATCGCTTTCACGAAGCCGCGCTCGTGCTTGTCGCGGTGATACGCGATATCGGGGACGAGATAGGTATACGTGCCGTCGCTCTTCCTGAGCACGCGGTCCTTGTCATCGCCGAGCGCGGTCGTGCGGAGCCACAGCGCCCCGTCCGCCTCGAACGTACGGCCTTTGGCTGCGAGCTCGGCGAGAGTCGCGTCGATCAAGCGCCGCTCGTAGATCGCTGACTCGCGGGACACGACGTCGAAGCGGACCCCAAACTCGCGCAGATCCTCATCCTGCTCGGCGCGTTGCGCTTGCACGCCTATCTCGCGGCAGCGGCGCACGCCCTCGTCCTCGGGCAGGTCCGCGAAGCGCTTGCCTTCCTTCTGCAGAATCGTTGCGGCCAGCTCGTTCAGGTACTCGCCATGATAGCCACCTTCGGGGATGGTGCCCGCCCGTCCCGCCTGCTGCTGGACCCGGGCCCAGAGTGACCGGGCCAGCTTGTCGATCTGCGCTCCCCCGTCGTTGACGTAGAACTCCCGTGTTACCGACCAGCCGGTCCACTCGAGGACCGCGGCGATCCCATCGCCGAGCGCGGCCCCGCGCCCATGGCCCACGTGCAGCGGGCCCGTCGGGTTGGCGGAGACGAACTCGACGTTGACTTTCGCTTTCCGGCCGACATCACTCTTTCCATAATCCTTGCCCGCCGCAATGATCGACGGCAGCACGCCGACGACCTGCTCCCCCGCCAGGAAAAAATTGATGAAACCCGGCCCCGCGATCTCGGTCTTCCGAACCACCCCCGGCGGGAGCTGGAGCGTCGCAACGAGACGCTCCGCGATGGCGCGCGGCTTTTGCCCCAACGTCTTGGCCAGAGTGAGCGCAAGGTTGGTCGCGAGATCGCCGTGGGTCGGATCGCGCGGGCGCTCGAGCGCGACCTCGACATGGGGAGGGGGCGCGCCCAATCGTGACGCCGCTTGCGCCAACGCCGCACGGATCGTCTCGAGTGCCGTCACTTGTCGGAACTGGAGTCTTTCTTTTTCGGCTTCGCGTCGGCGGGGGACTCGGCTTTTCCGGCCTTCTCGGCCTTCTCCGCCGTAGTGTCCGCCTTTTCCGTTGTTCCTGCGGGCCGTTTGTAGTCGGTCGCGTAGAACCCGGAGCCTTTGAAGACTAGTCCGGCCCCGCCCGAGATCTGGCGCTCCGCCCGCTTGCCGCATTGGGGGCATTTGGCGAAGCGCTGACTGGTGATCCGGGGAAACGTTTTCTCGAAGACGTGCCCCTTCGGGCACTTGTATTCATAGGTCGGCATCGGCGGACAACTTAATCAGTCTTCTGCTTACGCACGAATTGCAGCGCGCCGGAAGGACATCTCATGACCTGTGCGGCGACGATATCGGGCGGCTGCAGCTCCGGGCGGATCCACCGCTTGCGCTTGATATCGAAGACGTCCGGCAGTCCCATCAAACACACGCCGGAATGGATGCAGACGTCGGGATCGAAGGTCACGATGATCTCGTCGGCTTCGAACATCTGTCGCTTCTTCATGCTGGAATCTTGCTTCCCTTGACGGTCCGCGCACCAGCGGCAATTCCGCGCCGTCGGTCTCCCCTCCCCGTTCGGCTCTTAATGCTCCGTCTCCCGCTTGGCGCGGTATATCGAAACCACTCCACTGACAATGACGATGACACCCACGGCATCGAAGAGGATACTTCGAATGCTGAATTGTCCCCGAAAAACGGAATCGCCCCATGCCAATCCGATCGCGATGATGACCAAGCCCCAAAAGATGTTCCTCATGGACGATTCTCCGGGTTCGAGGAGGTTCGCGTGAGCCGCAGCTCGGCCCACGCGACTCCGCGGGACTCGATCACGTCGCGCACCTGCCGCTCGCGGGTCGTCAGCGGCGCATTCCCCGTTTTCACTTCGAGAAAGACGACGCGCCGGACCTCGCCCTCGGCGAGTCCGTCGAACACGATCAGATCGACCGGACTGCCGAGAAAGCGCGCGTCTTTGGGATTGAACCCGAACTCGGGAAGATACGGAACGAGCTGCTCGTGCACTTTCCCGGCCGTGACCGCGAGACTCCGCTGCACCGCATTCTCGCGGATCGCCGCGCTGTACCGCAGCTTCCACACGAGAACGTAGAGCCACGCGATCACGAGTCCGATCGCGATGCCGAGCAGCAGACCTCCAAAGTCGCGCACCATTACTCTCCCTTATGAGAAGTCACGGCGTACCGGTTACCGCCTTGGGATCATGCACGAACGCGGCGACCAGATTCGCGACTCGGTCCTGAGGATCCGCGAATCCGGTCGTCGTGGTGACATGACGGCGGCCTGCGAGAATCTGCAGGTCTGCCGAACGTCCCGCCTCACGCATGAGCCGCACGAACCGCGCGGCTTCCTCCAGGATGGAGGGGGAGAACCGCTCCGATTCCGCCACGAGCACGAGAAATGGCGGGGATTGCGCGCTCACCCAAGCCGTCGGATTGGCGCGAAGCCGCCAGGCGAGTGAGGCATAGGTGTCGCGGTCATTTCGAGCGAACGATTGCTCGAGCTGGCCCGGACTGACGCGGCGACCGGCGGTGTCCCACGGCGCGAGCGTGCAACCCATCGCCACGACGCCGGCGATCGCGCTCAGCCGCAGCTCGACTGTGGCGAGATACGCCGAATCCAGTCCGACGAGCGCCGCGAGATGACACCCCGAGCTGTGCCCGACCAGGAAAATGCGTCCCGGATCGCCCCCATGTGCCGCGGCCGAGTCCGTCAGCCAGCGCACGGCAGCGGCAACATCCTCAGGCATGGCCGGCCACTGGGATGAAGGCGCGAGGCGATAGTCCATGGTTGCACAGAGGATCCCGCGGGCCGCCAATCCGGGACACACGGGAGCGTACATCGCCGAGGTGCGCCGCTCGCCGGCTTCTTGAAGCGAGCCGCCATGAATGAAGAGCACGACCGGCGCGGCCTTCCCGGCGGCGGGGGCATAGAGGTCGAGGTATTGTTCGGCCGCAGGATGGGCTCGATAGGGGATGCTACGCGTCACCCGCTGGGCGCCGAGCGATCCCGGCACCAGCAGGACGATCAGGAGTGTGCAGCCTCTCGAACCACGATGACCCAGAGCCATGAGCGTCAGTGCCTAAAGAGACGGGGCAGGCGACGCTCTTGGCAAGGCGGTTACGAACGGACTCGGAGCTCCCAGCGCTGCAGCCGCGGCTGCACTCGCGCGGCCAGACGAATGGACCCAGCCAGTAAGAGGAAGAACAGCAGCGCCGTTGCGAACTCGCGCGGCCGCCAGCGCCGGATCGGAGGCGCAAAGCTGGCGAGCCCCAGTGCCGCCGCCAGGATGATCACGGCGTCAAAGCTGGCACGTTGCCAGTAGTCCCCGTTCAGGTGCAGCCACATCCCGAACTCGTCGAAGGTGAGGCCGAGTCCGATACCGTAGACGACGGCGACCGCAGGCGCTGCCGGACCAGGACTGAACAACAGATAGGCACCCACCCCCGCGAGCAGGAAGATGCCGTAATTGAGGTGATGCACGTGCGTGTCGCGCACATTCAGATAGATGTTCGGCATGCGGTGCAACATGATGAGAACGCTGACGAGCCGGGCGACGATGAACGTCAGCAGGAGGCTCAGCAGGACGAGCCGGGCGAGCGGGCGGGTGTTGGAGGGGAGCATATGCTCCCCACAAGACTCTGCAACCCGCGTGACGGACACACTGCCGTTAGACCGAACAGACCTCCACGCCCTGCTTCAGCGAGGTCAGCGGGTCCCGGGTCGGCACGAATTCATGGGCCACGAAGCCGGTGAAGCCGGTATCGGCGATGGCGCGTGCAATCGCATGGTAGTTCAGCTCTTGTGTGTTATCCAACTCGTGGCGGCCGGGCACGCCGCCGGTATGGAAATGCCCGATATGGTTCGCGTGCTCCCGGATCGTCCGGATCACGTCACCTTCCATGATCTGCATGTGATAGATGTCGTACAGCAGCTTCACCCGCGGCGAGCCCACGGCCTCGATGATGTTGGCGCCGAACGCCGTGCGGTCGCCCTGATAGTCCTTGTGGTCCACCTTGCTGTTGAGCAGCTCGACGCAAATCGTCACGCCGTAGCGCTCGGCCGCGGGCGCGATCCGCTTGAGGCCGGCCACACACGCCTCGGTGGCCTGCGCGTCGCTGCGTCCCTGCCGGTTGCCGAACATCGCGATGAGGTTGGGCACGCCATGCTGCTGTGCCAGTGGCAGGGCGCGCTCCAGTTCGCCGAGGAGCAAATCGTGGTTCGCCGGGTCGTTGAAGCCCCGCGGGATGAAGTCGTCGCGCTGCGCCGCGTATCCCATCGAACAGACCAGGCCGTGCTGCCGCACGATCGGCCAATCATCGGAGGCAAGGAGATCGATCCCGGCGAGGCCCATCGCCTTACCGGCCTTGCACAGATCCGGCAGGGGAATGGAGCGGTAGCACCAGCGGCTGGCGGACTGCTTGAGTCTGGCGGCCGGGCGGCCGGACGGCCGGACGGTCGGCAACGATCCCAAAATGGGCGCAACCGCCAGACTCAGTAACGCTTCACGCCGGGTGACCGTCAGGCCGTCCGGCCTTCTGGCCGACATCGTCAAAACTCCAGCTGGCTCAGGTACCGATAGCTCGCCGCGATATCCTCGAACGGCTGCGGCGGCTGATCGTGCTCGACGAAGAAGTGCTTGATGCCGGCCTGATCGCGCTTCGCGAAGATGCGCTTCCAGTCGATCTTCCCCTGCCCCACGTCGACCATCTTATGCTCCGGCGCGCCTGCCGAATCTTTGACATGGACCAACGGGACGCGGCCGGGCCAGCGGGCGAAGTAGCTCAGCGGATCCTGGCCGCCCTTCGTGATCCAGTACAGGTCGATCTCGAGCTGCACGAGCCCGGGATCGGTGCTCTGGAGCAGCACATCGTAGGGGACTTGCCCCTCGACCTTCGGGAATTCGAAATCGTGATTGTGGTAGGCGAACTGCAGACCGGCATCTTTCGCCATCTGCGCCGCGCGGTTGAAGACGTCCGCGACCTTCTTCCAGTCAGCGAGCGTCTTGCGTTTCTCCTCCGGGATCCATGGCACCACGATGTATTCGTGCCCGACAGCTTTGGCCGTATCGAGCGCGGTCTGCCATTGGTCGATCTCCCCCAACGCGATGTGCGTCGACGGCGACGCCAGCCCGTGGCGGTCGAGGATCGCGCGCACCTCCGCCGCTGAATGGTTGAAGTAGCCCGCGAACTCGACCTCCTTGTAGCCAATCTCGGCCACGTGCGCGAGCGTGCCTTCGAAGTCTGCTTTCATCTGGTCGCGGACGGTGTAGAGCTGGATGCCGACCTTGTCCAAACGTGCGACGCGCGGCGTCCGACTTACGCCCGTGCACGCGATGGCCAACCCCGCACCGGCCATCGTCTGAACGAATTCCCGCCGATCCATCCTGCCTCCTCTGGATTCAAAGCTCGTGTCGTTTCAGCGCGTCGACGGCGTACGCCGCGGCGCGAGCGGTGAGCGCCATGTACGTAATAGAGGGATTCTGACACGCCGTCGACGCCATGCAGGCGCCGTCGGTGACGAAAACGTTCGGCACATCCCAGCACTGATTGTGCGCGTTGAGGACCGAGGTCTTGGGATCCTTGCCCATGCGCGCCGTGCCCATCTCGTGAATGACGAGCCCGGGCGGGTTGTTGCTCGTGAACGGCTGAATGTCGTGCGCCCCCGCCTCGGCGAGCATCTCGGCGGCCGTGATCGACATGTCGTGCACCAGGGCGTTCTCATTCTCGCCGTACGCGCAGCTGATCCGGGCGACGGGAATCCCCCAGGCGTCCACCTTGGTCTTGTCGATCTCAACGAAGTTCTCCTCCTTCGGCAGCATCTCGCCGAAGCCGTAGAACGAGAACCCCCAGGGCCCCGGCTTGCGCAGTGCCTTCTTGTATTCAGCACCGAATCCCGCCTGCTCGACGCCGCGTCCCCAATCCGACCGGCCGCCGCCGCCCTGGAAACCATAGCCGCGCAGGAACGTCGACTTACCCTTCCCGATGTTGCGGAAGCGCGGTACGTAGATGCCGTTGGGCCGGTTGCCGATCGAGTCGCGATCGGCGGGGCCGTCGATCCGGCCGTTGGCGCCGCCGCCCATGATGTGATCCATCAGGTTCTTCCCGACCTGGCCGCTCGAGTTGGCGATCCCCGACAGCAGCAGGATGCGCGCCGACTCGATCGTCGAGGCACAGAGAAAAACGATGCGCGCCTTGAACTCGAGCGCATGCTTGGTCTGCCCATCGATCACGCGCACGCCCGTCGCACGGCCCGTTCGACGATCATACGTGATGCTGTGGACGACGCTGTACGGACGCAGCGTCAGCCGGCCGGTCGCTTGCGCGGCCGGCAGCGTGGCGTTGACGCTCGAGAAATAGGAGCGCGTGATGCAGCCGCGGTGACACGGCCCGCAGTAGTGACAGGGGGCGCGCCCGTTGTGCGCTTCCGTCAGCACGGCGCAGCGACCGATCGTGACCACGCGCTCTCCGGGCCACGCCCGGCCGACCGCGTCGCGCACCGTCTGCTCGACGCAGTTGAGCGCCATCGGCTTGAGGAACTGGCCGTCGGGCAG
>DASYRZ010000053.1:0-11473 GCA_036003865.1 Gemmatimonadales bacterium | reverse complement strand
AGGTGTTCGCCCCCATGAACACCGCCCCCGTCGAGATTGCGGCAAGGATCTTCGCCGCGGCGGGATCGAGCGCCAGGGCGCTGATGTACGCGCCATGCGGCGCGACGCCTTGGAGGCCCGCGGCGCTCGCCGCGAAGGCGAGATAGGTCGGGGCGTTTTCGAGCACGCGCGACAACGCCCCGGTGGCCCAGAAGAAATGCGCCGGCTTCGTCAATTCAAAATCAGGTCGTTGGGCCCACGCGTTGAGCATTTCCAGCACCGGAGCCATCGTCGCGAAGATCCCCGCGAACAGCACCCCCACTTCGATGATGGGTCCGAATGTGAAGACATTCTTCGCGCGGCGCTCTCGCGAGCCAAGGAAGTAGCCGATCAGCGCCAGAAGGACAATCAAAAGCTCGCGGACGTTGTACGCCCACGGACGACCCACGGCCGCGGCCCGTCCCGCCGCCACGATCGTCACAATGACGCCGAGCAGGATCAGCATCTCGACGCCGCCCTGAATGCGCAACGGCTCGTGCACAAGGACCTCTTGGTGCTGCGAGCCGGGCAGCTCTTTCTCGTCTTTATCCAGCGCCCATTGGTCCCAGAAGTTGAAGCTGACGAGCAGAATGCCGTTGAGCGTGAGCCATTGCGGCCAAAGTCGCAGCGTCCAGTCGAAGGGGACGCCTTTCAGGTAGCCGAGCAGCAGGGGGGGGTCGCCGATCGGCGTCAGCAGGCCGCCGCAGTTGGCGACTATAAAGATGAAGAAGATGACGATGTGGGCGACCCGTTTGCGGCGCTGGTTCGCCCGGAGCAGCGGCCGGATCAGCAGGACCGACGCGCCGGTGGTGCCGAGCAGGTTCGCGAGCACGGCGCCCAGCCCCAGCATCCCGGTGTTGACGAGCGGCGTCCCCGCGAGCGAGCCTTGAATGTGAATCCCGCCCGTGACGACAAACAGCGCGCCAATGACGACGATGAAACTGAGGTATTCGTGAAACTTCTCGTGCAGCAGTTCGGGCGCAGTGATGCCGAGGTACACCAGCATGGGGGCCGAGATGGCCAGCGCGACGATCGCCTTGTTGCGGTTGTGGTGCCACCACAACGGCGCGGCGAGCGGCAGCAGCGCGATCGCGAAGAGCAGCACCACGAACGGCAGGGCGGTGACGAGCGGCATGTCTGTGCCGTGCATAAGTTGGCATCATGCTGCTGCTGATCGTCGCGCTTGCGCAAGCCCCAACGGTGATCGAGCCGTGGCCGGGCATGGTGATCACGCAATCGGTCGTCGTGAAACCAAAGACGTATCGTCTGTCGGGAAAGCCCATCGTCATCCGCGGCGACAATATCAGTATCGACTTCCGAGGCGCGACACTGCAAGGGAGCGACCCGCTCGCGGATCCGGATCAGGCTCGTGATACCGCGATCGTGATCGAAGGTGGGAGCAACATCCTAATCGCGAACGCGCACATCCACGGCTTCAAGATCGGCATTCTCGCGCGCGGCACCCAACGTCTCTCGCTCCTGGGCAACGACGTGAGCGCAAACTGGAAGCCGAGACTCTTCAGTGTCGTCGAACACGAGAGTCTCGTGGACTGGCTCTCTTTCCACCACAACGACAAGGACGAGTGGCTGCGGTTCGGCGCGGCGATCTACCTGCAGGACGTCAACGGCGGCGAGGTGCGCCAGAATCTCGCGCTCGGCGGCATGAACGCGCTGCTCGCGGTGCGAACGACGGGCCTGATGATCCGCGACAACAACTTCTCGTTCAACTCAGGACTCGGCATCGGGCTGTATCGCTCCTCCGACGACACGGTCGTCCACAACCGCCTCGACTACAACGTCCGCGGCTACAGCCATGGCCGCTACACCCGCGGCCAGGACTCCGCCGACCTGCTGCTGTTCGAGCAGAGCTCGCGCAATGTCGTCGCGTTCAACTCGCTGACCCACGGGGGCGACGGGATTTTTCTCTGGGCGGGCCAGACGACGATGGACTCGGGCACGGGTGGATCGAACGACAATCTGTTCTATGGGAACGACGTCAGCTACGCGACCGCGAACGGAGTCGAGATCACCTTCAGCCGCAACAAGGTCATCGCGAACAGGGCGTGGGGCAGCGAGTACGGCGTTTGGGGCGGCTACAGCTACGACACGGAGATTTCGGGGAACGATTTCCGCGGCAACCGCACCGGCATCGCGATCGAGCACGGGCAGGACAACACGATCGTCGGCAACCGCTTCGACCGCGATTCAACGGCAATTCGGCTCTGGGCCGACTCGATCGAGCCATCCGACTGGGGCTATCCGAAGCACCACGACACCCGCAGTCGCGACTATCACATCGTGGACAACGAATTCATCGGCAACCGCACGCTCCTGAACGTCCGGAATACCGTCGGGCTGGACACTACCTCCACGATCCTCCACCAACCTCCACCACCCTTCATCACCGCCCTCGCTGAGGATTCGATAACCGTCCCTTCGTCCGAGCTCGCGAGGCGGGACCGCTCCGCGATCATCGTTGACGAGTGGGGTCCGTACGCCTGGCAATTGCCAAAGCTATCGCCGATGGGGCGCGACACGAGCGGCGGGGTCGTGCGTTATCGGTTTGTGGCGCTCGGTCCGAAGCTCCGCGTTCCATGGCGGTTGCGCGCGTCTCATGGCGTCGCCGCGCTCAGGACCACGGCGGGCTCGGCGGGTGCGGGTCTGATCGGGGACACGGTCGTCGTCACTCCAAGCGATCAGACGGACTGGATGGTGAGGCTGACGTCGCACGGGATGCTATTCGGATACGAAGTCTTCGAGCCGAAGATCGACTGGCGGCTGGACTTTTTCTCCTGGAGTGATTCGGCCGCCGCGGGCCAAACTCGGCTGATCCTGCCGGAGGGGGCGCCCACTCCCGGCCCGTCGGTCCGCAGTCAGTCGCGGCTGGATCTCATGTGGTATAGGCCGCCCAAGCCCTTCGCATTTCTGCCAAGCGATCATTGGGGTATCGAGGCGAGTGGTGTCGTCGATCTGGTGCCCGGCGCGTATTCGGTGCGGACCATCTCTGATGATGCGGTGCGGGTGTGGGTCGATGGGGTGCTCGCCATCGACAATTGGACCCCGCACGAATCGCAGGTCGACTACGCGCCGCTACCGGCCGGCAAGCACGATCTGCGCGTCGAGTATCGTCAAGTCGACGGGTGGGTCGAGCTGCGCGTGGACGTCATCCGCGGGTCAAGCCGAAGCGCCGGATCCCCAGGGCCGCACTAGCATCCTGCACCGCCTGATGGTTGATCGTCAGCGGCTCGGGCGTGCCGTACTCGATCGTTCCTTCGAACACCACGACGGTATGCCAGTCCCCGGAGAGCGCCGACCACCAGCGCAGTCCTCCGTATCCCGCCTTGGCCAGTGCGACGGCGATGGCTTGCGTCTTCGTGGACTCTCGGCTCGCCAGCACGTCGGGCCTGATGTCGTGCTTCACGAGCACCGCGGGGTCGCACAAATCGACGAGCTTGATCTTCCCCAACGCGCATTCGACGAGCGCGAGCGTCCTGCCCGATTCGATCAGGTCCTTGCGATCGATCTTCTGGCCGCGAAAGCGCTGCAGCTTCTCGGCGACGGCGTGGATCTGGGTCTCAGCGAGGTAGACGACGAGTTTGCCGGCGATGTCGAATCGGCCGGAGCCCTGATTCGGGTGGATGTAGCTCGGAGAAAACGGCTCGCCCGGCTTCGCGGCGGGGTCCCACGGAAACACCCGCCAGGGCCCTCCCATCAGGCGAAGGCGCCGGCCTTTTCCGCCTCGATCGCGGCAACGACCTCGGAGAGACGGCCCTGGCGGATCACGTCGATCGGGCGACGGTCGCCGAGATGCGCGTTGATTCCGCGCAGCCACTTGGCGATCGACGCCTCTTCCAGAAACCCTTCCAGGAGCGACACGACCGTGTCGAGCCCGACCAGCTGCTCCCAGTTCTTGGCCGCCGGCGCCTCGCCGCGCTTCCAGCGCACGACCGCGCTGCGGTGCACGCCGAGGCTGCGCGCCAGGTCGGCGTCGTCGGGGAAGGCGACCTTGGCGATGTGGTAGCGCTGCTTGATCAGCGACTTGTTGGCACGACCGCGGCGAGCCATGTGCGCAACAATAATGTTGCGCGACTGGATAGTCAAGAACCCCAGGCTTCAGCCTGTCCCTAGATTCCCGCTTGCATGCAGCGCGAAGCCGCCATCATCGCCGGCGCGGGGCCGATCGGCCTGGCCTGCGCCATTTCCGCCAAACGCCGCGGCATCGATCCCCTCGTGATCGATGCCGGCGCGCTCGCCAATTCGATCGTGCGCTATCCGATCAACATGACGTTTTTCACGACGCCCGAGCGGCTCGAGATCGGCGGCCACCCGCTCGTCTGTGCCGGCGCGAAACCGACCCGCGAAGAAGCGCTCAAGTATTATCGTGGCGTCGCGCGCGCCGAGGGGATTCGCGTGCAGACGTTTACGAAATTGATAGACAAGGACGTCGTGGAAACCAGGCTCGGCCGCGAGCAGATCGCCCCGGACAAGCTCGTGCTCGCGACCGGCTACTTCGATCATACCAACCAGCTCGGCGTGCCCGGCGAGGACCTGCCGCACGTGTCCCACTACTTCGACGAGGCGCACCTCTCCTACGGCCGGGATGTCGTCGTGATCGGCGGTAAGAACTCGGCGGTCGAGGCGACGCTGCAGCTGTTTCGCGCCGGCGCCCGGACCACGATCGTCTATCGCGGCAAGACGTGGCCCAGGAGCGTGAAGTACTGGCTGCGCCCCGATCTCGAGAACCGCATCAAGGCCGGCGAAATCCAGGCCCGCCTCGGCAGTCAGATCGCCCTAATCACGCCGCGCGAGGTGGTGGTGCGCGGCGCCCTGGGCAATGCAGAGCGCATTCCGGCAGACCGCGTGTACGCGCTGATCGGGTTTCATCCCGACCTGGAGCTGTTCAAGCGCATCGGCATCGCGTTCGATCCTGAATCGGGACGCCCCGAGATCGATCCCGACACGCTCGAGACCACGGTGCCAGGTGTGTTCGTCGCGGGGAGCGTGACGGCGGGCAACAGGATCTCGGAGATTTTCATCGAGAACGGCCGCTTCGATGGGGAGAAGATCTTCGGCTCAGCGGCGGAGCGACACCGCGCTCAGAACCTATACCAAGGGATTAGACGGGAAACGGGCGAGTAATCCCTTCCCATTCGGAATACGCGGGCTAACTTGCGAACAATGTCCGAACTGCGCACCGCCTTAGCGGACGCCCTCGGCCCGCTGTATCGGATTGAGCGCGAAGTACGGCCGGTCGGTGAATACCGGCTCTTCGTCGCGACTCAGTCTGAAAACGGTACAGAGCTCCTCGTCAAAGTCCTGCCGGCGGCGCTGTCCCTGGGGATCGACGATCTGCAATTCGAGCGCGCCGTCCTGCTGGTCGCGGAGCGGCTGCAGCACGCGAATCTGGTCCGTCCCCGCGGGGCGGGTCGCGCGGGCTCGTTCGTCTACCACACCAGACCGTTTGTGCCGGGCACGACGCTGCGCGCCTGGATCGGCAACAACGGGCCCATCCCGCTCGCGCGCACCGTCGACATTCTCCGCGGCGTTTTGAACGGGCTCGCGCACGCACATGCCGCCGGGATCGCGCACGGCGAGCTGAAGGCGGAAAACGTACTGCTGGCGGACGCAGGCGTGCTCGTGGCCGACACCGGAATCGCCGCCGCCTTGGGCAAGCCGGCGAGCCCGCGCAACGACATGGCTGCCGTCCAATCGCTCTCGTATGAGATGCTCACCGGACTGCGGCCCACGACTGGTCAGGAGCCGCTCGAGCGCACGCGCACGTTGCCGATCTGGCTCACCGAATGGATGCGCTCCCGCTGGACCGATGCGGGTCGCGCGCTGGCGGGGATGCGGCCGCCGCCACCCTCTAGCTCCCAATCGTCTCAGCTCTTCGCCTGATCGCTCGCGGAAACGCGACTCCGGAGCGAACTTGTCGCTAGTGTCACTCGAGCTAGTCTAGGCGTTTAGCCATCTTTTCATTTATCGGAGCGCCATCCGTGTCGCACCGCCACCTGTGTCTTGTTGCCGCCCTTTGTGCCGTCACCCCGGTCGTCCTGAATGCCCAGGGAGAGTTCGGCGCCGCCATCGCCATCAGCGGGCGTGAGGTCTACGTCGGACAGCCCGGCAATACCTACTCGCCCGGCGTG
This sequence comes from Gemmatimonadales bacterium, assembly GCA_036003865.1. GTDB lineage: Bacteria > Gemmatimonadota > Gemmatimonadetes > Gemmatimonadales > GWC2-71-9 > 20CM-2-65-7. The sequence continues at coordinate 5,309 of DASYRZ010000053.1, read as the reverse complement.
GTCTACATCTACCGCGCCGATCCGGCCGGGGCGTGGCGTGTCGCCAAGAAGCTGACGCGGCCGGGAGCGACGAATGGCGATGGATTTGGCGCCGCGATCGCGCTCGACGGCAACATGCTGTTCGTCGGCTCTTCGAAGGCGGACTCGCAGCGCGGCGTGGTCTACACCTTCACCCGCGACGCCGCCGGCACCTGGCGCGAAGCTGGCACGTTGACAGCACCCGAGCGTGCCGTGGACGATGGCTTCGGCTCCTACATCGTCGTGGCGGGCAACCGCGCCTACATCTCGACCGGCTCGGACCGCCGCCGCGGCGCCGTGTTCGTCTTCCGGAAGAGTGGGACCACGTGGGCCGCCGAGACGACGCTCGCGCCGCCAGATACGATGCCGAACTCCACGTTCGGCTCCGCAGTCGCCACATCGGGTAATCGCGTGATGGTGGGTGCCTACCGCGCCGATTCGGGCACCGGCGTCGTCTACGTTTTCGGTCACGACTCGACGAGCTGGAGACTGGAGAACCGCCTCTCGCCTCCCGGACCGATCACGGGTCGCAACAGCGGTTTCGGCAGCGCGCTGGTTTTGCGCGGCGACACGGCGTTCATCGGCGCGCAGAATGATCGCGGCGCGGGCGCCGTGTGGCTCTACGTCCGGGACACGACGAGCGGGCGCTTTGGCCGCTTCAGCCCCGTGACGCGTGCTCTGCCGTTCGATGCCGGATTCGGGACGCGCTTCGGCACCGCGATCGCCGAGGTCGGCAATGAGCTGTGGGTTGGCGCCGACGGCGCGAGCGGGTTCGAGGGTCGCGTCTACCGCCTGACGCGCGACTCGAGCGGTTTCCTCAGCGCGGTCAAGCTGGGGCCGCCGAGCGCGCCCGACCGCGGCCGCGATCAATTCGGATCGAAGATCACTGTTGGTGGCTCGCTCGTTGCCATCGCGATCAGCAATGAGGACTACGGCGAGGGCGGGGTCGTGCTGTACAGCCGGCGGCCCAACGGCACCTGGGCGGTCGCGGGGCACCTGGTCGGCGAGGTGTCCAGCCTGCCGGCCATCACCGGCGCAAACCGCGAGTGCACCAACGGCAAGGTGCAGATCTTCGACTGCAATCAGGTCGACTTGATGTCGTTCCTGCCGATCTCGGCGATCGGGGGCAAGCGCGGCGCGCAGCTCAGCGACATCTGGGGGTACGACGATCCGGTGACTGGCAAGGCGATCGCGATCGTGGGTCGAGTCGATGGCACGGCATTCGTCGACATCACCGATCCCAGTCGCCCCATCTATCTCGGCAACTTGCCGAAGACCACCGGCTCGCCCGGCACGTTCTGGCGCGAGATCAAGACCTACAAGCACTACGTCTTCATCGTGTCGGACGGGGCGCGCAATCACGGCATGCAGATCTTCGATCTCGACCGGCTGCGCGGCGTGCGGACACCGCAGACGTTCACCGAAGATGCGCACTACGGCGTCGCGCACAGCGTGCACGACATCGTGGCCGATACGGCGAGCGGCTACATCTACCTGACCGGCTCGAATGCCGGCGGCGAGATGTGCGGCGGTGGCCTGCACATGGTGGATGTGCGCGATCCGCTGCATCCCAAGTTCGCCGGCTGCTTCTCCGACCCCCAGACGGGCCGGCAGGGGACCGGCTACACCCACGACGCGCAATGCGTCGTGTATCACGGGCCGACCACGAAGTATCAGGGCCACGAAATCTGCTTCGGCTGGAACGAGACCCATCTCTCGATCGCGGATGTGACGGACAAGGCGCATCCGGTCGCGATCTCGCGCGCGACGTATCCCAACGTCGGCTACGCGCACCAGGGCTGGCTTACCGACGACCACAAGTACATGTACGAGGATGACGAGCTGGACGAGATCCAGGGCTACGTCGACGGGACGCGCACCTTGATCTGGGACGTGAGCGACCTCGAGAACCCGGTGCTCGCGGGCGAGTACATCTCCAAGAACAAGGCGACCGACCACAACCTCTGGCTGGTCGGCAACACCATGTACCAGTCGAACTACGTCAGCGGGCTGCGCGTGCTCGACATCACCGATCGGCTGCATCCGAAAGAGATCGGGTTCTTCGACACCCATCCGATCGGGCCGGACGAGCCGGGCTTCGCGGGCACCTGGGGCAACTATCCATTCTTCAAGAGCGGCGTGGTCGCGGTCTCGAGTATGGGCGAGGGCCTGTTTGTCTTGAAGAAGCACCCGACGCCGCCCGTCCCATGAACCTCCTCCTTGCGCTGCTGCTCCTTGGACGGTCCGACGGCCGGACGGCCGGTCGGCCGTCGCCCGTGTTGGTGTATGTCGCCAATCAAGCGTCGGGAAAGGTCACGGTCATTGACGCCGCGACTGACTCCATTGTTGCGACAGTGGACTTCACAACGATGGGATTTTCCTCGCACCCCAAGCCGCATCACATCGTCGTCGAGCCCGATGGGTCGTATTGGTACGTCTCGCTCGTCGGCGACAACGCGGTCGTCAAGCTCGATCGCAACAATCACGTCGTCGCCAAGGCGGAGACCGTGACGCCGGGGCTGCTGGCCCTCGATCCGCGGAGCGACCGGCTGTACGCGACCCGCTCGATGTCAGCCGTCAACGCCCCGGCGCGCATCGCCGTGATTAACAGAAAGTCGATGACGGTGGAGGAGGTGGAAGTTCTGGTCCCCCGTCCTCATGGTCTGGCCGTGGCGCCCGATGGCCGGCACGCCTACGTCGCGAGCCTCGGCGCCAACCAGATTGCGGTGTACGACGCCAGGCGCGAGCAGGTCGGGATCGTCGATGTGCCCGGCGGCGACACCAGTCAGGTGATCGTCCAGCTCGCCGTCTCTCCCGATGGCAAGACGCTCGTCGCCACGGCGCAGCTGACGGGCCGGCTGCTCGTGTTCGACCTCGCCGACCCCGCCAAGCCCAAGCTCGTGCAGAAAGTCGTCACGGGCGATTGGCCCTGGCTGGTCACGTTCACGCCCGATGGCCGCGAGGTGTGGGTGCCGAATCAGCGGTCCAATGACGTGACCGTGGTGGACGCCAGACGCTGGCGCGTCGTCACGACGGTGAAGGGCGAGTTCGCCCAGCCGGACGGAATCGCCATTTCGGGCGACGGGCGGCTCGTGTTCGTGGCGAATCACAACACCGACAACGTCATGAACATGGGCGGCATCAGCATGGCGATGCCGATGCCGGGCACGACGGCGGCGCCAGGACGCCTGATTGTCATCGACGCGCGGCGGCGTGAGGTGGTGCGGCGGGTCGACACCGCGCCGGATGGCTCGGGTTTGGGCGTCGCGGGAGGGAAGCCCTGAGGCTGGTCGCGGTGCTGCTCGCGGTTACCGCTTGCACGCACCGCGCACCGACTGCCTCGACCGCCTCGACCGCCCGACCGCCGCAGTCGCAGTTTGACCGCCGCATTTCTCCCTTCCCCGTCTTCGATTCCACAGGCCACCAGTACGCTCTCCCGTTCCTCGGAGGCTTCGAGCATCCCCGTCCCCAGCTGATCGATATCGACGGTGACGGCGTCATGGATCTTTTTATCCAGGAGAATCCAGGCGAGCTCGAGCTGTTTCAGCGGACCGGTGGTGGCTGGCAGCTTGGCGACGAGCGGTTTCAGGGAATCGATATCGGCGAGTGGTACCGCTTCGTCGATGTCGACGGCGACGGCCTCTACGACCTGTTCGCCGAGTCGCCGCTCAGCGACATCAGATACTTTCGCAATGTCGGCACGCGTACCGCGCCCCGCTTCGTCGTCGCCGCCGACACGCTGAAAGACGTGAACGGCGTCGCGATTTACGCCGATCGCCAGAACATCGCGCAGTTCGCCGACATCGATTGCAACGGCAAGCTCGATATGTTGCTGGGACGCGTCGATGGCACCATCACACGTTACGAGCTTCAGAACCTCGACACCCTCCACGCACCCCGATTCCAGCTGCTCACAGAACGATTCGAAGACATTCAGATCATCGGCCAGCGCCAGCCGTCGATGCACGGCGCCAACACGCTGGCGGTGTTCGATGTGGATGGCGACGGCGACCCCGACATTCTCTGGGGCGACTTCTTCGAGCCCGGGCTGTTGTGGATCCGCAACCAGGGTACCTGCACGCATCCCGACTTTCACGGCGATCGCATCCCCTTTCCGCCGGGGGCGCCGCTCGAGACGAGCGGCTACAATGCGCCGGCGGCGGGCGACTTGAATGGCGATGGCCGGCTCGATCTCGTCGTTGGTGTCCTGGGCGGCGCGTTCAATCCGGTGAAGACGAGCACGGCTAATCTGTATGAGCTCGACCAGACCGCAGCGGGGGCATGGACGGTGGCCTCGACGCATCTGCTCGATGCGATCGATCTCGGCGCCGAGACGATTCCGGCGTTTGCGGACATCGATGGGGATGGCGATCTGGATCTCGTCGTCGGCACGAAAATCGAGCCGGACAATCCCAAAAGCGGCGGGGTGTATTGGTTCGAGAACGTCGGCTCGCGCGTCGCGCCCGTGCTGCGGTTACGCGGTCACCTCCATACGCTCCCGGCATTTCACAATGCGCCCGCCCTCGGCGATCTCGACGGCGACGGCCTGCCCGATTTGGTGATCGGTCAGTTCCAGGATGCGGTCGGATGGTATCACAACAGCGGCAAGGCCGGCCCCGATCGCTTCGTGCTCGTCGATTCGACGCTGGTGCGGTTGCCGCGCGGCAGCAACGCGGTGCCCGAGCTGTACGACGTCGACCATGACGGCGACCTCGATCTGTTCCTGGGGGACGCCAGCGGACGAATCGCGTTCTTCCGAAATGTGGGATCGCGGCAGGCGCCGCACTTCGTGCTCGCGAGCGACGACTATCTCGGCAAGCGGGCGGGCAGGCGCGCGGTACCGCGGTTCAGCGGGAGCGCGCTCGTCGTCGGAACGGAGCAGGGAGGCCGCGACTCGGTTCTCGGTGTTCGGTTACCGCCGTATGCGGCCCCCGCCTTCGCCGATTTGCGTGGCACTGGGCAACCCGATCTGTTCGTGGGCGGAGCGGGCGGCGGAATCTCTTACTTCATTGCGAGTCGCCCCAATTAGTTAACCCACTCGACACTTCTGACCGGCGATTGCGTATTGTTCGGCATCCCTTGTCCCGGACGCCCTGATGGTAAAGCCTGTTTTGCAGCTCGCCGCCGTAGGCCTCGTCGGCTTTGGCCTATGGAAACTCGCCTCGGTCTTTCTGCTTCCGCTGTTCTTCTTTGTCTTCAAGATCGGGTTGATCGTGGCGCTGATCATGCTGGCCTTCTGGTACTTCAATAAGAAGGATCGTGGTAAGGAGGACACGCCACCCGCCTCTTCG
>DASYRZ010000052.1:0-31467 GCA_036003865.1 Gemmatimonadales bacterium | reverse complement strand
ACGATGCCGATGCGGACGCCGCGGTCGATGGCTGATGTGTCCTGGGCGGCGGCCGGACGGCCCGACGGCCCGACGGCCAACAGCAACGCCATGACAAGTCCGGCCGTCCGGCCGTCCGGCCGTCTGGCCGTCATTGGCGCTGCCCCGAAAAGTAGAACCGGATGAACAGCACATCGGACGGCCACCCATCTGGCAGAGAGCCGAACACTTTGGTCCTTCCCGCCTCCTCGACGGCGCCCTGCGCTTCGAGATCGAATGCAAAGTTGCCCGAGCGACGGATGAACTGCATATCGCTGATCGAGCCATCTCGATGAATCAGAAACCCGATCTCCGCCTGGAGCGCCGTGGTCCCAAACGGGCGTTGCCAGCGGCGCGCGATCTGGACGATGATGTTGTTCGTGTACTCAGGAAACGGGAACGCGACTCCTTCGGTTGAAACAGTCAGGGGATCGTTTCCAGTCGATGGCGTCTCGCCCGGCAACGGCTGCGTCGTGGGCGTCGTGCGCGGCGCGGCCTCGCGCTTCGTTTGATCGCGATTCGCGGGCGGCGTCTCGCGCGAGACGGTGCTTTGCGGGCGCTTGGCGGCAGGCATCGGCGCCGGCTTCTCCTCGGCGGGCCGCTCGAACGCCTCGGGCGCCTTGCGTGCCTCGAGATCGGCCGCGGGCGCGGCGATCAGCCGCACCCGATAGGTGGGCGGCAGGCGCGTTCGTCCACTCGGCGTGCCGAACAGCAGCACGCCGACCACACCGTGAACGATGAGCGTTCCCGTCATTGCCATGCCTACAGGGGCCGGAGCCCGGCCGCGTCCTCTCATCGGTTGATTGTCTCCGGTTCGGCGACAAGTCCCACGTCCTGTACGCCCGCGCCGCGGATCACCGCGAGAACCTGCACGACCCGGGCATACGCGACTCGACCATCGGCCCGCAGATACACCCCCGTGGGCCGTTTCGTTCGCACGAAGGCGGGAAAGGTGGCCAGGAAATCCTCGTACGAGAGCCCCGCCTGGTCGAGGTAGATCTTGCCGTCCATATCGACGGTGACGACGAGGCCTTGCTTCGGTTCGATCGCGCGGACCTGGGCGCGCGGCAGCCGGACATCCACGCCGCCCTGCATGATCGGCGCGGTGATCATGAAAATGATAAGTAGCACGAAGGCGACGTCCACGAGCGACGTCACATTGATGTCGGCATTGAGCGGCAGCTCGCCGTGCCCGCGCAGTCCTCCGCCGCCTGTGCCAAGTAACCCGGCCATTAGATCCGTCCTTCCCGGGCGAGGGTCCCGACGATTTCCTGCGCAAAGCCCTCGAGCTCGCCGGCGAAGAGTCCCAGGCGATTGACGAAGAGGTTGTAGGCCATCACCGCGGGAACCGCGACGGCGAGACCGCCGACCGTCGTGACCAGGGCTTCCGCCACGCCCGGCGCGACAGCGGTGATGTTGCCCGAGCCGCCGACGGCGATCCCGATGAATGCGTCCATGACGCCCAGCACGGTGCCGAGCAGGCCGAGCAACGGGCTGACGGAGCCGAACGTCGCGAGCCAGGGGATGAACCGCGCGGCCGTGTCCCGTTCCGCAGCGACTTCCTTCGCGAGCACCATGCGCATCGCCTCGAGCTGGGGCGTCGTGAGCGTCGTGGTCGACGCCGTCGCGGACGGATTGGCTGGGGCGGGAACGCCAGTGCCCTTCAAACTCCCCGGCTTCAGCTCGGAAAAGAAATGCACAGCCTCGCGCAGCAGCCGATTATACGGCGACGGCGGCAGCCGCATCGCCGAGTGATAGGCATCCTCGAGCCGGGGCGCTTTCTCCACTTCGGCGAGAAAGCGGTCGCCGAGCTGCCGCATGCGGCGGAATTGCCACCACTTGAGAACGATCAGATACCACGACACGAGCGAGAACACGGCGAGCACGGCCAGGACGAACTGCGTTTCGCGGCTGGACGTGAGCACCAGCTCCCACGGTGTCGTGGGGATCGCGCCTCGTACTTGAGAAAACACCCTAACCTCCTCGATAGCCGTGCGGGTGTGCTTGATGCCAGCGCCAGGCGCTGTCCAGAATCTCCTCCAGACTCGAATGCGAGGCGCGCCATCCCAACACCTCTCTGGCGCGCCCCACCGCCGCGACCAGCTCCGGCGGATCGCCCGGGCGGCGCGGCCGTTCGACCGTCGGCACCGTGCGACCGGTGACTCGCCGTGCCGCGGCAACCACTTCGCGCACGGACAGGCCGGCGCCCGTGCCCAAGTTCACCGCGACGGCGGAGTCTCCATCGAGCTTCACGTCCAGCGCCCGCAGATGGGCGTCGGCGATATCGGTTACGTGGACATAGTCGCGCACCGCGGTGCCGTCGGCCGTCGGATAATCGGTGCCGTAGACTTCGAGCGCCTCACGCTTGCCGATCGCGGCAGCCAACACATTCGGGATCAAATGCGTCTCGGGGTCATGATCCTCTCCCCGCTGCTCGGTGGTGCCCGACGCGTTGAAGTAGCGCAGGCTCACTACCCCCATGCCCTGCTTTGGCCCCATTTCCGCGAGCAACCGCTCGAAATCGCGCTTCGTCTCGCCGTACGGATTCACCGGCTCGAGCGGCGAGTCCTCCGTGATGGGAATCGTCGCCGGAGTGCCGTACACCGCGCACGATGACGAGAAGACGAAGCGGCGGACCTTGGCGCGGACGGCCGCCTCCAACAGTACACGGGCGGCCGTCACATTGTTGGTCACATACTTCCGAGGCTGGGCGACCGACTCCGAGACCAGCGCGAAGGCGGCCAGGTGGATGATCGCCTCGATGCGCTCCTCCCGGAGTAGCGCCCCGACCAGCTCGTTGTTGCCCACGCCCCCCTGAACGAATCCCGCGCCGCGCGCCACCGCCTGGCGGTGCCCCGCGCTGAGGTCGTCCAGGACCACGACCCTGAAACCACGCTCCAGGAGTTGATCAACGACGACACTGCCGATGTAGCCTGCGCCACCGGTCACCAGGATCCGGGCTGCGTGGGATCCCTGTGTCACGCCGGTGGCTCCATTCCGAAGAGCCGGCGTAGCGCTTCGAGCAGACCGTATCCGTGGCCCTCTTCAGCGGCCTTCTTCAGGGCGATGGTGGGCTGGTGCATGAATTTATTCAGCAACGCCTGGCTGAATTGTTCCACCCGGCTGCGATCGTCAGGACTCAGATGATCGAGCTGGCGCAGCACGCGCTCGAGCTCGGCCGCGCGCAGGTCATCCATGCGGGCGCGCAGCTCCTTGATCGTCGGCACGACTCCTAGACCGCCATACCACGCCCAGAAGAGATCGGTCTCCTCCTCCACGATCCGCTCGGCGGCGGGAATCTCGTCGCGGCGCCGCGCCGTCGCCTGCGCGGCGACCGTCTGCAGATCGTCGACGTCGTAGAGGAAGACGTTCTCGAGCTGCGCGATGGCAGGATCGACGTCCCGCGGGACGGCAAGATCCAGAATGCAGAGCGGCGTGCCGCGCCGTGCGCCGATCGTGGCGCCGACTCGCTCCCACGTCACCACCGCGTGGGGCGCCGCCGTCGAGCAGAGGACGATGTCGGTCGTCGCGAAATGCGGCCAGGCTTCCTCCAGCGACACCGCCTTGCCGCCCAGCCGCTCGGCGATGGCGCGGGCCCGCTCCTGCGTGCGGTTGGCGACCAGCGTGATCTGGACGCCTTCGTCGCTGAGACAGGTCGCGGCCAGCTCCGCCATGTCGCCCGCGCCCAGAATCAGCGCGCTGCGTCCGGCGAGATCGCCGAAGATTTTGCCGGCAACGGCGACGCCGGCGGAGGCGGCCGACGCCGTTCCCATCCCGAGACCGGTTTCGGTCCGAACACGCGATCCCACGTGCAACGCGGTCTGAAACAGCCGATGGAGCACTGGACCGGCTTGCGCGCGCGACGCCTCCCACGCCTCGCGCACCTGTCCCTGGATCTGGGATTCGCCCAGGATCATGGAGTCGAGACCTGAGGACACGCGGTAGAGGTGGCGGACGGCGTCACGGTCGCGCGCGATGTAGCCGTATTCCCGCGCGCCGCCCGCGGGCTTCGTGGCCAGCCGGTCGCCAAGGAGCGACCACACGGCGTCGAGCGCCGGCTCGTCGTCCGCGACGAGGTAGAACTCGGTGCGATTGCAGGTGGAGAGCAACACACCGCCGCTCGCGCCGGCCGCCATGACGCGTGCCAGCGCGCCGGGCACCTCGTGCGCGCCGTGCGCGAAGCGCTCGCGCACGTCGAGCGGCGCGGTGCGGTGGTTGACGCCCACGACCTTGATCCCCATCTCCGTATGACCCGTCACAAGAACCGTTGAGCGCCGGGTTGGGACAGCTTCAGGGCGACATACACCAGCAGCACGGCGCAAAAGCCGGCGATGCTTGCGAGCGCCGCGCGGCGGCCCGCCCAATGACGCACGACCCGGACCCAGACCGCCCACCCCAGGACGACCCACGTAAAGAGCCCCCAGATGATCTGCGCCTTGGCCGCCTGCAACCCGCCGGCGAATTGCGCGCCGTAGCCGAGCGCGAGGACGACACCGAGCGTGAGCGCGGGGAATCCCGCGACGAGCGCGACGCGGTTGAGCTGATCGAGTCGCTCGAGCGGCGGAAAGAGCTGGAAGACCTGGCCGAACCGGCGAGCCTTGAGCTCGCGAAACTGGAGCAGATAGAGCGCCGCCGCGATGAACGCCAGCGCCATGAGCGAGAACCCGAGCGCGCTGAGCCCGACGTGCAGCATGAACCAGGTGTTGCGTGCCGCTGCCGTCTCGGCGCCGGGTGTGAGACCGCTGAGGATCGCGAGTCCCACGAGGCCGATCGCGAGCGGACCGGCAAAAAACGACACCGCGGAACCGCGCAGTAACCGCTCGCTCGCCAGCTGCAGCAACACGAGACACAGCGCCAGCAGCGAAAGCGCCGGGCCCAACCCGACCGGCGTGAGCTGCGAGATTGCCACGACGTGGACCGCCGCGCCGGCGCACGGCAGCGCGATAGCGAGAGCCCGCGGCGGCGGGCGAAAGCCCATGAACGGTGCCAGCGCCAGCGCCGTCGCCAATCCGTAGAGCGCCAGGGCAACGAGATGCAGGGTGACAATCACGACAGATCCGAGCCGGGCCCCTGAACTAGAGGGGCCCGGCCGCCTATCAGGAGGGCATCTTCTTGATCAACCGTACCGGAAGACCTCGATCCAGCCCGGGGTGAATGATCTGTAACAACAGACCGGTCGCCGAACGCTCGCGCGTATGCACGATCATCATCACCGCGCGAACCTCTTCCGAGGCCGCGCCCACATAGCCCTGCGCGGGTTTGTACACCTCGAAGACATCGCCGGGGGTGACGCCATCGGCGCGGCCCTTGTCGATGAAGAAATACTGTTGCGCACCCGCGATGGAATGGGGATCGCGCGCCTCGATCAGTTTTCCGGTCAATCCCTTTTCCACCGGGGTGGGCCGAACCTGGCCCGGGTCGCGGAACGGCTCCAGCGGCATCGCCAGCTGGCCGTCGTGGATTTGGCCGTATTGGGCGACCACCTCGGCAAGCACTTGCTGCTCCTCGATCGAGGTGACGCGCGCGATGCCGAGCGGGATCACGACGTCCCCCCAGCGTCCAAAATTGACCACGCGGTCGATGCGCGCGAGCAGCAACGAATCGCCGACATGGTAGGACGCGTTGCGTGGCGGCCGGATCGCGATCTCTTCGAACGTCCTCGCCGTGCTGCGCTCCGAGAGCCGGGGGATCGCGGGTGTTGCGGTTGCTCCGAGCACGCGAGCCCAGGGCAGCCGCTCCTGCTCGCTCAGGAAGCCGGCGGCGTAGAACTCGCCCGCGCGCAGCGGGTGATAGGGCTGATGCGTGTAGGCGCGCAACACGTCCTGCACGACCTGCTGATTGGTCCGGCGGCGATCGAATATCGTCTCGTTGCTTTCCGTGATCGTGGGCGGTGGCGGCTCGACGATCAACTGGGCCGTGTCCGCCGGAATCGTGTCGATCGGCGCCATGATCGTGTCGCCTGGCGTCGCGGGGATGGTATCGGCGGCCGCGGCGGACGTGTCTTGCGGGACCGCCGTAATGGTGTCGCCGCCGACGGCGACCTGCATCATTTCAGAGAGGTTCAGGACCTCGCCGGGATAGATCCAGTGCGGGTCTTCGATGACGGCGGTATTGAGCCGGTAGATCTCGGGCCACAACAGCGGATCGTTGAAGTACATCTGAGCGATGGACCAAAGGGTCTCACCGCGGGAAACGGTATGACTGGCGGGAACCTGTCCCTGGAAAGCGGCGGCCGCTTGCGTCGTGTCCTGCTGTTGAGCCGCCTGCGTGGTGTCCTGCGCCGGCAGAACGCGCCACATGAGCGGCAGCGCCGCCAGGGCCAGCAGTACGGCGCGGTTAGAACGGCAGATCGTCGTCCTCCTCATCCAGCGCCTCCGGGAACGCGTCGAGCGATTCCGGGGCTTTGCCGCCGGCTTCCGCGGCCCCCGTCTTCGCTGCTCCCGCCCCCGCACCGACTGGGGCGGCTCCGCCTCTCGACCCCAGCATGATCAGCTCGCGCGCGATGATCTCGGTGACGTAGCGCGTCTGCTTCTCGCGGTCTTCCCAAGTCCGGTACTCGATCCGGCCCTCGATGTAGACCTTGTCGCCCTTCTTGAGGTACTTCTCGCACACGTCGGCTAGACCAGATCCGGTCTTGTTATTCCAGCAGATAACTCGATGCCAATCCGTCTTTTCCTGCTTCTCCCCACCCGTGCCGGTCCACTGTCTGCTCGTTGCCACGGACAGCGTCGCCACGCGGGAGCCGCTATTCGTGCTGCGCACCTCGGGATCGGCACCCAAGTTCCCGATTAGGATGACTTTATTGAGACTGCGGCTCACAACAACCTCCGGCGATTATGCAGGTCTGGGCCCAAGGGTGCCCAACACTATATAAATCGCAAGTCATTCTGTCAACCAAAGATACGCCACTTGTATCAAAGTTATGCATCAAGTCGGAGCACGATGGCATCCTCGACGGGCCGCCGGTAGTACCGCTTGCGGCGACCAACCTCCTTGAACCCGTGGGCGGCGTAGAGCGCCCGAGCCGGCTGGTTCGACTCGCGGACCTCGAGATAGACCTGCCGCACGCCGCGCGCGGCGAGCGCCTCGAGGATCTGTTCCACCAGCGCACGTCCCAAGCCGTGGCGACGACCGTTGGGCGCGACCGCCAGGTTCAGGATCTCGCCCTCGTCGGCCGCGTTCAGCGCGACGACGTAGCCCGAAACGGCGCCGCCGTCCGTCTCCGCCACGAAAAACAGCGCGAATGAAACGCAATCGCGAAAATCCTGCGTGGACCACGGATCGCTGAATACCTCCTGCTCGATCGCGTGCACCGCGACAACGTCGCTGAGGTTAGCGAGACGAATGCGGAAGGGGGCGGCCGTGGCGTGTCTCCCATTTCACTTGGGCCTCGGCGGGACGTCCGTAAACCGGCTCGGCCACCCGCGGATCCTCGATCGCGCGGCGCGCACCGTTATACGAAAGAAGCGCGAGCAACGATCCCGCGATGGGCGGTAGGGCATCGATCCCCAGCGGCGCCCGTCCACTCCAGGCCACAACTGTTTCGCGATAGCGCTCCGCGCCGTCTCCGACCACGAGATCCGGCGGCTTCCGAGCACGCGCGGCGAGCGTGTCGATCGTAAACAGGTCTGGCGCGACCAGGGTCTTGATCTCATCTCCGGCAAAGGCATACATCGCGCCGAAGACCTGGCCGCGTAACGCGTCATAGCAGGCCGCCACGGTCTCTACTCCGGCCGCGTGAGACGCACCAAGCAGTGATGGAATCGTGATCAGGGGCAGTTGCCGCTCCTGGATGAGACCCTTTGCGGCGGCCCACCCGATCCGCAGACCGGTGAAGCTGCCCGGTCCGTCGCCGACAATGACCCCACCGATCTGCCCCAGCGACAGCTGGGCGAGCGCCAAGACTTCCTGCACGAGAGGCACGATTTGCGCCGCGTGTTGGCGGGCGCCGCGAATCGAGCGCGCGATGATCTGCGCGCCGGCGCGGATCCCGACGCTGGCGACGTCTGTCGCCGTGTCGATGGCCAGCCAGTTGCCGTTCACGCGGTCGCCATTTCTACGATGACACGACGCGTCGGATCGTCATCGTACGACAAATGAAAGCGCCGGTCGAGCGGCGGCGCCCACGGACCCGCGCGCTCGGGCCACTCGATCAGGACAATTGCGCGCTCCCGCGTCATATCGTCGAAGCCGAGGTCGCGCGCTTCGTCGGGATGTCGCAGCCGATAGCAGTCGACATGGTAGACGGGGGTCTGGCCGGCTGCGTAGTGGTGGACGAGCGCATACGTGGGACTGGTGGCGCGCGCCGTGGCGCCCAAGCCGCGACAGATCGCCTGGACCAACGTCGTCTTCCCGGTGCCCAGCTCCCCGGAGAGCCCGATTACGGCTGGGGCACGCAGCTGGGCGCCGAGATCCTCACCGAACCGGCTGAGCTCGCTCGCGGACAGGCGCATCGGCGGCTTTCAGCTCGAGCAGCTGGTCGCGCAGCACCGCCGCCAGCTCGAAGTCGAGCTCCTCGGCGGCGGCCTGCATCTGCTGTTCCAGCATGCGGATCAGCGTCTCGCGCTCGGCTGCATTGGCGGGGCGTCTGACGGCAGCCGCTCCGGGTTTGCCCACCCGCGCGTCGGCAACGCGGGTGACAAAGCGGATGTCGCCCACCGATTTCACAATGGACCGCGGTGTGATGCCGTGCTCAGTGTTATAGGCGACCTGCGCCTCGCGGCGGCGGTTCATTTCGTTGAGCGCGCGCTCCATCGAGCCGGTGACGCGATCGGCGTAGAGAATGGCCCTCCCGTTGAGATTGCGGGCCGCGCGCCCCACCGTCTGGATGAGCGACCGGTCGGACCGGAGAAAGCCTTCCTGATCGGCGTCGAGCACCGCGACCAGGGAGACCTCAGGGAGGTCCAGGCCCTCGCGCAGCAGATTGATCCCGACCAGCCCGTCGAATTCCCCGAGGCGCAGCCCGCGAATGATTTCGACCCGCTCGATCGCATCGATCTCCGAGTGCAGATAGCGCACCCGGACTCCGTGTTGCTGCAGATAGTCGGTCAGGTCTTCGGCCATGCGCTTGGTCAAGGTCGTCACCAACACCCGCTCGTTCTTCTTCTCGCGCAGGCGGATCTCGCTGAGCAGGTCGTCGACCTGCCCGGCGACCGGCCGAATCTCGACTTCGGGATCGACGAGACCGGTCGGCCGGATGATCTGCTCGACGATGACGCCGCCCGAGAGTTGCAGCTCGTCCTGCCCCGGCGTGGCAGACACAAACACCATGCGCGGCACCAGCCCCATGAACTCATCGAAGCGCAGCGGCCGGTTGTCGAGCGCCGAGGGAAGCCGGAATCCGTAGTCGACCAGCGTCTGCTTGCGTGAGCGGTCGCCTTCGTACATGGCGCCGAGCTGCGGCAGCGTCTGGTGGGATTCGTCGATGATGCACAGATAGTCGTCGGGGAAGTAATCCAGCAGGCACGCCGGTCGCTCGCCCGGCTGGCGACCGCTGAACAGCCGCGAGTAGTTCTCGATGCCGGCACAGCGACCCACTTCCATCAGCATGTCGATGTCGAAATGCGTGCGGGACTCCAGGCGCTGCGCTTCCAGGAGCTTGTTCTGGGCGCGCAGCTCGGTCAACCGTTCCGCCAGCTCGGCCCTGATGCGCGACACGGCGCGCTCGATCGTGGCGCGCTGCGTGACGAAGTGCGTGGCAGGATAGATGGCCGAGCGGTCCATCGGCTTGATGACGTTGCCGGTCAGGGGATCGATCTTCGCGATGCGCTCGATCTGATCCCCCCAGAACTCGATCCGCACCGCCTGCTCGTCGTACGCCGGAAATACCTCGACGGTATCCCCGCGCACCCGGAACGTGCCGCGCTCGAAGCCGATGTCGTTGCGCTGATACTGCACCGCCACGAGGTCGGCGAGTAAGGCATCGCGGCCGCGCGTCTCGCCCTTCTGCGCGGTGACCAGCAGCTCCTTGTACAGCTCCGGATCGCCGAGGCCGTAGATCGCCGAGACGCTCGCGACAATGATGACGTCGTCGCGCTCCATCAGGCTCGAGGTCGCCCGCAGCCGCAGGCGCTCGATGTCGTCATTGATGGACGAGTCCTTGGCGATATACGTGTCCGTGGACGGCACGTACGCCTCGGGCTGGTAGTAGTCGTAGTAGGAAATGAAGAATTCGACCGCGTTGGACGGGAAGAATGTCTTCAGCTCGCCGTACAGCTGCGCAGCGAGCGTCTTGTTGTGCGACAGCACCAGCGTTGGCTTGTTTAGGTCGGCGACGACGTGCGCCATCGTCATCGTCTTTCCCGACCCCGTGACGCCGAGGAGCGTCTGGTACTTGTCGCCGCGGCGCAGCCCGGCGGTCAGCTCGCGAATGGCGCGTGGCTGATCACCCGCGGGTGGCGGGGCGTTGCCCAGCTCGAAAGGCATAAGCGGGAAAGCTAACCGACGATGACTTCAGCGGGACCGCTCGAATCCCGCCGCGCAATCTCCGTCACACCCTTCACGTTGCGGACCGCCTTCAGGACCTTGTGCAGGTGCGTGTTGTTCTCCACCTCGACGAGGACCGAGCCGAAGACGATGCCGTCCTTCGATGCCAGCTCGGCGCTGCGGATGTTCGTGCCAGTGCCACTGATCGCTTCGCAGATATCGGCATAGAGGCCGCGGCGGTCCTCGCCGCTCACCGCCAGGCGGACGACGAACGTTTCGCCTTCGACCTCGCGCCAATCGATCTCCACGCGCCGCTCTTCGTCGCCGGAGAGGGTAAGGAGGTTGGGGCAGTCGTTGCGGTGGATGGAGATCCCCCGCCCTTGCGTGACGTAGCCGACGACGGGGTCGCCCGGGACCGGCTGGCAGCACTGGGCATACCGGACCATCAGGCCTTCGACGCCGTGAATCTTGATCCCCCGGCCCAGGCGCAGCCGTTCGATGACGCGGCCGAAGACGGTGGGCTTCGGTGGCTGCTGGTCCTCGGGGGGCAGGTTCGGATAGAGCGCCTTCATGACCTGGCCGAGCTGGACGTCGCCGCGTCCGATCGAGGCTTCCACCTGGTCCGCCACACCGAGTGACAGCGCCTCGGCCGCGTGCGCGAGCTGCTCGGGGGTCGGCGGATCGAGCCGCCGGCGCCGCACTTCGCGGGCGAGGATTTC
Source organism: Gemmatimonadales bacterium (assembly GCA_036003865.1). Taxonomy (GTDB): domain Bacteria; phylum Gemmatimonadota; class Gemmatimonadetes; order Gemmatimonadales; family GWC2-71-9; genus 20CM-2-65-7. The sequence goes on along the minus strand of DASYRZ010000052.1, from coordinate 20,305 downwards.
GCGCCCCAGTGTCACGCTGCGCTCGTGCTCTTCCTGCTTGATCCACTGGCGGATCTTCTGGCGGGCGCGGCCCGTCTGGACATGCGCCAACCAGTCGCGCGAGGGCTTCGCCTGCGGGCTGGTGAGCACTTCGATCGTGTCGCCGTTGCGCAGCGGCCGATGCAGCGGCGCGATGCGGCCGTTCACGCGCGCGCCGTTGCAGTGCTGGCCCACTTCCGTGTGCACCAGGAACGCGAAATCGATCGGCGTCGCGCCCTTGGGCAGCCGCTTCACGTCGCCGCGCGGCGTGAAGACGAAAATCTCATCCTGGTAGAGGTCGATCTTCAGGAATTCGAGGAATTCCTCCGGACTGTGGGCGTCCTGCTGCAGCTCGATCAGTTGCCGGAACCATGACAAATGATGATCCAGCTCGTCGGGCCGCTTGCCGTTCTCCTTGTACAGCCAGTGCGCCGCGATCCCGTACTCCGCCGTGCGGTGCATGTCGCGCGTGCGGATCTGGATCTCGTAGAGCTGGCCGCCGGGACCGAAGACGGTCGTGTGGAGCGACTGGTAGCCGTTCGACTTGGGGCTCGCGATGTAGTCCTTGATCCGCTCCTGCAGCGGCGTCCACGTGTGGTGGATGATGCCGAGCACGTGATAGCAGTCGGTGATGCTGTTGACGAGCACGCGGACGGCGAGGAGGTCGTAGATCTCCTCGAACGGCTTGCCGCGCTTCTTCATCTTCTTGAAGATGGACCAGAGATTCTTCGGCCGGCCGACGATCTCCCAGCCGACGATGCCGGACCGCCGCAGCTCTTCGGAAAGCGGCGCGCGCATCCGCTCGATCGTGCGCTCGCGCTCCACGCGCCGCGCTTTTACCTGGCGCGCCAGCTGTTTGTAGTCGTCGGGCTCGAGATACTTGAACGCCAGGTCCTCGAGCTCCGCCTTTACGCCGGCCATGCCGAAGCGATGCGCCAGCGGGGCGTACAACTCCCGCGTCTCCTGCGCGATGCGGCGGCGCTTCTCGATGGGGAGCGGGTCGAGCGTGCGCATGTTGTGCAGCCGGTCGGCCAGCTTGATGATGATGACGCGGGCGTCGCGCGCCACCGACATGAGCAGCTTGCGGTAGTTCTCGGCCTGCTCTTCGGCGCTCGAGCTGAATTTGAGGGCCTTGATCTTGGTCAGCCCGTCGACGAGATCGGCCACTTCGTTCCCGAAGTCCCGCCGCAGCATCTCCAGCGTGACGTCGGAGTCCTCGACCACGTCGTGCAGCAGCGCCGCGGCGATGGTCGTGGTATCCATCTGCTGCTCGGCGAGAATAGTGGCGACCGCCACGCTGTGGGAGACGTAGTCGTCGCCGGACAGGCGTTTCTGGCCCTGATGCGCCTGGGCGCTGATCCGGTAGGCGCGCGACAACACCTCGAGGTCGAGGCGGTCGCGTTGCGCGGCGACGGCCTTCGCCAGCTCGGGCGCGAGAATCGGCGCCGTACTCGTCACAATAGTCCCGCCTCCGCGAAACTCACGTACCGCTCTCCTCCTACGACCACGTGATCGTACACCGGCATGTCCAGCACGCGCCCCGCGTCCACCAGCTGCCGGGTCACCGCTCGATCGTCGGCCGACGGCGTCGGATCGCCGCTCGGATGGTTGTGCACCACGATGATCCCCGCCGCCGCCTCGGCGATCGCCGCCCGGAAGACCTCGCGCGGATGCACCAGCGAGCTGTTGAGAATGCCGCGCGTGATCAGCAGGTCCGCCAGAATCTGGCTCTGGCTCCCCAGGGCGAGGACGTGAAACTCCTCGACCGCGAGGTCGCGCAGGCGCATCCCGTAATAGCGCTGCACGTCGCCGGGGCCGCGAATCCGCTCCGGCGGGGGCTCCGTTTCGGTGCCAATGCGGCGCCCCAGCTCGATCGCCGCGGCGAGCCGAGCCGCCTTGGCCCGGCCGACTCCCGGGATCCGGGCCAGCTCCGCCCAGGGGCGCGTCGCCAGCCGCCTCAGCGAGCCGTCCCCCCGTGTCAGGATAGCGCCTGCCACGGCGAGGGCGTCCTGCCCACGAGTGCCTGTTCCTAGGAGAATGGCCAACAGCTCCTGCCCCGTCAACGCGCCGGGCCCGACGGCCCAGAAACGCTCGCGCGGACGGTCGTGTTCGAGGTGCTCGGAAAGACGCAGCGGCATGGGTGACGATAGGAGAGACAGGCCTTTCCCGCATAGCCATTTCCATGCGGGCGGCACCTTTCGCCGGCCTGAATTTGGTGCGATTCTCTTTGGAACCCCGTGCCTGCCGACCGATCCACGAGGAGAAGCTGTCCCCGTCGCACACCCCAACTCGTGGAGAAATCATGCGTTCCAGATCCGCAGTTCTCGCTGGCGTCCTCGCCGCCCTCGCCGTCCTCGCGGCGTGTTCGGACCATGCCCCCGCACTAACCGGCTTCGCGCTGTCCGCGTCGCGCAGCGGCGTGCCGTTCACCGCAGGTCTCGCAAGTCCGGCATGGCAGGCGAGGGCGGCCGCCCTTGTTACCCAAGCCGGCTTTAACCCCCAAACTGCAACGCACGCGTATCCCCTGCTGGGTGTCGCGCAGTATGTAGCCGTGCAACGGGCGGAAGCCGCCGACGGTGGCACGGACGCCGAAGACCTGGCCTCCGGGATCGGGATCGGGCGCGGCGGGCGCAACCGCCTCGAGATGGATCGCGGCGCGGTCGCGGGCGCGTCGGCGGTTGTGCTCACGTACCTGTTCCCCAGCCAGGCTCAGGCGTTGGAGGATCTGGTCACGACGCAGGCGAACGCCAGCCCCGGAGGGCCGCACCCTGCATTCGCGCAAGGTGAAGCGATCGGTCGCGCGGTTGGCGCCGACATGGTCACACGAGCCCAAGCTGACGGATTCAGCAGCCCGTTCACCGGGACCATTCCAGTGGGCTCCGGCCTTTGGATCAGTAACACGACCCCGGCGACGATCGCGGGCGGGCAGCTGCCGGGGGTGACCCCTTGGTTCCTGACGTCCGCGAGCCAGTTCCGGCCGGGGCCACCGCCAGCGTTTGGCTCTGCAGCGTTCTTGGCCGCGCTCGGCGAAATCAAGCAGATCTCCGTTAATCGCACAGCTGAGCAGATAGGGATCGCCACATTCTGGGCGCTGAGCACCGGTACGCCGACGACGGCCGGGTTCTGGATCCAGGTCGCGACCGACGGCATCAGCCAGCACAGCCTGTCCGAGCGCGAGGCGACACACCTCTACGCCCTGCTCAGCGCGACGATGTTCGACGCGCAGATCGGTTGCTGGGACGCGAAGGAGACGTACTGGTTCATCCGCCCGTGGCAGGCGGACGCGCTGATCACGGTCGTCGCCGCCGTCGGAAAACCAAACCACCCGTCATATCCCTCCGGCCACAGCTGCCTCTCTGCATCGGGGGCGGAGGTGCTGAGCACCTTCTTCCCGGACCAGCGCGATCACTTGAACGCCATGGTCACGGAGGCGGGGCTGTCGCGCATGTACGGCGGCATTCATTACCGGTTCGACATCGAGGCGGGACAGACGCTGGGGCGCAGTGTCGCGCGCTTTGCCATCGCTGCAGACGCGTCAGGAAGTTCGGTGTTGACGGCGCACTAGAGAGAAGCCGCGCAAAAACGGCAGGGGCGCACGGCATGCCGTGCCCCCTTCGTGTCGCAGGAACTACGAGCCGAACTGCTGCCGAATCGCGGCGGCCATGATTTCCAAATCGGCTCGCAGCAACGCCAGCCAGGTGTTACCGCTCCGGCGCAGCGTCAGGACGTCGGGTTTCGTGACCCGCACAAGGCCAAACCCGATTCGCACGCTGTAGACGACGTGGGTCAGGTCCGGCGCTTCGTCCACATGCCCGATGATCTTGACGCTCGCGCTGTCCATGATGGACTGCAGGTCGGGGTCCTGGGACATCGCGGCCTCGAGGAAACGGGCGAAGAACTCCTGATCGCTCAGGCTGTCGAGCTGCGTGGCCGTCGCTCCGCCGAACAATTGCTCGCGGAGCGGCGCCGCCCGCTCCGATTTTGTCGCCATCGCCATCATGCCGCGAAACTTCGCGAGCGCCTGGGGATCCATGAGTGCCGCCATGCCGCGCCAGTCCTTCTTGCGCATGGCGGAGACGTAGCGTTCAACGACCGCTTCCGGCGTGTCGGGCTTGGCCTGCGCGGCAAGCGAGGGAGCGCCGCTGATCACCGCGAGACCGATGAGTACCGCACGCAGTTGCATACTGCCTCCTTGGATCAGGCCGCAGCGCCGTGGCATTTCTTGAATTTCTTACCGCTGCCGCACGGGCAGGGATCGTTCCGTCCTACGCCGGCGTAGGGATTCGTCGCGAACGCCGGCTCCGTGACGCCGGCACTCCCCCGCTGCACGGACGGCGGCGGCGGATCACCGGTGGTCACCAGACCGTCGGCGGCCGCCTTCGACGCCACCATCGGCGTTTGACGGCGACTGCCTCCGGGGAGCCCGCCCGCGGGACCGGTAACGCCGCGGCTGGGCTGCTGCCGTCCGCCCCCGCCCCCACCCGACCCCGGTGGCGCACCCTGTGGCGGGCCCACCTCGATCTGCAGCTTGAGCCAGCGCTCCGCGAACGTCGCGTGCAGGTCGTGCATCAAGCCCGTGAACATCTCGAACGCTTCCTGCTTGTACTCGACGAGCGGGTCCTTCTGTCCCCAGGCGCGGTAATAGATCCCCTCGCGCAGCTGGTCGAGATCGTACAGATGATCCCGCCACTTGTCGTCGACGACGCCGATCGTGATCTGGGCCAGCGCGTGCTCGGCGAGATTCGGGATTCTGGCCCGTGCTTCGATGTCCCGGACGTAGTCGAACTTCTTCTGGAACGCCTCACGCCCCGTCTGCTGCGCGGCGCGCACCAGGTCCTCGCGATTCCGGATCTTGGCGGGATCGTCGATCCCGGGAATCGAGATCAGGAATTTCTGGAGAAACTCGGTATCGATCAGCGCGCGATCCCACCGGCCGGCATCGTCGTACTCCGCGGTCAGCGTGTCGGCGAGCCGCTCGACGGCGCTGTCGATCATCCGCTGCGCCTCCGCCTTCAGCTCTTCGCCGCCCTCGAGCGCGTACAGTCGCTGCGAGTAGATGACCTCGCGCTGCTGATTCATGACGTCGTCGAACTGCAGCAGCTTCTTGCGGGCCTGGAAGTTCTGGAGCTCGACGCGCTTTTGCGCCTGGCCGATCGCCGCCGTGACCCAGGGATGCGTGATGACTTCGCCCTCTTCGGCGCCGGTGCGGTCCATGATGCGCGCGATCCGGTCGGACCCGAACAGCCGCATGAGATCGTCTTCGAGCGACAGGTAGAAGATGCTCTGGCCGGGATCCCCCTGACGCCCGGAGCGGCCGCGCAGCTGGCGATCGATGCGTCGGGCCTCGTGGCGCTCGGTGCCGACAATGACGAGCCCGCAGGGCGGATCCTCGTTGCACTTCAACTCCTTGATCTGGTCCGCCGACAGGTCCGGCTTCTCGAGCATCTGCCCGAACGGCGCTTCGCGCGACTTGATCCCGCAGATCTGACACTTCTTGACGCCGGGGCCGAGTTTGATGTCGGTGCCGCGGCCGGCCATGTTGGTCGCGATCGTGATGGAGCCGGCCTGCCCCGCCTGCGCCACGATCTCGGCCTCGCGCTGGTGGTACTTCGCGTTCAGCACTTCATGTTTGAGACCGCGCCGTTTGAGGAGACGGGACAACGTCTCGGACACCTCGACGTTGGTCGTGCCGACGAGAATCGGCAGGCCGCGCGTGTGCTGGCGCTCGACCTCCTCGATGATCGCGTCGTACTTGTCCTTGCGCGTCTTGTAGACCAGGTCGTGCTTGTCGACGCGCCGCACCGGCCGGTTCGTGGGAATCACCGAGACGTCGAGCTTGTAGATCTGGTGGAACTCCGTCTCCTCCGTCTCGGCGGTGCCCGTCATGCCGGCGAGCTTTTCGTACATGCGGAAATAGTTCTGGATCGTGATCGTCGCGAGCGTCTGCGTCTCTTCGCGCACCGTCACGCTTTCCTTGGCTTCCACCGCCTGGTGCAGACCGTCGGACCAGCGCCGCCCCGGCATCAGGCGACCCGTGAACTCGTCCACGATGAACACCTGGCCGTCCTGCACGACGTACTCGACGTCTTTCTCGTACAGCGCGTGCGCCTGCAGCAGCTTGTGAATGATGTGCAGCGTCTCACTCTTGGTGGCGTACTCGGCTTCGACGACCCGCCGGCGCTCGATCTTTTCGGCCGGCGACAGCTCCGGGTCGTGCTCCAGCTCGTGGATGGCGTGCGAGATATCGGGCACGACGAACAGCGCCGGATCCTCGGGCGACATCGTTTCCACGCCCTTGTCGGTCAGGTGCACCGAGCGGCCGCGCTCGTCCATCACGAAGTAGAGATCGTCCTCGATGTCCCGCATCTTCTGCTTGTTGGCCGGCAGCTTGCGGTCGGCCAGCCGGTCGAGCTCCACCCGCTGGACCTGCTGCTTGACGCCCTGCTCATTGAGCAGCTTGAGCAGCTTCTTGTTCTTCGGCATGCCGAGCTGCGCCTTGTACAGCAGCGTCGCGCCTTCGTAGTTCGTGTCGGGATTCGCGAACAACGGCTCGGCCTTGGCGATCAAATCGCTCACGATCGCCGTCTGCTTGCGGACCAGCTGCACGACCTGAGCGTTGAACTGCGCGTATTTCTCGTCCGACTCGGCGCCGACGGGTCCCGAGATGATGAGCGGCGTCCGCGCCTCGTCGATCAGGATCGAATCGACCTCGTCGATGATGGCGTAGATGTGCCCGCGCTGGACGCGGTGCTCCAGGCTGCCCACCATGTTGTCGCGCAGGTAGTCGAACCCGAATTCGTTGTTCGTGCCATAGGTGATGTCGCAGTGGTAGGCGGCGCGGCGCTCCGGCGTCCCGGGCTGCGTGTCGTCGATGCACCCGACCGTGAGCCCGAGCCATTTGAACAGATGGCCCATCCACTGCGAGTCGCGCCGCGCGAGATAGTTATTGACGGTGACGAGGTGCGCGCCCCGGCCGGCGAGCGCGTTGAGATAGAGCGGCAGCGTGGCGACGAGCGTCTTGCCCTCGCCGGTGGCCATCTCGGCGATCTTGCCCTGGTGCAGCACAATGCCACCGATGAGCTGCACGTCGTAGGGCACCATGTCCCACTTCATCGGGTGACTCGTGACGACGACCTCGCTGCCCAGCAGCCGGCGCGACGCTTCGCGCACCGTCGCGAACGCCTCGGGCAACAGGTCGTCCAGCGTCCGTTGCAGCTCGGTGACGAATGCCTGCTCGGCCCTTCGCAGCTGCTCGCTGAGGTTGGCGCGCTCTTCTGGATCAGGACAATCGTGCTTCGCCTGCTTGAGCCGTTCGACCTCGGCATGCAGCGCACCGGTGCGCTGCGCGATCGCCTCGCGGAACTTGGCGGTCTGCGCCTGCAGCTCGCTCTCGCTCAGCTCCTTGAGACGCACTTCGTGCTGATGAATCGCATCCACGATTGGCTGGATGCGCTTCAACTCGCGGTTGAACCGCGTCCCGAAGATTCTCGTGAACCAGCGATTAGCCATTACACTCCTAGCGATACAGCCCGTGCGTCGCGATGTAGTCGCGCACCGGGTCGGGCACTAAATATCGAATGGTCCGCCCCTGTTTGACGCGCTCGCGCACCTGCGTGGCGGAGAGATCGATCATCGGCACCGGGATGACCCGTTTGATCAGGGGGTGGCGCACCACGCTCGCCCCCGGCCGGGCGAAGACGACGATGTCTGCAAGTTCAGGGAGGGCTTCGACTTCCCACCACTCGGCGAGATCGCGGGCGGCGTCCGCACCTAACAATAACGTAAACCGGTTCCCCCCGCGCCCCGTGGACCCCTCCCGCTCACTGAGCGCCCGCAGCGTCCGCACGGTATAGGACGGCGTCGGCAAACCGAGCTCGATTCGCTCGACGCTGAGTCGGGGATTCCCGGCCACTGCCAGATCCAGCATCGCTGCCCGCTGCTCCGGCGTGGCCTGGTGGCTCGCTCGGGCGCCGCGCTTGAATGGCTGTTCGCGCGCGGGGAGAAAGCGGATGGCGCAGCCCAACGCATCCGCTGCCGCTTCCGCCACGATCAGATGTGCGACATGCACGGGGTCGAACGAGCCCCCGAACAGCGCTTCCCCGGCCATGCCGCTCAGGGTGTCGAGGGAGTCGACGGCGCCGGCGTAGAATCGCCCGCCGCAGGGCAGGTCCGAGCGAGCCCCGCCGCGTTAGGGTAGAAGCGGCGCAGGTGGTCGCAGGTCTCCTGCAACTCCTGCTTGTAGCCGATAGCCCGATAGCTGTCCACCAGCCGCAGCAGCGCATCGGGCGCCCGCTGCGTGGTGGGATAATTCGCGATCACGTCCTTGAAGTAAATGATCGCGGAGTCGAATGCTTTGCGACGCAAATAGAAAATGCCGGTCTTATACGTCTTCTCGGCGAACTGGTTCTCGAGACGCCGCACGTGCGCCCGCGCGCGCGCGGCCGCGTCGCTGTCGGGAAAGCGCCCCGAAAGCTCCTGATAAATCGCCAGCGCGGTCTCGCCATACGACGGATCGAGCTCGGGGCGATGCCAGAGCTTGAGGTTGGCGTCTCCCGCTCGCAGCAGCGCCAGCGGTGCGTATTCGGTCGTGGAGAAGTCGTCGGAGACTTTCCGGAACTCGCTCGCCGCCTGGACGTAGTCGCCCAGCTGAAACCAGGACTCCGCCATGTAGTAGCGCGCCTGGGCCAGCTCGGGGCTTCCGGGCGGCAGCTCGAAACTGGCGCGCTGCAGCAGCACCTGCGCGCGCCGAAAGTCGCCGCGATGGAACAGGTCCATGGCACGACGCAGATCGACATCCGGCTGCGGCACCGGCGCGGCTTGGGGGGCGCGGGCGCGCGGACGGCAGGCGGGGATACCCCCCAGTGAGAGCGCGAGTGCCAGCATGCCGATTGACCATCGCATCGTCATTCCGGTTCAGCCTTTCCCAACGCGTTGAGCTTTTCCTGGGCGCGCTGCGAAATCGTGTCGCCGGGCGTGCCGCCCGCGAGCGCCTGCTGATAACTCTCCATGGCGCCCGCGATATCGCCCTGGGCGAGTCGGACGTCGCCGAGACCGAGGAAGGCACCGCGGACGACGTCGGGCGAGGCGCCCGGAGCGGTGGCGCGCCGGAACCAGGTCTCGGCATCCGCCGGGCGACGCTGCTCCAGGGCGATCTGCCCCTCGACCAGGGCACACAACCCGAGGCCTTCCCGCGCCGATTCGACCACGACGGGCGCGCGCTGCCGCCGCACGACGCCCTCGAACACACGCACCGCCGTGCTACAATCCCTGACCCGCGCCAGCGTCATTCCGTATACGAACAGTAGCGAGTCGGCCCTGGCCGCGTCGACCGCGGTGGCGGCCGCAACGGGGAGCAGCGCCCTGGCCTCCGTCGTGTCGCCGCGATCGACCGCATCCAGGGCGGCCAGCACCACATAGCGCCCCAGCGGCCGCCTGGGCGCGACCTCCCGCAACCCGGTCAACGCGCTGGCCAGCGCAGTGCGGTCGTTGGCCGCGAGCGCCGCCCGCGCCACCCGATCCAGGCCATCGGCCGCTTCGTCGACGCGCGAGCGGTCGCGCTTGGCGAGCTGGCGGTAGGCGTCGGCGGCCAGCTCGTAGTCCTCGGTATGCATCGCCGCCGCGGCGACCTTGGCGAGCAGGGTCGCGCTCCCGGCGTTGGCGCGCCGGGCCAGTTGATACTCCGCCAGCGCGTCGGGGTAGGCCCCGGCGGCATACGAGCGATCGCCCAGCTCCTCGTGATTGGCGGCAGAACGCGTGCAGGCGCCTGCCCCCGTCAGCAACACGAGGACGACCGCCGAGGTCAGACGTCTCATTTCTTTTTCTTCTTTCGGTCCGTTGTCGCGACGCCGGCAGCAACCGGCGTGACGTCCGAACGGGAGAGGAGCCCGAGGTACGCCTCGACCCGTGGGTCTTCGGGGCGCCGGGCGCGCAGCTCCTCCCACACCGCGCGGGCGGCGAGTCCGTCGCCCGCGAGATAGCAAGCCAGTCCCAGCATCGCCGCCGCATCGAGGAACGACGGGCGCTCGCGGACGATCGTCTGAAAGTGCTCGTGCGCTTCGAGTGCGCGTCCCGCTTCGAGCAGCATGCGGCCCAGCTTGTAGCGCAGATCGTGAAACGCGGGGCCGAGCGTCAGTGCCGCCTCGTACTGCGCGATCGCCTCGGTGAGACCGCCCGCTTCGTAATACGCCTGCGCCAGTGCCGCATGCTGGTTCGCGAGCTTCGCGGCGACGTGGCCGTGGAAGCCTGCGCGCCGCTCCGAGGTCACCTGACGCGCGCGCCGGAGCATCGCATTCGCTTCTTCCTCCCGGCCCAGCTCGTTCAACACGAGCGCGCGATGAATCAAGGCTTCGATGTAGTGGGGATTCAGCGCCAGCGCGCGATCGAGCTGTTCCAGCGCCTTCTCCGGCTGTCCGGCGAGCGAGTAGGACAAGCCGAGCAGATGATGCGCGTCCGCAAAGGCGCGGCCCGTCGCGATGACCTCCTCGAGGAGGTGAATCGCCCCATAATAATCCTGGAGCTGAAAGCGCTCGTTAGCCTGCTCGACCAGACGCTCGGGACTGACGTCCATGAACCTCCTCGTACCAGGCGACGAACTTGCGAATGCCTTCTTCGATTCCGACCCCCGGCTTGAAGCCGAGCACGCGGCCGGCGTGGGCCAGATCGGCATCGGTCAAGCGCACGTCTCCCGGCTGATCCGGATGACGCTCGATGTGCGCGTCCTGGCCCAGCGTCTTGGCAATGAGCGCGATCAACCGATCCAGACGTACCCGCTCGCCGCCGCCGAGATTCACGGTCTCGACCGTCCCGGGAGCGGCGGTGGCGGTCCACTCCAGCGCGGCGAGGATGCCGTCCAGGCAGTCGGTAATATAGGTGTAGTCGCGCTCGCTCGACCCATCCCCATGCATCCGCACCGGGCGCCCCCGGGCGATCAGATCGGTGAATTTGTGGATCGCCAGATCGGGACGCTGCCGCGGGCCGTAGACCGTAAAGAATCGCAGACAGATGATCTTGAGCGGATAGAGGTGCGCGAATGCGTGCGCCAGCAGCTCGCCCGCCCGCTTGCTCGCGGCGTATGGCGAGATCGGGAACACGGCCGGCTCCGCTTCCGCAAACGGCGCGGGCGTGGCGTTGCCGTACACGGACGACGACGAACCGAAGACGATGCGACTGAGCCCGACACGCCGGGCCGCGTCGAGCAGCCGCGCGGTCGCGGTCACGTTCGCTTCCATGTACGACCCGGGGTCCTCGAGCGACGGCCGCACCCCCGGCTTGGCGGCGAGATGGATGACCGCTTCGACACCGCCCAGCGGCACCGCATCGCGGGCTACGTCCGCCTCGACGAACTGGAACGCCGGAAGCCTGAGCAGGCCCGCCAGGTTGCGCTCCTTCACGTCGCGCGCGTAGAACGGATCGAAGTTGTCGACGCCGGTCACCTCGTGGCCGCGTCCGATGAGCGTCTCGCAGAGGTGCGAGCCGATGAATCCGGCGGCGCCGGTCACCAGATAATGATGCGTCACCCGTCCCGCGCGACCTCGCGCGCCACCACGCCACGGAAGTACTCGATCGTCCGGCGCAGCCCGTCCTCCAAACGCACCGTCGGCTCCCACTCGAGCGTCCGCCGAGCGTATGAAATGTCCGGCTGGCGCACGCGCGGATCATCCACGGGGAGCGGGCGCTGCACGATTTCGCTCTTGCTGCCGGTGAGCTGCAGAACGCGGTCGGCAAGCTGACGGACGGTGAATTCGTGCGGGTTGCCGATGTTGGTCGGCTCGGGGGTGCCCCGCTCGAACAGGCGCACGATTCCCTCGATGAGGTCATCCACGTAGCAGAACGAGCGGGTTTGCGAGCCGTCGCCGTAGATGGTGAGCGGCTCGTCGCGCAGCGCCTGCACGATAAAGTTGGAGACCACGCGGCCATCGTTCGGACGCATCCGCGGGCCGTAGGTGTTGAAGATGCGGACGATCCGCGTGTCGAGGTCGTGATAGCGGTGATACGCCATCGTCAGCGCCTCGGCGAAGCGCTTCGCCTCGTCGTAGACGCCGCGCGGTCCCACCGGGTTCACGTTGCCCCAATACGATTCCGGCTGCGGGTGCACGAGCGGATCGCCGTAGACCTCGGAGGTCGACGCGAGCAGGAAGCGCGCCTCCTTCGCCAGCGCGAGCCCCAGCGCCTTGTGCGTGCCCAGCGCGCCGACCTTGAGCGTCTGAATCGGCAGCTCGAGGTAATCGACCGGGCTCGCAGGACTCGCGAAATGGAGCACGCCGTCCAGCGGGCCTTCGACTTCGATGTAGCGGGTGACGTCCTGATTGGCGAAGCGGAATCGCGGATGGGAATCGAGGTGCGCGAGATTTGCCGGATTCCCGGTGATGTGATTGTCCATTCCCAGCACCTCGTACCCCAGGCCCAGGAACTTGTCGACGAGATGTGAGCCGAGGAAACCGGCGGCGCCCGTTACGAGGACGCGCATCCGAGGCCGCGGCCGATGCTGTCGTAGGTAAACCCAAGCCGGCCGAGCTTGACTGGGTCGTAGAGATTGCGTCCATCCACGATGAGCGGCCGCTTCAGGAGGCTTTTGATCTTGGCGAAATCGGGGTTGCGGTATTCCAGCCACTCCGTGGCGATCGCCAGCGCGTCGGCGCCGTTCAGGGCGTCGTACGCGTGGCTGGCGTACGTCACGCGGCTGCCGAGCTGGCGCGCGGCGGATTTCATCGCGGCGGGGTCGTGGACCTGCACTTTGGCGCCTGCGCACAGTAACGCCTCGACCAGCACGAGGGCGGGACTCTCGCGCACATCGTCGGTTTCGGCCTTGAACGCGAGGCCCCACACCGCGATGGTGCGTTGAGTCAGGTCGCCGATGTGCTTGTGCAGTTTCTCGAACAACACCTGCTTCTGCGCCGTGTTCGCGTTCTCGACCGCGTCGAGGATACCGAGCGGGACGCTGCGCTCGGTCGCGGTGCGAATCAGCGCCTTGATGTCCTTGGGGAAGCAGGAGCCGCCGTAGCCGGGTCCCGGAAACAGGAACCCCTGCCCGATGCGCCGGTCGGTGCCGATCCCGCGCCGCACCTGCCCCACGTTCGCGCCCACGGCCTCACACAGCCCGGCGATCTGATTCATGAACGAGATTCGCGTGGCCAGCATCGCATTCGCCGCGTACTTCGTCATCTCCGCGGATGCGATGTCCATGACGATGAGAGGATTCCCGGTGCGCACGAAGGGCGCGTACAGCTCCTCGATCACCTTGGCCGCCTCGTCGGAATCGACGCCGACCACGACACGGTCCGGCTTCATGAAATCCTCGACCGCCGCGCCTTCCTTGAGAAACTCGGGATTCGAGCACACGTGAAACGGTGTTTTCGTGCGCTTCGCGATCTCGCCGCGGACCTTCTCCGCCGTGCCGACCGGCACGGTGCTCTTGGTCACGACGAGCTTGGGCTCGTTCATGTGGTCCCCGATCGTGCGCGCGACGTCGAGCACGTGTCGCAGATCGGCGGAGCCATCCTCGTCCGGGGGCGTGCCGACGGCGATGAACACGACTGCGGAGCGCTCGACCGCCTCGGCGACTTCGGTGGTGAAGCTGAGCCGGCCGTCCCGCTGATTGCGGAGGACCATCGGCTCGAGACCCGGCTCGTAGATCGGGAGCTTGCTCTGCTTGAGCGAGGCGATTTTGGCGGCGTCGACGTCCGCGCAGATCACCTCGTTGCCCGTCTCCGCGAGACACGCGCCCACGACGAGGCCGACGTACCCCGTCCCGACGACCGCAACCTTCACGCGCGCTCCCCTTTCGACTCACGCTTCAGGACGTGACGCGTGTCGACCGTCGCGCGCGCGTGGCGCTGCACCAGCGGGTAATCGACCGCGGCGTGATCGGTGATGATCATGACGCAGTCGGCGGCGCGGAGCGTGGCCGCGGTCAGCGGCACGGAGCTCAGCGAGATCCCGTCGGCGTTGAGCGTCGCCACGTGCGGGTCGTGGTAGGACACCTGCGCGCCACGCCGGAGCAGCAGCTTGATCACATCGAGCGCGGGACTCTCGCGAATGTCGTCGATATTCTTCTTGTACGCGACGCCCAGCAGGAGCACGCGGCTGCCGCGGACCGCTTTCCCCTGCTCGTTCAGCGCATCGACGACCTTGCCGACCCAGAACTCCGGCATTTCCGCGTTCAGCTCGCCGGCCAGCTCGATGAACCGCGTCTTGTAGTTGAGCGTGCGCATCTTCCACGCGAGATAGTGCGGATCGAGCGGAATACAGTGCCCGCCGACGCCGGGACCGGGCGTGAATTTCATGAACCCGAACGGCTTCGTGGACGCCGCCTCGATGACCTCCCACACGTCCACGCCCAGCTTGTCGCATACGATCGCCATTTCATTCACGAGCCCGATGTTCACGCTGCGGAACGTGTTCTCGAGAATCTTCACCAGCTCCGCCGCCTCGGGCGACGACACCGGGACGAGCGTATCGATCGCGGGCTGGTAGAGCGCCATCGCGACCTTCAGACAGGCCGGCGTGATCCCGCCGATGACCTTGGGGGTGTTGCGCGTATTGAAGCGCGCGTTGCCGGGATCGACGCGCTCGGGCGAGAACGCCAGGAAGAAATCCTCGCCGACTTTGAGGCCGGTCGATTCGAGCGCGGGCAGCATCAGCTCCCGCGTCGTGCCGGGATACGTCGTCGACTCGAGCACCACGAGCTGGCCCTTCCGCAACGCGCGCCTCACCGAGTCGGTGGCGGCCAGGACGTAGCTCACGTCGGGATCTTTGGTCTTGGACAGCGGCGTCGGCACGCTGATGGAGATGACGTCGGGTTCCTTCAGGCGGGTCAGATCGGCGGTGGCGGAAAACGTCTTGGCCTCGACCGCGTCGGCGACGGTGGCGGCGGGCACGTCCTGAATGTGCGAGCGTCCCCCGTTCAGCGAATCCACGACGCGGGGGTTCACATCGACGCCGAGCACGCGATAGCCCGCGCGAACCAGCTCCATCGCGAGCGGCAGTCCGACGTAGCCGAGGCCCACCACGCCGAAGACCGCGGTGCGGTCCTTCGCTTTCGCGAGCAGCGTCTCAACGGTTGTGGGTGCAGCGGCAGTCGCAGTCATGGTTTCTCCGGGGCTCCGCCGCGCGCCAGCGAGCGCGACGCGGCTTCCAGCACACGGACGACGCGCACGCCGTCCGCGGCGCTCGCCCGCGGCGTTTCCCGCCCCTGCGCCGCGCGAACGAAATGCGCCAGCTCGGCCGCCAGCGGCTCCACCGCCGGCACGCGAGGAATGAAAATATCACCTTCCCGGATCGCCAGGCTCTCGCCGAACGAGCGGTACTCGGGAGGCCGGTCGACGCCCTTGTCGTAGATCCGCAGTTTTTCGCGCGGCTCCATATCGTCAAATACCACCATTTTCCTGGCGCCGACCACCGTCAGCTTCCGTTCTTTGTGGGGATCGAGCCACGACATCTGGACGTGCGCGAGTACCCCGCTCGCAAACTCCATGGTCAGAAACACGACATCCTCGATCGCGGGCTGCAGGTAACTCTTTCCGTGTGCAGCGACTCGGACCGGGTCCTCCCCAAGCAAGTAGAGTGCCACTGACACGTCATGGGGACCGAAGCTCCAGAGCGCGTTTTCGTCCTTCCGCACCTGCCCCAGGTTCACCCGCAGCCCATATAAATAGAATACTTTGCCGAGTTCCCCCTTCTGGACCATCTCCCGCAGCCGCTCGACGGCGGGGTGATACACCAGAAGATGGCCGGCCAGCACCGGTAACCCCCGCTCGGCGCCCAGCTTGGCCACGGCCTCAGCATCGCGAACGTTGAGGGCAAAGGGCTTCTCGACCAGGACGGGCTTGCCCGCCTCCAACGCCTGAAGCGCGACCGCCGCGTGACTCGCGGCGGGAGAGGCGACGATGACCGCGTCGACGGCTCCGAGGAGCTGCGTGATATCCGCCGTCACCAGCGCGCCTGGATATTGGCGCGCCACACGTTCGCGAGCCTTGGCATCTGTGTCGCACACTGCTGTCAGTTCGCCATCCGCCAGCCCGGCGACCGTCCGGACATGGTTGCGGCCCCATGCGCCGGCGCCGACTACTCCGATTTTAAGCCGCGTCACCGATAGAATCCGCGGATCGCATCGATCACCCGATCGAGCTGCACCCGAGTGAGCTCCGGGTAGATCGGCAGCGAAATCACCTCGCGCGACGCCCGCTCAGCCTGCGGCAGGCTGCCGTCCTTGTAACCCAAGTGCGCAAAGCAGGGCTGGCGGTGCAGCGGAATCGGATAGTACACGGCGTGACCGATTCCTTCTTTCTTGAGATGCGCCTGCAGCTCGTCGCGCCGCTCCGCGCGCAGCGTGTACTGATGGAAGATGTGCTCGTTCGCCGGATCCACGGCGGGCGCCTTGACCTGCGGGATGTCGGCGAACGCCTTGGTATAGTAGGCCGCGTGCTCGCGCCGCTGCGCGGACCATTGCGCGAGATGCGGGAGCTTGGCGAGCAGGACGGCGGCCTGCAGCGTGTCGAGACGGGAATTGGTGCCGACTTCGTCGTGATGATACTGCTTGGCGCCGCCGTGGAGCCGCAGCTTCTTCAGGCGGTCGGCGGCCGCGTCGTCGGACGTGACCATCATCCCGCCATCGCCCCAGGCGCCGAGATTCTTGCTCGGAAAGAACGAATACCCGGTGACCCATCCCAGCTCGCCCGCCACGCGCCACTCGCCGTCCATCTTGCGCCGGGCGCCAATCGCCTGCGCGGCATCCTCGATAACCTTGACTCCCCTGGACCGCCCGATTTGCATCAGCTCGAGCATGTCGGCCATCTGGCCGTAGAGGTGCACCGGCATGATGGCTCGCGTCCGGGGCGTGATCGCGCGCTTCACCGCCGCCGGATCGATGTTGAAGGTGTCGGGCTGAATGTCCACGAACACCGGCGTGCCGCCGGCATTGTGAATCGTCCCCGCCGTCGCGAAGAAGGTGAACGGGGTGGTGATCACCTCGTCGCCCGGCTTCAGGTTCAGCGCCTTGAGCGGCAGCAGCAGCGCATCGGTTCCACTCGCGCACCCGATGCCGTGTTTGGCGTGCGACAGCCGCGCGATCTCCACCTCCAGCTGCGGCACCGCCGGCCCCATGATGAACTGCTGCGTCTCGACGACTTTCAGCATCGCCGGCAGCACGTCGTCCTTGATCGCGTTGTACTGCGCGACCAAATCGAGCATGGGAATGTTCATGACGCCCGCACGCGCGACGGCTGGGTTTGCCGGAGGGTTCCGCCGCTCTCGGTATAGCTGGCCCCGCAGCGCACGCAGGTCGCTTGTCCGCCGCTGGGATGCAGCCGCTCACCGCACTGGCACATCCATCCGACCCGCCGCGCCGGCACCCCGACCATCAGGCCGTAGGCGGGCACGTCGGAGGTGACGACCGCCCCGGCTCCAATAAAGGCGTACTCGCCGAGCGTCACGCCGCAGACGATGGTGGCGTTCGCGCCGATCGAGCTGCCGCGCTTCACGAGGGTGCGCCGGTATTCGTTCTTGCGCGGCACGTGACTGCGCGGATTCATGACGTTGGTGAACACGCAGGAGGGGCCGCAGAAGACGTCGTCTTCCAGCTCGACGCCTTCATAGATCGAGACGTTGTTCTGGATCTTGACGTTGTTGCCGATCTTCGTGCCGGGCATCACGACGACGTTCTGGCCGAGGTTGCAGCGTTCGCCGATCACGGCGCCGGGCATCACATGCGAAAAATGCCAGATCTTGGTGCCGTTCCCGATGACCGCTCCAGGATCGATGTAGCTGGACTCGTGCGCGAAGTAGTTCACACCCCGATGATCTTGCACTCGAGCTCCAGCGTGATGCCGGTCTTCTTGGCGACCGTCTTCCGCACGTGGTCGATGACCTTGAGGACGTCGCTCGCGGTCGCGGTGCCTTTGTTGATGATGTAGTTGGCGTGCAGCGTCGAGACCTGCGCGCCGCCGATCTGGAACCCCTTGAGACCACACTCATCGATCAGCATGCCCGCGGTCTTGGTGCCGCCGGGTGGGTTCGTGAACGTCGAGCCGCAGCAGGGCTGATCGAACGGCGTGCCCGCCTTGCGCCACCGGAACAGCTTCGCCTGCAGCTCCTTCAACTTGGTCGGCGATTCTTCGCCCAGCACGAGCTTCGCCTCGAGCACGATGCCGTCGATGTTGCTCGAGCGATACTTGAACGAGATCTGTTTGCGGGACAGCTGCTTGACCTTGCCGCGCGGATCCATCACGGAAACCTCCGTGACGATCTCGGCGAATTCGGCGCCGTGGCAGCCGGCGTTCATGTAGATGCCGCCCCCCACGGTTCCGGGAATCCCGACGAACCGCTCGACGCCGACGAACCCGGCTTCCGCGGTGCGGCGTGCCAGAATCGGCGTGGGCATGCCGGCGCCGACGATTGCCGTCGCGCCTTTCATTTCGAAGCGGTCCATCCCCTTCCCCATGCGGATGACGACGCCGGGGAAGCCGCCGTCCTTCACGAGAACGTTCGATCCCAGCCCGAGCACGATCCACGGCAGGCCGCGCTCCTGCGCCAGCTCGAGCGCGCGGACCACATCCTCGCTGTCGGCCGGCAGCGCCAGGTAGCGCGCCGGCCCGCCGATCCGCCACGTGGTGTAGCGGGCCAGCGGCTCATTCTCGAGCAGCTTGCCGCGGAACTTGATTTTGGGGGCGGGCGGTGGCGAAGCCTCGGCCGCCCGCGCCTTCGGCTTCGCGGCCGCTTTTTCTACGCGTTTGCCGCCGCTACTTGACCGCCGGTCGGCGACTTTTCGCCGTTCGCTCTTTCGTGCCATTCCTGTAAGCTCCTGACGCTCCCTGTACGGCTGCGGAGCGCAATGACCGCGTCGCACGCGGCGCTCGCCGCGGACATCGTCGTCGTGTACGGCACCCGGTGCACCAACGCGGCGCGCCGGATGGCGTAGTCATCGGCCTGCGTGAACTTCCCGAGGGGCGTGTTGATCAACAGATGAATCTCGCCCGACACGATCAGATCGATCGCGTTCGGCCGCCCCTCGTGCACCTTCATTACCCGCTCCGCCGGGACACCGCGGCCCCGGAGATAGCGCTGCGTCCCTTCCGTCGCCAGGATGCGAAATCCCAGCTCATGGAATCGCCGCGCGATCGGCAGCACCGTCGGCTTGTCGTGGTCGTTCACCGTGACGAAGACCGTTCCTTCGAGCGGCAGGCTGCCTTCCGCCGCGATCTGCGCCTTGGCGAACGCCATGCCGAAACTGTCGGCGAGGCCCATCGCTTCGCCCGTGGACCGCATTTCCGGCCCCAACACGGTATCGACCCCGGGGAGCTTCGTGAAGGGGAAGACCGCCTCTTTCACGGCTACCCCGGCGACGGGAAGCTCATCGGGAAGACCCAAATCGTCCAGTGTCCTCCCGACGATGACCGCCGCCGCAAGCTTTGCGAGGGGCACCCCTGTGGCCTTGCTCACAAACGGCACGGTGCGGGACGCCCGCGGATTGACCTCCAGCACGTACACCACCCCGTTCTTGATCGCGTACTGGACGTTGAGCAACCCGACCACGCCGAGGGCCTTGGCGAAGGCCTGCGTGTGGCGGCGCATCTCCTCGACCTGGCGGTCGCCGATCAAATACGGCGGGAGTACGCAGGCGGAATCGCCGGAATGCACCCCTGCATCTTCGATGTGCTGCATCACGCCGCCGATCACGCAGCGCGTGCCGTCGGCAATCGCATCCACGTCCGCCTCGAAGGCGTCTTCGAGGAAGCGATCGATCAGGACCGGATGTTCCGGCGCCACGCGGGCCGCCTTGACGAAGTAATCACGCAGCGACCCGTCGTCGTAGACGATTTCCATGGCGCGGCCGCCCAGGACGTAGGAGGGCCGCACCAGCACCGGGTAGCCGATCCGCTGCGCGGCGCCGACCGCCTCCTCGACCGAGCGCGCGATCCCGTTGGGGGGCTGCGTGACGCCGAGCTTGTCCGCCAGCTCCTCGAAGCGCTCGCGGTCTTCGGCGATGTCGATCGCGTCGGGCGATGTCCCCAGGATCGGGACACCGGCCGCTTCGAGCGGCTTGGTGAGCTGCAGCGGCGTCTGGCCGCCGAGCTGCACGACGACGCCTTTGGGCCGCTCCCAGCGCACGATCTCGATGACGTCCTCGAAGGTGAGGGGCTCGAAATACAGTTTGTCGGAGATGTCGAAGTCGGTGGACACCGTCTCGGGATTCGAGTTGATCATGATCGTCTTGAACCCGAGCTCGCGGAACGCCAGGCCGGCGCGCACGCAGCAATAGTCGAACTCGACGCCCTGCCCGATCCGGTTGGGA
>DASYRZ010000051.1:0-5372 GCA_036003865.1 Gemmatimonadales bacterium | reverse complement strand
GGAGCGCCGGCTGCACCTCGGCGGCACGTTCGTGTGTCATGAGGCGATCAAGACCGGCGCGATCGATCTGTACGTCGAGTACACGGGCACGGCGTTCACGGCAATCCTCAAGCAGCCGCCCCTCGCCAATGCGGACAGCGTGTGGCGATTCGTGAATACCGAGTACGGCCGCCGCTTCGGACTCGAGTGGCTGCGGCCCTTCGGCTTCAACAACACCTTCGCGATTCTGGTCCGCCACGCCGACGCGACGAGATATGCTCTCAAGACGATCACGGATCTCGCTCGCGTGGCGCAGCGTTGGAAGGCGGGATTTGGCTATGAGTTTTTGGAGCGGGCCGATGGCTTTCCGGGATTGGCCGCGCGCTATGGCCTGCACTTTTCACAGCCGCCGACCGCGATGGATCTGGGGCTGACCTCCCGCGCTTTGGCCGACGGCAAGGTGGACGTCATTGCCGGAAACTCGACGGACGGACAGATCGCCGCGCTCGACCTGGTCCAGCTGGCCGACGATCGCGGTTACTTCCCGCCGTACCAGGCAGCAGTCGTGGTTCGCAAGAGTGTGCTCGTGAAATTCCCCGCGCTGTCGCGCGCGCTCGACGAGCTGACGGGCGTGATCTCGGACGACGAGATGCGCCGGCTCAATACGCTCGCCGACGTCCAGCATCGCGACATCGCGGACATCGCACGGGACTGGCTGGCGAAACGTGTACCCTGAAACATCGAGGAGACAGCATGGCTGAGGGCAGAGTCGTCATCGTGCGCGGCGGGGCGCAGGGATTCGTGCAAGACATCACCATCGGGCCACATCACCTGACCGCCGACGAACCCGTGAGCTCGGGCGGGACCGATCGCGGGCCCGATGCCTACCAGCTGATCGCGGCGGCGCTCGGCTCCTGAATGTCGATCACGATCGCGCTGTATGCGCGAAGGAAACGGTGGCCGCTCGAGGGCGTGGAGATTCGCCTGTGGTTCACGCGCAGCCACGCGAAAGATTGTGAGCACTGCATGGACAAAGAGATGATGCTGGACCGGATCGACACGGAAGTGAGACTCGAAGGCTCACTCACGGCGGAGCAGCGGGCGAGGCTGCTCGAGATCGGCCAAAAGTGCCCCGTGCACCGGACCCTGAAATCCGGGATCCACGTGACCGCGGTCGGCGCCTAGGCGCTGGCCCGAGGCGCCGGCTCGAACCCGAGCTGATCGATGTAGCACCAGCCCCAGTCCTCGCCAGGCTCGAAGCTGCGCATGATGGGGTGCTTGGTCTTATGGAAGTGCTTGGTGGCATGACGATTGGGTGAGTCGTCGCAGCAGCCGACGTGCCCGCATTCCAGACAGAGCCGCAGATGCACCCACTCGTCGCCGCTCTGGAGACATTCCTCGCAGCCGTCGGGCGTGTTCGGCTCGACCGCGTGGACATGCGAGAGATGCTTGCATTGCTGGGCCATACAGTCATTCCTTGACAGGGACGTTATGACTTCAAGTAATCCCATGACATCCTCGACTGTTCCCGCATCCTCGAAACCCGGATCGCAGAAAAACGAGGCGTTCCCGCAGCTCACGCCGGCGCAGCTCGAGCGTCTCGAGCCGCATGGCCACCGTTGTAAGCTCGCGCAAGGCGAGGTCGTCGGCGAGCCGGGTCAGCCGGTCACCAAGATCTTCGTCGTGATCTCGGGACAGCTCGACGCGTTCAGCCAGAACACCGTCCAGCGCTCACAAGATCTCGCCATCAGCTTCACTGCGGGCATGTTCACGGGCGAACGCTCGATTTTGGCGGGTGGCCGGTTCCTCGGCCGCATTGCCGCCAGTGTGCCAACTGAGGTGCTGGAGATTGAGCGGGATGAGCTTCTCACGCTGATGGCGACCGACGCCGAGCTCAGCGACGTCTTTTTGCGCGCGTTCATTCTGCGGCGCCTGCAGTTGATCGACCGCGAGCTGGGCGACGTTGTCATCCTGGGGTCGAATCACTGCTCGGGACTGCTGCACATCATCGAATTCCTCACGCGCAACGGGCATCCGTACCGCATGGTGGACCTCGACACCGACGCGGCGAGCCAGGAGCTGCTCGACCGGTTCCATCTCACGGCCAAGGACGTTCCCGTCGTGATTTGCCGCGGCAGCCTCGTGCTCAAGAATCCGACGGTCGAAAAGCTCGCCGACTGTCTGGGCCTGAACCCCACGCTCGATCGGGCGCAGATCTGGGACGTCGTGATCATCGGCGCGGGTCCCGCGGGACTCGGCGCGGCGGTGTACGCCGCGTCGGAGGGTTTGAACGTCGTCGTCATCGAGGCCAACGCGCCGGGCGGCCAGGCCGGGACCAGCTCCAAGATCGAGAACTACCTCGGCTTCCCGCTCGGCATCTCGGGCCAGGAGCTGGCGGGCCGGGCGTACGATCAGGCGCAAAAGTTCGGCGCCCGCATTCTCATCGCCAAGACCGCGGTCAGGATCAACTGCGACAGGAAGCCGTATCGGGTCTTTGTTGGAGACGGCGAGAGCGACGTCCTGCTCACGCGCGCGATCATCGTCGCGTCGGGCGTCTCGTACCGCAAACTCGCGCTCGCGAATCTGTCCCGGTTCGAAAACGCCGGCGTCTACTACGCCGCGACGCAGATGGAGCGACGGATGTGCGCCGACGAGGAAGTCGCGATCGTCGGCGGCGCCAATTCGGCCGGACAAGCCGCGGTCTTTCTCGCCGAGACCGCCCGGCGTGTGCATATGCTGATCCGCTCCGACGGGTTGTCGAGCACGATGTCGCGCTACCTGATCAGCCGCATCGATGCGCACCCGCACATCGTGCAGCATCCGCGGACCGAGATCGTGGCGCTCGAGGGCAACGGGCATCTGGAGCGGGTCGCGTGGCGCACCGGCCGCAGTAGTGCGCCGGAAGTCCAGCCAATTCGCCACGTATTCACCATGACGGGCGCGGAGCCGAGCACCAAATGGCTCGTCGGGTGCCTGGCGCTCGATGCCAAGGGGTTTGTGAAAACGGGGCCCGCGCTCACGCCGGACGATCTCCAGCAGTGGCCGCTACGGCGTTCGCCGTATTTGCTGGAAACCAGCCTGCCGGGGGTGCTTGCTGTCGGCGACGTCCGGAGCGGCAGCACCAAGCGGGTCGCGTCGGCCGTGGGCGAAGGCTCGATCGCGGTCGCGACCGTGCACCAGGTCCTCGCGGAGTAGGTATCACCACTCTCGACTCTAAACCGCTCTGGTTTCGGGTTTTCTACTCTCTGGCGTACCCTCCGTCCCGGGCGCAGCCTACCAACCTCTTCACAATCCCATCCGCTCCCCCGTCGAGAGGAGATCTGTGAGCGCCTCCACCGCCGCCATGGCTGGCTCCAGCAAGTACAACAACCGCGCGTTCTGGGAAGGAATCTGGCGTTTGAACGGCAATAGCATCGTTCTTTTCGCCATCATCGCCTGGCTGCTTTACGGCTCCCAGCCGCAGGTGGGCGCGCCGGCGGACGCGGTCGCCACGTTCTTTGCCGGCCATCGCACGCGGATCTTGATCGCGGTAGTGCTCTCAGGCCTGAACGTTCTCAACCTGATGTGGTTCGCGGCCACGCTGCGGACCGTCCTCGTTGATGCGGGGCAAGACGGGTGGGGCGCGGCGGCCACCGCCTCGAGTGCCGCCGTTGGCGCGCTGTTCCTCCTGCTTCTCGCCGTGAGCGCGGGACTCGCGTACTCGATTGCCGGCTCCGGAAACCCCGCGCTGATCACGGGACTGAACGACCTCACGTGGGCGCTGCTCGTCCTGAGCTCTTTCCCGCGCGCGATGCTGGTCATGTCCGGGTCATTCGGGTTCTGGAGGGCCGGCCTGATCTCGAGCCGGCTGTTCGGCGCGTGCGTCGCCCTCGTCGTGCTCGGCGTCCTGGGGGGCACGACCTGGGTGAGCGGCGGATTCTGGGCGCCGGACGGTGCCTACTCGCGGCTCGTCTGGCCCGTCCTCGGAATCGTGTGGGTCGCCGTCTTCAACCGTGTGTTGAGCCGAAGCCCTGCTACGCGTGCGGCATGGTGATGTCATGAGTCTCGATCGCCGTCGCTTTGTCGGTTTCGCCGCAGCAACAGCCGCCGCTCTTTCCACGAGGGGTAACGCTATGACGCAAGCGCTTACGGATGTCGTGCGACGGACGGGTGGTGACGCCGAGATTCGCCCGTTCCGATTCAACGCTACGGACGCGGACCTGGCCGATCTGCGCCGCCGCGTCAACGCCACCAAGTGGCCGGAGAAGGAATTAGCTCCGGATTCACAGGACGGCGTGCCGCTCCACACGATGCAGAACCTCGCGAAATACTGGGGCAGTCGATACGACTGGAAAAAGTGCGAAGCGAAGCTGAATGCCCTGCCGCAGTTCACCACGGAGATCAACGGGCTCGACATTCACTTCATTCATGTAAAGTCGAAGCACGCGAATGCGCTGCCGGTCATCATCACGCACGGCTGGCCCGGCTCGATCATCGAGCAGCTGAAAGTTATCGAGCCGCTCACCAATCCGACGGCATTTGGCGGAACCGCCGCCGACGCGTTCCATGTCGTGATTCCGTCGCTGCCGGGCTACGGGTTCTCCGGCAAGCCGACCGACGCGAGCTGGAATCCGGTCAGCATCGCGCGCGCGTGGGGGGAGCTCATGCAGCGCCTCGGCTACACCCGCTACGTCGCCCAGGGCGGCGATTGGGGCAACGCGGTTTCCGAGGTGATGGCGCTGCAGCAACCTCCGGGCCTGCTCGGCATCTCCACCAACATGGCGGCCACCGTGCCGCCCGAGATCGCCCAGGCCATGGCTCGTGGCGAGGCGCCACCGGCCACCCTGTCAGCGGACGAACGGCGCGCCTGGGACCAGCTCGACTTCTTCTATAAGAAGGGCCTCGGCTACGCGAACGAAATGGGTCTTCGGCCGCAGACGCTGTACGCGCTCGCCGATTCCCCGGTGGGCCTCGCGGCCTGGATGATCGGACCACGACGCGCGCAGTGAGGAGCTGATTGTGCGTGTGTTCGACGGCGCGTCGGAGGGGCTCACGCGCGACGACATCCTCGACAACATCACTCTCTACTGGTTGACGAACACCGCCGTCTCCTCGGCGCGTCTCTATTGGAGCACGCGGCAACTGGGGGGCAAGGGCGGCTTTTTCGACGCCCGGGGCGTTCAGCTTCCCGTAGCCGTCATGGCGTTTGCCGATGAGATCTATCAAGCCCCGCAAAGTTGGGCCGAGCGCGCCTATCCCAAGCTGCTGCGGTACGGCCGCTTTCCGAAGGGCACACACTTCGCGGCGTGGGAGCAGACGGAAACGTTTGTGACGGAGCTCCGCGCCGGCTTCAAATCTCTCCGGAGTGCATAATGACCAGGTCAACGAGAATTCTTGCCAGCGCGCTGGTCACC
>DASYRZ010000050.1:0-3468 GCA_036003865.1 Gemmatimonadales bacterium | reverse complement strand
CCCGGTGTAAGTCCGGGGCGGCCCCGCCGCTGTAAGGGATGACGAAGGGGACATTCGTGCCACTGCGACATCAGAAGTCGCGGGAAGGCGTCCCCGGAGAATGATTCCCGAGCCAGAAGACCTGCCAGACGCGCTCCCGGTTTCGGATCCCTCGTGGGCAGGGAGCGGGAATGGGCCGCGGCCGCCGTGTTTTGCTTTCCTGGAGTTCCGGAAAAGACAGCGCCTGGGCACTCCACGTCCTGCGCC
Organism: Gemmatimonadales bacterium; assembly: GCA_036003865.1. Lineage (GTDB taxonomy): Bacteria > Gemmatimonadota > Gemmatimonadetes > Gemmatimonadales > GWC2-71-9 > 20CM-2-65-7. Next base: position 3,222 of record DASYRZ010000050.1, on the reverse strand, counting down.
GTCAGGCGATCGACGTCGTTGCTCTCCTAACCACGTTTAACGAAGCCTTCGACCGGGTCGCGATGCATGCGGTGCGGTCGACGCTGGTCACTGCGCAAGCGGCGGCAACCGGCTTGCCCTTATGGTCGGTACAACTTCCCTGGCCCTGTTCGAATAGCGATTACGAGCGACTCATGTCGGGCGTACTGCAGCGGGCTGTGGCCGCGCGCATCACGCACGTGGCGTTTGGCGACTTGTTTCTCCAGGACATCCGCGACTATCGCGTCCGCCAACTGGCTCCGACCGGGCTGGAGCCGCTCTTCCCGCTGTGGTGCTCTGCGCACGACACGCCCGCATTAGCTCGCGCGATGCTGGACGGTGGGCTGAAAGCGCTGGTGACCTGTGTCGATAGCAAGAAGCTTCCCCAGACATTCGCGGGACGTGCGTACGACGCGACGCTGCTTGCCGATTTACCTCCCGACATCGATCCGTGCGGCGAACGCGGCGAGTTTCACACCTTCTGCTTCGCTGGGCCGATGTTCAGCCAACCCGTCGCGGTGCGCGTCGGCGAAATCGTATCGCGCGACGGCTTTTGCTTCGCAGACATTCTTCCCGACGCGTAAGAGGTATGCGCATCTGTGTGTTCTGCGGTTCGAGCAGCGGGAACGGGCCCGCATACGTCGAAGCAGCGCGGGCGTTTGGGCGCGTGCTTGCCGAGCACGATATCGGGCTGGTGTACGGTGGCGCGCGCGTCGGCCTGATGGGCGCGATTGCCGATGCCGCGCTCGAACACGACGGTGAGGTGGTTGGGGTGATCCCCCGCGCCCTCGTCGATCGCGAGATCGCGCACACGGAATTGTCTGAACTGCGCGTTGTCCAAACAATGCATGAGCGGAAGGCGCTCATGGCCGAGCTCTCCGATGGCTTCGTGGCGTTGCCGGGTGGTACAGGAACGCTGGATGAGTTTTTCGAGGTTTGGACGTGGGCGCAGCTCGGGATCCACTCAAAGCCGTGCGGTTTGCTCAATGTGGGCGGCTATTACGACGGGCTCAGCGGGTTCCTGGATCACCTGGTCGCGGAAGGATTCTTGCGGAACTCATATCGGGCAATGCTCGCGATCGAAGCGGATCCTCCACGACTACTCAGGCGACTACTCGCCTATAGCCCGCCACCAGAATCCAAGTGGAGCACCAGTCGATCCATCATCGAGAAGCCGCAGCCTGCGACACCGCCGGTGATCGACGTCGTGGCGTGGATCTGCGTGCGCGACGATCGCGTGCTTGCGGCACGCAGTCGCGGACAGAAAGTGTTCTACATGCCGGGTGGGAAGCGGGAGGCCGGCGAAAGCGATTGGCACGTGTTGGCCCGGGAAGTAGGCGAGGAGCTACAGCTCGAGCTCCGCCACGAGACGTTGTCTCTGGTTGGTCTGGTCGAGGCGCCGGCGCACGGCCACCGGCCCGGTACGAAGGTTCGCATGATTTGCTACGCGGCGCAGCCGGTTGGTGAATTGAGTCAGCTGCGCGCGGCGGCCGAGGTGGAGCAGCTTGCCTGGCTCACCTACGGCGATCGGCGTTCGTGCGCGCCAGCCGCGCGTGCGGTGCTTGAAATCCTGCACGTGCGCGGGCAGATCCGTTGATCGATTCGGAGTTGCGGCGCGGATTTTGAGTTGCGCGTTGTTGGAGTGGGCGATCTATTGGGACACATGACCTCTCGCCGCGACTTCCTCGCCAGCATCGCTCAAACGGGCATCGCACTCTCCGCGTTCCGGCTCCAACGTCCGTCGCTCCCCCGGGCCCGTCCGGATTCTCCGGGCCTTCTCGACGTGCCCATCGGTCTCGACTGGCGCATGCTCGGCCCGTTCCGCGGTGGCCGCTGCGACGCCGTGTCCGGCGTGCCCGGCCGGCCCGACGAGTTCTACTTCGGTCACGTGAATGGCGGCGTCTGGAAAACGATCGACGCCGGCAGAACCTGGTTCCCGATATTCGACGACCAGCCCATCGCGTCGATCGGCGCCCTCACGGTCGCGCCGTCCGCGCCCGACGTGATCTACGTCGGCTCGGGCGAATCCACCCTGCGCGACTCCGTGGGCTTCGGCAACGGCGTCTACAAGTCCACCGACGCAGGCCGCACGTGGACCCACCTCGGCCTCAGCGACACTCAACACATCGGCAAGATCGCGGTGGATCCCAAGAACCCCGACGTCGTCTTCGTCGCCGCGATTGGTCACCTCTACGCCGCCAATCCGGACCGCGGGCTGTTCCGCTCGCGCGACGGCGGCCGCACCTGGCAGAAAGTGCTCTACAAAGACGCGAACGTCGGCGCAGTCGAGGTCGTCATCGACCCGACCGACTCGCGCGTGGTGTACGCCGGGCTATGGAATACGCGGCGGCCGCCGTGGTTCACGTACGCCCCCACCAACGGCCCGGGCGGCGGGATCCACAAGTCCACCGACGGTGGATCGACGTGGCAGCAGCTCACGAACGGACTGCCGCCCGCGGGGATCGGCCGCACCGGCATCGCCGTCGCACCGTCGAATCCGCGCCGCGTGTACGCCGTGGTGGACTGCCTTGTGCCGGATCCTACCGCCCCCGTACCGCCCCCTACCGCCCCCGCCCCGGCCCCCGGCCGTCCGCCTCAGCCCCCACCGGGACAAGGCGGCGTCTTCCGCTCCGACGACGCCGGGGCGACGTGGCGCCGAGTCGGTGCAGATCAGGCGCTGTGGGGGCGCGGCTGGTACTTCGAGAAGATCGCGGTCGATCCGAAGAATCCCGACATCGTGTACGTGCCGAACGTCGCCGTGAACCGGAGCCGCGACGGCGGCGCCTCGTGGGACGTGATTCGCGGCTCGCCCGGCGGCGACGACTACCACCAGGTGTGGATCAACCCCGACAACCCGGACCTCCTGATCGTCGCGAGCGATCAGGGCACGATCATCACGCGCAACGCGCGTACCGCCGATCCGCGGGACATGACCTGGAGCTCCTGGCTCAATCAGCCCACCGCGCAGATCTATCACGCGTCGGTCGACTATCGCTTCCCCTACTGGGTCGTGGGCGCGCAACAGGACTCGGGCGCCGTCGCGGTGCGCTCGCGCGGCAAGTTCGCGCAAATCTCGCAGCGCGACTGGGAGCCGATCGGCGCCGCAGGCGAGAGCGGGTACGCGGCCGGCGACCCACTGCATCCCGGCGTGATCTACGGCGGCGAGGGCAGCCGCTGGGATCTCGAGACCAACCTCTCGGTTCC
>DASYRZ010000049.1:0-6314 GCA_036003865.1 Gemmatimonadales bacterium | reverse complement strand
GGGTTCTTGCCGTTCGCGGCGCCGACGGCGCGGGCCTCTTTCGGATCGCCGAGGCGGCGGGCGAGCTCACCGTAGCTCGTGGTGGTCCCATAGGGGATGGCGCGGAGCAGATCCCAAACGCGATGCTCGAACGCGGTGCCGGCGGCGTCGAGCGGTAGATCGAACGTCGTGCGCGTGCGGGCGAAGTATTCGCTGAGTTGTTGCCTGGCAGCAACCAGAATCTCGTTGTCGCCCGCCCTGGCGATCTGAACACGGCGTGACGTCGGGAAATAGACGCCCGTGAGCGCCGTGTCCGATGCAGTCAGAACGAGCGCACCGATTGGGCTGGCGAAGGTCGTCGTTGTCGTCATGCGCGGTGCAGCTTTCTGACGGTCTCGATCGTGTCGGCTTCTTCGGGCTTCTTATCGTCGCGATAGCGTATCACGCGTGCGAACCGGAGCGCTAGCCCACCGGGATAGTGCGGGCTGTCTTGCAAGCCATTGAACGCGATCTCGACGACCAGCTCCGGTCGCACGTAGACGACGATGCCCTCGCGGTGAGTCTCGATCTCCTGCAAGCGCTTGGTTTGCCAGTCGAGCAGCTCGTCGGTCATGCCTTTGAAAGTCTTGCCGAGCATGACGAAACCGCCGTTGGCGGGATCGCGGGCGCCGAGGTGCAGGTTGGAGAGCTTCCCGTGGCGGCGGCCGTGGCCCCACTCGGCGGCCAGTACGACGAGATCGAGCGTATTCGCGCGCTTGATCTTAATCCAGTTTGATCCCCTTCTCCCAGCCTCATAAGCGCCGCCAAGAGCCTTGGCCATCAGGCCTTCCTGACCCGCGGCGATGGCGGCGTCGAAGAAGTCCCGGGCTTGCTTCGCGTCGGCGGTCACGAGTCGGGGTGGACGCTGCGATTCCGGCACGCGCCTGGCGAGGACCTGAGCCCGGTTGGCGTACGGCTGGTCAAGTAACGACGTACCGTCGAGGTAGAGGATGTCGAAGAAGAACGGCAGGCCGCCGGCAAGTCCTTTCATCGTTTCCTGGAAGCGGCGGGGCCGACCACCGTCGGTGAGCACGATCGCCTCGCCATCCAGGATCACTTCGTCCATATCCATGATTGTGGATATGCCGACGACGGTGGGGAGCTCGGCCGTGATCTCATTCAGCGTTCGCGAGTAAATCCGTACCTCATTTGCCTTTTTATGGACCTGGATACGAATGCCATCCAGCTTGTACTCGAAGGACGCCGACCCCCACTCGGCGAGCGCCTCCTCCACATCGATCGCCGTCTTCGCCAGCATCGGCTTGATCGGGCGAAACAGCTCGATCTTGAAGCGCGAGAGGTCGCCCTTCGCCACGGCGCCGAGGTTGCCGGCCAGCATCATGGCTCGGCGCACCTCGTTGGCGGGGAGATCGCGCGCCTTGGCGAGCGCCTCGACCATGATCCCTTCGAGCGCGCCCTGCCGTAACTCTCCCGTCAACAGGCGAAACAGGAAATCCTGCTCTTCGGGCGTGGCGTTGGCGAAGAGCTCACCGAGCAGACGTTGCTTTTCACCCGCGGAGCCCTTGCCGGATGTATTCGCGATTCTCGCGAGCGTCGCATCGACATCGCGGATTTGCAGGCCTGGCGACGTGCCGGCGTGAGACTTGGCCTTCTGGAGAGTTGCCCATCCCACGCCGATCTTTAGCTGGCGAGTCGTGCCCGACAGATAGGCAATCGCCAGCTCGATCTCGTCGGGGCTCGCTTGCCTCAGGAGATCGGCGAGAAGCTCGATCTTGGCTAAGCGCCCCGAGGTGGCGGCGACTTGGTTCGAGGTCTGCACCAACACCTGGAGAAGCACAACGGAAAGCTAAAGGTATGCCAAAGACTAGCGCTGGGCTCTTGCTGCATCGCTCCCGAGCCGGCGGACTCGAGGTGTTGCTCGTGCACCCCGGTGGGCCGTTTTGGGCGACCAAGGACGACGGAGCGTGGTCGATTCCCAAAGGCGAGTTCGAACCCAGCGAAGACCCGCTCGTCGCTGCGCGACGCGAGTTCACGGAAGAGACGGGCTTCGTCGCGGAAGGTGAGTTCCTTCAGCTCACGCCCCTCAAACAGCCCAGCGGCAAGATCGTGCATGCGTGGGCGGTGCAAATGGATTGTGATCCCACGTTGGTGCGGAGCAACACGTTCACGTTCAAGGGCCGCGAGTATCCCGAGATCAATCGGGCCGCATGGCTCAGTATTGCTGACGCGAAGCGGAAGATCCTGGCGGGGCAAATCGGGTTTTTGGAGGAGTTGGAGAGATTGTGATTGTTCTCGTCGAGGCGGCTGTCGATTCGCTGGACGCCGCGCTGGCAGCCGCCGAGGGTGGAGCGCATCGCATCGAGCTATGCACCGATCTCGCGCATGGCGGCACGACGCCCGATGTGAAGTTACTGCGCGAGTGCCGCGCTCAGCTCATCATTCCGATTTTCGTGCTCGTCCGGCCGCGTGCGGGGGACTTCATCTACTCGGATGCCGAGCATCAGACCATGCTCGAGCAGATTCAGCGGGCCAAAGACGCGGGGGCGCGTGGGGTGGTGACCGGTGCGCTGACGGGCACCGAGCAGATCGACAAGGAGCGCACAGCCGAGTTGGTCGCGGCCGCGGAGCCGCTGCCGGTGACGTTCCATCGCGCGTTCGATGCCTGTGCCGATCTCGCGATTGCGTTGGAGCGCCTGATCAACCTTGGCGTGGAGCGGGTGCTGACGTCAGGTGGAGCGCGGACGGCGCCGGAGGGTGCCGAGCGGATCAGCCGGCTCGTGATTCAAGCGGAGCAGCGAATAACGATTCTGGCGGGTGGCGGCATCGACGAACGCAATGTCGCTCGGCTCGTGCGAGAGACGGGCGTGAGGGAGGTGCATTTCAGTGTGAGAGATGCGGGGAAGGTGCGGCGTGTGCTGCAAAGCCTGCGCGGGCGCGAAACTCCTTGAGAAACTGTCGCAGCGTCCGAGCGGATCCGCGCGCAACTACCTCGGCGCATCGACCGCAGCCCTAAGCGCGGAAATGCAGCGGGTCCCTGAGATTCTGGAGCTCGCGATAATAGTAGAGAGCGGTCGGCCGGCGGTCCTTGAACTGTAGGGACTTCAGGAACGCGAGCTCCTGATCCGTCGCCGTTCCGCTCAGTAACGGCTCACGCAGGAACTCGAGCAGCCCTTTCTCCTGATCCCCGTTCAGCCGTTCGCCGTACTCGAACCGCTTCTGCTCGCCCGTCGTGGTTCGGACTGTGAGCGCGAAGGTCCCAGGATCCCACTCCCACGCCGCTATCGCGGCCTCGAGCCGGGCGCGTTGTTTCGGCGTGACGTGCAGGACGTCGCCGCCGAGGCGGGCGACCTGCAGCAGGAGTCGCACGACGAGGCGTTCCAGCTCGCCGAACGATTGCCGCTCGAGAATACCGCGCGCTGTGTCGAGCTGGCCGGGCGCGCATTTGCGCAGAATCAGCGCGCGCAGCTCGGGGAAGAGGGGCGCGACATCGCCGAGCCGGCGCATCCGCTCCTCCTTGAGATGCGCCTCCGCGACGCGGGCCAGCTCGCCGTGGGGGAGCTTCAGGAACCGGTCCATCTTGTCGTAAATGTCGGTGCGCTCGGGCGCGGGCGGCGCCTTTTTGCCGGTGAGAATCTGGGACACATACGACTCGGTCACTTTCGCGGCGCGCGCCAAATCGCGCTGGTCCAATTCCAGCTCGTCGAGGCGTTGCCGTAACACCAGGGCCACATCCATCTTAACCACGCTCCGTTAATCGCTGTTATCTAATGAACTGCTAAGTTGACAAAGTTAGTACACTTGGGTAGGTTGGGCCAGTCGTGGTGGTACCGAAGCGATGTTCACGCTGAGCAGTGGAAGGAGTCTTCTATGTACGCACGCAACGTCACGCTGCATCTCAAGGCCAACAAGGCCTCCGAATTCACCCGCACCCTCGAGAGCGACGTCCTCCCAATGCTGCGCAAGCAGACCGGGTTCAAGGACGAGATCACGTTTGTGGCGGCCGATGGCAACGAAGCGGTAGCGATCAGCCTGTGGGACAAGAAGGAGAATGCCGAGGCCTACAGCCGTGACACCTATCCCGCCGTGCTGCAGACGCTGGAGCGGGTGGTCGAGGGGACGCCGGAAGTCGACAGCTACGAGGTGTCGAACTCCACGTTCCACAAGATCGCAGCGCAGAATCCGAATGCGAGTCAGCCAGTCGCCCGCTAAGCGGAGCGAAGGAGCGTTCATGCCGGAGATTCACTGTCATCGCTGTGGCGGGTTCATTGGTAATCCGGCGGGGACGACGTATCGGGAGGCGTCGGCAGCGACGCCTCCCGTCTCGCCGCACAGCGGTTTGTGCGTGTGCGGCAGACCGACCGTGTACGGCCCGGCGCCGGAGGCTGCGGCCGGCGGGCTCCGGGCAGTGCATCACCTCCGCTCGGCATCCCGCAATTAAGGCGAACCGCTCGGCAGCGCGCAGCCCGCTCGTGGGCGATCGTGGGCCGGCACGCTGTCCCGCCTGTCACCACTATCTCCAATTCCGCACCGATCGCAACGGCCGCATGGTGGAGTACTGTCCGTGCGGGCATCGCGCGTTTGTCGAGCGGCGCAGCGGCAAGCGTGAGGAGCCACTCCAGTGAGCAAAGAAGTCCCGATTGAGATCGATGGTGTCGTGGACGAGCTGCTCCGCAATTCCACGTTCCGCGTAACGCTGCCGAACGGGCATTCGGTGCTCGCGACGATCGCGGGCAAGATGCGCAAGTTTCGGATTCGCGTGTTGGCGGGGGATCGCGTGACGCTAGCGCTCTCGCCGTATGATCTGACGAGAGGAAGAATCGTTTACCGACACAAGTAAGCAGAGCGCTGCTTCGATGAACCCGCGGCCCCCGCCGGTGTAACCCGTAGCCATGCGCTTCACCACCCTCCTCGCCGCCGTCGCCTGCGTCGTCGCAGCCTGCCGGCGACCCCCCCCACCGGGTGGAGAGCCCTCCCCGCCGCCGCCACCACCACCCGAGGGCGTGCGCGTCGTGGACATGATCCCGGCGTCGCTGAGCGGCGAGACGTGGCAGGACGCAGAGCCCTTCCTTAGCGTCTTTGCGTCCAACCCCAACATCCTCGCCGCCTCCGCGTTCACGCCAAACCCCGGCGGGCCGTCGAGCACGACGGCGCCGATCTACGTCTCCGCCGACGGCGGCAACACCTGGTCGCTCCGCAACACCCTGCCGAGCAACGCGCAGACCGCCGACATCACGCACGCGCCGGGCGAGCCGCCCGCGCTGTACGCCACGATCCTCAGTACCCCCAGCATCGCGCTCAAAGATCTCGAGACGAACGACGTCCTCTCGGCCACCACGATGACCCAGGACGCGACGCGGTCCGACGTCGACCAGCCCTTCGTCCGCGCCATCCGCGCCGCGAGCACCGACCGGCTCTACGTCGGCATCAACGACTTCGACGCGCCAAACGGCCGCACCGCGACCGTCGACGTCTCGCTGAACGGCGGGGCGACGTTCACATCGCGCCGGATCGAGTCACGCAACACGCTGGGCCAGAACGGGCCGTCGATCCGCCCCGCGGTCGCGCACAACAACACGGTGTACGTGGCGTACTTCGGCTGGCGCAGCAATTCGGGCGACACGATCACGAGCGACATCGTCGTCGCCCGCGACGACAACGGCGCCACCGGCACGACGCCGTTCCGCGACCTGCGCGACCCGTCGGACAACCAGCCCGGCCGCCTCGTCGCCACGAACCGCAGGATCGTCTTCTCGAACGAGCCAACCCTGGGGCAGGAACGCATCGGCTCGACCCTCTCGCTCGCGGTCGACGCGGCGCACAGCGATACCGTCTACATCGCCTGGGCGGATCGCGTCGGATCAGGCGACATCCAGACCGTGCACGTGCGCCGTTCGACGGACCGCGGCGCGACGTGGAGCAACGACCTGCGCACGCTCGCGAACACCACGAATCCAAGCCTGGCCGTCGCCGACGACGGCACCGTCGGGCTGTTGTATCAGCAGCTGACCGGGACAGGCAGCGCGAGCCGCTGGGTGAACCGCTTCGAGCAGTCGCGCGACGGCTTCGCGACGCATAAAGACCTCGTGCTCGCCACCGCGCCCGCGAACGCGCCGGCGATGCAGTTTCTCCCCTACCTGGGCGACTACAACATGCTGCTCACGCGGGGGACCGCATTCCTCGGCATCTTCTCGGCCGCCAACACGCCCGATCCCGCTAACTTCCCGTCAGGGGTGGTGTTTCAGCGCCGCGTGAACCAGGCGACCCACCAGCTGCTCGATGGCTCCGGATCGCCCGTGGACGTGTCGATCGATCCCTTCTTCTTTAGTGTCCCTGTC
>DASYRZ010000048.1:0-8250 GCA_036003865.1 Gemmatimonadales bacterium | reverse complement strand
CGAGCTACCAGGCGATCGCCGACGAAGTCGGTCTCTCGCGCCCCGCCATCATGGAACGCGTCAAGCGCCTCGAAGAGGCGGGATACATCCGCGGCTACCGCGTACAGCTCGACCGCGCCAAGGTCGGTTTCCCCGTGACCGCGTTTGTCGCCGTGCGGTATGGCTCGAGCGACTACGTCGGTGATGAGCCGCGGATGCGCGAGATGGAGAAACATCCGGGGGTGCTCGAGTGCCATCACATCGCCGGTGACGATTGCTACATCCTCAAGGTCGTGGCGCCCGATCTCGAGGGCGTCCAGGAGATCCTCCGTGATTTGCGCGGGCCAAACCACCAAATGAACACGCGCACCACCATCGTGCTGTCGACCCTGTTCGAAAAGCCGGGCTTCATTCCCACGGAGCCCGACTGATGCCGGCGCTCAAGGGCAAAGCACTCATCGCCTATCTGGTGGTCTGCATCTTCTGGGGCTCGACCTATCTCGCGATCAAGGTTGGCGTCACGGAGCTGCCGCCGTTCCTGTTCGCGGGTCTCCGTTTCTTCGTCGCCGGAATCCTGCTGGTCATCATCGCGCGCGCGCTGGGCGATCCACTACCGCGCAAGAGCGACTGGAAGACACTCGCGATCGTGGGCTTGCTGCTGCTCGCCGGCGGGAACGCGTTCGTCGTGTGGTCGGAGCAGTACGTGGGCTCGGGGATCGCCAGCATCTTCGTGGTCACGGTCGCGATGTGGACGGCGTTGTTCGACGCTATCATCCCTGGCGGTTCTTCGGAGCTGAACTGGCGTGTCGTCGCCGGCCTGCTGCTCGGCTTCCTCGGCACGCTGCTCCTGGTCGGCGCGACGCCTGCCGAGATTCTCGCAGCCGACAAGCGCGGCCCGATCGCGCTGACGATGGCGAGTGCGTCGTGGTCGCTCGGCACCGTGTACGCGAAACGTCATCCGACACAGGCGAGTCCTTACATGGGCGCCGCATTTCAGATGATCGTGGGCGGCGCCGCGGTCGCCCTGGTCGGCACACTGCTCGGCGAGTGGGTTTCATGGCATCTGAGCGCGCGCGGGATCGGCGCAATCGCGTATCTCGTGATCTTCGGATCGATCCTCGGCTACAGCGCCTATTCCTACGCGCTGCGCCATGCATCGGCGACGATCGTCGGCACCTATGCCTACGTGAACCCCGTGATCGCCGTGCTGCTTGGCTGGCTGCTGCTGCACGAACCGGTCGGCCCGCGCACATTTATCGCGATGGGAATGATCCTGGTTGCTGTCGTCTGGATTCAGCTCTCACTTAAAGTGCGACGGTCGGACGGCCGGACGGCCGGACGGTCAACTGAAAACAGTGTACTAGGGCCGTCCGGCCGTCCGGCCGTCAGACCGTCCAGCCCCGAGCCCGAGGCCAGTACGTGACTTCGCGTTGGAGCGCGCCTCATGAGCGGCACGATTCGTAAGGTCAATCTTTCCGAGATGTTCGGCCGGTTTAGGGATCAGTGGAAGCCGAAAATCGTCGGCGAGGTGAACGACAGCCTCGTGAAGCTCGTGAAGTTCAAGGGTGAGTTCGTCTGGCATCATCATGACCACGAAGACGAAATGTTTCTGGTGGTCAAAGGTCGCATGCGGATGCAGCTGCGGGACCGCGAGGTTGTCGTGGGACCCGGCGAATTCATCATCATCCCACATGGGGTCGAGCATAAGCCCGTCGCCAACGATGAAACCGAAGTCATGCTGTTCGAGCCCAACTCGACGCTGAACACGGGAAACGTCCGCAATGAACGCACCGTCGCCGAGCTCGACCGCCTCTAAACGGTTGATCGCGCGCATCTGGCATGGCGTGACCGACGCCGCCCGCGCCGATGAGTACGCCGCTTATCTCGAGCGTACGGGTGCGCGCGACTGCCGCGCGACGCCCGGCAACCGCGGCGTCTACGTGCTGCGGCGTATCAAACAGGATCGCGCCGAGTTCACGTTCATTTCGTTGTGGGATTCATTCGAGGCGATCCGGCGCTTCGCCGGAGAGGATTATGAGAAAGCGCACTACTACCCAGAAGACCGCGACTTCCTCTCGTCGAGCTCGAGCCCTTCGTCGACCACTACGAGGTCATCGACCGAGATTAGCCTCGATCCCGCCGACGCGCGGGGCTGGGAGGAGCTGCGCCAGCTCGGCCACCGCATGGTGGACGAGATGCTCGAGTACCTGCGGACCGCGCGGGAGCGGCCCGTGTGGCGGCCGCTTCCCGCCGAGGTCCGCAAGCGGCTCTCGGGCGCCGCGCCGCGGGGGCCGACGCCCGCGGCGGCGGTCTACGAAGAGTTCAAGCGCGATGTCCTTCCCTACCCCACCGGCAACATCCACCCGCGATTCTGGGGTTGGGTCATCGGCACTGGAACGCCGCTGGCGATGCTCGCCGATATGCTCGCTTCGGGGATGAACCCCCAGGTCGCTGAATTCGACGACGCGCCGGCGGTCGTCGAGAATCAGGTGATCGGGTGGCTCGTTGAGCTGCTGGGACTACCAGCCGGAACCCACGGCCTGCTCGTCACGGGCGGCTCGATGGCGAACTTCGTCGGCCTGGCCGTGGCACGGAACGCGCGCGCGGGGTTCGACGTCCGCGAGCGCGGCCTCCAGAACGGCACCGCGCCGGCGCTGACGGTCTACGCCTCGAGCGAAACCCATTCGTCCGTCCGCAAAGCGGTCGAGCTGCTCGGCCTGGGGCACGACGCGCTGCGCCGCATTCCGGTCACGGCCGATTACACGATCGATCTCACAGCGTTGCGCGAGACGCTCGCGGCGGACAAAGCCGCGGGGCGCAGACCCATCTGCATCGTCGGGAACGCGGGGACGGTAAACACCGGAGCGACCGATGATCTCCGCGCGCTCGCGGCGGTGAGCCGGGAAGAAGGACTCTGGTTCCACGTCGACGGCGCGTTCGGCGCCCTCGCGGCTCTGGTTCCGGAGCTTCGGCCCCTGGTCGCGGGCCTCGAACACGCCGATTCGGTTGCGTTCGATCTGCATAAATGGCTGTACATGCCGTATGAGGTCGGCTGCACGCTCGTGCGCGATCAGCAGGCGCACCGCGCCACGTTCAACGTCACGCCTGCCTATCTCGCGGCGTTCGACCGCGGGATCGCGGCCGGCGGCTTTCCGTTCGCCGAGCGCGGCGTACAGCTGTCGCGCGGGTTCCGGGCGCTCAAGGTATGGATGTCGTTCAAAACCCACGGCGTGGACGCGTTCGCGAAGCTGATCCACCAGAACGTGCGCCAGGCCCATTATCTCGCCGGGCTCGTGAGCCAGCACCCGCGGCTCGAGCTGCTGGCGCCCGCGCCGCTCAATGTGGTCTGTTTCCGCTACCGGGCACCGGGCCTTTCCGAGGATCGACTCAACGAGATCAACACGGAGATCCTGCTGCGGATTCAGGAGAGTGGCGTCGCGATCCCGTCACAGACCATGCTCGACGGGAAGTTCGCGATTCGCGTTGCGATCACGAACCATCGCAGCCGGCGCGAGGATTTCGACCTGTTCGTGCGCGCCGTCGTGGAGACCGGAACAGCGCTGCGGTGAACGACTAGCGCTGCGGCTCCGGCGTGCCGACGATCTTCCCTTCGATCGGGCTGCTGAACGACCGCACCGTGTGGTAGGCGAGCTCGATGTCCTTGGCGTTGCCGAACTCGGTGAGAATGTCGTCCCAAATCGCTGAGACCGTCCCGCGGCGGCGCCGCGGCTCGATCAGGTAGCGAATCGTCAGGAGAATGCCGGACGGCATCGTGTTGGTGTAGACGATCGGCGTCAGCTTCTTGTAGTTGATCAGGTACTGCTGCGACGCCGCCAACAGGTCCCGCTCGGCCTCGGCGGTGAGATGCTCGGCGTGCCGGAAGGCGATCGCGGTGAGAATCTCTTTCGCTTTCTTCCAGTTGCTCTCGTACGTCACCAGCACCGGCACTTCATTCCAGACGTACTTGAAGCCCTTGTCGTAGTTTGCGACCGCCTCGGTAAACACGAGCTGATTGGGGATGTGGACGATGCGTCCCGTACTCTGGTCGGCGTCGACCCACACGCCGATCTCGTTGAGGGTGAACTGGAACAGATGCACGTCGATGACGTCGCCCTTGTGTTTGGCGATCTCGATGCGATCGCCCACCTCGAATGGGCGGCTCCACACGATGAACGCCCACCCCGCAAGGTTGGAGAGCGGGTCTTTGAGCGCGATCGCAATGCCGGCGGACACGATACCGAGGAACGTGGCGAGTGACTTGAAGCCTTCGAGCCACTCGCGACCGATGACCAGCACCGCGATCGCGAGGAAGAGATACGTGACGCTCTTGCGCCAGCGATAGCGCGTCCACGGATCGGTAAAGCGCCGGTAGACGACGGCCAGGACCAGCCGCTCCAAAAGCCACAGGCCAGCGATGGCGACGATTGTGACGAGGAGATGGGTCTGTACCGCGGGACTCAGGCCGAAGCGGTTCTGCAACCAGTCGCGCACGGTGGCCAAAACTATGGGCCCGTCTCATTTTAGGCCACCCGATGGAACAGCTCCACGTCCTGCGCGACCTCGCCGTCATCTTCGCCGGCTCATTGCTGGTGATTCTGGTTTTCTACCGGCTCAAGCTGCCGGCGCTCCCCGGCTTCATCGTCGCCGGCATTCTGCTCGGACCGAATGCGCTGGGACTCGTGTCCGATGTGAAAGATGTGGAGGGACTCGCGGAAGTCGGTGTGATCCTCCTGCTGTTCACGATCGGCATCGAGTTCTCACTCGGCCGCCTGAAGGAGATGGGCCGTCAGATCCTGGTGGGCGGGTTCTCGCAGATGGGCTTCACGATCCTCGCGACACTGGCGGCGGGACTCGCATTCCTGGGCAGCTGGCGCGTGGCGCTGTTCCTCGGATTTCTGATCGCGCTGTCGAGCACGGCCATCGTACTGAAGGTGATGACGGACAAGGGCGAGATCGACGCGCCGCACGGCCGGCTCGCGACCGGGGTCCTGATCTTCCAGGACCTGTGCGTGGTGCCGATCATGCTCGTGCTCCCCTTTCTCGCGGGCAAAGCGGAAGGGGGCGTCACTGGGCTCCTTATCGCGTTGGGCAAGGCCGCGCTCGTCGTCGTCGGCGTGATTCTCGCCGCACGCACCGTCGTGCCGCGGGCGCTGCGGGAGATCCTGAAGACGCGCAGCCGCGAGCTGTTCCTCATCGCGGTCATCCTCATCGGCACCCTTACCGCCCTCGGCACCGCGGCGGCCGGCGCGTCGCTCGCGCTCGGCGCGTTTCTCGCAGGGTTGATCATCTCGGAATCGGACTACGGTCATCAAGCGCTCGCGGAGCTGATGCCCTTCCGCGACATCTTCATTTCGCTGTTCTTCGTCGCGGTCGGCATGCTCGTCCAGCTCGACATCATCCGGAACCACATCGTCGGCACGGTGATCGCCGTGGCGGTCATCATGGGTGGCAAGACGCTGGCCGCGGCGGTGGGCCCCGCGTTGCTGGGGTACTCGGGGCGCGTCGCGCTACTCGCCGGGGTGGCCGTGTCGCAGATCGGCGAGTTCTCGTTCGTGCTCGCGAAAGAAGGGCGCGTGGCGGGACTCCTGCCGAACCTCCTGTATCAGCAATTCCTCGGCGTGGCGGTCATCACCATGCTGGTGACGCCGTTCCTGTTGCAGGGAGGGCCCGCGCTGCTCGATGCCCTCGAGCGTGCCGTCCCGCTGGACCGCTTGTTGCCCGGATTCCGGCCGCGTGGCCTCGCGCCCGTACACGAGCAGATCAAGGATCACGTCGTGATTGGGGGCTACGGGCTCAACGGGCGCAATCTCGCGGCTGCGTTGCGATCGATCAGCGCGCCCTATCTCATCGTGGAGCTGAACGCGCAGACCGTGCGCAACGCGCGCGCCGAGGGCGAGCCGGCGTTTTACGGCGACGCAACGCGTGAGGAGATTCTCCACGCCCTCGGCATCGACCGCGCGCGGCTCTTCGTTATCGCGATTTCCGATCCGGCGGCGACGCGCCGGATGGTGCGGGTCGCGCGCGATCTCAATCCCAAGGTCTACATCATCGCCCGCACGCGCTACGTGATCGAGATCCCCGAGCTAACGCGGCTCGGCGCCAACGTCGTCATCCCGGAAGAATTCGAAACGTCGATCGAGATCTTTTCGCGCGTGTTGGCCCATTACAACGTCCCGCGCGCTGAAACCGAGCGGCTGGTGAGCGAGATCCGCGCATCGCATTACCAGGCACTGCGGCCAGGCGCCCGCCCGCGGCTCACGCTGAGCGGGACGCTCGGAGCCATGCCGCAGATGCATGTCGAGCGCATCGTGCTCGGAGCCAAGGCGCCGGGGGTCGGTCAGACGCTCGCCGAGACGGGACTCCGATCCAAAACGGGCGCGCTGATTCTCGCGGTGCGACGCGGGGAAAGCGATTTGGCGACACCAGGGCCCGACTTCCGCCTCGCGGCCGGGGATGTGCTGGTCGTAGTTGGTCAACCGAATCAATTGAAGGGCGCATACAGAGTCCTGACAGGAGCCGAGCACGCATAAAGCGTATTGCGGCATACAGCTACTCAGTCCATGTTCAACGGCCTGCCGGTGGGGCCCGCCGAACCGACGCAACAGCCGTGACTCAACCCCCTTCCCCGCCGCAAGGAGGCACCATGTCCGGAAGCAGGAACGTCGTCTGGCTCGCTGTGTTTGCGCCTCTCGTCGTGGCGGCGTGCGCCACCATCATGCACGGCACGTCTCAGCAGGTAGGCATCGCCAGCCAGCCTAGCGGAGCGACGGTCGCCGTGGACAACCAGACGGTAGGAACGACGCCGGTCGCCGCCAAGCTGTCACGGAAGAATCAACATCGTATCTCGGTGACGCTGGCCGGCTATCAACCGTACGAGATGGTGACGACCAGGAAAACCAGTGGCTGGGTCTGGGGCAACATCGTGTTTGGTGGGCTCATCGGACTCATCGTAGATGCCAGTTCCGGTGCGCTCTACGATGTGCGACCGGAAGAGGTCAACGCGCAGCTGGCGCGCTCCGGTGCGAGCGGCACGATGCGCGACGGGACCATCTACGTGTTTTTGGTTCGTGAAGTCGATCCATCCTGGGTGAAGATCGGCCAGCTGAAGCCGATCGAACGCTAGGCGGCGAGCACCGACTAGCGCAGCAACTCCTTTGCCGCATCGATCGACTCGTGCGAGCCGGCGAGCGCCAGCACGTCTCCTGCCTGCAGACGCTCGCCGGCCGTGGGCACAGCGATCGACTCCCCGTCCCGCTTGACGCTCGCTTGACCCCGCCAGGCCATCATGCCCGGCAATGAAACCCCGCTGCTCCGATTCCCTTGCCGCGCCGGTTGCGCATCTGCTCGAGCCAGAGCAGCCGGCGCAATCACGCTCCGGATTGCTGGACCTCCCCAAGGCACAGCGCTGGTTCTCGCTGCTGCGCTGGGGCGTGGGGAAGGATCTCTACACCTATCAACAGGCGCTCGAAGGCCACTCGGGGCCGCGGGTCCAGGTGCGGGGCCGTTCGCTCCTGATGCTGTCGTCGTACGACTACCTCGGTCTGATCGGCCATCCGGCAATCGAGGCGGCGGCCATCGACGCGATCCGGACCCATGGCACGAGCACCGGGGGCGTCCGTCTGCTCACCGGGACCGTGGCGCTGCATCGCGCGCTGGAGCGCGACCTGGCCGCATTCAAGCGGACCGAGGCGGCGCTCACGTTCGGCTCCGGGTATGCGGCGAATCTGGCGGCCGTCGCCGCGCTGTTTGGTCCGGCAGATCGCGTGCTGGCCGATGCCCTCGCCCACCGCAGCCTGCTGGACGCCTGCGTGTTGGCGCGCGTTCCGGTCAAGCGGTTCCGTCACAACGACGCCGCCTCGCTCGAGCGCGAGCTGCGCGACGGCACACCCGGGCAGCGCACGCTGATCATCGCGGAGGGCGCCTACTCGATGGACGGCGACGCCTGCCCGCTGCCCGAGCTGGTCGAGCTGCGCGACCGCTACGGCGCGTTCTTGCTCGTGGACGAAGCCCACTCCTTCGGGGTCCTCGGCGCGAGCGGCCGGGGCGTGGACGAGCATTGGAACATGCCCTCCGAGTGTGTCGACATTTGGACGGGATCGCTCTCGAAGGCGATGGCGGGCAGCGGCGGGTTCATCGCCGGTTCGCGCCGCCTGATCACGTTCCTGCAGCATGAGGCGGCGCCGTTCTTCTTCTCCGCGGCGCTCTGTCCGGCGGCGACGGGCGCGGTCCGCGCGACGCTGCAGGTTCTGCTTGCCGAACCCGAGCGCCTGG
>DASYRZ010000047.1:0-11956 GCA_036003865.1 Gemmatimonadales bacterium | reverse complement strand
CGCTGGGTGGACGCCTCGAAGTGGATCGAGTCGGCGTCACTGTCGCCAAGTGGGGCTCGCGCGCTGTTCGCCGCGCGCGGTGAAGTTTTCTCCGTACCCGCCGAGAAGGGCAATGCGCGCAACTTGACGCGGAGCTCCGGCACGGCAGAGCGCACGCCCGTCTGGTCGCCCGACGGAAAGCAGGTCGCCTGGTTCTCGGACGCGAGTGGCGAGTATCGCCTGATGATTGGAAGCCAGGACGGCCTGAGCGCGCCGCGCGAGATCAAATTCCAGCAGCCGACGTTCTTCCACACCGCGGACTGGTCGCCCGACGGGAAGTACATCGCCGTGACGGACGAAGGGCTGAACATGCTCCTGGTCGAGGTGGCGACGGGAACGGTGACGCGGCTCGACACAGACACCTACGCACACCCGGAGCGCACCTTCGAGCCGGCGTGGTCGCCCGACTCGAAATGGCTCGCCTACTCGAAGCGACTCCCCAGCCAGTTCCACGTGCTGATGGCGTACTCGATGACCGACCGCAAGAGCTACCAGCTCACGGATGGCCTGTCAGACGCCCTGAGTCCCGCCTGGGATGCCGGAGGCAAGTATCTCTACTTCCTGGCGAGCACCGACTTCGGTTTGTCGAGCGGCTGGCTCGATCTCAGCTCCTATGACCGCCACATGCGCCGCGGCGCCTACTTGATGGTGCTCGCCGCCGACACGCCGTCGCCGCTCCTGCCGGAGAGCGACGAGGAAGCGCGCGACAGCACGGCAGGTGCGGACACGACCAAAGCGAAGTCCCCCAAGGGTGCCGTGAGTGTCCGGATCGACCGCGCAGGGCTGAGCCAACGTATCCTCGCCCTCGGCATGCCGGTCCGCGCCTACACCTCGCTTGCGGCGGGGAGCGAGGGCGTCGTCTTCGTTACCGAGGCGATCGAGAATCAGCCCGGCGTCACATTGCATCGCTACGATCTCAAGAAGCGCAAGTCGGAAAGCTTTGCGTCGCCGGTGACGCGGTTCAGTCTGTCGCGCGACGGCAAGAAGCTGTTGTACCAGTCCGGCGAGTCGTGGATGATTGTCGGGACCGAAACGGCGCCCAAGCCGGGAGATGGCAAGATCACCGTCGATCTGCAGATGCGCCTCGACCCCCGCGCCGAGTGGCGGCAGATCTTCAGGGAGGCATGGCGCTTCGAGCGCGACTACTTGTACGTCCCCAATCACCACGGCGCCGATTGGGACAAGGTATGGACGATGTACGAGCCGTGGCTCGCGAACCTCGGCCACCGTTCCGATCTCACCTATCTGCTCGACATCCTGGGTGGCGAACTATCGCTTGGACATACCTTCGTGTTCGGCGGGGACACGCCGGCGATCGACACGGTGAAAGTCGGGATGCTTGGCGTCGATTTCGCCGTGGAGAACGGCCGCTACCGCTTCAGGCGGATCTTCTCGGGCGAGAATTGGAATCCGAATCTGCGTGCGCCGCTCTCGGCACCCGGTGTGAAGGCCCGCACCGGCGACTATCTCCTTGCGGTGAACGGGGCCGACCTCAAGCCACCGACGAGCCCGTACGAAGCGCTCGAGGGCACGGCGAATCGCCAGACGGTGCTCCGCCTCAACGACAAGCCAACGCTCGACGGCTCGTGGACGGTCATCGTCGTGCCGGTCGGCGATGAGGACGACCTGCGCACCCGCGCGTGGGTCGAGGACAACCGCCGGCTTGTCGACTCGCTCTCCAAGGGCAAGCTCGCCTATGTGTGGCTGCCCAACACCGCCGACCAGGGCTACGAGTACTTCAACCGCTACTACTTCGCGCAGCAGGACCGCCAGGGCGTGATTCTCGATGAGCGGTTCAATCAGGGCGGCTACATCGCCGATTACTTCGTCGACATTCTCGCCCGGCATTTGCGCGGCTACTTCAACAACCCGGTCGGCGAGCGCCGGCCTTGGACCGAGCCGCTCACCGGCATCTCCGGCCCCAAGGTCATGCTGATCAACGAGTACGCCGGCTCGGGCGGCGACATGCTGCCGTACCTGTTTCACGAGATGAAACTCGGACCGTTGGTCGGTACGCGGACCTGGGGCGGGCTCGTGGGCATCTGGGACACGCCTGGACTGATCGATGGCGGATACATCACGGCGCCGCGCGGCGGCTTCTTCGATGTGCAGGGTCGCTGGGACGTCGAGAATGTGGGCATCACACCCGACATCGTGGTGCAACAGACGCCCGCGCTCGTCGCCCAAGGGCGCGACCCGCAGCTCGAGCGCGCCGTGCAGGAAGCGCTGCGGCTGCTGGAGGCCAACCCGGTAAAGTTGCTCGCGGAACCGGCACCGCCGGTCCGTGTGCGACGGCCATAGGAGCGAGTCATGCAATCGTCTATCAAGCTGGCTTTGGCGCTCGTCGCAAGCCTTGCCACACAGGCCCGCGCGCAGGATTCCAGTGCAACGGCTGCGAAGCTCGCGGGATTCGACGCCTACATGAATCAGGTGATGCGCGATTGGAACGTGCCGGGCATCGGCGTCGGAGTCGTCGTCAAGAACAAGCTCGTCTTCGCCCGCGGGTTCGGCTATCGGGACTACGGGAACAAGCTGCCGTTTACCCCGACCACGGTCGTGCCGATCGCCTCGAACACCAAGCTCTTCACCGCGATCGCGATGGGCTTACTGGTGGACGAGGGGAAGATCGACTGGGACAAGCCGGTTCGGCAGTTCGTGCCCAGCGTGCAGTTCTATAACGACGAACTGAACGCCTCCGTCAACGTGCGGGACATGCTGGCGCACCGCACCGGCGTCACGCGGCACGACATGATCTGGTACAAGTCTCCGTTTACGAGGCGGGAACTGTTCGAACGGCTGAAGTACCTCGAGCCGTCGCAGCCGATGCGCACCACGTTCCTGTACAACAACCTGATGTACGGTGCGTCGGGATACATCATCGAGCAGCTGTCGGGGAAGACGTGGGAGCAGTTCGTGCAGACGCGCATTTTTCAGCCGCTGGGAATGACCAGCACGGTCTTCTCGATCGACGACGTGATCAAGCAACCCGACCACGGGGTGCCGTTTACCGAGCGACGCGATTCGGACTCACTCTACGCCATCCCGTACTACCGCGAGCAGGTGGCCATCGGGCCGGCGGGCGCGATCAACTCGAATATTCAGGATCTGTCCCACTGGCTGATTGCGCTCATGAACGCCGGTCGCTTTGAGGGCCGGCAGGTCATCCCGGCGGGTGTGGTGAAGGCCACCCTTGAACCGTCCATCGCGATGCCGAATACGACGCTCGAAGCGTTTGGGTGGGGCGAGCTGCTCAATGCCGCCTACGGCATGGGTCGCTGGACCGCGTCGTATCGGGGGCATCTGCTGGCCTACCACGGGGGCGACATCAACGGCTTCCATTCGCAGGTCTCGTACATGCCTTCCGACAGCGTGGGAGTGATTGTGCTGGTCATCGGCGACCATGCCGCGCCGCTGTATAACGTCGTGTCGTACAACGTGTACGAGCGGCTGCTCGGCCTCGAGCAGACTCCGTGGAGCCAGCGGCTCAACGATGCGCGCAAGAAAGCGAAGCAGGCGGGCATGGCGGCGCGGGCGCAGGCAGGCGGCGGCCAGGTCAAGGGCACACGTCCGTCCCATGCATTGGATGACTTCGTCGGCGAGTTCGAGAATCAAGCGTACGGTGTCGTCGCGATCTCGAAGCAGGGCGCCGAGCTCCGTTTTTCCTTTCATCAGATCGACTTGCCGTTGACCCACTTTCACTATGACCGCTTCGACACCCCCGATGACGAAGCGAACGGCAAGTGGTCGGTCAACTTCGGGACGAATCCGCAGGGCGAGATCGACAAGGCGGTGATGTCGCTCGATCAGGCCGAGGTGGCGTTCGTCCGGCGCGTACCATCCGAGCTGACGGCCCCGGCGACGCTCCGCCAGTACGCCGGCACGTATGTCGCACCCAGCGGCGCCAGTTTTGAAGTGGTGCTCAAGGAGGATGGGACCCTCGGTATCGAGTTTCCCGGCCAGCCGCTCCAGGCGCTGGTGCCGTGGCGGCAGCACCGTTTCAAGCTCAAAGAGTTCTCGGACATTACGATCGAATTCGTGGTCGAGGGCGGGAAAGTGAAGGCTATGACGCAAATCAGTCCGTCAGGCAGGTACACCTTTCCGCGAAGATAAGTCGGGGGGTCTTACGCCGCTCGGTTGGATCGACGCCACCACCAGTACGCCGGCATCCCGAGCAAGATGATGCCTATCCCGAGCAAGGCCTGCGTCGGCCGGGACACGAGTGTGGACCCGACGATGCCGGCGGACGCCGCGATGAAGAGCAATGGAGTGACTGGGTATCCCGGGACTCGGAAGGGCCGGGCCGCCTGCGGCAGGCGGCGGCGGTACACGAAGATGCTGGCAGCCGCGAGCCCGTAGAATGCCCACCCGGTGAACACCACGTACGTCAGGAGCTGCTCGAACGTACCCGACCCCGCCAGCACCATCGTCCACGCGCTCCCCGCCAGGATCGCAACCGCGGGCGTCCCGAACCGAGGGTGCACCTCGGCCAGCTTCCGGAAGAACAGCCCGTCGCGCGCCATCGCATAGAACACCCGTGGAGCCGTGAGGGCGATGCCGTTCGCCGCGCCGAAGATCGACACCAGAATGGGAATCGCGACGAGGCGACCCCACGTGTCCCCGAACAGTTGGGTGACCGCGTCCGCCGCCACGCGATTCGACTGGGCGACCCCCGCGGGGCCGAGCGCGGCGAGGTAGCCGAGGTTGGCCAGCAGATAGATCACGACGATCGCGGCCGTGCCGACCACGATGCCGCGGGCAAAAATGCGTTGCGGCTCCACGATCTCGCCGGCGGAGAAGGTGACGTAGTGCCATCCCTCGTACGCCCACAGCACCGCGACCATCGCGACGGCGATGCCGCGGAGCAGCTGCGCGTCGAGCGGCGTCGCGAAGACGCGCACCGGCGCCGCCGCGAACCCGTGCCCCGTCGTGAGGAGCAGGGCGCTCAGCAGCAGCAACGCGCCGACCTTGATTGCCGTGCTCCAGTTCTGAACGACCGCGCCTTGTCTGGTGCCCCACACGTTCACCGCGGTGACCACCAGGATGGTGGCGAGCGACACCAGTTTCGCGCCCGGGACACTGAGCACGACGAATTGCTGGATGTAGCGCGCGAAGGCCGCGGACAGAGTCGCGATCGAGCCGCTGCCGATCACGAAGAACAGCGCCCATCCGTACAGGAACGCGGGAAGCGGGCCGAACGCGTCGCGCAGGTACACGTACAACCCGCCAGCCCGGGGATTCATGGCGCCCAGTTCGGCGTACGTCAACGCACCGAGCAATGACAGCGCACCGCCGACGATCCAGGCCAGCATGGCCAGCCCGACGTCACCCCCCGAATCCCGCAGGACACCGCCCGGCACGAGAAAAATGCCCGAGCCGATCACGGTGCCCACGACGATCAGAATCACGTCGCGGAGCCGAAGCACACGCGCCAGCTCGTGAGTCGTGGCGCTGGATTCAGGTGATGCCGTAAGGGTTTCCTCGCGTGGTGGCGCACTGCCCGAGTAGCGGGTAGAATAGTGCCACCCCTCAAAACTGGATGCAACTGCGTATGCAACTCCGTATCCTCGCATCCCTCCTCCTCGCGCCGTTCGTGGCTCGCACCGTCGCCGCTCAAGCGAGCACTTCACCCCGCGCCACGCCGCGCGCGCTGTCGGGTTTGGACCAGTTCGTGACCTCCCAGATGACGGAGTGGCATGTCCCAGGGCTCGCCCTGGGGATCATCCAGGATGGCCGCGTCGTGCTCCTCAAGGGGTACGGCTTCCGGGATGTCGACCAAAAACTGCCGGTCACGCCGCGCACGCTGATGGCGATCGGGTCCAACAGCAAATCGTTCACCGTCGTGCTGATGGGCATGCTGGTGGATTCGGCCAAGCTCGACTGGGACAAGCCGGTGCGCGACTACCTCCCGGACTTCCAGCTGCACGACGAACTCGCCAGCGAGGCGATGACCCCGCGCGACCTGGTCACGCACCGCTCCGGACTGCCGAGGCACGACCTGTTCTGGTACGGGGGCAGCTCGGGCCGCGAGGAGATGTACCGGCGGCTCAAGTTCCTCGAGCCGAACACTTCATTTCGCGGCCGCTGGCAGTATCAGAACCTGATGTTCATGACCGCGGGCTATCTGGTCGAAAAGCGCACCGGCCGGTCGTGGGACGAACTGATTCGCGAACGCATCTTTGCGCCGTTGGGGATGACGCGGTCGAATACCTCCGTCCGGGATCTGCCCGCATCCGACGACGCAGCCCTAGCTTACGTCTGGCGTCCCTGTCCCGCCGAACATGCCGCTGCGACTGGCTCCGGAGCCGCTCCGGGGGGCACGGCCGGACCGAGTGCGGAGGCATGCGGGCTCGTGAAGGTGCCCTACCGGAACATCGATGCCGTCGCCCCGGCCGGCTCTATCAACTCCAGCGTCGAGGAGATGCTCCACTACATACAGTTTCACATCGACTCAGGGCGTTACGAGGGTCGCGAGATCCTGTCGAAAACCAACGACGTGCAGATGCAAACGCCGCAAACGCTGGTCGGTCCCCAGCCCATCTGGCCTGACGACTTCGGGATGGCGACCTACGGGCTCGGCCTCGCCGTGATGCCGTACCGGGGGCACAAGCTGGTGCAGCACGGCGGCGGCATCGACGGATTCATTTCGCAGATGTCCTGGCTGCCGAAGGAGCGCATCGGGGTCGTGGTCCTGACGAACATGTCGGGCAACAATCCGGTGCCGAACCTCGTGACGGAATATGTGCTCGATCGCTTGCTCGGCCTCGCGCCGTTCGACTGGGTCGGGCGCGCGCGGCAGCAGACGCAGGAAGCGCAAGCCGCCGAGAAGAAGCAGCGCGACGAACGGGCCGCAGCGCGGAAGCCGAACACGACGCCGAGCCACGAGCTCGCGGCGTACGCGGGAACCTACGAGAACCCCGGATACGGTCGCGTCACGGTTCGTGCGAATGGCTCGGTGCTCGAGCTGTCGTTCACGGACTTTACGGCTCGGCTCAAGCATTATCACTACGACATCTTCGAGGTCGATGACCCGGCCGAGCTCCAACCGCTGAGCGGCCTCGTCACGTTCCTAACGAATCAGAAGGGCGACATCGATCGCGTCGCGATCCCGTTCGAGCCGAGCGTCAAGGACATCGAGTTCACGCGGGTGAAGAACCCATAGACGGCAGCATCGCGTGATCGGGTTCCTTCTCGCGCTGCGGCTCGTCGCGCAGCAGCCGGATTCCGCCCCGGGGTACGACCTCACCGAGGCCATGATTCCGATGCGCGACGGCGTCAAGCTGCACACCACCATCTTCGTGCCGAGGGGTGCGCGTGGCCCGCTGCCGTTCGTTTTCACGCGCACGCCCTACGGCATCGCCGGCGCCGCTCATGCGTTGCGTGGCTACTACCGCGCCTTTGCTAATGATGGGTACATCTTCGTCTTTCAAGACATCCGCGGCCGCTACACGTCAGAGGGGCAGTTCGTCATGATGCGTCCACCGCGCCAGCGCGGGGACTCGAGCGCGGTGGACGAGAGCACCGATGCGTACGACACGATCGAATGGCTGATCCGTCGCGTGCCGAACAACAACGGCCGAGTCGGCATGCTCGGCATCTCCTATCCGGGCTGGCTCACTGTCATGGCGATGCTGGATCCACATCCGGCGCTCAAGGCCGCGTCGCCGCAGGCATCGCCTGCGGACATGTTCCTGGGCGACGACTTTCACCACAATGGAGCATTCCGGCTCAGCTACGGCTTCGAGTATGCCGCGAGGATGGAGACGTCGAAGGAGCAGGACAACTTCGAGTTCGACCGCTACGATACCTACCAGTGGTATCTCGAGCTCGGGCCGCTCTCCAACGTCAACGCGCGGCACCTGCACGGGAAGATCCCGACGTGGAACGACTATGTCACGCACCCGAACTACGACTGGTTCTGGCAAAAGCAGGCAGCCGCGCCGTATCTGACGCGCGTCACCGTGCCGACGCTCAACGTGGCCGGTTGGTGGGACCAGGAAGATTTCTACGGGCCGATGAAGATCTACGACCTGCTCGAGCCGCACGATACCGGGCGGGTGAATTACCTGGTGGTTGGCCCATGGAACCACGGCGGCTGGGCCGGCGAGGGCGCGAAGCTCGGCGACATCGATTTCGGCAGTCCCACAGGCAAGTACTTCCAGGACAGCATCCTGGCGCCGTGGTTCGCGCATTTCCTCAAGGATCAGGGCGAGCTGCGGCAGCCGGAGGCGATCACGTTCGAGGCAGGTTCGAACCAGTGGCGCGCATGGGACCAGTGGCCGCCTCGGCGCCGAACGACCGAACGGTCGCTCTACTTCCATGCCCGTGGTCGGCTCTCGTTCGAGCCACCCGCTGGAAACGGGGCGGCAGCGTTCGACAGCTACGTATCAGATCCGGCGCACCCCGTGCCGTACCGTCACCGACCGATCCAGCCGACGTATTCTCCCCATGGCTCGGACTGGTACGCATGGCTGGTCCAGGACCAACGCTTTGTCGATGGCCGCGCCGATGTCCTGTCCTGGGAGACGGAACCGCTCGCCGACGATGTGACGATTGCCGGAGACGTCACGGCCAACTTGTTCGTCTCCACGACGGGCACGGATGGCGACTGGATCGTCAAACTGATCGACGTCTACCCGGAGGAGTATCCCAAGGACTGGAAGCTCGCCGGGCGGCAGCTCATGGTCGCGAACGATGTCTTGCGCGCCCGGTTCCG
This sequence comes from Gemmatimonadales bacterium, assembly GCA_036003865.1. Lineage (GTDB taxonomy): Bacteria > Gemmatimonadota > Gemmatimonadetes > Gemmatimonadales > GWC2-71-9 > 20CM-2-65-7. Next base: position 3,204 of record DASYRZ010000047.1, on the reverse strand, counting down.
AAACAGTTTCGAGAAGCCGGAGCCACTCAGGCCCAATCAGGTCACTCCAATCAGGATAGACCTGCACACCCAGGATTATCGCTTCCTGAAGGGTCACCGGATCATGGTGCAAGTGCAGAGCACCTGGTTCCCGCTCATCGATCGCAACCCGCAGACCTTCGTGCCCAACATCTTCGAGGCGCGTGCGTCGGACTACCGCGCCGCCACGATACGAGTGTACCGCTCGGCTCGCCGGCCGTCGTCGGTGAAGGTGAACCTCGTCACGCCGTGATCTAGGGACGCCTGTACCCTGGGCCGCGCACGAGGCGTCCGGGCTTGGCGCCGGTGTGCCGGCCGTTGCTCACAACCGCCACGCCGTTCACGAACACGTATTGCACTCCCGTTGACAGCTGATGCGGTTGCTCGAACGTGGCGTTGTCCATGATCGTCGCCGGGTCGAACACGACGACGTCGGCGTAGTACCCTTGCGCGAGGAGCCCGCGGTCGCGGATCGACAGACGCGTCGCGACCGCACTGGTCATCTTGCGCACAGCGTCTTCCAGGCTCAGGACGTGCTGATCGCGGACGTAACGACCCAGGATGCGAGGATAGGTCCCGTAAGAACGCGGATGCACGGGTCCACGGGTGCGGACGCTGTCTGGATCGTACCCGCCGGCGTCGGTGCCGATCTTGATCCACGGCTGCCGGAGCTGCAGCGTGATGTTGTCTTCGCTCATCAAGAAGAAGATCGTCCCGATGTCCCGCTGCTCCGACAGGAGCAGGTCGATCGCGGCGTCGGGCCAGGACTTGTGCTGTTCGCCGGCGACATCGGCAAGTCGTTTCCCCACCCACCGGCTGTTCTCCGGCTTTTTCATCTCGGCCAAGAGCACACCCGCAGGCGTCGCGAGCGAACAGAGGTTCTCCCAGTTGGTCCGCTCGCTCAACAGTTCCGCCGTGATGCGCGCGCGGGTGGAGGAATCGCGCAAGTTCTCGAGCAGTTTCCCGTCCGCTGAGGCCCAGGGCGGCATGCATGCCGCGAGGCCCGTCCCTCCCGCGACGTACGGGTACATGTCGGCTTGCACGTCGAGACCCGTCGCGCGCACGGAGTCGATCTTGGCGATGGCGCCAGCGGCCTTCGGCCAGTTCCGCCGGCCCGCGGCCTTGAGGTGGTAGATCTCGACCGGCACGCCGCCCTCGCGCCCGATCCGAATCGCTTCGTCGATCGCCTCGAGGAACTGATCGGCTTCGGAACGCATGTGCGTGATGTACACGCCGCCGTACGGAGCCATCGCCTTCGCCATTTCTATGAGTTCTTCCGTCGTGGCGAAGTTGCCCGGCGGGTAGATCAAGGCGCTCGCGACGCCAAATGCCCCGTCCGTCATCGCGCGGCGGGTGACGGTGCGCATCGTGTCGAGCTCCGCGGGCGTCGGCGGTCCGGCGGCCATGCCTTTCGCGTAGATCCGCACGGTCGCCGCGCCGAGGAACGAGCCGGCGTTCACGGACATCCCGTGGCGTTCCATGGCACGGAGCCACGCGTCGAAGCCGTGCTCCCCGCGGAACGACGCCGAGTACGCCGTATCCGACGGATCGTCACTCGTGGCAGCCTGGAGGACGCGATCGTTCATCGGCGCGTTCGTCCAGCCCTCGCCCATGATCTCGGTCGTGACGCCTTGCGTGGCTTTTCCCACCACACGCCCGTCGCCGGTGAGCAGCGCATCGCGCGAGTGGGCCTGGATGTCGATGAAGCCCGGTGCGACGACGAGACCGCGGGCGTCCACGCGCTCTCGCGCTTGACTGCCGCGCAGCATTCCCGGCGGAGCGATGCGGGCGATCCGGTCGCCCCGGATCGCGAGATCGCCGTAGAACCAGGCGTTGCCGCCGCCATCCACGATGCGCCCGCCTTCGATCACGACATCGTAGGACGCCGCGGGCGTAACGGCGCCCGGACCGGAGGTTCGGCCGCATGCGACAACAAGACATGCCAGTAGCGCGACGCGAGTCATCGTGAGCCTCCTACCAGGTGCCGTGTTCACCCATGTTGGTAATCACGCGCCCGAGCCGGTCGGCCGCGTTGCGCCAGTTGGTCTGGACGGCGCGCTGGGCCGCGTCCGGGTTTCCTGATTCGATCGCCCGGATGATGACGTTGTGCTCGGCCACCGATGTGGCGATCTCATCCACCAGCGCGTTGACGTAGACCCGCACGTAGCGCTCCGCCTGCGGTTTGATGCCATGATGTAGCGCCAGGAGACGGGGCCCGGCCGCGCTGTGCACGTAGCACGCATGGAACTCGCCGTCGAGGCGGGAGATGCGGTTGGGGTCAGGGCGCGGGGCCATCGCGACTTTGAGGAGCTGGCCATTCAGCCCGCGCAGGGCTCGGATGAGCTTGCGCCGTTGCGGCGGCGCAAGCGCGGCGGCGCGGCGCGCAGCCAGCCCCTCGACCTCGGCGATGATGTTGAACAACTCCGACGCGTCCTCACGGGTCAGCGCCGCGACCGCGGGCCGAGCGCGCCGGCCGGCGCCGGGGGAGAGGATATATCCCTCCTGCGCGAGCCGGAGCAGGGCCGCGCGTACCGGCGTGCGGCTGACGCCGAGGCGGCTGGCCAGCTCCGTCTCGATGAGCCGGGCGCCGGCGGCGAGACGTCCGCCCACGATCAGCTCCCGCAGCCGCCGATACGTGGCGGAGACCCGGTCGTCACTGAGGGCGGCTTTTTGGGTTTTCGTCATCGGCCACCATTCATACCGCCGTGCCGGGATACGCGCAAGCCAATCTTTGTATCCCTTGCTGGATACCTATTCGCGCGGTACAATGACCTCCCGACCATGAAAACCGGCACCATCACCCTCCGCAGCCTGGAACGATTGCGCGATTTCGAGGCCTGCGTGGAGTTGCAGCGCGAGACGTGGGGGCGCGACTTCAGTGCCTGCGTGCCCGCCCCGATCCTCATGATCGCGCAGAAGATCGGCGGCGTGACGGCAGGCGCCTTTGACGGCGATGAGCGCCTGCTCGGGTTCGTCTTCGGGATCACAGGCTACAGCGGCGGCCGCCCGCTCCATTGGTCGCACATGCTCGCGGTGCGGGAGGAGGCGCGGGACACCGGGCTCGGCATCAAGTTGAAGTTGTATCAGCGCGAGCTGCTGTTGCAGCAGGGCGTGCACACGGCGCGTTGGACCTTCGATCCCCTGGTCGCCAAGAACGCGCACATCAACCTCAACCGGCTGGGCGCC
>DASYRZ010000046.1:0-10047 GCA_036003865.1 Gemmatimonadales bacterium | reverse complement strand
GATCCCCGCCGTGCGAGAGTACCTGACGCAGCACCGGCTTCCGCCGGAGGCGCTGTGCTTCGAGGTCGCCGAAGCCGCCGCGCTCGGGAACTTTGCGCAACTGGTGCGCCTCATTTCCGAAATCCGGGCGACGGGGTGCGGCATCGGGCTGGACAACTTCGGCAACACCCTGGCCTCGTTCGCCCACCTCAAGGCTCTGTCGATCGACTACGTCAAGATCGGCGGGCACTACGTCCGGGGCGTGGCCGACGACCCGGTGTACGGCACGCTCGTGAGCGCCGTCAACGAGATCGGTCGGATCATGGGCATCACCACGATCGCTGAAGAGGTGGAGAGCGAAACCATTCTGCAAAAGCTGCGGGGCCTCGGGGTGGGTTATGCCCAGGGCCATGCGGTGGCGCCGCCATTACCGCTGTTGGACAAGGACGGACAAGTGGCGCTACCCCACGTTCAACGATCGGGTTGATCCAACAGCCCTAGTCCGCCCTCAGCGCCAGCATCGGGTTCACCCGCACGGCACGCAGCGCGGGCACGAGCGCCCCCGCCAGCGTCATGAGGACCACGAGCGCTACCGCGCCGAAGATCGTGGCGGGATCGGCGGGCTGCACGCCGAATAGCAGCGCGCGCATCCCACGCGCCGCCCAATAAGCCACCAGCACACCGGGCACGAGCCCGACGAGCGTGAGCGTCATCGCTTTCGACACGATCATGCGCGCCACGCTCGACGGTTCAGCCCCCAGCGCCAGCCGCACGCCGATCTCGCGCGCGCGCTGGGAGACGGTGAAGGCGAGCAAACCGTAGATGCCGACGCCGGAGAGCAGCAGCGCGATCGCGGCCAAGGCGCCGAGGACACGGAGCTGCGCGCGGCGGGTAGCCGTCTCTCCCGCGACCACATCATCCAACGTCTGCACGTTGGAGATCGGCTGCTCCGGGTCCGCCGCGTGGACGATGTCGCGCACCACGGGAAGTAGCGCGCCGGTCGTCCCGCTGTAGCGGACGACGAGGTCTTTGGGGTCGTCATTGATGAACGCCGTATCCGGCACCTGACCGGCGGAGAGATAGAGCTGAGGCTCCTCGGCGCGCTCCAAGCCGCGAACCTTGACGTCCCCCACGACACCGACGACGGCCCGGACCTCCCCGCGCGCCTCGAATGTTCGGCCGATGGGGTCCTCCCCCGGCCAGTAATGCTTCGCGAACGACTCGCTGACGACCGCCGCGTTCGCACGCCCGCGGATGTCGCCCTCCTCGATATCCCGCCCGCGGAGCAGCGGAATCCCCATCGTACGGAAGTACTGGGACGTCACGGAGCGCACGGTCACGACGTCGTTTCGGAAGCCGGCGGGCACTTCGCGGCCAGGGATCACGATACCGGTCACCCTGCCCGTCATCACCATCGGCAAGCCGGTGATGTACGCCGCGCCCTGCACGCCGGGGACTGCCCGGACGTCGGTCAGGACTCGATTGTAAAACTGCACGCGGCGCAGGGTGGCGTCGTACTTCGGCCTCGGCAGCACGGTCCTCAGCGCGATGACGCGCTCGGGCACGAAGCCGGGATCGATGGACTGAATCCGCCAGACAGCCCGGATCAGGAGACCCGATGAGATGAGCAGCACGACGGAGACCGCGACCTCCACGGCGACCAGTACGTTCCGGAGCCGCTCCTTCTTCCCGCCACCTGCGCCCACCCCTTCGCGCAGCGCGCTCAGATCTCCGCCCGTCCGGCCGCCGACGCGCAGCGCCGGCAGCACGCCGAAGCCGAGGCCCGTCAGCGCCGTGATCGCCGCCGCTAGAGCGAGCACGCGCAGATCGAGATTCGGCCGGCTCGCGACGGGTAAGGTGTCCGGCACGAGGAGCGACAGAAGCGGAACGGCTGCCGCGGCCACCGCCACGCCCGCGATGCCGCCGGCGACCGCGAGGACCATGCTCTCGGTCACGATCTGCCGCACCAGCCGCTCTTTGCCGGCGCCGAGCGCCGCCCGCACCGCGAGCTCGCGCTCTCGCGCGCCCGCGCGCGCGAGCAAGAGATTAGCCAGGTTTGCGCACGTGAGGAGGAGAATGCACAGGCTCGCGCCGCAGAGGCCGAGGAGCATGAGGCGATAGCGCGGCGACATCGTGTCGCGCATCGCGAAGAAGCTGAATCCGGCATCGCCGTTCACATCGGGGTAGTCGTGCGCGAGGCGCGCCGCGACGACATTCAGATCCGCGCGGGCCTGATCCATCGAGACCCCTGGCTTCAGACGTGCGACAGCCTCCAGATAATTGTCGCTGCGGTCCGCGTAGTTCTCGTCCCGAAGCAGCAGGAGGGTCCACATCCTCGTCTCCCGAGTCGGGAAGAATAGATCGGGAGGCATCACGCCGATCACCTCGTACGGCGCCCCATTGAGGTTCACGCCGCGCCCCAGCACGCGCGGGTCGCCGCCGAACTGCGATTGCCACAACCCGTAGCTCAGAACTACGCCGCGGACGTCCGCCGCTCCACCGCTCGTCGAGTCGAACAGCCGCCCCAGCAACGGCGCGACGCCGAGGAGCGGAAGGACTTCGGAGGTCACCTGGGCCCCCGAGATCCGTTGCGGCTCCCCGCTCCCGACAAGATTCACGGCGGTGCCGAAATACGCACCCATGGACTGGAACGACGAGGTCATGTTCTTGTAGTCGCGGTAGTTGGCGGGGGAGAGCTGGTTCATGCAGCCCCACCCGCCCCCGGTGCGCGGGCCCCAGCACAGCCGGACGAGCGCGTCGGGGTCGGGGAACGGCAGCGGCCGGAACAGCACGAAATCGGCGACGGAGAAGGCCGCCGTATTCGCGCCCACCCCGATCGCGATGACGGCGATCGCGCCGAAGGCAAATCCGCGCGCTCGGCCGAGCGATCGCACGGCATAGCGAAGGTCCTGGCGCAGGATATCCCAATGCGCGCCGGCCGCGTTCCGAACAACGTCGAAAACCGCACCGAGCAGTGCCCACGACGATTCCCGCCGGCGACGCTCGAAATCAGCCGTCATCTCGGCACCATACTCGCGCCGGAACGAGGCAGGAAAGAGCGACAACAGGAGACGATAGAAGCGCATCACGCCCGTCCGGGCGATAAGCCTTCGACACGCGCCATGCGCACGAGGTCGGCCAGGCGCTGCGTCTCCGCCCGCGCGACCGCGGCACCGAACGGCGTCATCCGGTAGTAGCGCCGCCGCTCGTCGTCGAGCTCGGGAGCGGGCCGCTCACTCGTCTCAGTGATGAGCCCCTGCTCGAGCATCCGCTGGATCGAGCGATACAGTGTGCCGGCGCTCAGGCGAAGCTCACCATCCGTCCGTTTCGCAACGTCGAGCATGACGGCGTAGCCGTGGCGGTCTTCCTGCGCGAGCGCGATCAGGATGTGGAACGTCGCAAGCGGCAAGGGCAGCAGGGCTTCGACATCGGCGCGAGAGTAGGCCACGTCCGATTATATCCACTCTGGCTATAGTAGCAAGGCTCTCGCGTTCCACTTTTCTACGGTTACCGGGATGGCAGCGCCAGCGTCTTCACCTTAGTGCTTTCCTTCTATACCGGCGCGGATGTAACGGTGATCGTGCCCGCCTTCAACGAGGCGGCCAGTGTGGCGGACACGATCCGGAGTCTCCAGGCGCAGACCGCGCGGCCGCGAGAAATCATCGTCGTGGACGACTGTTCCACCGACGGGACCGGCGACATCGCGCGAGCGCTGGGGGTCACCGTCGTGTGCCCACCGGCGAACACGGGCTCCAAGGCGGGGGCGCAGACGTTCGCGCTGCCCCACGTCCGCACGCACCTCTGTATCGCCGTCGACGCGGACACGGTACTCGCGGCCGACGCGATCGAGCGGCTACTGCCGGCCTTCGCGCAGCCGCGCGTCGCGGCCGCGTGCGGCTTCGTCCTGCCGCAGCGCGTCCGCAGCCTGTGGGAGCGCGGGCGCTACATCGAATACCTGTTCGCGTTCACCTTCTACAAGCAGGTGCAGGAGTACTACGGGAAGCCGCTCATTTCCTCCGGCTGCTTCTCGATGTACAGAACGGTCATGTTGCGCGCGCAGGGTGGCTGGTCCAGCCGCACCCTGGCCGAAGACATGGATCTCACGTGGAGCCTGTATCAGTCAGGGTACGAGGTGCGCTTCGTGCCGGAAGCGGCGTGTTACCCGATCGAGCCCCGCACCTTCCGCCTCATGGGGACCCAGCTGCAGCGCTGGTCGCACGGGTTCGTCCAGAACGTGAAGCTGCACTGGCGCGCCGTGCTTGCGGTGCCGTACCTCCGCTCCGCCGTCGCGGTGGCGTTCTGGGATGCCACGGTCGCTGCTGCGGTGTATCTGGTGGCCCTACCGGCCCTCGCCCTCCTGCTGGCGAGCCCCTGGGTCCTCTTGGGCTACGTGATCGACGCCCCGGCCGTACTGGTTCCGGTGCTCGCCAGCGCCGTCCCGCGGCGGGAGGTCAGCCGGGCCCTGGCAAGTGTGCCCGCGTTCTTCTTACTCCGCACGGTCAACGCCGTCTTCTTCCTGCGCGCGGTCTGCGCCGAACTGCTGCTGGGTCGCCCCCTGCGGCGGTACGAAAAGGGACACTGACGGTGAACGCCGGGCTGCCGGGCACGGGAATCGGCGGGATCTTCTACCTCGCGAGCGCGCTCGCGATGCCGCTGCGCGAAGCGTACCGCCGTGTCCGCGGACGCGCGGGAGGCCGCTGGCGCATCGTCGGCGCGCAGCTGGCGATCGCCGGCGGAATCCTGGGAGCGATGTGGTTGACGGGGCTGCTGCTGGGCCACGCGCTCGCGGCCGCGCGGCCGATCACCACGCCAGGAGGCGCGCTGCCTCCGGGCAACCTGCTTCGCACAGCGAGCTTGGCGCTCGGCTTGGGCACGCTCGCCGCCGTCCTCGCCGGGGTCGAGCTGCTGCGGCTGTGGGTCCACCGCGGCAAGCGTCCGGCGAGCCGCGCGAGTCACGAGTCGCCGCCGCGTCTCCAAGCGCCGTCGGCGGCGCGCCCCGCCAAGCCACGCGTCACACAGCAGTGGGAACGCATGGCGCCGCTGCTCGTACTCACGCTCGCGGCCGCGGCGGACCCGGAGGTGGCGACCGCGCAGAGTCCACTCCCCGTGGCCGGTCGCATGGCGCGCGCGGACTCAGCATGGGCAGCGGGGGACACAGCCGTCGCCGCCAGGGAGTTCGCGGCCGTGCTGGCCGCGGATCCGGACAACTCACATGCGACTTATCGACTTGCGCAGCTCACGCGGGGCGACCCCTCCGAGGCGCTGCGGTTGTTCCAGCGCTACGTCGAGCTCGAACCGGATGATCCCTGGGGCTACATGGCGGAGGGCGAGGCGCTGGCCCGCGCCGGCCGGTATAGAGATGCGCTCCGCTCGTACGACAACGCGCTGCGGCTTGCGCCGGGCGAGCCCGAAGCCGTCGCCGGCCGCGCCAAGGTATTCGCCCGCTCTCGCGCCGCCGCGCCGGCAGTCACGCCGCTCGTGAGTGGCAGCCGCGATTCGGACGGTAACTCGACGTTTCATGTCGGCGGCAGCGCCGAGCTCGCGGCGCAGGGGTCGTTACGGCTGGGCGTGGAAGCGAATCGTGATCGGGTGACGGACGGCGTCGCTACCGCGGGGCTCGCGCAGATCGCACTGCGCGCGGCGTGGCGGCCGAGCCGGCTGGCCAGCGTTGATGCCGCCCTTGGCGGGACCCGACTCGAACGGAGCGACAGTCGGAGCACGACTGTTGCTCCCACGGGCCGCGTGCGCGCGCGCTGGCGCAGTTCCGCCCACGGGCCCACGGTGGATCTCCGCGCGCAACGGGGCGTGCTGGCTGCGAGCCCGTTGCTCGTGAACAACCGCGTCGTGCGAACCGAACTGCGCGCGGTGGTAGAGATCCCCGTGACGCGCACGCTCAAGCTGCGCGGCCTTGGGCGGACTGCCCTGCTGCGCGATACCGCGGATCTGAATCATCGCACCGCCCTCGGCGGCGTAGTCGCGGTGGCGCTGTCGCCGGTTATCGAGCTGTCGGGTCAGGTCCACGAGATCCGCTACTCGCACGCCAGCACCGCGGGCTACTTTGCGCCGCGGCTCGGTCAGGTAGTGGAGGCGGGGTCCTACGTGGAGCTCGAGAGCCCTGGCGGCTGGCTGTTCGCTCTCGATGTCGGCGCGGGCGCGCAGCGGGTCGCGGAGTTTGGAGGCCAGCCGGGGGCGTGGAGCCGCTCGCTGCGCTGGTACTCACTCATCACCGCGCCGCTCGCTCCCGGGCGCGCGCTCCAGCTCGAGCTCGAAGGGGAAGACTCGATGATCGCGCGCGAAGCAGCGACGACCGGGGCTTGGCGCTATGGCTCCGTGGCCCTGTCGCTGCGGTGGGCGCTCTAGCGACTCGATGTAGGGGCGGGGCCAAGCCATCCCACAAGCGGACTGGTATCATTACGCCATGCGCCGCGCCCCGTTCGTTCTTCTTCTACTGCCGATCCTCCAGGGTAGTCCCGCTCGCGACGACGGGCAATGGACCATGCCGGCGAAAGACTACGCTGCGACGCGCTACAGCGGCCTGGCGCAAATCACCACCCGCAACGCGCCGCGACTCCGCGCCGTCTGGAGCTTCTCGACCGGCGTCCTCGGCGGCCATGAGGGACAGCCGCTCGTCGTGGGCAGCACGATGTACGTCGTCACGCCGTTCCCCAATGTGCTGTACGCCTTCGATCTGACACACGAAGGCTATCCACTCAAATGGAAGTATCGGCCCGAGGTGAATCCCACCGCGGTCGGCATCGCGTGCTGTGACGCGATCAATCGCGGCGCGGTGTACGCCGACGGGAAAATCATCTACAACCTGCTCGACGGACACACCGTCGCCGTGGACGCGACCGACGGGCACGAGCTGTGGAAGACGCAGATCGCGGACATGGGTCAGGGCGAGACGACGCCGATGGCGCCATTCGTCGCCAGGAATCGCGTCATCGTGGGGCCGTCGGGCGGTGAGTTCGGAATCTATGGCTGGGTGAAGGCGCTCGATCTCGCGACCGGCAAGATTCTCTGGACCGCGCACAACATGGGGCCCGATTCGCTGATGCTCGCGCGGCCCGGGAGAGGCTACTACACGGCCGAAGCCAACATCGGCGTGTCGACGTGGGAAGGTGACTCGTGGCGGCGCGGTGGCGCGCCGGTGTGGGGCTGGATTTCCTACGACCCGCAGGTCGACCTGATCTACTTCGGCACCGGCAACCCCGGTCCCTACAACACCGAGCAGCGGCCGGGCGAGAACAAATGGACCAACAGCGTGCTGGCGCGCCGGCCGGCCAACGGGACGCTGGTATGGGCGTATCAATTCACGCCGCACGACAGCTGGGACTACGACTCCAACGCAGAAATGATCCTCGCCGATCTCGTGGTGGGCGGGCGTATGCGGCGCGTGCTGGTGCACTTCGACAAGAATGGGTTCGCGTACACGCTCGACCGCGTGACGGGCGAGCTGCTCGTCGCCGAGCCGTTCGCGAACGTGACGTGGGCGAAGGGCATCAACAAGCGGACCGGTGTGCCGATCGTCGATACGACCAAGACCACCGGCGCGTCCCGCGGCAACGTGACGGGCATCTGCCCGAGTCTCGAGGGTGGCAAGAGTCCCGCATCGCCGAGCGCGTACTCGCCCCGCACGAGGCTGTTCTACACGGCGACGAACAATCTCTGCATGAACTTCGAGGCCGCAGCGGTGACGCGCATTCCGGGCACGCCCTACATCGGTGCGACGACGCCGTACACGGTGGGTCCCGGAGGCAATGGCGGTGCATTCATCGCGTGGGACGCGGCGCGCGGCCGCCGAGTGTGGAAGATCGACGAGAAGTTTCCCGTCTGGAGCGGCAGCGTCGTCACCGCCGGCGACGTCGTTTTCTACGGCACACTCGACGGCTGGTTCAAGGCCGTGGACGCGAGGAACGGTCGCCAGCTCTGGAAGTTCAAGGTCGGCTCGGGCGTCGTAGGCGCGCCGATTTCATTTCGCGGTCCCGACGGCAAACAGTACATCGCGGTGTACGCCGGGATCGGCGGCGACTGGTTCCTGCTGTCGGGCGACGTGCGCTCCGACGATCCGGCCGACGTTCGCCCGCCCGCCGACTTCGCACCCGAGCTCGCGCGCCACACGAGTCAGGGAGGCATGGTCTGGATCTTCGGCCTCTAGTCCTGGTCGCGCTCGTCAGCGCGTGTGGCCGATCCGACTCCGGCGGCAGTGGTGTCCCGCCGTCCATCCGCTATCCCGATCATGTCGCCGCCGGTGGCAGCCAGCCGCCGGCCGGCGACATCAAGAGTCCCCTCGCCGCCGATTCCGCGAACGTCGCGGACGGCTCCAAGATCTTCAGCTCGATGAACTGCGACGGCTGTCACGGCGGTGGCGCACTCGGATGGGTGGGGCCGAGTCTCGTCGATGGGCGCTGGCGCTACGGCGGAACAGATGGGGCGCTGTTCCAGTCCATTTTCTACGGCCGTCCACGAGGGATGCCCGCGTATGGCGGCGTGATGTCCCCAGGCGCGATTTGGAAGGTGGTTGCGTACATCCGGGCGCAACCGGTCCCGAGTGTCGTTCCGACGCAGCGATGGCCCAGCGGAGAGACAGCTCCCCCACCAGCGCGAAAACGGCGTCCCTAGGTCATTGCGGGGACTGTGATCCAGATCCCCATCGTTCGACCGGCACGCGTTATGTTGGTGGCCGAAGTAGGGGCGCGGCATGCTGCGCCCCTACAGCATTCCAACAGATCGAGGTGTCTATGCGCGTCGTGCGTGTCGCCATTTGCTCCCTCATCATCCTGGCGGTCTTCGGATGCGGCGGAGGACACCGGCCTGTACGCCAGCGAGTGCTGCTTCCGCCGAACCTCAATCTCGCCCCGCATCGTAACATCGGGCTGGTCGTGTTCTCGGTGGAGAATGCCAAGGGCAACCTCCACGAGTTCGCGACCCATCGCTTCGAGGAGTACGTCCTCGCGGCGCAGAGCGGCATCGAGATGCGCGAGTTCACCTCCGCCGATTCGAGTCGCGTCTTCGCGACCGCCGCCGATACCAACGGCTGCCCGGTCGCTTTCTTCGGTCATCTCAAGATCTCGAACGTGCGGCCCCGCGGCGGGCTCACGGCAGGTCTGTCGCCGGTGCTCAGAGCGACGGTGACCGCGGAGCTGTCGGTGTGGCTCGTGAACACGCGGACCGGCGGCATCATGTGGCGGAAGAGCTCGTCCTCGACCGAAGAGGTCGGCGGCCTCTCGTTCATCGGCAAGACACCGTCGTTCTCGGCCCGCGACCCGAACGATGCGTACGGTCACCTGGTAAACCAATTGGTCTACGATGTGACGTATGACGTGCGGTCGACGTGGGTTGACCAATAAAACCGGCGGTAGGGGGCGGTAGGGGGCGGTAGGGGGCGGTACCGCCCCTTTACCGCCTCCTACCGCCTCCTACCGCCCCCTACCGCCCCCTACCGCCCCTGATTTATCATTTCAGCGCTTCAACAAAACTCGCCGCCCGCCTCGTCAGCTCCGCATCTGTAATCATCTTCCGTCCCGACCGGATAATGGCGACATCCAGCGCCACCCACAGACTCCGTCGATGCGGGTCGAGCTGCAGCCCTCGAGCCAGCGGTGCAATCGCGGCGTCATACGACCCGTTCGCCATGTACAGCGCAGCGAGGTCCTCCATCGCGCTAACATCCTCAGGAACCTCGCACAGATGCTGAGTGAGAGATTCGACGCGAGCGATATTCATCTGGACCTCGGCCTGTGGATCTGGAGCGGGGCCCAGCGCGACCGCCGGATTCCCCATGATCCAGCCCAAAGCGAGCGCCAGCGAGATGGTGACAGCTTTCCAGTTGGTCATGGTGCCCCCCTTTCGCCGGGGGGAAACGCACGAGGCGCGCCAGGCCAAATGCAGGCCAGGCGCGCCTCGATTGTGTTTCGGCAGACACTACGAAGAGGCGGGTGGCGTGTCCTCCTTACCACGATCCTTCTTATTGAAGTACCAGAAGGCCAGCATGATCAGCGCCACGATCAACCCGATCTTGAAGACAAAGAAGAACAGCGGAAGCAGAAAGACCGAGGCGAGTTTCCA
>DASYRZ010000045.1:0-12255 GCA_036003865.1 Gemmatimonadales bacterium | reverse complement strand
GCATTGGGAACCAGCCCTCCGCCAGGTCCTGCCAGGAAGGGTTGCGTCCCTCGACCAAGTTGATTCGTCGCGCGCGCGTCCAGGCCTTTATCTGCTTCTCACGCGCAATGGCTTCACGGACGTCCGCAAACTCTTCGACGGGGTGCACACCCAGCAGAAGCCCATGCCCCCGGGCCAGCACGACAACCTGCTGCGCCATGCGCTTGGCGAAGGCATCGCCGATTTTCTCGCCGAGCTCGCCGTGGGACCGTGGGCCGCGAACACGGATCGCCGCCGCCTACTACGCGCGCGCCACTGACAAGCGCGCCGCGGTTCGTGAGCTACTCGAGCTGCGCGATGCGGAGGCTATCCTGCGCGCGAGCGGCTACGCCCCGTAACACCGCTCACGGTGCTGGAAACCGATCGAAGATCTTGGTTACGATTTGCCACTGCCCATTGATCTTGAGGAGCGACATGTAATCCACGACCCGCTGGCCCGGCGTCACCGTCTCGAGCTTCGCCACCGCGGCATTTCCCGCGACGTCGATCATCACCACGCGGCGCCGCAGGGTATCCGGCTGAAATCCGGGACGCCGGCCCCCTGCGACGCGCACGAGGAACTCCGGAATCGGCACGTCCACGAGCTGCGAGTCCCGCACAAAGAACATGTGGGCCACATCGGTCCGAAATCCCTTGCGCATCGTCGCCGAGTCGGCGTTGCGCGAGCCGTCGAAGTAGTACTGCACCGCCTGGCGGATCGCGGCCTCGTCGTCCGCGGGCCGCGCGTTGCCGGCCGGTTGCCCGTTGGACCAGGTGGGCACCTTGACGATCAATTCGGAATGCCCACTACCCCGGCTGTGAATCTGGAGGATGTCCACGTTCGATTGCGCCGCGAGTCCGAGCTGCTGTGGCTCCACGTTCGGCAGCATCAGCATCAAATGCGGAGACCAGGCTCCCACGCGAACGCCGCTCGAATCGGGAGCTGAGAAGAGCACTTGCCGTGGGGACATCATATAGGCCATGGATGGCTTTGCCGGCATGCGGAGCTCGCCGCTGCCGTACGCCGCCGTGACCCGGCGCTGCACCTCGGCCTCGGGCAGCCCCTTCGCCCGCAGCGATCCTTCCATTATCTCGCGGACCATCGACGTGCGCGCGCCCTCTTGGTCGTAGCAGATGGGATAGCGACTCCCGTCGTGCAGGTCGCGCGCCACCATGCACGCACAGCCATTCGTCCCCGTGCGCACTTTGACGTAATCCGTGCCACGCAAGACATAGACATCCGCCTGCGCCGAGATCTCCTCCGGCGCGGCACTCACCGCGAGCGCGATTTCCTCGGCCTCCGGGAGGGGCCGCGGCGCCATGGGATAAGCAGATGACCGTTGCGTGGTTTGGGAGGCCGCCGTCTCCGAACCGGCAGCGAAGCAAAGCAGACCGAAGAGCTGGACAGCGCGTCGCATCGAGTCGTCTCTCGCGAGGGATGCGCTCAAACTACGGGCGCTGTGAGGACACAAGCAACAACAACGCTGTCAACGACGCGTCAGAGCACCACCCAGACGACGTCGCCTAGTCCCTGGTGCCGAGTACTGCCTGCAGCTGCCGCAGCACCTCCTCGAGCCTGCGCAGCTCTTCCCCGTACCGCGCCCAATCCCCCGCCCGCTGCGCCTCGAGTGCCCGGCGCAACGACTCGTTCGCGCGGCGCGCGAGATCGGCCGCCCGCGCATTCGCCGCCGGCTCGGCGCCCCCCCCGGGCGTCGCCGCTACGCGCACGGGCTCACGACGCGGCGCACCGGCACCGCGGCCGAACAGCTGCGACAACCCCTCCTCCAACGTCTCCTCCATCACGGCGCGGTTCTGATACGCCACCACCACCCGCTTGAGTTCGGGAATCCGCCCTCCCTGCGCCCGCAGGTACAGCGGCATCACGTAGATCAGCGACTCTTCGATCGGGATGACGAGCAAATTGCCGCGGATCACCTGCGAGCCGCCCTGATCCCACAGCGCCACCTGGCGCGCGATCTCGGTGTCTTGATTGATCCGATTGACGATCTGCGTCGGCCCGAACACCAGGCTCTGCTTGGGGAAGCGGTACACGACCAGCTCGCCGTAATGCTCCCCATCGTTCCGCGCCACCATCCACGACGCCAGGTTGTCCTTGCCGCGCGGCGTGAACGGCACCATCAGAATGAACTCCGCCTGCCGCTCCTCCGGCAGCCGCATCACCATATGGCGCAGGAACGGATCCGCCCGCTCCGGCGCGATCGACAGCACCGGCTTCTGCCACTGATCCTCGCGATGGTAGAAAATCTCCGGCTCGGCCATGTGATACGTCCCGTACAGCTCGCTCTGCACATGGAACAGGTCCTCCGGATAGCGCAGGTGCGCGCGCAGATCGGCTGGCATGGAATCGAGCGGGTGGAAGATGCCGGGAAAGATCTTCGCGAACGTGCGGATCAGCGGATCGGCCGGGTCGGCGAGGTAGGCGGTGACGCTGCCCTCGAACGCATCGATCACCACCTTGACGCTGTTGCGCATGTAGTTGACGCCGTTCCTGAGCGGCTGCGCGTATGGATAGCGGCTCGTCGCCGTATACGCATCGAGGATCCACTGGAGCCGCCCCGCCTCGTCGATCACCATGTAGGGGTCGGCGTCGAAGATCAAAAACGGCAGCGCCATCCGCGCCCGCTGGCGGACGTTGCGGATGTACAGCGCACGGCTCTCGCTCGTGATGTCGCTCGAGAGCAGCACCTTGAGCGAGCGGAAATAGGCCGACAGCACCAGGCGGCGCAGCAGCCCGCCCACCCGTACGCCGCCGCCCCCCTGGTACTTGGTGAAGATGTTCTCGTCCGCCGACGGATAGTCGAACTCGGGCTGCCCCGTGTTGGCGAACACCCACGCGTCGGTGAGCTCGCCGAAATAGATCTCCGGCCGCTTCACGGCGAGCGACACCGTGGACGCCGGCGGCAGATCCTTGATGAACAGGACCGGCAGTCCCTCTTCGGTGACCTCGTTCACCGGCCCGAGCGTCAGCCCCATCCCGTGGGTGAACGTGAGCCGCTCATTGATGAACGTGCGCGTGGGGAGCGAGGCCGAGTTCAGCTCGCGCGGCGACAGCATCACCTGGCGGTAGCGGCCGTCCACGATGTAGCGGTCGTCGTCCACCGACACGAAGTCGTAATAGGTGCGGATCTCCTGGAGCTGCCCGAACGTCTGCAGCAGCGGGTCGCGGTCCCACAGCCGCACGTTGTCGATCGTGGGCCGATTGGCCTGGATGTCGCGCTCCGTGAGCCGCGCCTCCCCGGAGAGATCGCGCACCAGCACGCTGTCCAGGCCCCAGGCCAGTCGGGTCGCGTCGATGTGGTAGCGGAGCTGCGGCGTCTCCTTGGACAGCTCGTTCGGGGCCACGACGAGCTTCTGGACCACGGCGGGATAGACGACGACGCCGAGCAGCGAGACGCCGACGTAGAGCGCGACCGCTAACCCCGCGTTGCGTACCAGGCGCTTGCTGCGCGCGCCGGCGGTGACGAGCACGGCGCCGGCCAGTGCGGCCAGCGCGGCGAGCTTGAGGCCGATGACCGTGCCGTGGAGATTCGCGTAGCTCGCCCCGAACAGCGGACCGGTCGCGGAGTAGAGCGTGCCCGGCAGTCGCACGAAGTATACGCGCAGCGCCGTCACGAGGAGCAGGAACGCAAGCAGCAGCGCGAGATGCAGCCGGGCTGACGGCTCGATCGTGATGCTCTTCCGGAAGACCACGACATCACCGCGCAGCGCGTACAGCGCGCCGCAGGCGATCAGCGCGACGATGCCGAGAAACATCAGCAGGCCGAGCACGCCCCCGACGATGGGCAGCGTGAACACGTAGTACGCGATATCGCGCCCGAACACGGGGTCGGTTGCCCCGAACGGCGTCTGGTTCAGAAATTGGAGCACTGGCACCCAGGCGCTGGACGTGGCGAGCGCGATGAACAGCGACAACACAAGCGCCGCCGGCAGCGCCAAGCGGCGCACCAGGCGCGTCACGTCCACAGCGGGCGTCTGGGTGTTCAGCTGCATCACGACCGGGTTCGGCACGACCCCACGCTGCGCGAAGCGCAGGTTGGCGTACAAGAACGCGAACGCCACGCCGCCCGTCACGATGCCCAGCAGCAGCGAGCCGATCAAGCGGGTGGCGAACACGCGCTCGTAGCCCAGTGCGCTGAACCAGGGCCACTCGGCAAGCAGGCGCACCAGCGGCGAGATGAAGAACATCAGGACCGCGAGGCCGAGCAGCAGCCAGAGGCCGAGGCGGCCGCGCCTACGAGTGGGGAGACGAAGTGTGCGGGGGGGGGGTTGTGTCATTGGTGGGAAGCTAACCCCGCGCCCAGCCATAAAGGGTACGGATAGACAGGGGGAACACCGATCGGGGTGATCGCAATCTTGTCCGGGCCCTGAAGGGCCGGCTCGGCGACTACGGACGTCCTGAAGGACCTCTTAGGGGAGGTGCAACAGGAAACGCCAACTCGAACGGAAGTCCGACGCGCCCCCTGAAGGGGTATATTGCAACAGGAGGAGACGTCTATGCTGCTTGCCCTATTGCTCTCGCTCGCACCCGCTGTCACACAGGCCGACGGTCCGGCCCCCATTACCGTCAAGCTCAATCACGAACAGTTCTCGCGCGGCGATAAAGCACGTGTCTATGTCCAGACCGCGCGCGATGGCTACCTCATCGTCCTGCACGCCGACCCACAGGCCAGAGTCCGCGTGCTCTTTCCCCGCGATCCCACCGACGACGCCTTTGTACGCGGCGGGAAGCGCGTGGAAATCCGGGGGCGGTCCGACCGCGATGCCTTCATTATAGATGCCGAGGACGGCGCGGGCACGGTGCTCGCCGCGATCTCGAGCGACCCGTTCACCTACGACGGCTTCGTCCTCAACGGCCACTGGGACTATCGCTCCCTCGGCGCCGGGTCGGTGCAGGACGACCCGCTCGCCGGACTGCTCGATATCGTGCGGCGCATGAGCGGCGAGAATCGGTTCGAGTACGACGCCGCGACCTACGTCGTGAGCAATCAGATCGCGGGCTACGGGTATGGCCACGGCTACGGTTATTCCCGCTACCGGCTGGGACTCTCTTTCGGATATCCGTATCGTTTCGGCTACTACGACCCGTTCTATGACCCGTTCTGCTACGATCCGTTCTGGAGCTGGAGTGCGCGCTGCTACGGATCCCGCTACGGCCTCGGGTACGGCTACGGGTATGGCTTCGGATTCGGCTACACGTACTATCCGCGCCGGCCCGTTCGTTTCTACCGGCCGTTCATCGTGGGCGGCTTCGGGACGCGCGGTGACGGCGGTGGGCGCTTCGTAATTCCAGACCGCAACAGGCGGGATCGCTTTACGCCGATCGAGCCTCGCCCGCGCGCCGGCTCGGTTTCACGCCCGAGCGTCGCTCCTCGGAGCCGCGACGCCGGCGTTTCGCGCGAGCGGCCGAACGTAACGCGTGAGCGGCCGAGCGCGCCGCGCAGCCGGCCGAGTGTATCACGCGGCTCGAGCGGCGGCTCGCGTCCTGCGGCGCGCCCGTCGAGTGGCGGGCGGCGTTCCGGTGGGGGTGGAGGACGGCGCAACTAGCGTCGGGACGCTCTTCAGAGCGCGTGTAGTCGCCGAGCCGGCGCCCTTCGCTGCGCTCAGGCAGGCTTTCAGCGCACGGATAAGAAACTCTTGGGTCCACCACTCTGATCCCGATGATCGCGGGGCCGTTGTTTCATCCGTGCTCCAGAGTCAGACCCGTCCTGGACAACTGAACGACCATACCACAGCGTTGTAGGGCGGATCGCTGCCAACCGTGCGCCCGGACCGGAGCGTACCTATGCGCAGGACTCTCTCCCTTTCATTGGCCGCCCTAGTTGTTCTTGCCGCAGCAGGTGCTGGGCTCTGGTATATGCACGTCCGCAGAACACCCCTTTATGCCTTGCGGGAGTTAGGCGCTGCAGTGGAGGCGAGGGATCAGCTTGCGTTCGAAGCACATTTCGACACGAAAAGAGTCGCCCAATCGGTGGCAGACGAGCTCGTGACATCTGCCGTCACCGACGCAACACGTAGTGCGCAAACCGACAATCCCTTCGGAGCTATAGGAGCCATGCTGGGCGCTCAGATACTTCAGGGCATGAAGCCTATGCTCGCAGCGATGATCGAAGAGTCGATCATGTCTGCCGTTCGCAAAGAGCCCCCGAAGGCCGCGAATCAAGCGACCACTAACCGGTTCCTTACCAAGCCACCCGACCTACGCCGCTTTCGTGAGGGCTTCAAGGGCATCGAGAGCGTCGAGCAACGCGAGAACCTCGCGCTCGTTCGCGTGCGGATGCAACCAGAGGACCGCGACAGCGTGATGGTGTTTACCGTTCGGATGGAGCGCAGCAATGGTGTATGGAAGGTAGTAGGCATCGAACAACTCGCGGGTCAACTTGCCCCCTCACAGCCACATCGACCATCATACGCGGAGCGGCTGGAAAATGCTTATGTCGCATCGATGAAATCGGATCTTCGCAATCTCATCACAGCCGAAGAAGCCTACTTCGCCGACTCCGTGAAATACACGACGGATCTCGGGTCATGGTACTCGACGACGACGGGTGTGACCGGGCCGACGATTACACTGACGGCCGACGGCTTTACCGCATGGGTCGGCTCTCTTAATACCTCCAAGACTTGCGCCATTTACGTGGGTGCCGCGCGCCTTGCTCCCGCCATTAGAGAGGGTGAGCCGCGTTGTGCCGAGGGCCCCCCGCGCAGTCCGCTCCCCGCGCGACCCGCGCCGAAGACGGTCTCCATGCCCAACAAGCAGCACTAAGACTGCGCTCTTCAGAGCGCGCGTAGTGGCCGAGCCGGCGCCCTTCGCTGCGCTCAGGGCAGGCTTTCAGCGCCCGGATTTAAGAGCGACCATATCAGATTATTGTCGATGAAGTCAAAGGTGCACGTCGCCTTCGAGGTCGGCGTCACCCTCAAGGGCCTGAATGGCCTCCTCGAGCTCGTCGGCGGCGTGCTGCTGCTCGCATTCCCGTCGAGCGCCATTCAGCGGTTCATCGTCGGACTGACCCAAAACGAGCTCAGCAACGACCCCAACGACTTCATCGCCGCGCATCTGCGCCAGGCCGCGCGCTCGCTCTCGGCGAGCGACGAGCTGTTCGCGGCGCTCTACCTGCTGTCTCACGGCGTGATCAAAGCCGTGCTCGTGTACGCGCTGCTCAAGGGCAAACTCTGGGCATACCGGTGGGCAATCGGCGTCTTCGCGGCCTTCGGCATCTATCAGATCTACCGCTACTTCGTCCAGCCTTCAGGCTGGCTGATCGCATTGACGGTGCTCGACACGATCGTCATTCTCTTGACCTGGGCCGAGTGGCGCCGCCTCAAGAGTGCGCACGCCTAGCCCGGGAGACATCATGAGATTCCTCTGGCAGCTGCACCAATTCAACGATTTTGCTCTGCTCGCCCTCAGAATCGCGCTCGGCACCATCTTCCTCGTGCACGGCTTACACAAGCGCAGACTGTGGAAAGTGCAGCCGTCGGAGCAGATGCCGGCGGGCTTCTTACGGACCCTGCGATTTCTCTCGATCGCCGAACCGGCGGGTGGACTCGGCGTCCTCTTCGGCTTCCTGACCCAGCTCGCCGCGCTCGGCCTCGTCTTCGTGATGCTCGGCGCGCTGCGATTCCTGATTACTAAGGTCCACAGAAAGTTCACCGGCGAGAACGGGGCGGGCTGGGAATTCGAGTTTCTGCTGCTGATCGTGGCGCTCGCGCTGGTGATCTTGGGCGGCGGGAGATTCGCGCTCGATCGCGTGGTGTTCGGGATCTAGACGGGTTTGGTGCCTAGGCGACTGGTTCTACGCTAGATCCGCAATCCTCTGCGCGAGTGCGTTATGAAACTCACGCCACTCGTCAAAGGATGCCGATCGCGGAATCGCTTGCTCGATCATGCCCGATCGCACCAACCCTGCCTCATGCTGCATTGCTAGCTCCCGTAACGCGGTCGCTCGAGCGTACTCGCTGCTCTTGGGGTAGTTGCGTTCGTGCTCGAGCGTAAACATGGCGCACGCGTACACCAGGATCTCGCGCCAGAACCCCCAGCGCGGGATCGCTTGCTCACCTCCCATCACCTCATACCACGTCGGGATATCAACCCAGTACTCCGCCGCTGACGGAAGGTCTGCCGACCGCACGAAACCCGCGTTCCGCGAATCTTGCAGCGCGCGAAAGATCGCGGGGACACCGTACGCCAACGATGCCGCGGCGGTAGCAACTGATACGCGAAATTTCTGGCCCAGCAGAAAGGCAAGCAAATCAGCCTTTACGCCAACATTGAAACCTGCTCGCAGACGTAGTACGAACGCGGGTGGAGCAGAGAGCGCGGGTCCCGCGCTGCGCTGCTTGGAGGACGTCCGATAAGCACCGCGCGATTGGCCACGCGCCCCCACGAGCGACTTCCAGCGCGCATCTTTCCCCTCGTGCCACGCCACGAGGCCAAGCGCTTTCACCTGATCGCTCATGTCCGGAAACTGCGTCGCGAGATTCTTCAACCGCTGCACACTCAACAATGACGCGCCGAACCGGATCCAGTCCGCCATCGCCGTCCACAGACGGGGCTCGTGGTCTCGAAAGAACAATGAGGCGAGACAGAGCGCCTCGGGGTCCACCTGCTTGCTGACCGGCTCGCCGGCCGCCGCACCGCCAATGGACCGCCATTGACGCCACAGCAAATCGAGCGTGGCCTCGAACAGGTTATCCGCCACGCTTGCCTCGGCGCGAACGCAGATGCTGCACGACCTGGTCCACCAGCTTCGGGAACGCTGCACCAGCATCCTGTGTCTTGACCCATCGCGCCGCCGCCCGGAGCTCGGCATCCGTCGGATCGAGCGCGACAAGATCACCGACGTGACGACCTCCAGGATGATCGTCCGCGGCCGCATAGAGCTTGAGCCGAATGAAATCGGGCCGAGCGATGATGCCAACGTGCAGCGCAGCGAACCGTCGCCACGTGACTCGCCCGGCGAGTCCGCGCGGCAGTCCCTGCTTCCATTGGAGCGCTGGTCCTGTGTTGAGCCAATCGTCGGCGAGCCCCATATCCCGGCCGACCGTGCGGATGGCCGCGATGAGCTGTTCGGGAATGGGTACAGGCGGCGGATCGAGACGCCATGCGCGCCCGGCGCGGCGGGCGAACGCGAGGATATCCACGTCGCGGGTCGTGCGCCCCACCACACCGAGCAGATTCAGCGCCGCTCCGCCAACGATGACGACCGCATACCGCCCGCCGCTGGCCTCGAGCAACTCCCCGACACGCCGGAGGGCTACTGCGATGTCGGTCGATCCCGTCAGTTGGCGTGGGGGCATAATTGCTATTAAAGTATATTTTATATGTTATAAAAGCAACTATTATTTGCTATTATAGCTAATCGCGCCATCACCACCCGGTTCAGCGCCGTCACATCTAGCGAGTCAGCGCCACGATCCGATCGGGACTGTCCGCGCCGCCCGCGGGGAGGCTGAGTGTCAGCCCGGCCGCGGACTGCGCCAGCCCCACCGGCGCGCCATAGGGCCACATGGCGGCCTTGAGGCGCCCGGCGCCGAGCGGCGGCAGCGCAAGGACGCGATCACTCCAATCCAGCACGTGAACGAACACCGTATCCCCACGCTGCGTCGTCACACCCCAACTACGCGGTGAAATCGGACCCGCGCGCGTGCCGTAGATCGAGCCTCCATTGGCCGCGACCCAGCGGCCGACCTCGTGAAGCCGCTCCTCGGCTTCAGGCGGGATTGTCCCGTCGGGACGCGGGCCCACGTTGAGGAGCAGGTTGGCATCGCGTCCCGCGGCCCGCACGAGATACTGGATCACCTCGCGCGCCGATTTGTAATGCTGATCGGTGATGTTGAAGCCCCAGGAGTCGTTCATCGTCAGCGACGTCTCGAGCGGCAATCCGCCGATCGTCTCCGTGTTGAAGCCGGCCGTGTTCGCGCCGGGGAGATCCTGCTCGAACGTCTGCACATCCTCACCCGGTAGCGGCGCCTGGTGATGATTGGGCACAATGAGCGCCGCCGGCTGGAGCCGGTGGATCAGCGCGTAGGTGCGCGGCAGCCGCCAATCGGCATCCGGGGGGGGCTTATCCCACATGCCATCGAACCAGATGCCGCCGACGGGCCCGTAGTTCGTGAGCAGCTCGGTCAACTGCGCGTCGAGAAAATCGAGGTAGCGATTCCAGTCACCACCCTGAGGCCGGCCGGTCTTCAGCCCCGTCCGCCCACGCGGCCAGTAGTCCGGGTGATGCCAATCGAGCTGCGAATAATAGAAGAAGAGCTTGATCCCCTGCCGGCGGCACTCATCCGCCAGCTCTTTGAGCGGATCGCGCTTGAACGGGGTCCAGTCGACGATGTTGTATGGGGTCACCCGCGTGGCGAACATCGAGAAGCCGTCATGATGCCGCGACGTGATGGTGATGTACTTCATCCCGCTCGCCTTCGCGAGCGCGACCCACGCCCGCGCGTCGAACTTCACGGGATTGAACGTCGAGGCGAGCCACTCGTACTGCCCGACCGGGATGTCGCGATTCTGCATGACCCACTCGCCCTGGCCGAGCAGGCTGTACACGCCCCAGTGGATGAACATTCCGAACTTCGCGTCGCGATGCCACTGGCGTGCCGCGAGGCGCTCAGCAGGGACCGAGTCTCTCCCCTGCGCGAGGGCGAGTGTGAGGGCTACGACGGCTGTGAGAATAGCGCTCGGCTCGCCGCTAGATCACTCGTTTCCCGCGGGCCGCTTGTTGCGCGGATCGTCAGCGGCATTCACGTAGGTAATCGTCCATGGGCCGATGCTGTGCAGCTGGATCGTCACGCCATCAGCGCCGGTCCACGCATAGTGCCTCATGCCGACAGGAATGACGCCGTAACTCCCCTCTTTGAGCACCGCGCCGCCGCTGTAGGTCGCCTGCTCTCCCATCCCGACGTTGAGCGTCCCGGTCAACACCGTGACGTGCTCGATCGCCGAATGCGAATGCGGCGGAATCCGATAGTTCGGCGGGAACCTGAGCCGGAACGTGAACGGCTCACTTTCAGCAGGATTCCCCTCGATCACGGTGATCTCGGCGCCAGGCGGAAGGGAGGGTGGCCCGGCTTTCCACATCAGCGTCGCAGAGTGCGCTACGATCACTTGAGGTTGCGCCGACGCTGCGGGGTTCTGAGCCGCGAGTGCGGCTGGCAGCGCTAGAGCGGCGAGCGCGAGTGCTTTACGATGCATCATGACGGCCTCCAAAAAGTGACGTGGCAATGCTCGCTCGCAGTTCGCGTTAGGTCAAGCAGCAACGCTCACAAGTACCGCGCGACCGCCATCGCGCCGAGCGCGAACAACAACAGCAGCATCACCAGCCGGTTCAGCACCGCGCCTCGCGCCCGGAGCTGCCCCATCTCGGCCATGATCGTAACGCGTTGCTCGGCTGACGCCGTTTGCAGCGACTCTCCGAGCTTGGCGCTGCGCATCATGATGGGCCGCCCCAGGATCATCCCCACCAGAAACGCGAGCAACGCCGCGAGGCCGCCCAGGCCGAATGCCAGACCCAGCGGCGTCGCCAGCAGCGCGCTGAACTGCCCGCCCGAGAGCCGCTGGAACAGCCAGAATCCCGAGAGGAGGGTGATCAACGCGATCACCGGCATGATGACCGGAATGCGGCGCCGCTGCAGCGCCGCCATCAGCTTCGCCCCCTCGGGACCCGCCTCGGCGAACGCGGGCATGAGGAAAAACGTCATGAAGGCGAACATCCCAACCCACAAGGCGCCAAAGAACACGTGGGTGAACCGCAGCACGAGCATCAACACGAAGTGATCTCCTAGTGAGTGGTAGGTCCTGGCTTATACTCGCGCTCCAGATTCGCCCTACGAGCATGCGTCATGTTGGTCTCCAAGTTCCGACCGGCTCGGTCTCCACAGCAAGCCCTCGAAATCGATCCTAAGAACTAGTCCGCAACAACCCTTGGCATTAATTCCTGCTGGGAATGCCCCAGGTCTACGTCGCCGTTCAGCGTTGTAACACACCCAACGCTCGAGGAGCGACGATGAAGCGCCTGGCCCTTCTGATTGGCATCGCGAGCCTCGCCGCAGCTTGCGATCCCGACGTCACCGAATTCACCAAACCCTCAGCCTCCGCCACAGCCGCCAACGACAAGATCGTCCTCGTCGGGTTCCGCTCCACTCCAGGTGCGGCCGCGACCGCCTTGATCCAAGGCAACGGCGGCACGGTGCGCCAGCGCTACAGATACATCCCCG
>DASYRZ010000044.1:0-13165 GCA_036003865.1 Gemmatimonadales bacterium | reverse complement strand
GCGGTCGCCACCTGGTATAGCAATGGTTGAAAGAGATGGTAGTTGTTGCGGTCCACCAGCACGACTTGCACCGGGGCGCGGCGCAGCGCCCGGGCGGCCCGCAGGCCGCCAAACCCGGCGCCGACGACGACGACGGTGGGGGCCTCACCCCCTGTCCCCCTCTCCGTAACCGGAGAGGGGGAACTCATGTTTGATCCAAGCGCAGCACCGTCTGCAACAGCACATTGGCGCCGTTCGTGACGGCGTCGGGATAGGTCAACTCGAGCGGCGAATGGCTGATGCCCTTCACCGACGGAACAAAGATCATTCCCATCGGACCGATCCGCGCGAGATCCTGCGCATCATGCCCCGCACCGCTCGGCATGAGCTGACTGCTCAAATCCAGTCCCGCCACGGCGTCGGCGATCACGGCCCGGATTTGTGGATCGGACAGCGCCGGATCGTTCGTGTGCTGGAGGACGTAATCGAGCGTTGTGTCGTATTTGCGCACGATGTCCAGCGCCTCGGCATGGATCCGGTCCCACAACGCGGTGATCGTGGTGGTGGACAGATCGCGCAGTTCGACCGTGAGGTCAACCTGCCCCGGGATCACGTTCGGGGCGCCGGGGTGGACGAGGAGGCGGCCCACCGTGCCCACCTGTCGACCCGGGACAGACCGCACGATGCGGTCGACGGCGAGCGTGAGCTCCGCGGCGGCGAGCAGGGCGTTGCGACGGCGGTCCATCGGCGTCGTGCCGGCGTGGTTGGCGAAGCCGTGGATCGTCACATCGTAGTGGTGAATCCCGACGATGCCTTCGACGATCCCGATCTCCAGCCCGCGCTCGTCGAGAATGGCGCCTTGCTCGATGTGCAGCTCGACGTAGGCGGCGATGCTCCCCGGCGCGTGACGCGCCTCGGCCAGACGGTCGGGATCGCCGCCGATGCGGCGAATCTTGTCAGCCAGCGGCACGCCGTCGCGTCCGGGACTCGTCAATTCGGCGGGCGGGAGATCGCCGATGAACCCCCGGCTACCCGTGAGGCCGCTTTCCTCGTCGCACCAGATCACCACGGTGAGCGGGTGCCGGTTGCGGTAGGCGTGTTCGGCGAGTGTCTGGGCGACTTCGATCGCCGACATGGAGCCGACGTCGCCGTCATAATTGCCGCCCTCGGGCACTGAATCGATGTGCGAACCGAAGAGAATGGGGAGTGCGCTGCGCGCGGACCCGGCGCGCTCACCGATGATGTTGCCAACGGCGTCGATGCGCACGGCGAGCCCCGATTGGCGCATCAGGTCCATCGCGAATCGTCTTCCCGCGATGTCCGCTTCGGTGAACGCAACTCGGCTGACGCCGCCTTGCGGGTTTGCGCCGAAGCGGGACAGATCGGTCAAGTGCTGGTTGACGCGCGGGCCGTTGACGCGCCAATCCTTCCAGTCCACGGGTCTTATCCCGGTGCGCAGGGCGACGCTGCTGACGGCGGCTGCCGTCGTTCGCAAGAAGTCGCGCCGGCGCATGCCGCTCACTCCTTTGCTCGCTTGGAGAACTCCCACATTCCGATCATGGTCTTCTGGTTGATCGGGTAGCCGAGCAGGCGCGCCTGCAATACGATCTGTCCGCGGGTGTGCGCGTCGTGGATCATGTAATACATCAGGTATCCTGCCGCGTCGTGATGAAACCCGACAATCTTGCCGTCATCCTTCAACGCGCCGCCCACAATCGCGAGCACCGCTTTGCGCTTGGCCTTGAGCGCGCGGAGGGCCTGGGCCCGGGTGACGCGACCGCGATTCAGCTCGGCGGGGACGGGAAAGTCGGGGGCGGTGCGCTCGAGGTAGCGCAGGCCGCAGTTATGGAGGTGGGCTACCTGCGCCGCGATGGTGCGGGTTTTCGGACCCGGCGCCGGTGCCTGCCACACCGCCGTATCGAGGTGTTCGACGAGATACTCGTTGATGCGGGCGTTGCCCGCATACGCCTTGAGCAGCGCGTCGGCGGTGCTCAGCCGGTGAGTTTTCGCCACAGTGCCGCCAACGGATCGTAATTCGCGTCGACGACCCGTTCCTTGAGCGGAATGATCGCGTTATCGGTGATGGTAATCGACTCGGGACAGACCTCGGTGCAGCACTTCGTGATGTTGCAGAACCCGATCCCGCCCTCATGCCGCAGATGATCGCGGCGATCCGCCTCGTCGAGCGGATGCATCTCGTAGACAGCGGCCCGCACGAGCATAGCCGGACCCATGAACTGCTGGTGCTTCTCGTGCGTACGCAGCACGTGGCACACATCCTGACACAGGAAGCACTCGATGCACTTGCGGAACTCCTGCGGCCGCTCGACCTCGAACTGATACATCCGCCAGGTACCGTCGGGGGCATCAGGTTTGCGGGGCTGGAATGCCGGAATACGCTTGTTGACCTCGTAATTCCACGACACGTCCGTCACGAGATCCTTGATGACCGGGAAGGCCCGCATCGGCGTGACCGTGATCGTCTCGTCCGGCGCGTAGTCGGACATCCGCGTCATGCACATCAGCCGCGGCTTGCCGTTGATCTCGGCGGAGCACGAGCCGCACTTCCCCGCCTTACAGTTCCAGCGGACCGCGAGGTCGGGCGCCTGCTCGGCCTGAATGGCGTGCACGGCGTCGAGCACGACCATACCTTCAGTTGCCGCGACGTCGTAATCGTGGAGCTCGCCTCCCGCTTTCGTGCCTCGGAACAGCCGTAAACGCGTCATGCCCCTTCCTTAATGAGGGTCAGCAAGTCGGCCGGGATCGGCGGCTGTGCCTCCCGCCGCGCGACCATCCGATCGCCTTCCTTCTTGATCACGATCTGCTCGCGCGCCTGGCGCTCGTCGGAGTCGGGATAGTCACTGCGGGTGTGGGCCCCCCGGCTTTCGGTCCGCTCGAGCCCGGCCCGCGCGGTCGCCTCCGACACGATGAGTAGCGAGCGGAGGTCGATCGCGGTGTGCCAGCCGGGATTGTACTCCCGGCTTCCCGTTACCCCGACTTTTCGAGAGCGCGCCTTGAGCTTCTCGATCTCCGTGAGCGCGTTTTCGAGACCGGCCTTGTCGCGGATGATTCCCGCGTCGCGCTGCATCACCGCTTGCAGCGCTGCCTGCACCGCGAACGGGTTCTCGCCGTCGCGCTCGAACGGCTGGAGCGCTTCACGCATGGCATTCTCGACGTCGGCATCCGGAATCTTCGGCGCGGCGCCGCGTTTGGAAACCGCATGCTGCCCTGCCCGCCGCCCAAACACCAGCAAGTCGCTGAGCGAATTGCCGCCCAACCGGTTGGCGCCGTGCATCCCGCCCCCGACCTCGCCCGCCGCATAGAGACCGGGCACCGTCGATTCCTGCGTCTCCGCGTCGACCTTCACGCCGCCCATGACATAGTGCGTCGTCGGACCGATTTCCATCGGCACTTTGGTGATGTCGACGTGCGCCAGCTCTTTGAACTGGTGGTACATGCTGGGCAGTTTCTTCTTGATGTAGTCGGGACTCTGCTTGGAAGCGATATCGAGGAGAACGCCGCCGTGCGGCGAGCCCCGCCCTTCGGCGATTTCTTTCGTGATAGCCTTGGCGACGACGTCGCGCGTGAGCAGCTCGGGCGGCCGGCGATTCTTCTTGCGGTCGCCTTTCACCCAGGCATCGGCCTCGGCCTCCGTGTCGGCGTAGTCGCCCTTGAACATGTCGGGCATGTAGCGGAACATGAACCGCTCGCCCGTCGAGTTCTTCAGGACGCCCCCTTCGCCGCGCACGCCTTCGGTCACGAGGATGCCGCGCACGCTCGGCGGCCACACCATCCCCGTGGGATGGAACTGCACGAACTCCATGTCGATCAGCTCGGCGCCCGCGTCGTAGGCGAGGGCGTGACCGTCACCCGTGTACTCCCACGAATTGCTCGTGATCTGCCACGCTTTGCCGATGCCGCCCGTGGCGAGCACGATCGCGCCGCTCCGGAACAGCACGAAGCGGCCGGTCTCGCGGAAATAGCCGAGCGCCCCTGCGACCTTTCCACTAACCACAAACAGCTTCACAATCGTGCATTCCATGTGCACATCGATGCCGCAGTGCACGCCCTTGTCTTGCAGCACGCGGATCATCTCGAGGCCGGTGCGATCGCCCACGTGCGCCAGGCGGCTATAGGTGTGCCCACCGAAGGGGCGCTGGTTGATGCGGCCGTCGGGCGTGCGATCGAACAGCGCGCCCCACGCCTCGAGCTCGTTGATGCGGTCGGGCGATTCCTGGGCGTGGATCTGCGCCATGCGCCAGTTGTTGTGCATCTTGCCGCCGCGCATCGTGTCGCGGAAATGCACGCGCCAATTGTCTTCGCTGAACACATTGCCGAGCGCGGCCGCCGCGCCGCCCTCGGCCATGACGGTGTGTGCTTTGCCGAGGAGCGACTTGCAGACGAGCGCGACTTTGGCTTTCTGGGCGCTCGCTTCGATGGCGGCCCTGAGCCCAGCGCCGCCGGCACCGATCACGACGACGTCGTAGTTGTGGGAGCGGATGTCTTGGGGAGGCATTAGGCGGCCGTCCGAGTGTCCGGTGTCCGTGCGCTGAAGCGCCGGCCCTTTAGGGCACGGACAAAACGGGCTCTGAGCATCCTCAAAAGATCCGCACGTCGTGGATGACGCCCATCGCGCAGAGGCGGATGTAGACGTCAGTCAGGGCGACCGAGAAGAGCGAGCACCAGGCGAAGAGCATGTGATGGCGGTTGAGCGCGCTGACGCCGCGCCAGGCCTGGAAGCGCGCCTTGCCCCCCCGCGCGCACGAGAAGCAGTCGACCTGTCCGCCGATCAGATGCCTGAGCGAGTGACAGCCGAACGTATAGCTCGCGAGCAGGACGACATTGATCAGCATCACGAGCGTGCCGATCCCCACGCCAAATTCGCGTGGCCCAGGGGCCATCGCGCCGCCCGCCAGCACGCCGTTCACGGGCCAGCGCGTGGCGAGGAAGACGTCGTATGAAAGAATGAAGATGAAGATCACCGCGGCGTACATGAAGAAGCGGTGCATGTTCTGAAGAATGAACGGAAACTTCGTCTCGCCCTTGTAGCCGTGGCGCGGCTCGCCGACGGCACAGGCGACAGGGTCGAGGAAAAACGCCCGGTAGTAGGCCTTGCGATAGTAGTAACAAGTCGCGCGGAACCCCAGCGGGAATATCAGGATCAGGAATGCGGGGGACAGCGGCCACCAGGTCGTCTGGATCAGCGGCGAGTAGAACGGCGAGAGGTACGGGCCCCACTCGAAGTTTTTGCCGACCCATGCCGCCCAGGTTGCGTAGATGCCGAAGCTACCGAGGACCAGCGCCGTGAGCGCGGGGGCGATCCACCAGGCGTCGCGGCGCAGGGTGGCACCGAAGCTGCGTTCTTGGAGGTCGCGAACCGAAGTCGTCATAGGGTCACCGCCGCCATCGTTTGCTTCACCGCGTCGGCCGACTTCTTGAGCGCGGCCTTCTCATCTGCCGTCAGCGCCACTTCGATGATCTTCTCGAGCCCGTTCTTGCCGAGCTTGCACGGCACGCCACAGTACATCCCCGATAACCCGAACTCACCCTCGAGCCACGCCGCACACGGCAGCACCCGTTTCTGGTCGAGCGCGATCGATTCGACCATCTGCGCCGCCGCCGCCGAGGGGGCGTAGTAGGCCGACCCCGTCTTCAGGAACGCGACGATCTCGGCGCCGCCGTTACGGGTGCGGTCGACGATCTTGTCGAGCTTGGCCTTGTCGAGCAGCTGCGTCACCGGGATGCCCGAGACCGTCGTATAAGAAATGAGCGGCACCATGGTATCGCCGTGACCGCCCAGCACCATCGCCTGAATGTCCTGCACGGACACATCGAGCGCCTCGGCAAGGAAGGCGCGATAGCGGGCCGTGTCGAGCACGCCGGCCATGCCGATCACGCGTTCGCGGGGGAAGCCCGTCACCTGCTTGGTGACCCAGCACATGACATCGAGCGGATTCGACACCACCACGACAATCGCCTTGGGACAGTTCTGCTTAATCTGCTGCGAAACCTGCTTGACGATGTCGGCGTTGGTGCGCACCAGATCGTCGCGACTCATCCCCGGCTTGCGAGCGATTCCGGCGGTGACCACCACGAGCTCGCTGCCGGTCGTGGGACCGTAGTCATTCGCGGCGCCGACGACACGCGTGTCGAACCCTTCGATCGGCGTCGATTCCCACTGGTCGAGTGCCTTCCCCTGCGGAATCCCGTCCACGACGTCGACCAGGACGACGGTACGGGCGAGCTGTTTTTCGGCGAGGCGCTGGGCGGTGGTGGCACCGACGTTGCCGGCGCCGACGACGGTGATCTTGGTGAGCATGGTGCGGGAAGTTTAGATAGGCTGCGGCGTTCCAGCAAACGGGCTCACGCAGTTCCTTTGACGTCTTTTGCGACGATTTCTCTTCGACGCCTTCGATTTGACGGTTTCCATTTGACGCCTTTGACGACTTACCCTCCGCGCGTGTGCATCTCGCGGTGCGGGTCGGCACGGAGACCATCGACCTGGTATAGCGGCGTGCGGTCGACCAGCCCCAGCCGCTGCTCGGCGCCGCGATCGGTCCGGCCGCGCCAGGTCGATGCGATGAGATCCGTCAGCTCCTTGTCACTCGCGCCGCTCCGCAACGGCTCGCGCAGATCGATTCCCCGCTCCGCATAGAGACACAGGAACCAGGTGCCGTCCGCCGTGAGCCGGCTGCGATCGCAGCTACGGCAGAACGGCGCCGTGGTCGATGCGACAATGCCGAACGTCGTGCCATCCGGAAGCCGGAAGCGCTCGGCGGGCGCGCTGTTGTCACCGCCTTCGCCGACGGCCGTGATCGAGCCATAATGCGCCGACAGGCGCGCGAGCATGTCCCGCTGCGAGAACACCTGCTCCGCCGACCATCCCGTCGCACCACCCACATCCATGTATTCGATGAAGCGCACCTCGGCCTGCTGCGCGCGCGCGAACTCGATCAGGTCGATCAGCTCGTCGTCGTTCACGCCGCGCATGACCACGGTGTTGAGCTTCAGCGCGAAACCGGCAGCGCGGGCCGCGGCAATCCCGGCGAGGACGTCGGCATGCCGGTCGCTCCGCGCCAGCTTCTGCATCCGCTCGGGCCGCAACGTGTCGAGACTCACCGTGACACGGCCGAGCCCCGCGGTGCGAAGCGCCTCCGCTTGTTTGGCGAGGAGCAGACCATTCGTCGTCAAGGCGAGATCGTGAACGCCGGAATTCCTGGCGATCATGCCGGTGAGGGTCGGCAGGTCGTGACGCAGCAGCGGCTCGCCTCCCGTCAGCCGGATCTTCTCGACACCGAGTGACGTGAAGACGTCGACGAGACTGGCGATCTCTTCGAACGTCAAAATCGACTGCTTCGGAAGCCAGACGTACTCCCGTTCGGGCATGCAGTACTGGCAGCGCAGATTGCAGCGATCGGTGACCGAGACGCGCAGGCTGCGCAGCGGCCGTTTCAATGTGTCAACGATCACGCAGCCCTCCGGCCACCTGCTTCCCCGCTGGATCGATCCACGTCGCGCTCCCATCCGCGTGCAGCTCTTTCTTCCAGATCGGCAGCCGCTGCTTGACTTCCTCGATCACGAAGCGGCAGGCCGCGAACGCTTCGTCGCGATGCGGCGCGGCCGCAGTGATTGCGATGCTCGCTTCTCCCGCCGGAATCACACCGAGCCGGTGTTGCAGCATGACGCGCGCGTCCGGCCACCGCTCCTGAGCTTCCCTGAGTATGCGTTCGATCTCCGCGAACGCCATGGCCTCGTACGCCGAGTAGTCGATGGCGGTGACGTCGCCGTCGTTGCGCACGGTTCCCAGAAACACACACGTGCCGCCGCGCTCCGGGCTTTGCACGTCTGCAAGGAGAGTAGCAACGTCGATCGGATGACGAGTGAGATGCATCATTGGACACCCTGAAGGGTGTGCTCGGCAGTCATTGTCCTTAAGGACAGTGTTGGCCGAGCACAGGCTTTAGCCTGTGTATTCATCTCATCCACCAGACAATGGTGGCAGCAATGCCACTTCATCACCGTCACTCACTCTCGCATCGAGTTTCACCTGGCGCTGGTTCAGCGCGGCGAGTGGCTTCGGTGGCAACGCCTGCGTGCCGGGAAACACCTCGCGGACGCAGGCGATCACATCGGCGACGGTCGCCGGGGACGACACCGTCACCGCCGACGACTGGCAGCCGGCGAGCTCGGCGTAACGCGCGAAAAACCGCACCGCGATCTTGGGCATGATCCGATTATAGCCGTGCCACGCAAGAAGTTGAGAGGTATCGCAAACGAGAACGGCCCCGGCTTTTTGCCGAGGCCGCAGTCCAAGTCGACGTCCTGCAGCGTCTTAGGACGGAACCTTGGCGCTCGCGTCCGCGACCATCGCGCGCAACTCCTTGCTGGGCTTGAAGACAGGCACCGGACGCGCCGCGACTTCGACTGGATCACCAGTTCTTGGGTTACGCGCCATCCGGGTTTTGCGCTGGCGGATCTTGAACGTTCCAAATCCGCGTATCTCAATGTTATGCTGCTCAGCCAGCGCGGCTTTGACGGCGTCGAGAAAGGAGTCGACGACCCGCGCGCAGTCCTTTTTTGAAATGAGGGGACCGGCGGTGCGAGCGATTTGCGCGGTGACTTTTTCGACCAGATCGGCCTTCGTCATTGGTCCCCCCGTAACCGCAGAACGTCTATCGGGTTGCAAAAGTCGGGGGCTATGATACGGGCTTACTTATTTAGTGTCAAGAGCTTGTAGAAATTGTTGAAAGTGTCCCTGGGCGTCGTGCGGGCCTGGAGAGGCCTCCGGATGGTACTGCACGGCAAAAATCGGGTACTCCCGGTGCTTGATGCCTTCGACCGTTCCGTCGTTGAGGTTAAGGTGGGTGACCTCAAGCGACTTCGCGCCGGGAACGCCTGTCGTCTCGCCCCGGACGGCAAATCCGTGGTTTTGCGATGTGATAAGTACTTGTCCCGTTGCAAGATCGCGCACCGGGTGGTTCCCGCCGCGATGTCCGTACGGCAACTTCACCGTCTCGCCGCCCATCGCCAGGCCGAGCAGCTGGTGACCGAGGCAGATCCCGAAGATCGGCAGCTTCCCGTCGGCCAGTTGTCGAATTGTATCGATCGCGTAACCCACGGCCGCGGGGTCGCCGGGGCCGTTCGACAAAAACACGCCGTCCGGTTGTAACGCTCGGACCTGGCCGGCGGTCGTGGCGGCCGGCACGACCGTCACGCGACACCCCTTCTGCACGAACAGCCGCAGGATGTTGCGCTTCATCCCGTAGTCGAACGCCACGACGTGATGCGTCGCTTCGGCGGGACCTTCCGTGAATGCGTCGGGAATCGTTGCGGCGCTCGCGAGATCGAGTCCGTTCATCGACGGCGACGCGGCAAGCGCGGCCTTGATGGCATCGGTCGGCTTCTCGCCGAGCGCGAGCACGCCGCGCATCGCGCCGCGCGAGCGGATGTATCTGGTGACCTGACGCGTGTCGACATCGGCGACCAGCGGCACCTTTGCGGCGGCGAGCCAGTCGAGCAGCGTCCCGGTCGAACGCCAGTTCGACGGCGTTGCCGACAACTCGCGCACGACAACACCGGCGACGCGCGGCCGATCGGATTCCACGTCTTCCGGATTGATGCCGTAGTTGCCGATCATCGGCGCCGTCATCACGACGATCTGGCCGAGGTAGGAGGGGTCGGTGAAGACCTCTTGGTAGCCGCTCAGATTCGTGGTGAAGACGACTTCGGCGTAAGCCGGTTCAAACGGGAGTGGCGCCGTCCCTGGGAACCAGGCGCCGTCCTCTAGGAGGACGTATGCGGGTGCTGGACTACGGCCGGCGATTGCTCGGTGGCTGCGGCGGCGCAGGTGGAGGCGTCGCCGGTTGAGTTTCGATGGGGAGCGGCGTGGGCGTGACCGGGGTCGGCGCCTGCTGCTGCTGTGCCTGCCCCTCGAGCACCGAGCGAACCTGCGTACCCGCCTGCGTCATGAACGTGAGGACCAGCGAGAGGAACAAGAAGATCCCAGCCGTCCACCACGTGACTTTGGTGAGGAGGGTGGTCGCCTGGCGGCCGCCCATGATCGTTTCGGTCCCGGCGCCACCGCCCATGGTCGCAAGCCCGCCGCCCTGCCCCGCCTGCAACAGCACGGCGGTCGCGAGGATCAGCGAGTCGAGAATGAGGATGCCGACGAGAATTCCGTACATGCGCGGGGCAAGATACCTAGGTCGCGGGCGTGCGCACAAGCTGCGCCCAGCCGCGCGGATCGAGCGATGCTCCACCGACCAGAACCCCATCCAGCTCGTGCTCGGCCAGCAGCTCGGCGGCATTCTTCAGGCTCACGCTGCCGCCATAGAGGACCACAAACGGCGGGGCCGTGACAGCATGGTCTTTCAACCAACCTCGTATGGCTCGATGCACTTCGGCGGCATCCTTGGGCGTCGCGTTATGGCCCGTACCGATAGCCCACACGGGCTCGTAGGCGATCGGCACACGAGCTTTCCCGTCCCGTCCACCGAGCGCCGCCTCGAGCTGGCGTGTGACGACCTTCATCGTGTCGCCCGCCTCGCGTTGCTCTAACGTCTCACCA
Source organism: Gemmatimonadales bacterium (assembly GCA_036003865.1). Classification (GTDB taxonomy): domain Bacteria; phylum Gemmatimonadota; class Gemmatimonadetes; order Gemmatimonadales; family GWC2-71-9; genus 20CM-2-65-7. Next base: position 2,619 of record DASYRZ010000044.1, on the reverse strand, counting down.
ACGCACAAGACCGGTTGCAAGTCGGCCGCAAGCGCGGCGGTGACCTTCTTGCCCGTCTGCTCGTCCGTTTCGCCGAATACGTGACGTCGTTCGGAGTGACCGATCAGGGTGAGACGAGCGCCGGCCTGTTTGGCCAGCGTCCCGGAGGTCGCTCCAGTGAAGGCGCCCTTGGCTTCCCAGTAGATGTCCTGCGCGCCGGCCTGGACATTCCGATGACCGGCGATCCCCTGCGCGACTGTTTCGAGAGAGACGGCGGGAGGAAAGAACCACACTCCCCGCTCGTGGGGGAGCTCGCCGGCGGCGAAGAATGCCCGGAGGTACTCCCGGGCCTCGGGTGGCGCGACGTTCATCTTCCAGTTCGCGGCGAAGACGAGCGACCTCACGCGTCCTCCAACGCGGCAACTCCTGGTAGCTCTTTCCCTTCCAGGAACTCGAGCGACGCGCCGCCGCCGGTCGAGACGTGGGTGAGCTTGTCCTCCATCCCAGCGACCGCGGCGACGGAGTCCCCGCCCCCGATGACCGTGACCGCGCCTTTCTTCCCGGCCTCGACGAGTGCCGCTGCGATCGCGCGCGTGCCGGCGTCGAACGGCGGCGTCTCGAAAACACCCATCGGGCCGTTCCAGAAGATCGTCTTGGCGTGCAGCAGGCGGGCGCGGAAGTCGTGCTGCGTCGCTGCGTCGATATCGAAGACGGCCCAGCCCTTGGGGACCGCGTCGACGGCAACCGAGCGGTTTTCGCTCGCGCGCTCGAGCGACGGGGCAATCACGGCGCCGCGCGGGAGAATCAGTTTTTTGCCGCTAGTCGCTAGTAAATCCTTGGCCAGGGCATTGCGATCGGGCTCGACGAGCGACGAGCCGACCTCGAGTCCCATGGCGGCGAAGAACGTGCACGCCATCGCGCCGCCGATGAGCAGCTCGTCGACGCGCGGCAAGAGCGAGCGAATGACGTCGATCTTGCCGGAGATCTTCGCGCCGCCCAGTACCGCGATGAAGGGACGCTTCGGGTCGGTGAGAAGCTGCCCCAGGTATTGCAGCTCCTTCTCCATCAGGAATCCGGCAACGGCGGGCTTCAGCAGATGCGCGACGGCTTCCGTGGAGGAATGCGCGCGGTGCGCCGACCCGAAGGCGTCATTCACGTACAGATCGCCGAGCGCGGCAAAGGTCTTGGCGAGATCGGGGTCGTTCTTTTCCTCGCCGGGCCAGAAGCGCGTGTTCTCGACCAGCGCCACGCCACCACGCGGCAGCCTCCGCGTCGTGGCAGCGCCCGTCGCCGGATCGGGGATGAACTCGACCGGCGCGCCGAGCAGTTTCTCGAGATTGGGGACGATCTGCTTCAGCGAATACTGCGAGTCCGGGCCGCCCTTCGGCCGCCCGAGGTGCGAGAGCAGCACGACGCGCGCGCCCTTCTCGCGCAGATACTTGATCGTGGGCAGCGACGCGCGCAACCGGGTGTCGTCGCTGACCTTGCCGTTCTTGAGCGGGACGTTGAAGTCCACCCGCACCAACGCGCGCTTACCGTCCAGCGCCTGCGGGGGAAGATCCCGCAGGCTGCGTTTCTTCAACGGCGTGTTCCGATGTAGGCCAGCAGGTCCACGCAGCGCGCGGAGTACCCCATCTCGTTGTCATACCATGACGAGACGTGCACCAGCGTGCCGTCGATCACGGCCGTCGACATGGAATCCACGACGCTCGAGTAGAGGCTGCCGATGTAGTCGACCGACACGAGCGGTTCATCGCTCACGTCGAGGATGCCCTTGAGCGAACTGCTGGCGGCCTTTTTGAACGCGGCGTTGACGGCATCGACCGTCGTGGGACGCTCGACCTCCGCCGTGAGATCGACGATCGACACATCGGGTGTGGGGACGCGGAGCGACACGCCGTCGATCTTGCCCTTCACCTCGGGAATCACGAGGCCGGTCGCCTTGGCGGCACCCGTGGTGGTCGGGATGATACTGAGGGCGGCCGCCCGCGCGCGCCGCAGATCCTTGTGCGGCAGATCGAGGATCTGCTGGTCGTTCGTGTAACTGTGCACCGTCGTCATGAAGCCGTGCTTGAAGCCAAAGTTGTCCATCACGACTTTCACGACCGGGACGAGGCAGTTGGTGGTGCACGAGGCGTTCGAGATGATGTGATGCTTGGCGGGATCGTACTTCTCGTGATTGACGCCGATACAGATCGTGATGTCCTCACCCTTGGCGGGCGCGGAAATCACGACTTTCTTGGCGCCGGCGGTGAGATGCTTGGCGGCGTTGTCCCGGTCGGTGAATCGGCCCGTGCTCTCGAGCACGTACTCCACGCCGAGATCCTTCCACGGCAGCTTCTCCGGCTCCTTGATCGCCGTGACTTTGATCTGCTTGCCGTTCACCACCAGCGCGTCGCCCTTGGCTTCCACCGTTCCTGGGAAGCGCTTGTGCACCGAATCGTACTTCAGCAGATGGGCCAGCGTCTTGGTGTCGGTGATGTCGTTGACGCCGACGAACTCGATGTCGGTCTGTTTGGCCATCGTGGCCGCGCGCAGCACGTTGCGGCCGATCCGTCCGAACCCGTTGATCCCTACCCGAACCGCCATGACTCTCCCCTAGGTGAAGTCTGGAATTGCCGCGCGGGCGAAGGTGACGCC
>DASYRZ010000043.1:0-7465 GCA_036003865.1 Gemmatimonadales bacterium | reverse complement strand
CGAGGGCCGCGAGCTCGTCACCAGCGTGCCGCAATACCCCCAGGGCAATATCACCGTGCGCGAGCGCGATGACTCGAAGATCCGTTCGTTCCGCGCCGCGGTGGAGCAGCACGTGAAGCGGAGCGGGAAGCTGGTGGATGTGCGGAGCCCGGAGGAGTATCGCGGGGAGCGGCTGCACATGCCTGAATATCCGAACGAGGGCGCGCTGCGCGGCGGACACATCCCGGGCGCGAAGAGCATTCCGTGGGGCCGGGCGGTCACCGCCGAGACGCACACCTTCAAGCCCGCGACGGAGCTGCGGACGATTTACGAAGGGGAGAACGGATTACGAACGACTGACGACGTCGTTGCCTACTGCCGGATCGGCGAGCGGTCGTCGCACACCTGGTTCGTGCTGACATACCTCCTCGGCTTCAAGAACGTCCGCAATTACGACGGCTCGTGGACCGAGTGGGGCAATACTGTACGCGCACCCATCGAGAAGCCCTGATGGATCGGGAGACTCGTCTCGCTTGGTTGGTGGACCATTATCGTCGCCCGAGGCACGTCGGCACGCTGCCCGACGCTGATGCCCGTGTCCCGGGCGGGAATCCTGGATGCGGGGATCTGATTACGACGTACTTGAAGGGAGGGGGGACGGGGGACGGGGGAGGAGTGGAGGCAAATCGAATCGCCGCCGTCAGCTGGGAGGGCGTGGGGTGTACACTCAGTCAGGCGGCGGCGTCGATTTTGGCCGAGCGGGTCAATCGCGATCATCCGACGTTCGAAGAAATCCTCTCGTTGCCACCCGAGGAGATGATCGACCTGCTCGGCCGCGATATCGCGGAGTCGCGGCCCGGGTGCGCCCTGCTCGCACTCGGCACGCTCAAGGGGGCGGTGAAGACGGTCGAGATGAATCGCAAGCTCAAGGCGGCGGGGCATACGGAGGAGCAGATTCGCGAGCTGCGGCGATAGCGTGACCGAAGTCACGAGAGGTCGGGCCACAGGGCTCCCTCAGTCTTGCGGCAACCGGCTGATGCCTCGTATCCTGAGCTAACCTCACCGCAGCACCCGGCGCCCGGATACGGAGGACCGTGGGACGATCTCTCCGGCCGGCACCCGCCCCCGTGCCGAAGCCGATCCACATCTTGCTCGCTGACGACCACTGGGTGGTCCGTGCCGGCCTGCACGCGTTGCTCGATCGCCAAGCCAACCTGCGTGTGGTGGGCGAGGCGGCGACCGGCGAGGAGGCGGTTAAGCAGACCCGGGCCCTGAAGCCGGACGTCGTGCTGATGGACCTCGTCATGCCGGGGATCGGGGGTCTCGAGGCCGTGCGTCGCATCGCCGCCCTCCATGTCGGTACGAAGATTCTCGTGCTCAGCGGCTATCTCCAAGAGGATAGGCTGCTGGACGTGCTCGCGGCGGGCGCCAGCGGCTTCGTGAACAAGGGGAGCCCGGCTGAGAGCCTCACGCAGGCGATCCGGACCGTCGCGCAGAACGAAGTCTTCCTCGACCCGAGCGCCGCCAGGGTGCTCGTCGAGCATCAAAAGCAGCCGCGTGCAAAGGGGACAGGCGCCGTGAACCGGCTCAGTGTGCGGGAGCGCGAAGTCCTCGGCCTCACGGCGGAGGGGCATACCTCGACCGAAATCGGCAAGCTGCTGCGTCTCAGCCCGAAGAGCGTGGACACCTACCGCGCCCGCGTCATGGACAAACTGGGACTGAAGCACCGCTCCGAGCTCGTTCGCTTCGCGCTCCGCGCGGGACTCCTCAAGAACGAGTAGCACGATCCGGGGGGCATGTGGGAGTTCTTCCCACAGCCCCCACCGGTAGCTCCCCACACTCGCTGACAAGTCTTCCCGACAGACGGCAGCCCTCCTCGTCGCTAGCCTGCCGCTACCGAGGTCGTCTCGGCACAACACGAGGGAGGGCACGATGAAGCGCATCCTGTTCCTGACGCTCGCAGCCGCGTTCTTCACGAGCTGCGAGAGACCAACGGCGCCCGCCACGCACGATCCGCTGGCTTTCGAGTTGACTGCTCCAACCAGCACGACATTCAGTGGAGAAGCGACCGTGCTCCAGGCCCAGGTGCTGGGCCTGCAGCCGATCGTCGTGGGTCGAGCGGGCCCAGTTTCCGAATCGGGAGGGGCCGAGGAATCTTCCGTGCTGTCGGTCAGCAAGGACGAGACCGCCGGCCTACTCTCGGCCGAAGTCGTCCACGCCGCTGTCGTGGCCCAGGGGAACAGCAGCAGCGCAGAGGCGTCCGTTGCGAGCGCGAACCTGACGGTGGCGAACAATGACATTCAGGCCGATTTGCTGCGGTCTCAGGCCGCGGCGACCTGCGACGGCGGACGAGCGAGCGCGAGCGGCAGCTCGGAGGTTGCCGGGCTGGTCATCAATGGGACCGCGATCGCGGTCAGCGGTGACCCCAACCAGACGGAGAACCTGCCGGGCTTGAAAGTCGTGATCAATGAGCAGTCCGGCTCCGCGAACGGCAACCGGTCCGACATCACCGTCAACGCGCTGCACGTGACGGCGTTCAACCCCGTCACCGGCCAGACGCTCGCCGACGTCATCATCTCCTCGTCGCACGCGGACATCCGTTGCGCCGGCGCATGCCCACCGCCTGTGGGCGACTTCGTCACCGGAGGCGGCTGGATCACCGGGACGCCGTCGGGAGCCCGGGCGAACTTCGCCGTCGCCGGGGGGATCAAGAATGGTGGGCTCTGGGGCCACTTGACCTATATCGACCACGCCCCCAACGGCATCAAGGTGAAGGGCACGGAAGTAACGTCGTACGAAAACACGGGCGCCACCTCGCGTCGCATCAAGGGCATCGCCGAGGTGAACGGGGTGGGCGGCATCGAGTACACGGTAGACGTGACCGACGCCGGCGAACCCGGCCGGGATGACATGTTCTCGATCACGTTGTCGAATTACAGCGCGTCGGGTAAGCTCGCTGGTGGCAACATCCAGTTGCACCCCAAGCCGGGCGCGTGTCCCTGATTCATGCAGGGGCGGGGAGCGGGGAGCCATCGCGCTCCCCGCTCCTGCCGTGCGCGCTCTAACGAGCGCGACTAATTTTTCAGCATGTCCTCACTCCTCAAGACCATATCCCGCCGTTGCGTCGGTGCGTCTAGTCTTTGCATGGCCGCGCTTTTGCCCTTGTCAGCGCAGGACCCTCTCGCTTACCGCGTCACCATCTATCGCGACACCTACGGCATCCCGCATGTATTCGGGGAGACGGACGCCGCCACGATGTTCGGCTTCGCGTATGCGCAGGCCGAGGACAACCTGTGGCTGATCGAGGAGAACTACCTCCGCTCGCTCGGCCGGCGGGCCGAGGTGGACGGCCAGGATGGTGTCGAGGGCGACCGGCGCAATCGGGCGCTCGAGATTCCGCGCCTCGCGCGTGAAGAGTATCGGCGCTTGCCGAGGAAGATGCGTGCGCTGCTCGACGGCTTTGCGGCCGGGCTGAACGCCTATCTCACCGATCATCCTGATGTGCGGCCGCGGGTGCTCACGCGGTTCGAGCCGTGGTATTCGCTCGCGTTCATTCGATACAACTATTACCAGAGCGGCTTTTTCTGGGGCGCGGGATTTCAGTCCAGCGACTTTGAAACTGCGTCAGCCGAGGACTTTCCGAGCCGGGAGAATCTCGGCTCGAACGGTTGGGTTATTGGTCCGTCGAAGAGCGCGACCGGCGACGCGATGTTGTTCATCAATCCCCACCTGTCGTTCTTCGGCTACGGGCAGGTGTACGAAGGCCACGTCAATAGCAAGGAGAGCGGCTGGAATTTCACCGGCTACACGCGCTTCGGCTTTCCCTTTCCTTATGTAGGGCACAACGAGTCACTCGGTTGGGTGAGTACAGACAACGCGGCGGACCAGGCGGATCTGTACGCCGAGACGTTCGCGGACTCGACGCGCTATCGCTACGGAAACGGCTATCGCACGGCAGTGACCTGGGTCGACACGATAGTTGTACATACAACTAACGGTTCGGAGCGACGGGTGCTGACGTTCCGGAAAACACATCACGGGCCGATCATCGTCACGCGCAACGGCACACCGCTGGCGCTCAAGATGTCGAAGCTCGCGGCCGACGGCTGGCTCGAGGAGTGGTACGACATGACGCACGCGCGCAGCGTGGCCGAGCTGAAGCGTGCGATGCGGCCGCTCAACATGCTGTTCGGGAACGTTATGGCGGCGGACGCGCAGGGCAACACCTGGTATCTCTACAACGGCGCCGTGCCGGTGCGGGACCCCAGGTTCGATTGGTCGGGCGTGGTGGATGGGAGCGATCCCGCGACGGAGTGGAAGGGCTATCACCGGATGGAGGAGCTGCCGCAGCTGCTCAATCCGGCGACGGGGTGGATGCAGAACTGCAATACGTCGCCGTTCTTGCTGACGTCGAGCGGCAATCCCGACTCGACCAAGTTTCCGCGCTACATGGTGCTGGATGGCGATAATTTCCGCGGTGTGACCTCGCGCCGGATCCTGGGCTCGACTCCCAAGTTCACCTGGGACGATTGGGTCAGGGTCGCGTTCGATACGCGCGTCGCCGCCGCTGATTCTCTCTTGCCTGAACTGCTTGCGGACACCGTGGGAGCGACTGAGTCAGCTCGCGCGGCGCTCGACGTGCTGTCGCGCTGGGATCGGCAGAGCGATACGACGGCGGTGGCAATGACGGTGTTCGATCGTTGGCAGGGCGCGACGTTTGGCGGTGTCCCGAAACGCGCGGCGTTAGACAGCGCGCTGGTGAGCCTCACGCGCGACTGGGGGACGTGGCGAGTGGCATGGGGCGAGGTCAATCGCTTGCAGCGCATCGACGAGAGCGTGGATCAGCAATTCGCGGACGACCGGCCAAGCATTCCGGTGCGCGGCACGGGCGGTTGGAACGGCACGGTGTTCACGTACTACGCTCAGCCAGTGCCCGGGCAGAAGCGGCGCTACGGTGTGGCAGGTGGGACGTATGTCAGCGTCGTGGAATTCGGCCCGACGGTGCGGCGGTTGGCGGTGCATACCATGGGGGAGAGCGGCGATCCTAAGTCGCCGCACTATTTCGATCAGGCGCCACTGTACGCTCGAGGCCAGTTCCGGCCCGCGTGGTTTACGTTGGCGGAGATACAGGCCAATCTGGAGAGGGCGTATCGGCCGGGCAGATAATCCTTACCGCCTTTTCTTCATTATAAGGAGCGGGACAGGCTCACTCGCTTCGCTGAGTAAGGAGGAGAGGAAACGGCGAGCGCTCCGATATAGCCTGGCGCGGGTTGAAGCGTAAATAGCGACCAACGACCACAGCGCACGGGAGCAGGTGCCGGATCGGTGGTGATCGGCACGGAGAAGCTCGTCAACGGTATCGTCAGACCCTCGCCGCGCCCCTTCACGTACGCTTCCTTCATCGTCCAGCAACTGAAAAACGCTTTGTCGTAGAGGTGGCTGGGGACGCGGCTCAACGCGTCAACTTCTCTTGCCGAGAAGAAACTCCGCGCGACGTCGGCGTAGCTCGATTCCCCGCGCCCTTCGATGCATTCGACATCGACGCCGATGTCCGCGTCCCGGGCGATGGCGATGAGCGCAAGATCGGCTGAGTGAGCAAGGTTGAACTTGAGCCGCCCCCCCCGGGCGCCGAATTCGGGGTGCAGCTCCGGTTTGCCGAACCTGTTGTAGACAAAACGGATCCGGCCAGGATCGGTGCCCAGGTATCGTCCCAGCACGTCACGCAGGACCCCGTGCGCGACAACGAAGCGTCGCCGGTCGCGCTCGAAGCGCAGACGCTCGCTCCGGCTCCGTTCGTCGGCCGTGAGCGTCGCGGCGAGCCGGATGGAGGTCTGGGGCGGAACATCCAGACGGACGGACCAGCATTGCACGTCCATCATCCCGCCACGCGCACGGCATCGGCCAGCGCGACCACCACTTCGCGGGGGCCCTCGAACGGCTCCCTGCCGTGCGCAGCCCGAATGTTGTCCACGACGAGCACGTCGCCGACCTGCCACGGCTCGCGGACGGTGTGTGTCTCATAGACCTCGTTGATCACTTGCACGACATCCGGCCCGATCGGATCACCGTCGCCGAAACGAGTGTTGAAGGGCAGGCCGTCCGCGCCGTAGACCTCCACGAGGTACTCGCGCAACTCCGCGGCGAGCGTCCACTCGTTGAGGAATGCGATCTGGTTGAACCAGCACCGCCGGCCGGTGACGGGGTGAGGCACGATCGCGCGGCGGCGCTGCCACGTGCGCAGCGCGCCCCCATCCTGCCACTCGAACCGAATCTCGTGCGCTCGACAGTAGCGCTCGATCGCTTTGCGGTCGTCAGTGCCAAATGCATCCGCGAACGATGCCCCGATGTCGTGGTTGTAGTTGCGAATCAGCAGCCAGCCCAGCCGCTCGAACCGCTCGACCAATTCGGGCGGCAGCGCCTCGAGCACGGCCGCCGCGTCGGCCACCGGGGTCGCTCCCCCCGCCGCGGGCGGCACGACGCACGCGAACAGCATGAGGCTCGGGACTCGGAGCGCGTAACTGAGCTCGTGATGCATGCACATCTGCTGGTTGGGCGGCCACTTCGATGCGGTGTAGACGCCTTGCGCGTAGCGTCCCCGGGGCGCGAATGCCTCCGTTTCGAGTGTCAGGTCGCCCAGTTGCCGGAACACAGCCTCCACCCGAGCGGCATCGCGCAGTCCGAGACCGCGCACCAGGAGCGATCCATGTTCGGCGACGAACGTGCGGATAGCCTCACGGTGGTCGGCCGCCCAGCGTGCGGCGTCGACGCCCGACTCGACGCGCAGCAACGGCGGTTTGCCGGGCTCTAGACCTGCGTGCAGTGTAGAGACCGCGGCTGACACGGTCATCGAGCCTCCCGAACGGCTGGCGCAAGGCGACCATCGATCAGCAATGCCTGATCGGCAAGGCTTGGATGGGCCACGAGCTCTTTGAAGGACATCGCGCGGTCCAAGGCGATCAGCAGCCGCAGCGCGGACAATGACGTGCCGCCGAGGTCGAAGAAGCGATCTCGTCTCCCGATCTGTTCTTTGGAGATGCCGAGCACGTCCGCCCACGCGGCGGCGAGCCACTGCTCCGTCGGCGTACTCGGCGTCTCGCGCTCCTGCTTGGCCACGGTGAGTTCCGCGGCGAGCGCGGCGAGTGCCTTGCGGTCGGTCTTGCCATTGTCCGTCAGCGGTAGGCTGCCGCGCCAATGGAATGCCGAGGGAACCATGTATGCGGGCAACCACTCGCCGAGCTTCTGGCCCATCACGGCAGCATCGAGCGGCTCTTCACACACGTAGAAGGCCACGAGCTGCTTGTTGCTCACGACCACGGCGCCGTCGCGCACGCCAGGCAGGCGCACCAGCGCGCTCTCGATTTCGCCGATCTCGATGCGGAAGCCGCTGATCTTCACCTGCGAATCCCGCCGCCCCAGAAACTCGAGCTTGCCATCGGGCAGGCCGCGGCCATAGTCGCCGCTCCGGTACAAGCGCTGACCTGGGCGA
>DASYRZ010000042.1:0-7176 GCA_036003865.1 Gemmatimonadales bacterium | reverse complement strand
TGGAAGTCGCGCCGCTGGATCAGCGGAATGTTGAGCGACATCTCCAGCGTCTTGTTCGTCAGGGTGCCGGCGTTCTGCCACTGCCGCTGGAAGCCGGTGCAGGCGCAGACCGGGACCGGCAGGATCTGGTCTCTGATGTTCGCGTGCGCGTAGGTGATGTTGAACGCGTAGCGATTCCACAGCTCGAGATCGCCGCCGACTTCGACCTCGGCGTGCAGCTCCGGCTTCAGGTTGCGGTTGCCGAGCGTCACGAGCGACAGGATGCCGCCGGTGCCGACGGAGAATGTCTCGTACTGGGCATCGAAGCGCGGCGAGCCGCCCGCGGTGCCGTACGAGCCGTGCACCCGCAGCTCGGTGACCTGCGGCAGGGACCACCACGGCTCCTGCGCGATGCGCCAGGCCGCGGACGCGCGGCCGAATGTCTTCCAGCGGCTCTGCGGCCCGAACAGCGAGCTGCCGTCACGCCGCACCAGCGCGTCCAGGATGTAGCGGCCTTTGTACTCGAAGTTCGTTCCGCCCAACAGACCGATCTCGCGGATGCGCTGCTGGTCCGACGTCGTGGAGCGGGTGCTTTGCAGCGTGTTGTCGAGCGCGGTCACGCCCTGGACGGAGAGCTGGCTGCCCGAACCACTCTGAAAGTTGAAGTCGCGCTGCTCGAACAGGTAGCGCACCGTGTAGCGCGATTTCAAATCGGCCCCGAAGTCACGCTTCAGCGTCGCGTTGATGCTGCCATTCAGCGCCTCCCGCCCGGTGGCCGAGCGGAAGATCGATCCGAGGTTGGCGCTGCTCGCCGTCGTGGTCCGGAAGCCCTTGTCGTTGATCTGCGCGGCGGTGGAGCGGCGCAGGTCGTAGCTGAAGTTCGCGTCCATGTTGAACCAGCTCACCGGCGCGTAGCTCGCCGTCAAACCGCCGATGAAGCGGTTGGTCACATCCTCGCGGAACGTCTGCTGCAGCGTCGAGAGCGGATTCTGGTTCTGCGATCCCCCACCCTGGAGATTCGGCCGGATGTACAACCGTCCCAGCGTGTCGGTCTGCAGAATATTCACGATCGCGGGAACGCGGGTCAGGCGGAAGAACGCATTGCCGCCTTCCTCTTGATTGATGCCGTCCTGCGTGCTCCGGGTGTACGACGTGCGGAACGCGAAATTCCAGTCTGTCCCCACGCCTTGATCGACGTTGATGCGGAACGAGTTTCGCGTGAACCCGTTAAGGAAGCGGATCGCGCCTTCCTCGCGCCGGTTGGATGCGCTCGCGAAGAAGCGTGTCGAGCTGCCGAACCGGCCGCTCATGTCGACGCTGTTCTCCATGAACGGCTTCGGCGTCACCAGCTGATTGACGGCATTGTACGACGTCCCGGGCCACGCATCGACCTGGAAGCGCTGGCGCAGCGGCTGACCCGAGATGGTCGAGCCCGGATCGATCGGGAAGCCTTTCGGGTTGAGCGCGAAATCGCCGGCGAAATTGTTGACGCGGGCCGCCTCCGCCGCGTAGTCGAACACGCGGGCGCAGAACGGTTGGCCCGTCACCGCCTCGCAAAACATGGTACGGGATTCATTCATCGCGAGCGCTGTGAAGCGGGCCAGACCAAAATCACGCTCGATGCTGCTCACACCGCCTTCGCTGCGCAGACCGAACTTCACGCCTTCCATGCTGCGCCGCGACGACTTCGTCGTGATGTTGATGACGCCGTTTCCGGCGCGCGCCCCGTACAGCGACGCGCCCGCCGCGCCCTTCACGACTTCGACGTTCTCGATGTCGCTCGGGTTCAGGTCGGACAGGTTGCCGTTGATGATCACGCCGTCGACGATGTACAGCGGGTCCTGCCCGCGGCCGGAGGCGTTGATCGACGTCGGGCCGCGCAGCAGCACCGCCGGCTGCGAGCCGGGACGGCCGCTCGCCGACACGATGTTGGCGCCCGGCACCTTCCCCTGCAGCTGCGTCAGCGGATTCGACGCGGGGACCGGCAGCTGCGACGCGTCGACCCGGTTCACCGTGAACGGCACCTTCACCGCCTCGGTCGCTTCCTGCGTGCCGGTGACGACGATCGCCTCGAGCAGGTTGACGTCGTAGCCGAGCGCGAGATCGACCGCCTGCTCGCCCGGCGTGAGATTGATGGCCTTGCTGCTGGGCTTGAAGCCGATGGCGCGAACGCGCAGCATGACCGGCTGGCCGCGCACGCGCGCGCCCGGCACCGACAGCGTGTACTGGCCGGTCGCGGTCGTGACCGCGCCGACGCGCAGCTCATCGATGGTGACGTTGGCGCCGGAAATCGGCTCACCTCGATCGGAGGTGATCGTACCGCGGACCACGGCATCTTGCGCCAGAGCGGTGCGGACGCCGGCCAACACAAACGCCAGCGCCAGGGCTCCGACGAAGAGCAAGCCACGACGATTGTGGAGCATAGGTGCATCCTCTCGTGAACTGGGAGTCTGGGGGGAAGAGAAAACGCGGCGGGCGAACTCGCGCAAACGAATTCGCTCGAAGAATGCGATTCGGCTCAGTCGGATGACCGTGACAGTCATACCACTCGGGGATCAGGTGACGGCCTGAAGGCCCTGGACCCACACTGGGTCTCCCCCCGGTTATACGGCGCGATGCATAACCCTGTCAACCCCCTCCGGTCCGGGTTGCATCCCGCCCGGGGCGCCCTATCATCTATCAACTGCCGGTCGCGGCCGAGGTCATGACACGAATACACAGGATTGCCCCCCTCCCCTTCCCCCTCCCCCTCCCCCCCACCCCGGTGGCGGTGGCGGTCTTGTGCCTGGGGATCGGCGCCTGGGGCGGCGTGCCGGTGGAGGGGCAAGCGCAGGGGGGCCCCACCCGCAGGCATACCGGCGGGATCAGCGGGCAGGTCGTGGACCAGCAATCACGCGTCCCGGTGTTGGGGGCAACGGTTAACGTGATCGGGACACGCTTGCGCACGGCTACCGATAGCGCAGGTCGCTTCAGCCAACCCAGCCTGGGAGCGGGAACCTACATCATCGAGGTGCGCGCGATCGGCTACGGGGTGACCTCATGGGTGCTGCGCCTCGCTGAAGGAGAATCGGTCGACTATGTGTTTGAGCTGTCTCCCGTCGATATCGAGCTCGACCCGATCGTGGTGGAAGGCCGGCCGGGATATTTCCAACGCCGCATGCGGGAGTTCGAGGAGCGCCGCCGCGCCGGCCGTGGCATTTTCATCACCCGTGATCAGATCGATGCCAGTCACGCCGCCACGATGGCCGACTTACTGCGCGGTGTCCCCGGCGTGCGGCTGAGCTGCCGCTCCGGTGTCTGCACCGCGCAGATGACGCGCACGGCGCGTGGTGTTTGCGCGGCCGATTGGGTGGTCGACGGCGTACCGGCCTCGGTGTCCTCCACGCCGCACCTTCCCGTTGTGGGAATCGTCGCCGTCGAGATCTACCGCAGTCCCAGCGAAGCCCCCGCCGAGTTCCTCAAGGCTGACTCCGAGTGCGGAGTCATCGCCATCTGGACCAAGTCGGGCCCCTGACCAACTCGCGCTCCGGTCTCGTGTACCTCGCCGCGGCGCTGCTCGTCTTCACGAGCGGCGCGCAGGATGAGGATCCGCTCGCGGCCCGCTCCAAGGGCGCCGCGAACGCGCCGGTCACCGTCTACGAGATGGCGGACTTCCAGTGTCCGGCGTGCCGGCTGTTCACTGTGACGGTGCTTCCCACTCTCGAGCGGGAATTCGTGCAGACCGGCAAGGTGCGCTGGGTGTTCATCAATCTGCCGTTGACGAGCATTCATCCCAACGCGTTCGCCGCGGCGGAAGTCGCGATGTGCGCCGCGCGCCAGGGACGCTTCTGGCAAACGCACGATGCGTTGTACCAACAGCAGGACGACTGGGCCAAGCTCCCCCAGCCGCGCGCCAAGCTCGTCGTCATCGCGCAGCGTGCCGGCGTGGACCGGGCGACGCTGCTCGCCTGCCTCGATGCGGGCGAGGCCCGCAAAGAAGTCGAGGCCGACGCACAGCGCGCGCTGCGCTCGGGCGCGCGCGCCACGCCTTCCTTCTATATAGAAGGCGGCCTGCTCCAAGGCGCGCCCTACACACCCGACCCGATGCGGCAGGTGCTCGACTCGATCTACGCGGCGCGCACAAGCAAATCCAAGTGACGAAGCCCTCGTTCCTGTACCGGCTGAGCGTGCACGTCGCCACGCGCGCGGCACCACTGGTCGCGCGCTTTGACAAAAAGGTGGCGCGAGGACTCGACGGGCGGCGCGGATTGGCCGCCCGTGTTGCAGCTTGGGCCGCGGCGCGGCGCGATACGAAACGGCCGCTCATCTGGATGCATGCGCCCTCTGTCGGCGAAGGCCTACAGGCCAAGCCGGTGCTCGAGACGCTGCGCGCCGAGCATCCCGACTGGCAGCTGGCGTTCACATTTTTTTCGCCCTCGGCCGAGCGGCTCGCGAAGAACCTGCCGGTCGACATCGCCGACTATCTGCCGCTCGACCGCCCGTCCGACGTGTCGCATGTCTTGGACGCGCTGCAACCGACCGCGCTCGTCTTCAGCAAGCTCGACGTCTGGCCGGAGCTGACCTTGGCGGCGGCACGCCGCCAGGTCAAGCTGGGATTGATCTCCGCCACGGTCGCGCCGAACAGCTCGCGGCTCCGGTGGCCCGCGCGGCAATGGTCCGCGCCCGCGTATCGCGCGCTCGACCGGGTCGGCACGATCAGCGAAGAAGACGGCGAGCGCCTCGAGCTGCTGGGCGCGCGCCCCGAGACTATCGCCGTCACCGGCGACACGCGCTACGACAGCGTGGCCGAGCGCGCCGAGCGCCTCGACAGGAGGCGCGAGCCGCTCGCGCGCCTCGCTGCCACCGCACCAGAGACGTTTACGATCGTCGCGGGATCGACGTGGCCTTCGGATGAGGCGGTACTCCTGCCGGCGTTTGCGGACCTGCTGCCCCAGCTGCCGACCGCACGCCTGTTGCTCGCTCCGCACGAGCCGAATCCCGATCACCTCGCGGGAATCGCGGAGCGGCTGCGCCATCTGAAACTCCCCCGCCCTGTCCGGTTGTCGCAGCTCGAGCATGCGAAGCCCGGACCGGTGATCGTCGTCGATCGCGTCGGCATTCTGGCCGATCTCTACGCGCTCGGCGACGCCGCGTTCGTCGGCGGCGGCTTCCATCGCGCGGGACTTCACTCCGTGCTCGAACCGGCGGTGTTCGGCGTCCCCATCACCTTCGGCCCACATTGGCGGATGAGTCGCGACGCGGCGCTGTTGCTCGATCAGGGGGGTGCGGTCGCAATGCCTGCCGACGCGCGCCATCCCCTGCACTCGCAGTGGCTCGTGTGGCATCATGATCCGGCCGCTCGCAAGAGCGCCGGCAAGGCCGCGAAGCGGATGGTGGCCGACGGCCGCGGCGCCGCCGAACGCACGGCGGCACTCGTGTGGGGGCTCGTGGAGAGTTGAAGCGGCTTCTCGTTCTCCTTCTCGTTGCCGCGTGTCGCTCCAATCCTCCCGCTGCACCGCCCGCCTGGCATGATGAACCGGGTTACCGCTGGCGCGCGCTCGACATCGCGCGGACGGGACTCACGCCCGGATTCACGTCACTCACCCCTGAGCAAACCGGGATCGCGTTCAGCAACACGGTCAGCGACTCCATGCTCGTGCACAATCGCCAGCTGGCGCAGGGCGCCGGCGTGTGTCTCGCCGACGTCGATGGCGATGGCCGTCCTGACGTTTTTCTCGCGCGAACCGCCGGCCCCAGCGCCTTGTATCGGAACCTCGGCGGCTGGCACTTCGAGGACATTACGGCTCGCGCGGGCGTCGCCGCTCCCGACCGCCATGCGACGGGATGTACGTTCGCGGATGTCGATGGGGATGGCGATCAGGATCTGCTGCTCGTCTCCCTGGGCGGGCCGAATGCGCTGTTCGTCAACGACGGGACAGGGCACTTCACGGAACAGACCGCCGGACTGACCGACCGAGCCGGCAGCATGACGATCGCCGTGGCCGACGTGGACGGGGACGGCGATCTCGATCTCTACGTGGCGAACAACAAGGCCTACACCACGATCGACCGCATCCCGCCCCAGGAGCGGGGCTTCGATCGCATCACGCGGAAGCTCGGACCGAACCGCTACGAGGTGCGCGAGCCCTACCGCGCCGATTACAAGGTGGTGAATCGCGCGGACTTAGGAGGGTACAGCCTCGTCCAGCGCGCCGATCCGGACTTCTTCTATCTGAATGACGGAACGGGGCACTTCGTGCGCGAGCCGATGGCCCACAACCGGCGCTTCTTGGACGAGACCGGCAAGCCTCTCGCCGCGGAGCGCGAGGACTTCGGGCTGGCCGCGATCTTCATCGATCTGAACGGCGACGGCGCACCCGATCTCTACGTCGCCAACGATTTCGAGGACCCCGACCAGTGCTGGATCAACGACGGCCACGGCCGGTTTCGCCTGGTCCCCTGGTACGCGCTGCGCGCGACCAGTAACTCGGGCATGGCGGTCGCGGTCGGCGACGTGAATGGGGATGGATATCCCGACCTGTTCGAAGTCGACATGCTGAGCAAGGACACGCGCCGGCTCAAGACGCAAATTCCGACCCATACAGCGGTTGCCAAACAGCCCGGCATCGGCGACGATCGGCCGCAGATGCAGCGCAACACGCTGCAGCTGAATCGCGGCGACGGCACGTTTGCCGAAGTCGCGCGCTTTGCGGGGGTGGGCGGCTCAGGCTGGTCGTGGTCGACGCTGTTTCTCGATGTGGACCTGGACGGGTGGGAAGACATCCTCGTCGGCACGGGCCACGTGTCGGACGTGATGGATGGCGACACGCAGTACCGGCTGCGGAATCTGCTGAGCGGAATCTTCGGCGCACCGCGGGTCGACTGGCGCCGCATGTTGTTCGATTACCCATCGCTGAAGCTGCCCAACGTCGCCTTCCGCAATCGCGGCGACCTGACGTTCGAAGATGCCAGCAAGAGCTGGCGCTTCGACCTCGGCGACGACATTTCGCACGGGATGGCGCTCGCCGATCTCGATGGCGACGGCGATCTCGATGTCGTGATCAATCGGCTCGGCCGTCCCGCGGCGGTGCTCCGCAACGACGCCACGGCGTCGCGCGTGGAAGTCCGATTGCGCGGAGCCGCGCCGAATACCGCTGGGATCGGAAGTCGGGTGACAGTATCCGCAGGAGCCCTGCCCGTCCAGCGACGCGAAATGAT
>DASYRZ010000041.1:0-8055 GCA_036003865.1 Gemmatimonadales bacterium | reverse complement strand
AGGGAGACGCATCATGAGAATGACCAGGCCGGCAGCGTCGGCCGCCGCGCTGGCGACAACCCTGGGGCTCGCCGCCGCGGGCTGGGTCGTCACGGTTCGCCAGATGCGCGGCATGGACATGGGCGTCGCGACCCAGCTCGGGTCGTTCGCGTTCTTCGTTGCCCTGTGGGCGGTGATGATGGCGGCGATGATGCTGCCGGGCATCGTCCCGGCCGTCCTCCGCCGCGGTCGCAGCTCAGGTCCCGTCCGCGCGGTTGTGCCCTTTGTCGCGTCTTACCTCGTCGTCTGGACGCTCGTCGGCGCCCTGCTGTACGCGCTGTATCGCCCGCACGGCACAACCACCGCTGGTCTCGTCGTGATCGCGGCCGGCCTGTACGAGCTCACCCGCCTCAAACAACATTGTCGCCGCTGCTGCCGGGCGCGCACCCGCTCAGGGTTTGAATTCGGGCTCTACTGCGTCGGCTCCAGTATCGGACTGATGCTGATGTTGGTGGCGCTCGGCGTCATGAGCGTCACCTGGATGCTCGTGATCGCCGCCCTCGTGTTCGCGCAGAAGGCGCTGCCTGCCAGACCCGCCGTCGATGTGCCGCTCGCCCTCGCGATCGTCGCACTCGGAGTCCTGATCATCGCCGTGCCCGGGTCGGTTCCGGGCCTCATGCCATCGATGTGACTTACCCGAACCTCTGCTCGATTGGAACGACACGACATGCCGAAACCAAAGATCGTCTCACGTGACGAATGGACCGCCGCCCGCAAGCGCCTGCTCGTCAAAGAGAAGGAGCTGACCCGTCAACGCGACGTGCTGAGCGCCGAACGGCGCTCGCTGCCGATGGTGGCGATCGAGAAGGAATACGTGTTCGAGGGCCCGGACGGACGCCGCACACTCGCCGATTTATTCGGCAAGAAGCGCCAGCTCGTCGTCTACCATTTCATGTTCGGTCTCCCTCCCGATTGGGAGGACGAGGGGTGCCCGGCCTGCTCGTATGTCGCCGACAACTTCGCGGGCAGTCTCGTGCACCTCGCGGCGCGTGACACCGCGTTCGCGGTGATCTCGCGCGCGCCGCTCGCCAAGATCGCGCCGTTCCAAAAGCGCATGGGCTGGACGTTCCCGTGGCTGTCGTCGAACGGGACCGACTTCAACCACGACTTTGGCGTGACGCTCGACGCCACGCACACGACCTACAACTACGCGCCCGTCTCCGAGCAGCCCGAGGCCCGGCCGCATGAAGGCGAGCGGGAAGGCTTGAGCGTGTTCTTCCGCGACGGGGCCCGAGTGTTCCACACCTACTCGACCTACCAGCGCGGTCTCGATCCGCTCCTCAACACCTACAACCTGCTCGACCTCACGCCGCTCGGCCGACAGGAAGAGGACGGCATCATGCATTGGCTGAAGTACCACGATGAGTACTGACCGGATCGAGAAGCGCGTCGGAGCGCTTGTGGAGGTCGATTCTCGGTAGGCTCGTTCGACGCTTTATTAGGAGCCTATGGGAGAATCGATCACCGCAGCGACACCGAAGGCCGGCAAGCGCGAATGGATCGGATTGGCGGTCATCGCGCTGCCGTGCCTGCTCTACTCGATGGACCTGACAGTCCTGCACCTCGCGGTGCCGCGCCTGACCGAGGCGCTCGCCCCAAGCAGCGTGCAGCTGCTCTGGATCATCGACATCTACGGCTTCCTGCTCGCGGGCTCGCTCATCACGATGGGCACGCTGGGCGACCGCATCGGCCGGCGGCGCCTGCTCTTGATCGGCGCCGTGCTCTTCGGGGCCGCGTCGATCCTCGCGGCATTCTCGCGCAGCGCCGCGATGTTGATCGTCTCCCGCGCCGTACTGGGCCTTGCGGGGGCGACCATCGCGCCGTCCACGCTCTCGCTGATCCGCAACATGTTCCTCGACCCGCGCGAGCGCACCACCGCCATCAGCATCTGGATCATCGCCTTCTCGCTCGGCGGTGCGATCGGGCCGCTGCTCGGCGGCGCGATCCTGGAGTACTTCTGGTGGGGCGCGGTCTTTCTGATCAGCGTGCCGGTCATGATCCTGCTGCTCGCCGTGGGGCCGTTTCTCTTGCCGGAGTACCGCGATCCCAACGCCGGCAAACCCGACGTTCTGAGCGCCGCGCTCGCGAGCGCCGCGGTCCTGTCGATCATTTACGGGCTGAAGCTCATCGCGCAGGACGGCGTGAGCGTCGCGGCCGCCCTCAGTGTCCTGGCCGGTCTCGTGATCGGAACGGCGTTCGTGCGTCGCCAGAAACAGCTTGCCGATCCGCTCATTGACCTGCGGCTCTTTGCAATCCCCAGATTCCGCGCGTCGCTCGTGTTGTATGGTGGCGCGATCCTGCTCCTGTTCGGCGCCTTCCTGTTTCTGCCGCAATACCTGCAGCTCGTGCTCGGACTCTCGCCACTACGGGGCGGACTCTGGATGCTGCCGTGGGCGGTGGGATTCGTCCTGGGCTCAGTCCTGACGCCGGCGCTCGCGCGCCGCATTCGTCCGGCCGTCCTGATGTCCGGCGGGCTCGCGGTGTCTGCGGTCGGCTACTTCCTGCTCGCCGCAGTGGGCACCGGCACGGGCGGGCTCGCGCTGTTCGCGGTCGCGACGTTCGTGCTGACGTTCTTTGGGTCGCCACTCTTCACACTGACCAACGACGTCATCATCGGCTCCGCGCCGCCCGAGCGCGCCGGGGCGGCGTCGGGCATCTCGGAGACGTGCGCCGAGCTCGGTGGAGCGTTGGGGATTGCGTTCTTCGGCAGCATCGGCGTCGCGATCTATCGGGGCGTGCTCGGCGGGGCGTTGCCGGCGGGACTGCCGACAAGCGTCACGCAGGCCGCGATCGCGACCCTCGGCGGTGCAGTCGTCGCCGCCCAGCAAGTCCCTGGTGACACGGGCGCGGCGCTGCTCGACATCGCCCGCGACGCATTCGTTCGCGGCCTCGTGCTCTGTCAGGTGATCAGCGGAATCGGAACGCTCGCCCTCGCCGTCTTCGCCTGGAGGACGTTTCGCCGCGTTGCGAGGGGATAAAGGGGAGCTTGTCATCCCTTCGCTACGCTCAGGCAGGCTCTGAGCGCCGCAGGCGCGAAGGATCCTTTTTCGCCCTCCTGCGATCCGTACCAAAAAAACGCGAGGGAGTCGGTTGAATGACCGTTGACGCTCCGCGCTACCGTTCTAGTTTCCACCGTATGGCGCCCACGCTCATGACTGCCGACGAGCTGCTTCATGCCAACATCCCCGATAAGCGCACCGAGCTCATCCGAGGCGTCCTGGTCGTCCGCGAGCCCGCCGGCTACAACCACGGGCGAGTGATCGCCAACCTCACCGGGCGCCTGTGGTCGCACGTTGCCCAGACCGCGTCGGGACACCTGCTCGGCGCCGAGACCGGTTTCACGTTGTTCCGAGAGCCGGATACCGTCCGAGCCCCTGACATTGCGTTCGTCCATCGGGACCGACAGCCGGATCCCACAAGTCGAGGGTTTGTCGAGCTCGCCCCAGATCTCGTCGTGGAAGTCCTGTCACCGGATGATCGGCCCGGTGAAACCCTCGCCAAAGTCGGTGACTGGCTCGAGGCGGGCGCCCGACTCGTGTGGGTGATCGATCCTGACCGACGCACAGCGCGGGTCTACCGCGCCGACGGGAGTGAGACGAGCGTGACGCAAAACGAAGATCTGACCGGCGAGGACGTCCTCCCGGGTTTCGTCTGCCCGCTTGCGACTATTCTGTAGCCTTCGCGTTTCTACTTCCTGCTATCTTCTTTTCTTCTCACGAAGCGAGCGCGCTTGTCATCCTGAGCGGAGCACGCGGGACGCGTGCGACGCGAAGGACCTGCTTCATGGGCCACCGTCCTGAAAAGCAGGTCCTTCGCGCCTTCGGCGCTCAGGATGACACGCGCGCGCGGCGGGGGAAAGGAAGGGAGGAAGAGAGAAGGAGCCAGTGTCTCAGGGTGTTGCCGCGCTCCTCTTCCCAATCTCGTACTCCCGCGGCGGCTCCGCGCCAAGCAAGTTCCGCACGAAGTAGTCCCAGCGCCGCCGCATCATGTAGAGGCCATCGCGCCCGTAGCCGTGACGCGCGTTGGGCAGAATCAGCAAATCGAAATCCTTGTTGGCCTTGATCAACGCATCGACGACGAGATAGGTGTTGTAGGGCGGGACATTGTCGTCCATCCCGCCGTGCGCCAGCAGCAGCTTGCCGCGCAGATTCGCGGCGTGCATCTGATTGGCGTCCGCGGCGTAATTGTCGCTCTGGCCGTCGCGGACCAGGAGTCCCTGATACCGCTCTCCCCAGTCGTCCTCGTAGTTCCGGTTGTCGTGGTTGCCGGACTCTGAGATTCCAACCTTGAACACCTCCGGATAGTTGAACATCGCGGCCGCGGTGGCGAACCCGCCGCCCGAGTGGCCCCAGATCCCGACGCGTTCGCCATCGATCCACGGGTATCGCGCAGCGAGCTGCTTGATCGCCGCAACCTGATCGGGGAGCGTGTTCTCTTCCATCTTGCCGTAGGCGGCGTCGCGAAACGTCTTCGACCGTCCTCCCCGCGTCCCCATGCCGTCGATCGCGACGACAACGAATCCCAGCTCCGCGAGCGCCTGATGATCGCTGCGCGCAGGCACGAAGCTGCGCGGCCCCACGCTCCCGCTCGGCATGGGATAGATGTAGTCCACGAGCGGGTACTTGGCGGTCGAGTCGAGCCCGGCCGGCGTGAACATCAGGCCGTAGATGTCCGTCGTGCCGTCCCGCGCCTTCAGCGTGATCTGTGTCGGGGGATGCCAGCCGGCGGCGACTAGGCGTGAGATGTCGGCGCGCTCGAGCGGGACCAGCACGCGGCCGTTCCGGTCGCGTAACACGGTCATGGGCGGCGTGACCGGCGTCGAGTAGGAGTCGATGAACGACGCCCCGTCGGGCGCCATCGCGACCTGGTGATCGGCATCTTCGGGGGTGAGCAGCGTCTGCGCCCGGTCGTCGAAGCCGATGCGATAGAGGAAGCGGTAATAGGGGTCGCGGCCCTTTTCCATTCCCTGACCGGTGAAATAGATCGTCCGTGCGCGCTCGTCGACGTACACGATCGACTCGACGTTGCCATCACTACTCGTTATGCGATTCTTGAGTTGTCCGGTGGTGAGATCGTACAAGTACAGATGAATCCAGCCGTCGCGCTCCGACCACCAGATCAGCTCGTTCGAGCTAGGCAGCACGCGCCAATTCTGTGCGATGCCGACCTCGCCCACCTGCGTCTTCGCTTGCTCCTCGAGCAGCGTGCGCACGACGCCGGTGCGCGCGTCGGCCACGCGGACCCACGCATGTTTGTGATCGCGCGAGCTCGAGACGAACGCGATCGCGGAGGCGTCGGGATACCAGAGGAGGTCGCAGATCCTGCCGCCGCAGGCGACGTGGTCGCTGACCATTGAGCGATGGGCGTCGGGCGGCATCTGGAGCCGCAGCAGCTGTGGCGTCGGACCGGTCAGATCGATCACCACGCGCTGAATCCGGAAGATCACGCTGTCGCCGGGGAGCGGGTATCGCCACGCTTCCAACTCGGGCGCGCCGACCTGCGTGCGCACGAGGTACATGCGACTCACCCCGCGCCCGTCGTGTTGGAACGTGGCGATCTTGCGCGAGTCGGGGGACCAGGTGACGACCGGCTCGTCGCCCTTGACCCAGCCGGCGTTGTTCGTCCCGTAGCCGAAGTCCTCGACGCCGTCGGTCGTCAGCGCCGTCTCAGTCCCGCTCGTCAGGTTCGTCACCCAGAGATTGTTATTGCGAATGAACACGGCGCGCGTGCTGTCGGGCGACACGATCGAATTGGGAGGCGGTGCGCGCCGCGTGCTGTCGGCCCGGGCGCACCGATACGCGGTGAGATCGCACCGCCAGCGGCCCCCGCTTCCGGTGAGGTCGAAAGTCAGCTGGCCGCCTTCTCGCGAGAGATCGAAGAAGACGAAGGGCAGGCTATCGCCGCCGACCCGCCGGCCGAGTGCCGCAGACACCGCCTGCGCGAGCCGCGCGTGATCGAACGCCGGCGCGCGCGTCCGGCGCCGTGGATCCACCATCACGAATTGCCAACCGGTTGCCGTCGAGACTCGGTAGGATGCCCGTCCGTCCGCCAGCCAGATCGGCCGGCCGGGGATTCCGCTCACCAGCCGGCTGGTGGCGGGGCCGAGGGCGCGCTCGGCGCGGGCGTAGTCGTCCGCGGTCAGCGCGCGCCCTGCCTGCGGCAGCGCGGCGGATGGCAGGATGTTGCAAAGCAAGACGGCGACGAGTGCTACACGTTGAGGGCGCATTTGGAAAGACTGCTGCGCCGAGACGGGAAAGGCAACTACTTTTTTGCCGCCGGTTCGTACGTGTTTACGACGATACCGCTCGCATACGCTTTCGAACCGGTCAACCGCAGCGCCTTCCGCTCCTTGAAAACCCGCATCCCGCGTCCGATCGCGACCGGGTTCACGAAGATATTGAGCTCGTCGATCAGATCGTGCTCGATCAATGCGCTCACGAACGTCGCGCCACCGTATACGACGATGTCCTTCCCCTGCTGCGCCTTCAGCTGCGTAACTGCCTGGACCAGGTCGCCGCTCTCCACCCGCACATGCTTGCCTTCGACCCGCTTCAGCGTCTTGCTGAACACGACTTTGGGCGTGTCCACCATCCTGCGCGCGAAGATGTATTCGGGGCTGTCGGGCTGAACGGCCTCCCAGTACTTGATGAAGCCGTCGGTCATCTTTCTGCCGAGCAGGATGGTATCGCTCGAGTCGGTGATCTGAACGATGCGCGCAATCACCCCCTCGTCGAGGTTGCGCGTCATCCAGTCGAGCTGGCCTTCCGGGCCGGCAACGAACCCGTCGACGGTCATCTGCACCTGCAGCTTGAGCTTGCGCATCGCCATAGGAATGTCCTGGTGGTTGGTCTCACCTATGCGTCGAATCAGCCATTCGGAAATCGACATCTCTTTTTTCAAAAGCGCGCGCTCGCCGGCAGCTCGAGTCGCTGGGGTAAGGTGCAACCCTCACCGCATCTCGCGCATCACTGAGGCGGAGCTGACCAGGGGAGTCAGGCTGAGGCAGCAGCGGCCGTGAGCGGGCCTCAGGGGGCTACGTACTGCTGGGAACCTGACGTGCAACATCATGGTTGCATATCTCGCACGCCCGCATTATCGTATATGCAAGACGAACGTTGCATATCACGGTCACCCAGAGGAGCACACACGCTATGGCGGTCAAAGCCCGGCAGTCTCAGAACACCAATACCGATCGCATCGAAAAACGCATCGTGCTGCGTGCCCCGCGCTCGCGCGTGTGGCGTGCCCTCACGATCGCGGAGCAATTCGGAACGTGGTTTGGCGTGAAGCTCGACGGGGAGTTTGCGCCGAGCCAAACGATTCGCGGCAAGCTCCAGATCAAGGGCTACGATCATTTGACGCTGGAGCTGTCCGTCGAACGGATCGAGCCCGAGCACTACTTCTCGTATCGCTGGCACCCGTATGCTGTCGACCCCAAGGTCGATTACTCGGGCGAGCCCACGACCCTCGTCGAGTTCCGACTGGAGGAGCAGGAGGCTGGCACCGCGCTCACGATCGTCGAGTCGGGGTTCGACCGGATCCCGCTCTCCCGGCGGGCTGAGGCGTTCCGCATGAACGACCAGGGCTGGGAATCGCAATCCCAGAAGCTGGCGCGCTATGTCGAGAAGCAGTAGCGCCGCGCTCAAAGACCGCGAGGCCGTGCCGGTGTTTGCGGCGTTGGCAGACCCAACCCGGCTCGGCCTCCTGCGGCGCCTTTCCGCCGAGGGGCCGCTCTCGATCACGCGCCTGAGTGCGGGAACCGGGGTGACGCGGCAGGCGATTACGCGGCACCTCGAGGCACTCGGCGCAGTGGGCCTCGTGCACAACCTGCGCCGCGGTCGCGAGCGCGTGTTCGACCTGGATTTGAAGCGTTTGGAAATCGCGAAGCGCTACCTCGATCACATCTCTGCGCAATGGGATGCGGCAGCCGATCGACTCAGAGCCTTCGTCGAAGACAATTGAGGAGACACAGCTGGTGGACATCATTCACAGAATCGGCATCAACGCCCCATTTTC
>DASYRZ010000040.1:0-3234 GCA_036003865.1 Gemmatimonadales bacterium | reverse complement strand
CCGTTCACGTACGCGCCATACAATCCGGTGGCCTACAAGCCGGGCGGCTTCGTGCAGGGCGCCGGACACGGCAACACCTTCCAGGACGTATACGGCAATTGGTGGAGCACGGGCACGCCGTGGATCGGCGTGAATTGGAACTTCGAGCGCCGCATCGGCCTGCACCCCGCTGGCTTCGATGCGGATGGTCAGATGTACGTGGATACGCGCTTTGGCGACTTCCCGCACTGGCTGCCGACGAAGCCGTGGCGTTCGAGCGACGAGCTGTTCACCGGCTGGATGCTTCTGTCATACCGCAAACCCGCAACCGCATCGTCTACGCTCGACACATTTCCCGCAAGCCGAGTGACCGACGACAACCCACGCACCTTCTGGGTAGCCGGCCAGAATCGTCCCGGCGAATGGCTCACGATCGACCTCGGTCGCGTGTACGATCTCAAAGCGATCCAGGTGAACTACGCCGATTACAAATCAGGTCTCTACG
Source organism: Gemmatimonadales bacterium (assembly GCA_036003865.1). GTDB lineage: Bacteria > Gemmatimonadota > Gemmatimonadetes > Gemmatimonadales > GWC2-71-9 > 20CM-2-65-7. The sequence continues at coordinate 2,750 of DASYRZ010000040.1, read as the reverse complement.
GTACCGACTCCAGCGTGGTCACACGGTTCCGCCTATCGGCGTCTCTCGACGGTCGTGAGTGGGCAACCGTTGGGGACCTTTTCGCTGAGCAGCGCGATCGTCCCAACGCGTACATCGAAATCGCGGCGCCCCCCCCGACGCGCGCGCGCTTCGTGCGCTACGAGCACATTCACGTCGGCGCGGCCAACCTTGCCATCAGCGACATTCGCGTGTTCGGCAACGGCTCCGGACCGCGCCCGGCGACGCCGGCAGGGCTCACCGCGCAGCGCGACCGCGACCAGCGAAACGCGGTGATCCGGTGGAAGCCAGTGCCCGGAGTGGTGGGGTACAACGTGAGCTGGGGGATTTCGTCGGCAAAGTTGTATCAGACGTATCAACGGTTTGCCGATCAGGGCACGATGCTCGAGCTGCGGGCGCTCACGGTGGGGCAGGCTTACTGGGCGGCGGTCGAGAGCTTCGACGAAAACGGTGTTTCGACACTGAGCGCGGCGGTACCGATTCGTTAAGGAGCCCTCACGTTAAACCTCGCTTTGTCGTGCGGCATCTCAGGGACATGCCACGTCTAGCCGTCTACGCCTGCGGGCTGCTTCTCCTTCTTCCTCGATACACGGCTGGGCCTGCCAAGATTGCCTTCGCCTCCAAGGTCGCCGGCGATTGGGACGTATACGTTGTGGACCCGGACGATCCCCGATCTCCCCCGGTTCGCATCGTGTCCCGCCCCAACACGCAGGACCGGTTTCCTGTCTGGTCTCCCGATGGGGCTCATCTGGCTTTCGGCTCTCAAGTCGGCGACCACTGGGAGCTCTGGGTGATGAACGCGGATGGCACGGGGCAGAAACGGCTCGCATCTGAGATTATCGCCAAAGATTCCCGCAGCTGGTCGCCGGATGGGCGCCGCGTCGCATTCGCCACCGGCCGGCGTGGCAGCGGTGACATTTGTGTCGTGGGGGTCGGCGGCGCCGGCTTCCTGACGCTGACGGGAGACAGCTCGGACGATTGGAATCCCAGCTGGTCTCCGGACGGACGTCACATCGCCTACACATCCGATCGCGATGGGAATGCGGATATCTGGGTCGTGGACGTTGTTACGCGCACTCGGCTTCGGTTGACCGATCACCCGGCTCCAGACAATGACCCGACGTGGTCGCCCGACGGCAGGCTGCTGGCCTTCACATCCAATCGGGCGGGCAACCGGGACATCTACGTCATGACCGCCGATGGCGGCGGCTTGCGTCGCCTGACTTCGGACTCGGCGGACGAGATCGAGGCCAAATGGTCGCCGGACGGCAAATGGCTCGCGGTACAAGTGATCCGTGGCGAGAACTACGATATCGATGTGATCGGGGTATCGAGCGGCCGCAGGGTCCAGCTCGCCACGACACCCGCGTACGATGGACAGGTCGCGTGGTCGCCTGACGGCGCGCGGCTGGCTTTCATCTCGTCCCGCGATGGCAGCGACGCAATGTACGTGACGACGTTGTCCATCGGGGCTGTCACGAGACTCACCTACGCGCCGACGCTCGACCCGGGATGGTCCCCATGACAGTCAGCCCGAGCTTCCGGACCTTCGTCGTCGAGCAGCTCACTCGCGTGCTGCCCGACGTCCGCGCCCGCAGCATGTTCGGCGGCGTCGGCATCTATGCAGGTTCATTCTTCTTTGCGCTGATCGCGGATGACGTCCTCTATTTCAAGGTCGATGGGTCCAACCGATCAGACTTCCAGGCCAAGGGAATGGAACCGTTCCGGCCTTACGGCGAGACCGGCGAAGTCATGCAGTACTACGAGGTGCCTCCTGAGCTGCTGGAGGAGCCCGAGCAGCTGCGGGCCTGGGCCGAGAAGGCCGTGGCTGCCGCTCGACGCAAGAAGACCAAACGCTCTTGAAGCGCGTTGGCGCTCTCCTGACGGTCCTGGCCGCGTGCTCGACGCCCCAAGCGCCGATCGGCGACTGGCGGGTCGCGGGAGGCGAGCCGGGAAACACGCGCTACTCCGCGCTCGATCAGATCAACCGCGGCAACGTCACGCAGCTCCAGGTCGCATGGATCTATCACACCGGGGACATGCCGCCGGGCGGCCGCTCTGAAATCCAGGCGACGCCGATCGTCGTGAATGGCGTCCTCTATACGACAACGCCCGCGCTCGCCGTCATCGCGCTCCGCGCCGACAACGGCACGTTGCTCTGGAGATTCGATCCCTTTGCGAACCGTCCGCGCGAGTCGCACGTCAATCGCGGCGTGACGTATTGGGAAGCGGGTCGCGACCGCCGCATCTTCTTTGCCGCCGGCCGACGGCTGTACGCGCTCGACGCGCGGACGGGCCAACCGATTCCCACCTTCGGCGAGTCGGGCTCGCTGGACCTCGGCGCGGGACTGAGCCGCGACGTCGCGGATGCCTACCTCGTCGCGACGAGCCCCGGCGTCGTCTACAAGGATGTGCTCGTCTGGGGGACGCGAGTTGGAGAAGAGGAGGGCTCGGCGCCGGGCGACGTGCGCGCCTATGATGCGCGCACCGGCAAGGTCCGCTGGACGTTCCACACCATTCCCCATCCCGGCGAATTCGGGTACGACAGCTGGCCGGCGGACGCCTGGAAAACCGCCGGGGGCGCGAACTCGTGGGCCGGCATGACCGTGGACGTCCATCGCGGCATCGTCTACGTCCCAACCGGCTCCGCGACGCCCGACTTCTACGGCGGTGACCGCGTCGGCGCCAACTTGTTCGCCAACTCGCTGCTCGCCCTCGACGCGCAGACCGGG